>CAYOCT010000093.1:0-22541 GCA_964402555.1 uncultured Nitrospiraceae bacterium | reverse complement strand
AGATGCTCTCGGTTGGTTTCTTTCGTGCGGATATACTGCATCTCAACATTAAAATTCTCTAGAGCGCCGGCCTATTGACTCGCCGCGGTTACTCTTCCGCCGGCAGAATCATTCGGAAGGTGCTGCCGTGGTTGAGTTCACTTTCAACCTCGACCGTTCCCCCATGCAACTCGACGGCGCGGCGGACGATGGCCAGGCCGAGGCCGCTGCTGCCGGTCGTATCGACATCCTCGCCGGTCTTGGGCCGGACGCGTCCGAACTCCTGGAAGAGCCTGCGCTGATCTTCGATCGAGATGCCGATTCCGTTGTCCTGGATTTCGATGCAGACGCCGTCCTCGACGGCGTTCGCGCGCACGACAATCCGGCCGCCCGACGGCGTGTACTTGATCGCGTTCGTGATGAGATTAGACACCGCTTCGCGGAACAGCCGTTCGATGCCGCGGACTACGGGCAGCGGGCCGGCCGTTTCGAGTTCGAGCGTGTGGTTGCGCATCTGGGCCAAGTCCTGGGCCTCGGCCACCAGCGCCGCCAGCAAGACGGGAAGGTCCAGGACGGCCTTCTTTTTCTGCAACGTTTCGGATTCGAGGAGCGCCAGGACCTGCAAGTCGCTCAGGAGCGCCGAAAGGTCTTTCAGCCGGACGCGGCACCGGTCCATCCATCGTTGTTCGACGTCCGACAGCCGCTCGTGCAGTTGCGCGTCCAGGTTATATAGGTGCTGCGTCACGGCTACGATTGGCGTCTTGAGATCGTGCAAGACCATCTGGAGGAAATCCCGGCGCATGGCGGAAAGATGTTCGAGCGCGGCGTTGACATCGCGCAGTTCGCGCTCGCCCGAGCGCAGCACTTGCGTGAGACTGGTCAATATGCTGGCGGACAGCGCAAACAGCAAGCCGTCCACGGCAAGCAGCGTCACGACCATGCGCCCGTCGATCTTATCGGGGCCGAAGGTGGCGCCCACGGGATTGAACGGCGGGATCCATTCGCGCCATTCGCCCACGATGAGCAGCGCGAGGAGCAAGTAGCCGAAGGCGGTATGAAGGAACGCGGACAGCCGCGTCAGCAGGACGCTCGCCAAGATGACGTTGAACACGTAAAAGGCCTGGAACGGCGACCTCGCCCCGCCTACGAGCCAGAGCGCGAGCGTAAGGAAGACGAAATCGAGCATGATGGTGGCATGCATGATTCCGGCCAGGAGCGAGTAGGCGATCTCTGCGCGTTCGCGATCTCGCAGAGGGCGGATCATGAAGAACACGGCGCAGTTGTACATGCCCAGCATGGCCGCGACACCTAGCAGGTGGGGAATATCGAGGTCTTCCACCCCGACGACGTACTTGGCGAACAAGGCCCCCGCCGCGATAACCCCTACCACAGCGAACCGAGCCAGCGAGTACAAGTAGAGGCGGGCGCCGAGCAATTGGTTATGGATGAGAAACCGCTGCGCTCCGCGCGCGCGTTTCTTGCGCGGCGCCCGGCGCGCGGTGACTCCCACGATATCCGTCCAATGCGTCATCCAGGCGGTCTCAATCTACGGCGATTTTAGTCCCACCCTAATACTGCGCTCGGTTGGCTCCGGCTCATCTCCGGTTCCGCATCCCAGGGCCCAGCCATGCGCCCCGCAGCCGCCGCATCCGGTGCGCAGGCCACGCTGTCTATCGCGCGCCGCGCCCAAGACCGCGCGCCGCGCGACACTCCGCACAAAGCAAAGGGTGTGGGCTCGCATTGCGAGGCCCACACCCTTCACGCGTGTTACTTGGTTGCCTTAGTTCGGAATCTTGTGGACCGCGCTAACTCCGAAATCCGCCGAAGCCGCGTGGCAGACCGCGCAGGTCTCGACGTTATCCGGATCCGGCGTAGTAGCCAGGATCGCATGCAGGTTCGGCAGCAGGCCGTCGTGGCACGTCGTGCAGGCCGCGCGCGTCGCCTGAATCGTGTCAAGCACCGTGCCGCTTCTCGAGATTACGGTCGGCAGTACACCATCGGGCAGCGGAACTTGCTCGGCTCCGGGGACGTGGCAGATGTCGCACTTGCGGCGGTCGCCTGGGAACCGCACATCGTTCGCGACGAACGAACCGATCGCGAACTCGTTCTCGAGTTCCTCGCCCGTATGGAACTTGTGCAGCATGTCCTTAAGGTTGATCGTAACCGCCGAGTCGCCTTCCGCGGCCGAAGCGTTGGTGCGGTGGCACATCACGCAGAGATCCACACCGACGCGTTGCTCGCCGTGGGCGCGCAGATCGTCGTGGCACTTGTTGCACTTGGCGTCGTCCACGACATCGCGGCGAGGCTCCGGCGTGCCGCCATCCGTACGGAAGTACATCATGTTATTTGACTCGATCCCTTGCTCTTCGGTCACGCCGTCATGCGTGAAAGCTACGCGGCCCGTAACTCCAATGCCGAAGCTGTAGGAGACTCCGGTCGGCAGCGTACCCTTGAACGTATAGGTGTACTGGCCGGTGTCGCTCGTCGTGCTGCTCAACACGCCCGGAGGCGCCGAACGGCCGCGCGGCGATTCGGACAGCGACGACGTATAGTCGGTCGTCGGCCATGCGACGATGAAGCCCAGACGATCGAGCTTGGTAAGGTCGGTGTAGGGCGTACCGTCGCCCTTCTTGGCGGTGAAGGTCACGGACAGCGTGCCGCTATTCGGCTCGACGGCGATCTCGTCGATGTCAACCGACAGGCCGGGAGCGTCCGCGCTCTTCAGCGGGGTGATGTGTGCCTCGAGCACCGGCGCCACACCTTCGCCACTGGCGTTGTGGCAGATGGTGCACTTGCTGTCGTCAGGCTGATTGAAGTCGTACGGATGGTTCTCGTATTCATCCGGCGTAGCCGCGGGATCGCCGAACCAAGTCCGGTCGTGACAGGCGCCGCAGGCGGCCTGCGTCGGTTTGGTCAGGTAGTTCTGGCCATCGGCCAGCGCCTTGCTACCATCGTCGTGGCAAACGGTGCAGTTCCGGATGTCTTGCGGGAACACGACCTCGGAGTAATCGTTCACGGAATTGTTGAATCCGATAATTTGGTACGGATGGCCTTCTTCGACGCTCGGCAGGCCCTCGCCCATGTGGATCTTGTGGATCATGACGGGCATGTCGACTGTGTTGCCGCTGTTGGCGTCGGCAGTCTGGGTGCTGTGGCACAGGATGCACAGCTGAATCTCGCGGCGGTTGCCGCCGTGCAGGCCCAGGCGCGTATGGCAATCGTTGCACTTGGCCGTCTCGACCACTTCGCGCACTTCGGACACATCCGCGCCATCGGGGCGGAATGTGAAAATGGGATTCGCGGGATAGACTTCGCCGTTGACCACGTAGTTGCGCGTGATCTGGCCGCCCAACTGGTGAGTCAGGGACTTGTTATAGTCCGCCGGGAGGGCTTTGGCGAACTTGTAGACCATCGTGCCATCGGGATTCTGCGTGACACCGTTCAGGCGCGCGCTGTCATAGGTGGCCTGGGTCTTTTCGTCGCCGGAATTCGGAACCCTGTCGGGATCTTCAGTCGACGTCGTATAGCTGTAATAGCGGTTCGATCCGCCTTTCGGCGCCGGCTTCAGATAGTCCAGAATAAACCGAACATCGCCGAGTTCGCTCTTGGCGATCAGGTTGCCTTTGTTGTCCGTCATCGTCATGGTCACTTCAGGCTTCATGTCGGCAGGAACGACCACGGAGCTGACCGCGACGTTAAGGCCGGGGGCCAGTTTGGCGCCCGGGATGATAACCGGCGGCACTTCGCCTTCGCCCTCACCTTCGCCCTCACCTTCGCCCTCGCCTTCGCCCTCTCCTTCGCCTTCACCCTCGCCGGGCTGCGTCGGCACGGAAATGACGGCCGACCCCATCTTGCTGCTTGAGTTGCCCTTTGCGGTGATGGTGGCCGAGCCGATGGCCTTGGCTTCGACGGTCACGGTCGTGCCGGAACTTGCGCTAAGCGCCACGACGCTTGCGTCACTGGTCGTCCACGTGAAATTCGTGTCCGCGGTCGACGAGGACTCGGCAGACACACTGATGGTCTGGCCGACTTCCAGAGTCGCCGCAGCCGGAATCACGGTTACGACTACGGCTGGTGGTGTAACCACCGGGCATCCGGCCAGGAGCAGAGCCACCGCCAGACACCCTACTGCACACGATACCTTTCGTACTGTCTTCATCATTGCCGCCGCCTTTCCCTCGTTCAATATCCCTTACGCACTCGGCCTACGCGGACGGACATACCGGCCGCCACAGCACTACTATGCCCAAACGAAATGATAGGAAGAATACGATAAAGACCCCCGTTCCCGCAACAGGGAAAACACCGATCTATAGCGCCTTATTCCGGGGAAACTACGGAGTGAAGAGGGTCTTTCAATTGGAGTCCGCAGGAATTCAGAGGTTGTGAAAGGATCGCAAGACGCGGGCTCTTTGCCATGCGGCCACGTATTGCCTGTCATCCTGAGCGCAGCGAAGGATCTCATAAGCATAAGAGGCCTATGCGCATAGCCAGATCCTTCGCTGCGCTCAGGATGACAGGAAGGACGGAGCCGAGAAAAGAAATTGCGGGACCTTGTCATTTCTTCACAAGCTCTCAGGATGACAGAAAGGGCAAAGCCAACAAAGGAAAGCGCAAGACATTGGTATTTCTTCACACGCTCTCAGGATGACAGGCACGGCCAGACCTCACGTGAAGATACCTGCCATTTGTTCACATGCTCTCAGGATCACGAGATCGGCCGTTCCACCAAAAGCAGCGCGCGGCGAACTCGAACGTCGAGTTCGCCGCGCGCGGATTGAACTAGGAACTAGTAGCGCAGGTACGCGCCCGGAATATCATTTCCGGTCAGTTGCTTGTAGGTCAATTGCAACAGGCCCACCGAGTAAGCCGTGTTGTGGATGCCGTAGCTGCCTTCGTGCTGAACCATGGCGTAGTTCCAGACCGCCTGTTCGAGGAGCGTGAGCTTCTCGGCAGGAACGCTGCCCCACGCCCAATACGGATGGCTCGGCAACTGGGTAACGCCACCAGCAAGGATTTGCTCCAGCACGAGGTTGAGCAGGCCCTTGACCTCGTCCTGAACGCCTTCTACCGTACCATTGCCGTCGTAGTCGCCGCGGGCCTGGCGATTGATGTCGGTCAGGCCTTCGTGGCATTCGCCGCAGGCATTGGCGACGTTCTGCACGCCGTCATCGGGATCGCCTTCCTTCTCGAACGTGATGTGGAAGGTGTGGCCGCCGATTTCCTTTTCCCCCGGCGTGTGGACCCCGTCACGGAGGTTGCCTGGAGTGGCTGCCATGTGGCACTCGGTGCACGTCACGTTGATCGTCATGTGCGCGGATTCGAGATCCGTGTCCACACCGAACTTAATGGCGTTCAGCCCCAGCAGCGCTTCCGAAGCCGTGCTGTAGTGGGTGAATCCCGGAGACGCGGCAGTCGCCGAAGCCGGAGTAACGCGGCCGTTGTGGCAACTCATACACGTGGCCGACGCGCCGAACCCGGTGCGCGGGGCGGCGTCGCCCGGAAGCGTGACCGCGTCGTACACGCGCAACTGTTCGGGATTGGTCGAATCGTGCGGATCGTGGCACACCGCGCAGGAGATGATCTGCTTGCTGGTGCGCTGGCTCGCCTGGGGCACGCCTTCGGCGTTGTCGATATAGCCCAGTCCCGAGTGGCACTTCACGCATGCCGCGCGGCTCGCGCCGATTGGGTAGGTGAACGCCATCGACGCGCTGTCCGAATGGCCGCTGAGCTTCCACTCGTCAAGCTGCGGATGCGTGCCGTAGTGGCACAGGCCGCAGACTTCGGCATTCATCGAGACGTCCATCTTCTTGTCGGCAAGGAATGCCGCATCGGGGTGTTCGCTGGCCGGGCCGTGGCAGTTCTCGCACTGGATGTTGGCGAGCTTGGCGAGGTCCGGATAATTCGCGGCCATGCTGTCCCAATTGCCCGCTTGCATCGGCGACGGGAACGTCCATTCGAGCGCCGTCATTACATCGTCAAATCCGCCGTTGTCCGTGGCCGTATCGTAGCCGACCGTGTGGCAGGCAAGGCAGCTGGGGCCATAGTGCGAACTGACTTCGCCGTCTACGCCTTTTGCGGCGAACGTCGCGTGGCCCGTCTCGCGCCACGGCGTGAACTTGTCCGGAGCTGGAACGTTGGTCGGATTGTGGCAGCCCGTGCAGGTGCTGCCCGTGATGCCCGAACCGTCCTTCTTGACGATGCCCGCGCCGACCCACTCGCCGGCGTTGATGGACTTGGTGATCGTCGTAATGCCCTTGCTGGCGGTCCCGTCATCGACGCTGAGCTGGACGACGTACGCGCCCACAAGGTCGGTCTTGAACGCCACGGTGGATACCGCTTCCGGATCGAACTCCGGATTCGGGTCGAGGAACGCGGCTTCTGAGCCTGCGGGCTTCGAGATCAGGGACCACGCGTACGTTACGTCATCGCCATCGGGATCGCTGGCTTCGGCTTCGAGGTACACATACGTGCCGGCGCCGACGTTGGACAGGCCGCTCGAAGGTTCCGTTTCGAGGCCGGCAGCGGCGATGTCGTCCGCATTCAGACCCTTGACGTTAATGGAGGCGACGGGCTTCGCCAGAACGGTCAGCGTGGCGGCGTCCGAGGTGGCCGAGCCGACGGCATTGGTCACGACGCAGGAGAAGCTGCCTTCATCGGTGTTCTGCACCGCGGCGATGGTGTACGAGGCGGCGGTAGCGCCGGAGATATTGGCCGTGCCCTTCTTCCACTGATAGCTCAGCGTGGGCGTGCCGGTGGCCGTGACTGCGAAGGTCACAGCATCGCCACCCTTCGCGGTCTGGCTGGCCGGCTGGGTGGTGATCGCGGGAGCGGCCCCGGCGAACTGCGTCACCATGACGCTGAAGGGGCTGCCCGCGGTCGCAGGGGCGCTCACGATGAGGTGGCCCACACGATCGCTGGTGGTCGGGTTCGGTCCGGCGGAGACTGTGACGGGGCCGTTATTCGTGCCACTGGCGGGATCGTCCACGGTCAGCCATGCGTCTGCGGCATCCACCGCGGCGGTCCAGTTCATCGTGGTGCCGGCCTGGGTATTCTCGACATTGAAGGTGGTCGAACCGCCGTCGGCATCGATGACCTGAGTCCTCGGCGAGACAACCATCGAGGGAAGATTCACGGTAACCGTTGCCGCGTTCGAGGTCGCGCTGCCGGCGCTATTGGTCACGACACAGGCATAGGAGCCGGCGTCAGACTGCTGCGCGGAGGCGATGTTGAGCGTGGGTGCCGTCTCTCCGGCAACGTCGACGCCGTCCTTCTGCCATTGGTAACTCAAGGGTGCGTCGCCGCTGGCCGCGACCGCGAGCGTCGCCGAACCGCCGAGATTAACCGTGACCGAAACCGGCTGGGTCGTAATCTGCGGCGCCGCGGGACCCGGAGGACACCCCACGAGCGCCCCGGCCGCTGCCAGGGCAATCAGTGAGAATACAAGAGGACGAAAACTCAGATGACGCATTGTTTGAAACCTCCCTCAGTATGTTAGGCGCACGACCTTCCTTACTCCACAGCGTCCGAACATCGACCTCCCCGCTGGTGACAGCCCTGAAAACACAGATGATGAGCAGCGTGGAGGCAAACCGCATAGACACGATAAGCAAATGCCGGAATTGAAGCATCCGAAGGAAAGCCTGATTTCCTCAGGGCGCACTACGTAGAAAACCCGCAGAGAGCCACTAAGGAACAGGCCTAGATGAAGTTAACGTGGCCGGGCGGGTGTTTGAGGTCCCAGAGATACCGGTTGACTTCGTCCATGCGGCAGTTGACCCGGCATTGGCAGGTGTCCATTTCGTTCTCGACCCAGGCGAGCATCGCCTGGCGCCGATCCCCCTCCCACACTTGTTCGAAGGTCTCCTCGTACAGGTTGCCGCAATAGAAGCGGTCGTCTTTCAGATAGTTGCAGCATCCCCAGACGTTGGCGGCGGCATCGATATAGGTCCAGAACCGCATCGCGTTGCAGCGGCTGTATCCGCGTTCGGTGTGGTCCCACTTGCGCATGGCCCAAGCGCGGAAGATCACACTAAACGTTGGCGTGCTCATCGCTTCGACTTCGGCTTGCAGGGCCAGGTCCTGCTCGTAATGGATGTCTTCGTATTCGCGCGTATTGCTCTGCGGATGCTGCGAGTACGGTTTGACCACCAAGTAGTCCATGCCGATATCGCGCGCGATCTCGGCCAAGGTCGTCACTTCGCCGCGGTTCTCGGGCAGCAGCAACATCTGGATACCGAGCGTGCACGGCCAGCCGTGGTCCTTGCGCAACCGATTGGCTTCCGCCAGGTTGCTAATCGCCGTGTCAAAGTCCTTCGGGCGCGTCCGGTGAAGCGTGGCGTAGGTCTCGGCGGTCCCAGCATCGACACTCGAGCGAATCCACTCGCAATGGGGCACGATGTGGACGGCGCGGTCGGGCGTCAACAGGACGGCATTGGTGTTGACGGCCTCGTCGATACCGCAGGCCTTTCCGTGCCGGACCATGTCCTCGAGATGCTCGTTGAGCAGCGGCTCGCCTTCGCCCGCATGCATGAAGCTCTTCACACCGAGCCGGCCCATTTCTTCGATGCGGAGCTTGAACACGTCCCATTCGAGAAACCGCCGTTCGTAGTCCATGAAGTCCTTGCCGCAGAACCGGCAGCGATGGTTGCACGCGCCGGAAGGGCTGGTCTCGATATAGATGGGATACGTGTTCTTGCCCGCGAGCCAATCGTTCAGCCGGGGCACATGATAGAGGAGTTTGTGGCTATCGATCCGAAAACGATCCATGGGGCGGTTGGTTTCTGGTTTGTGGTTGCTGGTTTCTGGTTGGCCGGATGGTCTATTTCATCAATGAACTCACGCTTCGGAAGAATGATATCGGGGTAATGAAACTCTTGTTGCCCATAATGCCGCACGCGGCGGCTCCGGCGATGTTGCCGATAAACCCGAGCACTTCCGTGGGCGCGCCGAGCGCCGCGCAGGGCGCCGTCAACGCGAGACACGCATCGCCCGAGCCGATCCGGTCTACCAGGCGCGTTGTAAACACCGGCGTCTTCGAGAATCCGGATTTGTCGTCGTAGCCCAGCGTGCCGTTCTGCCCGCGCGTCAACAGGAAGCCGCGGCAATGCAACTGCTCGGCGAGCATGCGGGCGACGCTCTCGATGTCCACCTGCTTCTTCTTCATTTCCAGGCTGGCTTCCGGTTCGTCGATGGTAACGAAATCCGCGCGTGGGTACCGGGACACCAGATTGAATCCGTAGTTTCCCGGATTGACCTGGACGTTCAGCGCTAAGAACGGCGCCTTGTCGCAAAGGAGCCGGACAGCCTTCTCCGTAAGCAGGCCATGGCCGTAATCGGCCACAATCACCACGTCATGCCGCGGCGCGAGCGTCGCGATCATGTCGCAGAACCGTTCCTCGTCTTCGGGAATGAGCGGTTCGTCGTTCATGATGTCGATCTCGATGAGCTTGACGCTCAGGTAATGCTCAAGGTAGCGCCGCTTCACAATGGTCGGCGCGTTCGACTTCATCAGGAGGTGCAGTTGGACTTTCGGATCGAGCAACTCCCGAATGAACGCCTCCTGCGAATCCACCGTGCCCAGGAAGGTCAGACAGCCGATCTCGCCGCAGAATCCGGCGACGTGGTTGCTGATCGCCTGGATGCCGCCGAGATACTTCTCGGAGCGAAGCAGTTTCGCGGCCAGGATGGGGTCTTTGTTGGCCTTGTTCAGTGTGTGGCAGAAACAGTATTCGTCGATAATCGTCTCGCCGATGGTCAGGACTTTCAACTTCGCGATATCGCGCAAGTACCCGATGATGTCTTCTTCACGGTACCGGGAACGGAACGTTTCAAGATAAGCCCGGACCTCGGGCGAAAACACGTCGATGTGCTGGTTGATGAGAGAGGATGCGCTGAAGGTGTCCTCTTCCGTGAGATGCAGCCGTCCTCCCACGGCCTGGATAGCCTCTTCCTCCTTCGAGATTGCATCCGTATGGTCGCGCGGACCCTTTTCTTTAACCTCGCCCTTGACGAACAAGTCGGGTTTCAGCAGGTGGATCGTCTCGACGGCGCTTGGCCACTGGTTGATGGCCACGTAGTCCACGCAATCCAGCGCGGCGAGGGCTTCCGCACGGAGTTCCGCCGTAAACGCCGGCCGGTGCGGCCCTTTGTCGACGAAGCGGTCCGGCGTGATGGTCACGACCAGGACGTCGCCCAGGCGGCGCGCGGCTTGCAGGTGTTTGATATGGCCGATATGCAGGAGGTCGAACACGCCATGGCAATGCACAACCGTGCGTCCGGCGGCCCGCGCCGCCGCTAGTATTTCAGCCAGAGGTTCAAGGCCCTGAATCTTGGAAACGGTCTCCATCGTACCCGCCTGTCGTTATACGGTGCCGGTTTCGATTCCGGGCGGATGATAGCATAGGTCCGCCGCCCAGTTCGCGGTCCGCGCCCAGCCTGCCGCTAATGTAGTAACTCTCAGATCCGGGAAGTAATTTCACGAACCGGTTGCGCCGGTTCCTATGATCGAAGAGACTTGCCGCACTCGAAGGATCCCCGGATGAGAAGGCTGCGCAACGGCTTGTTCAACCTCGCGCTGGTCATCGGTTCGCTGCTGCTGGCGGACTTGGTGTTCCAGGGGTTCGACTTTGCCGCAGGCCGCTACCTGGCACGCTCATGCAGCGATACCGGGAGGCGGGTCTCGAACCGGTCGCATTTTCGCAGTCGCCCTTGCACGATGGAACAACGCGTGTCGTCCCAGCCCACCCGCCGGACTTCGAGCGGAGCCCATTGGATTGCGACATTCTCGCCGAGTACCTGGTACGGGACCTCACGCTGGATTATGTGCCCGACCGGCTCCTGCTGAAGTACAACCCAACAGAGGCGGAATTCGACGGGGAAATCGGCACGCCTCCGATGGCCGTGCCCTCCAGCGTGAAGCTGTTTTTTCCCGTCTTCAGTCTTTCGGATCAGTTCAACTTCCTCTGGGGAAGCATGCACGCCGATTTCGCGGGAGCGGTTGTCCCGAGGACGGCCCGTGTCAACGGCATGTACCGCGTCCGCAACCGTTCGGACTTCCCCGTGCTGGCCAGTGTCTGGCTGCCCGCCGAACCCGCGCACGAGCGGCGCCATTACACCCTCGCGCCTGTTTTCGGTCCGTAAGCGCCTCGACATCTCGCGCGGTTTCCCATCCTTGACTTGAGGCTCCTCATGGGCTACCCTGCGAAAGTTTGCGGGTATTGGGAGTTTCGCCATGACAAGCGCGCTGGCCTTGCTCGGAGGGCCGAAGGCCGTCACAAAAGAATCGCCGGAAACGTTCCATTGGCCGATCGTCACGGACGAAGACGAGGCGGCGGTGGTCGAGGTGCTCCGCTCGGGCAACATGTCGGGCATCGACCTCACCCAGCGGTTCGAGGCCGAGTTCGGCGCATACCACGCCATGCCGTACTGTCTCGCGCACTGCAACGGGACGGCCTCGTTGCTCAGCGCGATGTGGGCCTGCGGCGTGGGCGTGGGCGACGAGATCCTCTGTCCAAGCGTGACGTATTGGGCGTCGGCGCTGCCATGTTTCTCGCTTGGCGCGAGCGCCGTGTTCGTTGACAACGATCTCGAAACGCTGTGCATCGATCCCGGCGACATCGAGCGGCACATCACGGAACGCACCAAGGCGATCGTGGTGGTGCATTACTGCGGGTATCCGTGCGACATGGACGCGATCCTGCCCATCGCGCGCAAGCACGGCCTCAAGGTGATCGAGGACGTGTCGCACGCGCAAGGCAGCCTGTACAAAGGCCGTCTCGTGGGCACGATGGGCGACGCGGCAGCGATGTCGCTGATGTCGCAGAAGTCGCTGGTCGTGGGCGAAGGCGGCATGTTAATGACGCGCAACCGGCTTCTGTGGGAACGCGCGGTCGCGTTCGGCCACTACGAACGCCACGAGGATCTCACGGACCCGAGTCTCACGCCGTTCAAGGGCTATCCGTTCGGCGGCGTCAAACATCGGATCAATCAGCTTGCGAGCGCGCTGGGCCGGGTGCAGTTGCGGTATTACAACGAGCGCATCGCCGTGATCCAGGAGGCGATGAACTACTTTTGGGATCTGCTTGGAGGATGTCCGGGTGTGAAGGCGCATCGTCCGCCCAAGGATTCGCAATCGACGATGGGTGGATGGTACGCGGCGAAGGGGTTGTATCGCGCGGAGGAACTCGGAGGACTCGATATCCGGCGCTTCTGCGAGGCCGTCAGCGCGGAAGGCAGTCCGATCGGCCCCGGCGCCAACACGCCGATGCACCTGCATCCTGTCTTCAACGATCTCGATATCTATGGGCACGGCGCGCCGACGCGCAACGCGCATGCGCAACGCGATCTGCGCCAGCCCCTGGGATCGCTGCCCGCCGCCGAACGAATTGCGTCGATGGTGTACAGCATCCCGCATTTCAAACACATGCACAAGGATATTGTGGAGCAACATGCGGCCGCGTTCCGCAAAGTGGCGGAACACGCGGATGAGCTTCTTCAGCGCGCCTAGGCCGCGCAGTGCAATGCGCGGAAACCGTGGCGGCGCGTTTGGAGTCAGAGTTTTGGGAACGAACGAATGCAAAGAAACCGTGTGAACCCGGGCAACCGGTTAATGTTTGAATCCAATGTGGTGCGGCAAGTGCGGCACGAACGTCAACGGCCGCCGAAGATTGGGCGTCTTGTCGCGCTGCTGGTCCTGGTGGGCATCGTGGTCGGATTTGCGATCTGGGTCTCGCAGTTCTTCCACGGCGTCACGCATGGCAAAGACGCTGTGGCTATCGGCAAGATGGCCGCGACCGTTTTGGATGCCCTCAAGAACGACACCCCGAACATGGTGCGCGACATCAGCGCGGACAGCGAACCTGGGCGCGCGTTGATCCAACAAGACGATCAAAAGCGCGCCAAGAACCCCGGCCAGGTCGAACCCGCATCTACGGATACCGGCGGGAATTGTGTCGCGTTTCTCATGGAGGCGCGGGACAGCCTCGCGCAACAAGGACTCGCATGGGAACACGCGAAACCGCTGGCGTTCGGAGGAGTGCGGGCGGAGTTGCTTGAATCGCAGGCTATGAAGAATCCGGCCGTCGCCGTCACGGGAGTCCTTTACTTCGAGGCGGACGGCGCCGTGTACGCGCTCGAACTGACCGCCCGCGTGTGTGGGGATGCGGCTGTCATAACGGATTTCTGGAAGTGCGCCGTTACGGATGTGAAGCCGGAAGGCGTCGAGGCCGATGCCGCGGCACGATTCCGCGCTTTCAACGAGGAGCAGGTTTCGGCGAAAGAACCGGCGGCCATTAAGCGCTCGACCTCGGTGTTCGTGCCGTTGCACGCCTAGGCTCGCGCGTCCCCTCGGCGCCTATCCCTGGACGTTCATGACGCTCGCGCCGTGCAGGTTCACCTGCGGCGCGCCCGGGCGCTCCTCTAGGGAGATCTGGTCGAACAACTCGCGCCATGTGTCGCGCATCTCCGTCATCATGCGGACACAATCGTCGATGGGCTTGGTGTCCTTGCGGATATTGCCCATGATGAGCAGGTGCTGGAAGTACTCGTAGATGCGGTCGAGGTTCGCCGCGATGTTGCCGGCTTTCATGTTCAGGGCGCTGCGCAATTCCGCGATGATGTCCTGCGCGCGGATGAGGTTGTTGTGGACGCCTTCGACCCGCCCCTTTTGGAGCTGCCGTTTGGCTTCTTCGGCGCGCTGAATCGCGCCGTTGAACAGCATGACGATCAGCTTGCCCTGCGAGGCAGTCTCGACGTCCACCCGCTTGTACGCTCCATATGCGCTCGCCGACATGGCCATATTCGCACTCCTTGTGGGTGATTATACCGAACTCAAGCCTCTTCCCAACACACTCAGCGCCGAGCTCTGCGACTGGAACGCTGACGAGAGTTGTTCGAGTTGCGAGAATTGTTTCTTCAAACGGGTTTCGTACGCCGCCACCTGATCCTGCTTGCGCGCGATCTGATCGTTGACGTCGCTAATCTGCTGGTCAATGGTGCCGTTGGACTTCGACCGGTCGTTCAGGAACCCCGTCGTCTTTGTAATGTCGTCGAGATAGGTGAACAACTGGTCGGCAATGCCGTTCTTGCTGTCGTTGGTGAACAGGCGGGCCACGGAGGACCGGTCGCTGGACAGCGCCTCCCTGAATTTGTCCCCGTCGAGCGTGAGGTGCGCCGACGATTCGGCGTCAAAGGTGTCGCCGGTGCTGATACCAATGTCCACAAAACTGCGGTAGTCGCCGGTGAGGCCCGAGACGACGTTGAAGATGGCCTGGCGCAGGAAGAGTTCGACGCTCGAAATGCTCGCGTCGCCACTGAGCTGGCCGGATTGAGCGGTCGCGCCTCGCAACGCATCCACGGATTCGTTGAACGCGTCGACCATTGCTTGGACATCCTCGACGATCTTGTCGTCGTCGCCGGACACGGTAACGGTGCTCTTCCCGAGATCGAGGAACTTCAGCGTGATCCCGCCGATGGCGTCGGACACTTCGTTGGTGTTGCGGGTCTGGACGGCGCCGCCGTTAATCGTGAATTTCGCGTCGTTGCCTGCGGTCTGGATGGCCGTGTCCAGATGCATAACGTTCATGAAATTGCTGGTACCCGCCGTGAACCGGATCGTCCGGCTGCCCATCGTCTCCGATACAAACCGCAAGGTATCCGAAGTCGTGTCGTAGCTGGCCTTGACCTGCGCGTCCGACTCGTTGATGCGCGCGATGATATCCGAGATCGAGTCGGTCGCGGGGTCGATGGTGATGCTCACGCCGTTGATCGAGATGGTCCCCGCGGAGACTGTCCCGCCCGCGAAATGCACCGTGTTCAGATCTTCCGAAGGATTGGCGGCTCCGAGATTGCGCGTGCTCGTGGCATAGGTCGAACCGCTCCCGTTATCCGCCTGCATCGCTCCGGTAACCGCGATGGCGTCGAGGAAGTTGCTTGTGTCATCCCCACTGCCGAAATTGATGAGACTCGTGTCTCCCGCCGCCGTATTGGCGATGGTCACCTTGTCGTTCACGGCGTCGTAGGTCGCCGTGACCCCGGCCGCGCTGCTGGTGATTTGGCCCAGTATCGTGTTCAGCGACTGCGTCGAGGGATCGACCGTGAACGAGACGCCGTTGATGGTAAACGTGCCGGCTGTGACATCCGTCGTCATGCCGCTGCTTGCGAGCGAAGCGCTCGGGCTGATGGCGGCGCCGAGGACCGCGCTGCTCCGCGCCGAGGTCGCCGTGGCTAACTGTTGGATGTCAATGGCATACGAGCCGATCACGGGATTCTGTCCCGATACCGTGGCGGTCATGACGGTGTCGGCACTCGACACCGCCGCGTACTGGTTCAGGATGTCGCCCAACCGGAAATCCTGAATCGAGTTGCGCAGCGACAGCAACTGGGTGCGGAGCGAACGAATGGCGGTCTGTTGCGCTTGCAGGTCGCTGATATGCTGCCGCATTCGCGTGATCGGCTGGCTCTCGATGGAAACGAGCTGGCTGATAATGCTGTTCGAGTCGAGGCCCGAGATCAGTCCCCCAACAGAGAAGGTGCCTGACATACTCGTACCCTCCTTCCAGGAATCCACTATTCGTTCAAGCGGTTTATCGGCAATGGAGCCGAATTCTTTAGCCGTATACTCTTGTCATTTCTTAGAGATATCATGGCCGTACACACTATTATTACGATGTGAAGATTTTGACATGAGTTATTTGGCGCAAGCCGCTCACCTCTAAGGCTTTGCGAGATGACCTGCCTCTCGCGGCTCTTATAGCAACTCCTCGGCTGAGGCGCGTTTATCGCTTGAAACCATGCTCGATCAAACGCCACAACTTGACATGGACGTTCTTTTTTGGCACTCTTTCACGGTTGAAACCGTGACTTTCGCATGAAGTCATGCCGAGTTTGGGAACCTAACGTGGGGAGAACCGCTCATGAAGAAACTGCTTGTGGTGGCCGTGGTGGGATCGCTATTGGCGTGCGGGATGGCGTTTGGCGCGGAAATCGCCAAGGGCAAGCCCATCAAGATTGGCGCGATTTTCTCGGTGACGGGCGGCGCGTCGTTCCTGGGGGCGCCTGAAGAGAAGACGGCCAGCATGCTCGTGGACAAGATTAATGCCGAAGGCGGCGTCCTGGGCCACAAGATCGAACTGATCGTCAAAGATAGCGGCGGCGACCCGAAGAAGGCGGGGTCGTTTGCGAAGCAGTTGATCGAAGAAGACAAGGTGCTGGCCATTATCGGACCGTCGACCAGCGGCGAAACGATGGAAATTAAGAAGCTCTGCGAAGAGAACAAAATGATCCTGGTTTCGTGCGCGGCGGCGGAAGTGATCGTGAATCCGGTCGCCAAGTACGTCTTCAAGACCCCCCAGAAAGACAGCCAGGCCATCACCTGGATCTTCAACACGATGAAGGACAAGGGCATCAGCAAGATCGCCGTGCTGAGCAGCAATGACGGATTCGGCGCCGCCGGCAAAAAGCAGCTCGAAGAAATGGCAAAGACCGCCGGAATCGAAATTCTGGTGAACGAAGTCTACGACAAAGTCGCTACGGATCTCACCGATATTCTCACCAAAGTGAAGGGCACGGCGGGGGTGCAGGCGATCGTCAACTGGTCCATCGTGCCGGCGCAATCTATCGTCGCCAAGAACATGAAGCAGATCGGCCTCAATGTGCCGCTGTTCCAGAGCCACGGTTTCGGCAATCCCAAGTACGTCGAGCAGGCCGGGGTCGCCGCGGAAGGCACGCTGTTCCCGGCGGGCCGCCTCCTCGTGGTCGACGAACTCCCCGACAGCAATCCTCAGAAGGCCCTGCTGGCCGCTTATAAGAAGGATTACGAAGCCAAGTACAAGGAAGACGTGAGCACGTTCGGCGGGCATGCGTATGACGCGCTGACGATTGTCGTCGAAGGCATCAAGAAAGCCAAGTCGACCGATCGCGACAAGGTCCGCGACGCGATCGAGAATCTCAAGGGCTTTGCCGGCACGGCGGGCATCTTCAGTTTTTCGCCGGAAGACCACACCGGCCTCTCGCTCGACGCGTTCGAGATGCTGACGGTGAAGGACGGCAAGTTCACGATCTACAAGAAGTAAGCGCCAGAGGGACGGGTTGAGTGAAGAAGTCAAGCCCCGGCGGCTTGCACTGCCGGGGCTTTTTCGTGGCGTGTAGAACCGAGAGTTGCATGAGTGGAGCGAGACACACGTTATAGCGTATAGATCCTGTGTTCGTGCTCGTGCTCGTAATCGTGCTCGTAATCGTAGTCGGACTTAGGAGTATGCCCTTCAACTGCCCTAGAGTCTTCGCGACGGCAACGGCGTGCTCCATGGACCTTTATTGATATGACGTCTACTTTATTGCTCGATTACGATTACGAGTTGTCATGAAGCGCGGCTTCACTCGGGAGAATGAAAATGCTATACGTCGCGAGTGGCGCCGATGCACAGAGGAACGCTGGACCACCTGTCATTCTGAGCGAAGCGAAGAATCTCCTAGCAGGCGAGGCCTGTATCGCGGGTGAGATTCTTCGCTTCGCTCAGAATGACAGGTGGTCGAGTTTCGATTTACGAGGTAGCACGAGCACGAACAGGTCTAAACGGCCTACGGCCCAACTCAACACGTTGGAAACGCGCGAGACGGATGGATAGCTATTCCTTACTGTTGCAGTACCTCCTGTCCGGCATCACGAAGGGCAGCATCTACGCCGTGGTGGCGATCGGGTTCAACCTGATCTTCAGCGCCACGGGAGTGCTGAACTTCGCCCAGGGCGAATTCGTGATGCTCGGCGGCATGGTGGCGGTGTCGCTCGCCCAGTTCCTCCCCTTGCCCATGGCCATCGCCGGGGCCGTAGTCATCGTCGCCATGGTCGGCTGCCTGCTCGAGATCCTGTTCTTCCGCCGCCTGCGGCACCATTCGATCATGCACATGATCATCATTACGATCGGGTTGTCGATCGTGATTCAGGAAATTGCCCTGCATGTCTGGGACGAGAAGGTGCGGTCCCTCCCGTATTTCACGGGAAACGAGATCTCGTCGATCAAGCTGTTCGGCGCGACGATATCGCCGCAGGTGCTATGGGTCCTTGGCACGGTTGCGGTCATCGTGGCGCTGCTGCACATGTTCCTACGCTACAGCTTGAAAGGCCGGGCCATGCGCGCCTGTTCGTCGAATCCCGAGGCCGCCATGCTCGCCGGGATCAATATTTCGAATATGCGGACGCTTGCGTTCGGCCTGAGCGCCGCCCTTGGCGCGCTCGGTGGCTGTGTGATCTCTCCGATTACAATGACCCACTACGAGATGGGCGGCCCGCTTGCGATCAAAGGGTTCGCCGCCGCGATCCTCGGCGGACTGGGCAATCCGATGGCCTCGGTGGCGGGCGGCCTGATCATCGGCGTGCTCGAAGCGTTCAGCGTCAGGAAACTCCCGGCGGCCTACAGCGACGTAACCGCGTTTGCCGTGTTGTTACTGATGTTGCTTGCGCGTCCGCACGGCCTATTGGGCAAGCCCTCGGGCGAAAGCGTGAGGGAGTTCTGACGTGAAAGCCAAACACCTCGCGCCATACATCGCCTTCGTCTTGGCGGTCGTCGGGATCCATCTGGTCACGCTCGCCATGGAGAAGGAGTATTGCCTGTCGCAAGCCACGATGGCCGTGTATTACGCCATCGTGGTGATGGGCTTGTGCCTCGTGATGGGTTATGCGGGCCAGGTCTCGCTGGGCCACGGCGCGTTCTTCGCCATCGGCGGCTACACCTCGGCCGTACTGACGACCTACGATTTCACGCGGTTCCAGGGCGCGGCTTGGGCACGCGCGCTCGCGTTCTTCCATGTCTTCGTGCCGAACGAGGACATGTTCGGGGCGCAAGTCGTCAACGTAAACCCATGGGCGGCGTTCGTGGTGGCCATGCTCGCCACGGCGGCGATCGCCGCGGCCGTCGGCTACCCCGCGTTGCGACTCAAGGGGCACTACCTCGCGATGGCCACGCTCGGCTTTGTCGTCATTGTCAACAAGATCGTTCTGGGATCCTCGATCACCGGCGCGGCGGACGGCGTCACCAACGTGCCCGCATGGAACCTTGGCGCGGGCCTTTCGATCTGCGGCAAGAGCGCGGACCGGGTTCAGAATTACTACATCGCCTGCGGCCTCGCCTTGGTCCTGCTGGCGCTCGCGCGCAACCTCGTGCGGTCGCGCGTGGGCCGCGCCATGCAGGCCATCCACGACCGCGAGACCGCGGCGAATGCCATCGGCATCGACACCGCGACGTACAAATTGAAGACGTTCGTGCTGAGCGCCATGCTGGCCGCTATCGCCGGCGTGTGCCTCACGCACTACACCGGAGGCATCGGGCCGGGCGAAGCGTCGGCTCTGAAATCGGTCCGCTACGTGGCGCTCGCGGCGGCGGGCGGGATGTCCAACTTGTGGGGAGGCGTCATCGTCAGCAGCACCATCAATTATCTGTCGTTACGCGACTGGTTCGGCTCGTACGACAACGCCGTGTTCGGCACGTTGCTGATCGTCATCATCTCGATCGCGCCCGAAGGGCCTTTCAAAGAAGCCGGCGCGTTTATCCGCCGCATCGCGCGCCGCGGTTCCAGCCCGGCGGGAGGCAGCCATGGCGCTTCTTGAGGTTGATACCATCCGGCGGAGTTTCGGCGGGCTGGTCGCCTTGGACAAGGTGTCGTTCAACGTCGCGCAGGGCCAGATCAAAGCGATCATCGGCCCGAACGGCGCGGGCAAGACTACGCTGTTCAATATCGTGTCCGGCCTCTACAAGACCGAGACCGGGCGCATCCTGTTCAAAGGCCGCCAGATCACTGGGTCGAAACCGTATCAGATCGCCCGGGCGGGTATCTCGCGCACGTTTCAGAACCCGAGCTTGTTCCTGCAAATGAGCGTCCTCGAAAACGTCATGGTCGGGCGGCATGGGCGCACGCGTTCCGAGTTTGTGAAGTGCGCGCTACGTCTGCCGGGCCAGCCGCGTGAAGAACGCCAGATCCGCGACTCCGCCATGGAGTACCTCGCGTACGTCGGCTTGGCGGACCTGGCTCATGTGCCCGCGGGCGCGATGGCCTTCGGACAACGCCGGATGGTCGAACTTGCGCGCGCGCTGGCCACCGAGCCGGAATTGCTGATGCTCGACGAACCGGCAAGCGGACTGAACACGCGCGAGACGCACGACCTCGGCGAGTTGATCGGCAAGATACGGGACAAGGGCATTACGGTCCTATTGGTAGAACACGACATGTCGCTGGTCATGGACATATCGGACGAGATCTTCGTGTTGAACAACGGCGTCCCTCTCGCCGAGGGCACGCCGGCGGAGATCCAGAGCAACCAGGAAGTCATTCGGGTGTATCTCGGCACGGGATTGGACCATGCTGCTGCAAGTTAGGAATCTCCGGTGCGGCTACGGCAGCCTCGAAGTCGTGCACGGCATCAGCCTGCACGTCTGCGCGGGCGAGATCGTCGGCCTGCTCGGCGCCAACGGCGCGGGGAAATCCTCGCTGCTGCGCTCCATCGTGGGCCTCTTGCAGCCGTGGCACGGCGATGTCTTCATCAACGGACGCCCGACGCGCGGACAACCCGCATGGCGCAGTATCAGCAACACGCTGGTGCTCGTTCCCGAAGGCCGGCAGATCTTCGCCGACATGAGCGTCCACGAGAACTTGCTCATGGGCGGCTATCACAATCCCGACCGCAAGATGGATGTCGAAATCGTTCTCGACCGCTTCCCGCGCCTCCGCGAACGCATTCACCAAGTCGCCGGCACGCTGTCCGGCGGCGAACAGCAGATGCTCGCGATCGGCCGCGCCCTGATGGCCCGTCCGAGGCTGCTATTGCTCGACGAGCCCTCGCTCGGCCTAGCGCCGCTGATGGTGCAGGAAGTCTTCGCCGAGATCCGCGAGATGCGCGACCTCGGCGTCACGGTGCTGCTCGTCGAACAGAACGCTATCGCCACCCTCGAGATCGCCGACCGGGCCTACGTCATGGAGACCGGCGAGATCATCCTCGAAGGCGAGGCGGCGGACTTGATGAACAACCCGGAGGTCAAACGGGCGTACCTTGGCAAGGGATATAAGGAAGTCTGGGAGAAGTGAAATTGAGTAATTGAGTAAAGTTAGGGACAGGCATTGACGCGTTTCTGCGGCAGTCAGTTGGCTCTGTCCAGCGCCGTCCTAACGCGTCAATCTCCAAGTTTTCAAACATCGAAATTACTCAATTACTCAATTATCAAATTACTCAATTCAGGAGCAAACGATGAAGGTCTTTGACCGGCGCTATGAATTGATGCCGCGGGCGGAGCTTGAGCAGTTGCAGCTCGAACGGCTGCAATCGCTCGTGGTGCGGCTGAAACGCAATGTGCGCAAGTACCGCGAGCAGTTGCAGGACGTGCGCGTCGAGTCGCCGGGGGACATGGCGGCGTTGCCGACAACGACGCCCGAAGATATGGCCCAGAGCTTCCCGTATGGGATGTTCGCGATGCCGCTGCGTGAGGTGATTCGGCTCCATTCCACGACGGGGCCCGAAGGCACGCCTATCGTTATTGGCCACACGCGTAACGATCTCGCACAATGGGGCAAACTCGCGGCACGGCAACTGGTCGCGAGCGGCGTGACCGCGAACGACGTCGTGCAAGTCTGTTTGGGCGGCGGCGTATCGCGCGGCGCATCCGGATACGTCCTCGGCGCGGAACATCTCGAAGCCTCGGTCATCGCCGAGGAACCGTTTCATATCGACACGCAGCTCGCCATGCTCCGTAATTACCGGCCGACGATGCTCATCACCACGCCGACCAACGCGCTGGAACTCATGCGCGCCATGGACCAAACCCGGACAGACCCCCAGGCGCTCCACTTGCGCACAATCCTCTTGACCCGCCCCGTGGACAACGGCGTCCGCGAGGAATTGAGAGCGGGCCTGCTGGTCGCGGTGCACTGCAACTTCGGCCTCGAAGAGGTGCTCGACCCAGGCCTGTGCGTCGAATGCGAGGCGAGCCATTTCCATGCCAACGAGGATCAGTTCCTGGTGGAAGAAGTAAGCGGCGAACTCGTGGTGACCTCGCTGTGCCGTGAGGCGATTCCCTTGCTGCGGTATCGCACGCGCGTGGCCTGCGAGGTGGCGCGCGAGAAATGCCCGTGCGGCCGGACCGGCGCCATCCTTCGTCCGGGACGCCGCCTCGATGGCCGACGCCAAGTCAACGAGACGGTCTTTTATGAGGGCCAGATCGCGCAGGTGCTTTCGCACAGCCGCGCCGCAGGACGGCCTTTCTGGGTCGACGTGACTGACCAGCGTGTGGTGGTCTCGGTCCAGCTCACGCAAGACCTCTTCTCGGACATGATGTGGCCCATTATGGATTTGCAGCGCGAGATCGAGCACGAGTTCCTGACGCGGCTGAGCCTGCCCGCCGAGGTCCGTTTCGTGCAGCGCCCGCCAGACCAGCCTTAATCGCCGGTGCGTTGTTCTGCGATCCGCACGTAAACTCGGGGTAGGGTGGGTGCAGCGAAGCGGAACCCACCAATTCGCCCCTATCCACGGTGGGTTTCGCTTCGCTGCACCCACCCTTGTATGATCTCTTTATGCTCCTTAT
>CAYOCT010000092.1:11783-22722 GCA_964402555.1 uncultured Nitrospiraceae bacterium | reverse complement strand
TAAACGGATCCCAATAAACACAACCGGGGCCGGTCCCAAAAGGGACCGGCCCCGGCTCTTGGTTGGGAGACAGGCAGCCGACGTTCGCGGGAGTCATTGGCTTCTTGCTTCCCCTGTTTATATGAATTGCACATACCCGGCATGACGTAGCTAACCTCTTACCGCCGTGCTAGAATATGTGCGGAAATGAACTGGACGCTAAGGAGCCGAACGTATGCAGAATGCCTGCGTGGAACTGGACGAGCAAACGCTTGAGGAATGCATGCGTATCACGGGCGTCGCGGAACGCAATGCGGTCATCAATCTGGCGTTGCGCGAACTTGCGCGCAAAGGGTTGCATCAACGCTTCATGGCGCTCAAGGGCGCGGTCGCGTGGGAAGGCAACTTGGAGGAATGGCGCAGGGGACGCATTGAATGAGGATTCTGGTCGACACGTCTGTTTGGATCGATTTCTTCAATGGGTCAGACAGCGGCCAAGTGAGCCTTCTTGAAGCCGCAATGCAGGAAGAAGACGCTGTTCTGAAATGCGGTCTTGTTCTAATGGAGATCTTGCAGGGAATTCGCTCCGAAACCGAACTCAAGAAGACGAAGGATTGCCTTGACGAACTGCCGTGCCTCTCCATGGAACGCGCCACGTTCGAAGAGGCCGCTCGCATGTATCGGACTTTACGCAAGACTGGTGTAACGATACGCAAGCCCATGGATTGTCTGATTGCGGCAGTAGCTATGCAAAACGGCCTTCCTCTTCTCCACAACGACCGAGACTTCCTGCCGTTGATTGAGTGTTTCGGACTGCGTACATGCGAATCCGAAGGCGCAAGCTCTAGGTAGAAACGTCCTGGTCTGAAGCGCAGATCCCTATGACCAAGAAGAAAGGCAGGCTGCACGCTTGCAGCCTGCCTTTTGCGATCTTCGGAACGTTGTTACCGCGCCTGGAGTTTCTTGGCGGTGGCGATGGAGCCGATGTATTTCTCCATGCCGATCTTGTATTCGAGGATCGGGTTGGGTTTGCCGGTCTCTTTGGTGCGCTTATCGATCCACTGGTTCATGCGGCTGCGCATGTACTTGACGATATCGGGCTTCTTGTCCGCAAGGTTTACCGACTCCGTTGGGTCTTCCACGATGTTGTACAGTTCGACCGTGGGTTTGTGGTGGAAGTCGGGTTCGAGCGCCTGCCAGAACTTCCAGATCGGCGTGCGCCAGCCGTGTTTGCGCATCCAGGTGCATTCGGTGATGTAGAACTCGGAGCGCGGGCTGTCGCCGGTCTTGGTGAAATAGGGGACGGTGGACTTGCCGTCGAACTTGACGCCCTTCGCAAACTTCTGTAGGCCGCAGATGTCGAGCACGGTGGGCAGCAGGTCTTCGTGGAGGGTGAAGGCCTTGCTCCTCACGCCGGGTGCGATATGCCCGGGCCAGTAGAAGAACAGCGGCACGACGAGCGTCGGCTCGTAAAGACCGTGATGGTCAAAGAAGATCTCGTGATCGTAAAGCGTCTCGCCATGGTCGCCGGTCACCACAATAAGCGTATTCTCGGCGACACCCAATTCTTCGACGCGCGTCAGGATGCGCTGGCAGCAGGCGTCCATATACGCGAGTTCGCCGTCGTATTGCGCGATAACGTAGTCCTTGTCGGTGCATCCGGGCGGCATCCAGGAACTGAGGAAGTCCGCGAAGGGTTTGAAGGCGAACACGGGCTTCATGCTCTTGTTCTTCTTGTCACAGGGGTCCTTCGAGTAGAACATCTGGTCGTAGGGAGGCGGAGGCAGATACGGCGCATGGGGATCCATGTGGCGCAGGAAGAGCAGGAACGGGTTGCCGGACTTCTGCATCTTCTCCAGCGCGGGAATCGCGACGGCATTGAGGTTTTCGGCCTTGCGCGCGGGACGGTCTTCCCATGCGGGCCAGCCTTCAAACGTTAGGTACTGGTCGAACCCGCGATAGAATCCGCCGTCGAATCCGACGCACGTCGACACGTAACCCGCCTTCTTCAGGATCTCGGGAAGCGTGGGCTGTTTCTTGTCGAGCGGCCCCTTCGGCCCGAGCGACACCATGCGCGTCGAGAACACGTCGCGTCCGGTCAGGATGCTCGAGTACGCGGGCGTCGTGGGGATGTAGGCGCTGAACGAGTTCTCAATCAACGTCCCCTGCTGCGCGAGCCGGTCGAGGTGCGGCGTAGTCTGGCGCGGATAGCCGTAGCAACTCATGTGGTCGCGTCGGATGCTGTCGATGGCGAACATTACGATATTCGGGAACTTGCTGGGCATACCCTTCTCCTTTTCTCGATGGCCTCCTGCAACGGGCCAAACGGTTATCTTCCGCCGCATGCCTTAAGGCACGCGTTCAAGTAGCCATACGTTTCCGCCGCGATGATCGCGCAACGGCTCACATCGTACTCGCCTGCGCCGATGACTTCGAGATTCACGGGGCCGTCGTAACCGGAATCGACCAGCACCTTGCAGTAGCCCATGAGATCGATTTCGCCGCGTCCGCAAGCTTGCAGTTCGGGCACGCCGGGACTGGGGCCGGGTCCCACACAATCGCGGATATGGATGTGTTTCACGCGCGAGATCACTTGCTTGAGGGCTTCCTTGGGGACCTCGCCCGACCGATGAATATGGCTCGGGTCCATGTCGATGCCGAACGCGGGCGAATCGATCGCGGCCATCGCCTGCAACGTCGTGGGCGTATTCCATATCGAAGCGCCGACGTGGGCCTTCACGCAGAGGGCCACGCCGAACGGCTCGGCCTTCTCGGCCAACTTCGCCAGCATGTCGATCGATTTCGGCAGGTCCTCGGGGTTGTCTTTCGAACCACCCGGCCCGACGTTCACAACGGGAATCCCAATCTCGGCGCCGGCCTCATACGCCCGCAAGAGGCGGTCTTCGTCGAGCGCGGCCTCTTCCATGGCCGTAAGCGGCAGTTGAAGGTCTTCGACGATAGCCTTGATATCCGCCGCGTCTTGTTTCCACGTGTCGAGACACAGGTGCTCGCACATGCCTTTCAATGCGGAGATCTCGGCGGCGTCGTACCCCGCCCACTTGAGATGCTGCATCGCCGTGCGAAAATCGTGCTTGCCGAACAAAACCGTATTCACGCCTAACTTGATCATGGGCAACCCCTTCCTATCCTGGCCAAATGCGTGCCCATTCAATCACGTTATCCCGGCAATGTCAATTCCCTTTCCGGATGTCCTCTGGTATACTCGATACAGGACGCTGAGGATGTGCAGCCCCGCGTCATACTGGCGAGGGTGTTCCATGGATGTTGTAAAGTCGTTGTTCCAAGAGCACGCGGAACGTATCGCCACGTCCGTCACGGCGGTGCTCGATATCGAGGAATTTGCGCCGCTCTTGCGCGGCCTGGTGGATGAACTCGCGGCGCGTTGCGAAGAAGGGACGGCGCTCGACCCGGCCCCGTTGCGCGAAGCGCTCATGGACGACGCCATGATCGCGCGGGTGTTGCGCACGTTGTTTTTCGAGACCGTCGAACTGCTTCGAGAGAAACTCGACGCCCCGGAGTCGAACGAAGCCGTCCTTCGTCTCCGCGCGTGCATGAGACCCGCCATTCCACAACTCCCTCCCAACCACGAAGACGAAGCGTTCTATCAACGGTTGCTTGGATGCGAGTGCGACGGGTTGACGGCCGAACACCGCAGACTTGTCCATCTGTTCGAAGACCTCGTCCTGGCGTTTCCCGACATCGTGTACGTGCACGATCTCAATGGCCGGTTGCTCTACATCAACATGCCTGGGCTCAAGCTGACGCAATTCACCCGGCAAGATCTTATTGACGGATTGTCCGTCTTCGATTTGATCGCGCCGGAGTTCAACGAGGTGGTCGAGTCGCGCATCGTATCCGCCGGCGCGGTGTCGCGGGCGCCGTATACGGTCGAGATCTACACGAAGACCGGCGAGCGCATCCCTTTCGAATTGACCACGCGCTGTATCAAGCGGGAAGGGCGCATCGTCGGGGTCGTGGGCCTTGCGCACGATCTGCGACTGGCGCGGCGTCTCGAGAACGAGATCCACCGCTCAAACACCTACATCGAAGCTATTGTCACCCATGCGCCCTTGGGCATCGTCTTGTGCGACAGGCAATGTATGATCCTCGACGCGAACCCGATGGCGGTTACGATGTTTGGCGCCCAAAGCCCGAGCGATTTGATTGGCAATCCTCTCTACGGCCTGCTGGAAGGCGAATGCGCGCCGTTGCGCGACGCCATGATGGACGCCATCGAAGACGAACTGGAAGCGCGCGTCAAATGCACGGAGCCGACTGCGTTCAAGGCCGCGTTGAATTGCGATATCCGCGTCGTGCCGTTGAAGCGCGACATGGGATGCGTGGACAGCCTGCTCATTCTGATGGCGGACCTGACCAGCCAGTTCCAACTTCAACAGAACCTGGTACAGTCGGAGAAGCTGAGCGCCATTGGCGAAATCGTCGCGGGTGTTGCGCACGAGCTCAACAATCCGCTCACGGGAATCCTCGGCTACGCCCAACTGCTCATGTCATCAAAGGTCGAGCCAACCATCCATACGCGGCTCGAACACATCACCATGGAAGCCGAGCGCTGCCGCCGCATCGTCCAGAATCTCTTGAGTTTCGCGCGGCATTACGAGTCCGAAAAGGCCGTGCGGTGTGTCAACGACATTCTTTCCGATACGCTTGCATTGCGCGAGTATCAAATCCGCATTGACGGCATCGAGCTCGAACTGGATTTCGATCCTAACGTGCCGAATATCGTCGCCGATGCGCACGAACTGCAGCGGGTCTTCCTCAATCTGGTCAACAACGCGCAACAGGCGCTTGCCTCCGTCGAGAACAGGACCAAACGCCTTGCCATCCGGACTTCGTTCGCGGACGGATTCGTTCAGATCGTCTTTGAAGACAACGGCCCAGGCGTCCCCGCCGCCATCCAATCGAAGGTCTTCGACCCGTTCTTTACCACCAAAGGCGTCGGCGAAGGCACGGGCCTGGGCCTGAGCGTCTCCTACGGTGTCATTCGCGACCACGGCGGCCGCATATCACTTTCCTCGAAGGAAGGCGAAGGCGCGATCTTCACCATCCTGCTGCCGGCCGTATCGGACTCGGAGTAGTATGATACCCGCCGCAATCCTGGACGACCACGTTACAGATTGACGAACCCGCCCGCTCCCGACGCGCTATGCGCAGTGCTTTGGCACGGGCAGCGCTTTGCCCGCCTTGGACGACTTCTCGGACGTCTCGATAAGCGCTATGACACGCCGCGCGCTTTCAGGGGTCACCGCGAGCGGCTCGCCAAGCAGGAGGTGATCGGCCACGTTCCGGTAGTAGGCGTGCCAGTCCGAAGGCATGTACTTGACTTTGGATTCGATCCGCACGCCTTCCTTGAAACTCACTACCTTGAACTGTTCGTCGTCCTTGTCGAGAATCGCGCCCAATGTGCCGAGGATGCGCCAGCGCGGCTTGCCGATCGCGGCGAGTTGCGACAATTCGATCATGGCGCAGCAGCCGTTCGAGAAGCGCACCGTAGTGGCGCAATGGTCTTCGTTAGTCACGTCGTGCCACACCCGTTTCGCCTGGAAATGGCCGCAGACCTCCGTGATCTTCGCGGGTACCAACCCCAGCGTCCAGTCGACGATGTGCGCGCCCCAATCATAAAACGCGCCGCCCGAAATGCGTTTGTCGGACCGCCACCAATAGCTCGGGTGCCCGTAGCCGCCCATGGCCACCTCGATCTGAAACACCTCGCCGATCAGGCCGCGCCGGATGATATCTTTGATGGCCATGTAGTCGCCGTCCCAGCGGCGGTTGTGGAAGACACTGAGCATGCGCTTGCTCTTGCGGGCCGCGGCGATCATTGCGTCGGCCTCGTTCACCGTAATGCAGAACGGCTTCTCGGTAATGACGTGGCATCCCGCATTCAGACATTGGATCGCGAGCTTCGCGTGCGTGTTGTGTTCGGTGATAACGGTCACCAGTTCGATGCCCGACTTGCTGAGCATCTGCGCCGCGGACGCGTAGGTCTGGATTCCGGGGAAATCCTCGTCGGCTTCCTTGCGGCGCTGCGCGACGAGGTCGCACGCGGCGACGGTCTCGAAGCCTGCGGCCCGCATGCTTTCAAGGTGGAGTTTGCCCATCTTGAACGACACGCCGTAACCCAGCACGCCAGCCTTCATCGGTTTGCGTTCGGCCCGCCCGAGCGCCCAGTCGACGCCGCGCCGCAGCATCTTCTGAAACTCGGGATGCCCCAGCGCGCGCTCGTCGTGGCCCAACGCGAGGAAGAAGACCTTGCCCTTGCCGTAGTCCTTCGTGTACGCCATCGGGTGAGCCTTGCCGTGCCACATCGCCGTGGCAAGCACCTTCACTTTCGACGCGTCGAACTTGTCGAGCACGTAGAGTTCGTCCTCGATACGGAACGGCTGAACGCGCCGCGTGATCACACTGTCCGCGCCCGTGATCGTCACCGGGAACTCGCACAACGGCCCGTGCGACTCGAGCACGCCGCCGAGCATGTCGATATACGCCGCATTCTTCTTCCACGCGACGGCCGCGCAATGGAGGCCGACGAACGCCCCCCCGCCTTTGACAAACCCCAGCAGCCCCGCTTCTTGATCTTTCGTCAGTTCGCCACCCGACGTATACGCAACCACCGCATCGAACTTCGCTAGCGATGCCTTACGCAACATATTCTGGTCCTTTGTGACCAAGACGTCATAGCGCCCCGACGCCTCCAGCAGCGACTTGACGATCTCCCCGCAGCGTTCGAACGGATGCCACACTCCACCGATGATCATCAAGACGCGTAGCTTAGCCATGCTATGACCCTTTCTCCACGTGGGATGCCCAGAAAATCGTGTCCCGCATTGTAGGCTCCGCCGACCCCAATCGCAACTTCGCCTGCGTCGGCTTTCGCCTGGAATTGCACCCGATACTCAACCTAACTGAGTTGAAACATCTGGGCGAATTCGCAACCCGCTTAGCGCTACGGCGTGATCGCGGCCCCAGAACAGACCCATAGAGTCGATAGACTGACACGCCATGGAGGTTTCGTCGAAGCAAGCGCATGGAAGCCCAGTTGAAGATTCGTTATCGTCTAGCAGAAGAAATCATCGCGAAATTAACATAACCATCATTGTAACCTATCCGGCCGAGAACAGGCTTTCCAATGCCTATTCTTTAGTAAATACCGATCATGTATCTCGATTTGTCACATTATTCAAATAAGAATCAATTGGGATTAATACGCTATTTCCGATATGACCGCAATAAAAACAATAAAGCTTGACATTCGCTTCAAAGTGTGCTGTAATCCTGCATCAAGAGCACGAGACCCAAGACGTGGTAGCTTGTGTGAGATTTGTTAGAAAAGGAAGAGTAGAACGAATGCGTGAGGGGAAAAGAGGGAGAATCAGTCATGAAGTCGAATGATGTCGTCACGTCTCGTTTGGTATTCTGCGCTATGTTGCTCCTGTTCGCGGCGTTGCCCGCCAGCGCGCAAGTTGGCGAGATCGATCACCGGTGGGGACTCCACGGGACCGTGAGTTCGAGTTTCAGCACGGACAGCGAAGGGGACCAGGCTGAGGCGGTCCAAGCCTATCCGGCCACTTCGACCTACGCGGGAAAGATCGTGGTCGCGGGTGAAATCAGCACGTCATCGACCACGACCCAGTTTGCCGTAGCCCGTTATAACAGCGATGGGACGCTCGATACGACGTTCAACAGTCCCAATGGGTACAAGACCGTAAGCATGACGGGATACGTCGATTACTGTCGAGCGTTGGCTATTCAGTCCGACAACAAGCTGGTTCTCGTGGGCACCACACTCGCCGCTTCCGGACAATATAACAAGATAGGCGTGGCCCGTCTGAATGCGGATGGCTCGCTGGACACCGGGTTCGCCTCGAGCGGCAAGCTGATCACCGCGCCGACCGGCTGGGGCGATTACGGGCAGTGCGTGGCGGTCCAGAAAGACGGGAAGATTGTCGTTGGCTGCACGCTTTGCGGTTCGGATTACACGTGCGGAGTGATTCGCCTGAGCAGTTCGGGATCAATAGAGAATACCTGGACGTTCAACATCTCGACCACGGGCAGCAAGATGGAAGGTCTAAGCTCCATTACGTTGGGAGACGAGGCCTCCGGATCGCAATCCATTTACTGCGCAGGATGGGGACACAACGGTTCGGACAATGCCACGCTTGTCTTTAGGCTTAACAGCAGCGGCGTCAAACAGTGGCACAACCTTTTCGATTTTACAGGCAACGGGAGCAGCGCGGGAGGCGTAGCCTTGTACGACTACGGCGGCCAGTCAGGGCCCGAGATCGTCCTTGGCGGCGACGCCTACGACAGCAGCGGGTCCACGCGCGAATTCATGGTCGCCGTATTGAATCCGGACGGCACGTTCTATACGGGTTTCAATGGCACGGGCAAGGCCATGGTGCCCTCGTACTATGGCGCCCAAGCCACCGGAGTGGCGGTGCAGAGCGACGGCAAGATCATTACCGGAGGCTACGATGGGGGCGACTACTTCTTCGCCCGGTACACGACGGCCGGCGCGCTGGATACGACCTTCAGCGGGGACGGGTTCATGGGGACAGAGGCGGGCTACGGATATCCCATGGATTTCACACTGGACAATAACGGACGCATAGTTGGAGCAGGATACTATTATGGAAATCCCGATCGCGATTTCGGCGTGATTCGCGTTCACGCCGCCGACAAGGCCATGGAGTACGTCCGCAACGATATCTACCAGAACACGAGCGATATCTTCCGCGGCAATACGGGCTACGTGCTGGACGCCATGGTCTGCGTGGACGGCAGCCTGTCGCCCATGAGCGTCACGTCGCTCACCTTCACCACAACGGGAACGACTTCGGTAGGCGATATCGATTCGGCGACGCTATACTTCACCGGTACGGACGGCACGTTCTCGACCGCCACGCCTTTCGGCTCCACCATCACCAACCCGAGCGGGACCATGATCTTCACCGGGTCGCAGGTCCTGTCACACGGCGACAACCATTTCTGGCTTGCATACACTATCGACAGCGCCGCAACGTACGAGAACGTGGTCGATGCGACGTGCACCAGCATTACGGTTGGGGGTTCGGCACGCACCCCGAATCCTACGGCCCCGAGCGGTTCGCGCCCCATCAAGGCGCCGTATTACCCCTCAACGAGCGGTTCCGATAACTCTGTCGACTACCTCACTAACGTCACCTTTGCGGGGATCAACCGGACTTCGGTTGCGGAATCAGGCGGCTATATCAATTACACAGGCCAGACCGGGGCCGTCGCGCCAGGACTGAGCTACGGACTCTCGTGCAGTATTGCCGGGTATTGGAGCGGATACCCGTCCTATGTGAAGGTTTGGTTTGACTGGAACCAGAATTTCGATTTCTCCGATCCAGGCGAGGCCTACGATGTGGTTACCAATACGCAGGCGGCCGGCCCCCATGCGACAAGCATTGCGGTGCCAGCGGGCGCCTTGGCCGGTAATACGCGCATGCGCATCGCCGTGAGAGGAGCGGACAATCTGAATACGCCTGTAGCGCCACCATGGTCGGGCACGTACGGCTACGGTGAAACGGAGGACTACACCATCACCGTCACCGGCAGCCCGGAAATGGATGTCAAGGGCAACGGCGTGTCGATCGTGGATGGCGATTCGAGCCCCTCCACCTCGGACGATACGGATTTTGGCAAGACCGGTCTGGCCAGTGGCACGGTCACCAAGACTTTCACTATCTACAACACGGGCAGCGGCCCCTTGAGCCTCAGCGGTTCGCCGCGTGTGGCGGTCGGCGGCACGCACAGCGCCGACTTCACCGTATCGGTGCAGCCGGCTTCGAGTGTCGCGGCGAGCGGTTCCTCGACGTTCACCGTGGTATTCAATCCCAACGCCTCGGGAACGCGGTCCGCCACGCTGAGCATTGCGAACAATGACAGCAACGAAAACCCCTACAACTTCTCGATCCAAGGCGCGGGCAACGTGGTCCCGAGCATCACGGGCCAAGCCTCACTTAGCACACCGGAGGAGACAGCCCTCACGCTGGCCTTGGCAAACTTCACGGTCAGCGATTCGGATAACACGTATCCCACCGATTTCACGCTCAGCGTGGCCGACGGATCGAATTACACGCGATCCGGCAACACGATCACGCCCGCCGCTAATTTCAACGGCACGCTCACGGTCCCGGTGACCGTGAACGACGGGATGGACACGAGCGGATCATTCAACGCCAGCGTTACGGTCAGCGCCGTAAACGACGCGCCTGTCATTACGCAAGGCGCGGGTCCTTTAAGCGTCACCATGTCCGAAGACGGCAGCCCGACGGCATGGAGCGCGCCGGCTTTGGGCGCGACCGACGTCGATGCGGGCGATACGCTCACATGGTCGGTTTCGTCTGCAGCGAGCCACGGTACGGCTACAGTGTCGGGAACGGGCGCTTCGCCTTCGACCTTCACCTACGCGCCCAGCGCGGACTGGAACGGCTCGGACAGCTTCACGATCGAGGTCTCGGACGGCAACGGCGGAACGGACACCATCGGCGTAGACGTCGCCGTTCAGGCCGTGAACGATGCGCCGGTCATCACCCAAGGCGCGGGACCGTTGAGCGTGACCATGTCCGAAGACGGCAGCCCGACGGCATGGAGCGCGCCGGACGTAGACGCGTCTGACGTAGACACGGGCGACACGCTGACGTGGTCGGTCTCTTCGGACGCGAGCCATGGAACGGCCACGGTGTCGGGAACGGGCGCTTCGCCTTCAACCTTCACCTATGCGCCCAACGCGGACTGGAACGGTTCGGACGGCTTCACGGTGCAGGTCTCGGATGGCAACGGCGGAACGGACACCATCGACGTGAATGTCACGGTTCAGGCCGTAAACGATGCGCCGGCCATCACCCAAGGCGCGGGACCGTTGAGTGTGACCATGTCAGAGGACGGCAGCCCG
>CAYOCT010000092.1:0-11683 GCA_964402555.1 uncultured Nitrospiraceae bacterium | reverse complement strand
CATCACCCAAGGCGCGGGACCGTTGAGTGTGACCATGTCAGAGGACGGCAGCCCGACCGCGTGGAGCGCGCCGACCTTGGGCGCAACCGACGCGGACTCAAGCGACACGCTGACGTGGTCGGTCTCTTCGGAGGCAAACCACGGCACGGCTACGGTATCGGGAACGGGCGCTTCGCCATCGACGTTCACCTACGCGCCTGAGGCGAACTGGCATGGCTCGGACGCCTTCACGGTCGAGGTCTCAGACGGTAACGGCGGGACAGACACCATCTCGGTGGATGTGACGGTCGAGTCCGTCAACGACGCGCCGGCCATCACCCAGGGCGCCGGTCCGTTGAGCGCGACGATGTCCCAGAACGGCAGTCCCAAAGCGTGGAGCGCGCCAACGCTCGATGCGGCGGATGTAGACACGAGCGACACACTGACCTGGTCGGTTTCCCTCGATGCGGATCATGGAACGGCGACCGTCTCGGGAACCGGGGCCTCGCCTTCGACGTTCACGTACGAGCCGGAGACAGACTGGTACGGAAGCGACAGCTTTACCGTCCAGGTATCCGATGGCAATGGCGGCACGGACGCTATCGAGGTAGACGTTACCGTCGAAAACAGCACGCCTTCGGTAACGGAGTGGCCCACCGCAAGCGCCATCCTTCACGGGCATTCGCTCGCGGATTCGACGTTAAGTGGCGGGACCGCGTCGGTAGCTGGAACCTTTGCGTTCGACAGCCCCACGACGGTGCCGCCTGCAGGCTCGTACTCGGCCGCTGTGACGTTTACGCCCGACGATACCGCGAACTACAACCCGGTATCGGGAACCGTGAACGTGACGGTAAACGCCCCGGCGGCGATAACACTTGACCCGGCGTCTCGAACGGTCGACGCGGGGGCTTCCGTGAGCCTTTGGGTAAACGCTACGGGAACAGCCCCACTCCACTATCAGTGGAAACGGGATGGCGTCAACATTCCTGGAGCGACCTCAACCGCCCATGGCATCCCATCGGCCCAATTGCCGGATCAGGGAAGCTATCAGTGCCGCGTCTGGAACGACTATGGCGACGTACTCTCCGCCGCGGCCACGTTGGTTGTTCACGCGGCGCCCCTAATCACGCGCCAGTCGGGATCGCGTACGGTAGACGCAGGCACGAATCTGCACATGTGGGTCGTGGCCGAAGGCAGCGATACGCTGCACTACCAATGGAAACTTAATGGCACGAACATTCCGGGCGCGACGGCGGCGGCACACGGCGTCTCTCCGGCCCAGTTGGCGCAGCAAGGAAGCTATGAATGCCGGGTGTGGAATGACTACGGCGACATCGTGTCGACTCCGGCGGACTTGGTCGTACATGCCGCGCCGACGATCACACGCCAGTGTGGGTCATGCACGGTCGCCCCTGGGGCCAACCTTACTCTGTGGGTGGTCGCTTCCGGTAGCGATACGATGCATTACCAGTGGAAACGAAACGGCGCGAATATCCCCGGCGCGACCGCGGCTGCGCACGGCATCCCTTCGGCACAACTGTCGAATGAAGGCAGCTATACCTGCCGGGTCTGGAACGACTACGGCGAGACGACCTCCGGGGCAGTTGCTGTAACGGTCCAGGTGGCTCCGGTGATCACACGGCAGTCCGGGTCGAGCACGGTAGACGGCGGAGACAGCGTCACTGAATGGGTCGTCGCTCAGGGTAGCGGAACGCTGCGCTATCAGTGGAGATTGAACGGAACAAACATCCCCGGGGCGACCGCGGCGGCACACGGGATTCCCTCGGCCCAGGTTTCGGACGAAGGCAGCTACACGTGCCGGGTGTGGAATGACTACGGGGAGGCGATCTCGGATGCGCGAACGCTGGTGGTCCACGCGGCGCCCTTGGTCGTCACGCAACCCAAGTCCATAACGGTCGTGCAGTGGTCTCCGCTGGAAAGCGTGTGGACCAAGATTACAGGAAGCGCTCCGTTGCACTATCAGTGGAGAAAAGAAGGCGTGAATATCCCCGGCGCGACAAGCACCGCCCATGGCATCCGGTGGGTGCAGCCTTCCGATGCTGGCAACTATGCGTGCTACGCCTGGAACGATTACGGGGATGCGTTGACCCAAGAGGCCACGATCACCGTGACGCCGGCGACGACCCAGCCAATCATCCTCACCGAGCCGAGGTCTGTCACGGCGAACCCCGGTTCGCAAGTGTACTTCTGGGTGTCCGCCATTGGAACGCCCACGCTACGGTACCAATGGACGCTTGACGGGGTGAATATCAACGGCGCTGTATCCTCCGCCCACGGCATCCTCAACGCGCAGGCCGTGAACGAGGGAACGTATCGTTGCCGCGTGTACAACGATTACGGCGAGGTGGCCACCGAAGCGGCGACGCTCACGATCGGAACCAAGAAGTAGACCACGCCAACGTACAGAAGCTCTGAACCACTTGGGACCTCCATGACATCATGGAGGTCCCAAGATTTTGGCAGAAGCGGAGAGCAGAACTACTCCAGCCCGTACTTCTTGATCTTGTACTGGAGCGTCGTGCGTTTGAGGCCGAGGTGGTCGGCCCCCTCGGTCTTGTTCCAGTGGAGGCGTTCGAACAGCTCGCTACGCTCGGTCAGGGAAGGGATCTACGACGTCGCGCCATCTAGGACGTGATCTTTTCGGCGAGGCTCTGCGATGGAATAGCGCACGGGGCGCGAGCCGTACAAGAATTCAGTGGCATCGCTCACCCTACCCGACGGCGTTAGGTGAAGGTGATCCGCTTCGTCTTCGCGTTGTTGCGCCCACGAATCACGCCCCGATCCGAAAGGCCATGTTCACTACTCATGCACATAAGCCCACTTGCCGAACAACTCCGGGGTGCCTCCATAGAAATAGTCCGGGTAGTTCCCCCCAGGCCAGTATACGAAGACATCCCAGTTTAGCCCGCCCGACGGCGTCTCGATCATTAGTTCGTAGCCCCTGATAGGTCCTTTGTCGTCCTCAGGGCGCCGATAGAGGAACTGCGGATAGCCTGCCAAACCAGTGGTAGGAATTTCTGGGATAAACTTAGGGACAAGGTTCGCCAAGCGGGCCGGATACTCGCCCTTGGTCTGCTTGTACGCCTCAATGGCGTCAATCACGACCCGCGCCCGCTCTGCGGTCGCCGTGAAGGTGGCACTAAAGATCCTTCTGAAAACAACACGCTCGGCCCCATAGAAACTCGCCGTCACCTCCACGAACGCCAAAGCAGAGGTGAGGGCAACGGTGAAGAAGGGGATGTTCTTGGCGAATTGTAGCCGTTTTGTGCGCGGGAACATGTTCAGCGCCAGCCGGACCGCGCCCCCAGCCAGACATATCGCAGCAACCAGCAAACAGAGAAGAGCCAGAAGAACGAGTGCCATCCCAGGAAATAAAGCGTTCCACTTGGCACTATTCGCAACTTCCTCTGAGATGGTCCCCACGGGGTTGAAGACGCGGGTCTGGCAGTACAGAGCGCAGCCTTCGAGTGCCAACGAAAGAAGCGCAATCACCGCGAGATATCGAATGGCGACGCGGAATCTACGGCTGAGCGATCCTGTCGCGATGGTGTCCGGATCCTGCTGAGTACAAGGCGACTCTGCCGCAGGATCTACCTTGTCACGCTCTGTCGGCATATCATGCCCTCTACCCGGTGCCCACCGATGGTCCCGTTGGTCAAATCGCCGCGCCGCAGGGAGAGCGTCTCGCGTCTACTCCAGCCCGTACTTCTTGATCTTGTACTGGAGGGTAGTGCGTTTAAGGCCGAGGTGATCGGCGGCTTTGGTCTTGTTCCAGTGAAATTGGTCGAGGGCGCCTTTGATGAGTTCGCGTTCGAGGTGATCGGTACGCTCGATGATGGAGGCGCTCGAGGGAAGGATGGATGAGGGCGCGTCGGGATCGAGAGGCGTGTAGAGCATCTCCTGGGGGAGTTCGTTGCGGGTAATCACGTTGTCCTCGGCAAGGACGACGGCGCGTTCGAGGACGTTTTCGAGTTCGCGGATGTTGCCGGGCCAGGGATAACGAAGGAAGAACTCCATGACGTGGTCGTCGACGCCCGAAATCTCTTTGCCCATCTCGACGCTGAACTTGTTGAGGAAATGGTCGATGAGGCCGGGGATGTCGTCGCGGCGGTTCTTGAGGGGTTCGAGGTTGAGCGAGAAGACTTTGAGCCGGTAGTAGAAGTCTTCGCGAAACAAGCCCTTGGCGATGGCTTCGGCGAGGTCGCGGTTGGTGGCGGCGACTACGCGGACGTCGACGCGTATCGTCTGCGTGCCGCCGACGCGCTCGAATTCGCCGCTTTGAAGGACGCGGAGGAGTTTGGTCTGGATGCCGGTGTCGATCTCGCCGACTTCGTCGAGGAACAGGGTGCCGGTGTGGGCCTTCTCGAAACGCCCGATGCGGCGGTCTGAAGCGCCGGTAAACGCGCCTCTCTCGTGTCCGAAGAGTTCGCTTTCGAGGACGCCGGGCGCGAGGGCGGCGCAGTTGAGGGCGACGAAGGGCCGGTCGTGGCGCGAGCTGGAATCGTGGATCGCGTGGGCAACGAGTTCTTTGCCGGTGCCGGTAGGCCCGGTGATAAGGACGGAACTCTTGCTGGGTCCGACGCGCTTGATCATGCGAAGCATCTCGCGGGTCTGGGCGCTGGTGCCGACGATGTGTTTGATGCCGCGGTCGAGGTCGGTCTTGATGGGTTTGGGGGCCTGGCGTTCCTCTTCGCGCGCGCGAAGGATCATGTCGACCTTGAGTTCCATTTCAGTAAGCTTGAAGGGCTTCTGGATGAAATCGGCCGCGCCGAGACGCATGGCTTCGACGGCAATATCGATAGTGCCGAACGCGGTGATAATGAGGACATGGGTGTCGGGGGCCGTCTCTTTGGTAGCGCGCAGCACGCCGATGCCGTTCTCGCCGGGCATGCTGTAGTCGGTGATGACTACGTCAAAGGGCTGTTCGCGGACGAGGGCGATCGCGTCAAGGCCGTTGGAAGCCTGCGTCACGACGAAGCCCTTCTCCGAGAAGAGCGTAGCCAGCACCTCGCGCATCTTCGCGTTATCGTCGACAACGAGCATGCGAGACGACATCAGAGTAGGACTCCTTCGGAAGGCTGAAGGATGAGGGATGAAGGATGACGAGGAAAGGACACAGGAGAGAAGTTGAAGTGTAAACGCCCGGTCCTCGTTGCGCGTCCCAGTGTGCGCGGCGGCGAACCGTCTTTCCCTGTCATTCTCAGCGAAGCGAAGAATCTCATGCTACAACAGACTCGGGGATAGTACGATCATCCCCGCTTTCGATGGTTTCTCGAATCTGCACATGGCCCAAACATTGCCACGCCTTGAATGTAACACGTGAGCGGTTTGGCGTCAACCTTCCGTTGTTCGGCGGCCTCACTGTAGACTACGTCTGGACGTTGGCACTGTCGTCGAGGCGGCAACGGCGGCACTTTCGAATCCCCAGCCAACGCCTCAATGAGTCTGCGCAATCCATCGCGCGGCCTACAGAATTCGCGAGGTTAGCCTCGTCAACCTCCGAAGAGTTTGTCGAAGGCGTCGGCGCCTGTAGGCATCGTATCGGCATCGCCGTCAAAGAGGGAGCGGAGCGCGTCGCGCGCTTGGGCTTTCTTCACGTCGCCACGAGTTGCGCCGGGCTGGGTGTCGGCAAACTCGAACTCGTCGCAGAAATTGCAGCCTGCGCGATCGCCGACCCATTCGGTGTTGGGAATGCGGCACTCGTTGTGGGCGCTTGTATCGTGGAACTTGCAGTTCTTGCAGCAGTGCAGATAAGCCGTGCATTGGGCACAGAATTCTTTGGGGCCCGGCTGGCGTTTGTCACCGACCCATTCGGCGCCGCATCTGTGGCATTGTCTCATGGCAAGGCGCGCTCCTGTAATGCATTCTCAGCGTATTTTATCGCGCCACCGTTGTCAACCATCCGGTTGCGCGATCGAGAGCCGGGTTGACTCGGAACTCCTGCGCATGAAGGGGACTGTGTTTCCGTCGAGCCGGTAACCGCCCGCGGTCAGGCGGGCTGGCGTGTGAATAGAAAGCTGGATTTGCGCGGGCGTTGCGCTTAGAATACTGGCGTCAACCGATGGAGGTGATGCCGCATGGTGCATCCGGAGTTATTGAAGATCCTGGTGTGTCCGGAGAATAAGACGCCGGTTACGCTGGCGGATGACGCGCTGGTCGCCAAGATTAATGGGGCGATCGAAAGCCGCAGTGTAAAGAACCGCGGCGGCGAGGTGGTGGACTTGAAGATCGACGCGGGTTTGATCCGCGAGGATAAGGCGTACCTCTACCCCATCCGCGACGACATTCCCATTATGCTGATCGATGAGGCCATTCCGCTGGACCAGGTTGCCTAGCCGAAGACGGGCACCCGCCTCGGATCTAGTTCCTCCAAGGAACGGATAACGCCCGGCATGCCAGGCGTCGCGACGCCGTCGCGGCAGATTTGGAGTGCTGCGATTCCCGCGGCTTGGGCGCCGAGAATGTCTTCTTCGTGGGAGTCGCCCACATGAAGCACTTCGCGTGCTTGCATTCCGAGCCGGTTTAGTGCCATCTCAAATATGCGGGGGTTGGGTTTGCTCGCGCCTGCCTCAGCCGAGGTGAGCACGAACTCGAAGCTGGCGCGTAAGCCCAAGGCTTCCAGAAGCGCCGGCAGGCGGGAATCCCAATTGGATACCACGGCCGTTCGTATGCCCGCATCCGCCAGATGCGTGAGGAGCGGCCGCACATCGTCGAACACGCGCCACGTCCCAGGGTCCGCGAAGGTGCGATAGAGATCGGCGACAAACCCGTCGAAGGCTCCCCCGAAGGCGTCGCAATGCAGCACCGACTCGAATGTCGATGCGACAATCCTGCGCCAGCATCGGTGCTCTTGTTCCTCCGAGGAGGCGGTAAACAGATCCTTCCGATGTTCCGCGAATGCGGCTCGAAACGCAACATTCAAAGGTTCAGGGCCGGCCGTCACTCCGTGGGTCGACGCCACCCGCGCGTAGATAGCGCCAACGCTATCAGCAGGCCGCAACAGGGTCTGTCCGGCGTCGAAGAACACCGCTCTTGCGGTTTGGCGCATTGGTTGATACCGCTCCTGAATGTTCTATACCCGCGCAAAGGAAAGGCCGCCGATGTTTCCATCGGCGGCCTGTGTTGTTGCTAGAGGCCTAGCCCTAGGGCTTGGATCTTACTTCTTGCGGCGGATGCTGATCGAGCCGCCCAGCAAGCAGGCGCCCAGAAGCGCACCCAGACCGGCGATACCCGCAACCGGCAGGCCCGCACCGCCATTGACGGTCAGCGAAGCGTGGTCGGAATCCAAGGTCGCCGCGTAGTCATCCCACACGCGCACCCAGTAATCCGGGCTCGCATCCGCGCCCGACACGACGGGGATTGTGTAGCTATTGAGCGTGCCCGTCGCCAGCGTCGTGCTGCCCTTCATCCATTCGTACGTCACGGGGCTGAAGCCGCCGGTCGTCTCGACGCTGAAGGTCTGCGAATCGCCAGCGTCCTTCGTGACGCTCACGGGCTGCTGCGTAATAACGAGCGCGGGCGCCACTTGCAGGCTTGCGGTGTTCGAGTAGTACGCACCGCGCGCATCGTCCGCTTCGCACCAGTAGGAACCGGCGTTGGTCAACGCGACGCTACCAATACTTAGCGTGTCATTGGTTGCGCCGGGGATGGCCGCAGCGACCTTCGCGCCGTCGTCGAAGTACCACTGGAGACTGATAGGCTCGCGCCCGTCAGAAACCGTAACCGAGAACGACCCGCTTTCGCCAACGTAACGCCTGATGTTCGCCGGCTGGCCGGAGAAGTTCAGCTCCGCCGAACCCACCCACAACTTGACCGGAACCGAGACGGCAAAGCCGGCACTGTTGGTCACGCGGCAGGAATACAGGGCCTCGTCATCGAGAACGGCCGAGCTGATTGCAAGCACGTCGGTATTCACGCCCGAAATCGTGCCACCATCGGCCAGGTTCACGCCGTTCTTGCGCCACTGATAGGACAGCGGCTCGGTGCTGGACGCATTGACATCGACCGTAATCGTCGCCGCTGCGCCTTCAGCCACTACGCCGCTGACCGGGCTGATGAGCACGCCATCAATCACCGGCGGGTTGTTGACGGTCAGCGTGGCCGCGTCGGAGATGACGACATTAACACCTGTCAACTGGCAAGTGTAACTGCCTTCATCGGACTCCTGCGCCGCCGCGATCGAGAAGGTCGCGTCCGTCGCATCCTGAATGGCCACACCGTCTTTGCGCCACTGGTAGGTTACCGGTAGCGTGCTCAGCGGATCGATCTCGACCGTAAAGCTCGCCACATCACCCGGGTCGACTGTCAGGGATGCGGGCTGAGTCATGATGCCCGGATCCGTAACGGTCAGGGTGGCCGCGTTCGACGGGACGTCGCCGTCAGCGCCGTTGACGACGCAAACGTACGAACCTTCGTAGCCGGCTACGCAGTTGACGATGGTAAGGGTATCGGTCGTCGCGCCGGAGAAGTCTCCGCCGTCCGTCACGTCCACCCCGTCCTTCTTCCACTGGTAGGTCAGCGAGCCACTGCCGACTGCCGTAATGGCGAACATCGCGGTGGTCGTGGGCAGGACGACTTGGTTCGAAGGCTGGGAGGTGATGGCCGGATCAAGCACAACCAAGTTCCCTGCGGTCGAATCCAGCGCGCCGACAATGTTGCTCACCGCGCAAACGTAATCGCCTTCATCGGCATTGACCGCGTTGGCGATGTGAAGGGCGGAAGTCTGGCTTCCAGTGACCCTCGCATCATCGGTGAGGTCCACGCCGTCTTTCTTCCACTGATAGGTAATCGGCGCAGTACCCGTGACGATGACGGTGAACTGTGTGGTGACGTCGTAATCCACCGTCTTGGTGGTTGGCTGCTTGGTGAAGACGATCGGATCGTTGACCGACAGGCTGGCCACGGCGGATTCGTCGCTGCCTGCGCTGTTGGTCACGAGACACGTGTAGTCGCCTTCATTCGCCTCGGTCACGCTCGCGATCGAAATCGTCGCCTCGAACGGCAGCGCGGTGACAGTGCCGCTTTCGCCAGCGACATCCGTACCGTCTTTCTTCCACTGGTAGGTGAAAGGTTCGGTACCGGAGAAGGCTACCGAGAAGCTGACTGCGGTACCCGGATTAACGGTCGAACCGCTCGGCGGCAAGGTAATCACCGCCGGGTCGTTCACGGCGACAGTCGCCAGCGCCGAGGTGGCATTGCCGACCTTGTCGCCCGCCGTATTGCTGACGACGCAGTCGTAGTTGCCCTGGTCCGCTTCCGCCGCCAAGAAGATCAAGCTGGCATCGGTCGCGTCGAGGACGTTGCCACCATCCTTGCGCCACTGGTAGTGGAGCGGAGCGCTGCCGGTCACGGTGACGCTCAGGGTAACCTGGACGCCCGGGTCAACGGTAACGCTTACCGGATCCGCCGTAATAACCGGAGGATCGTTGACGCTCAGGTTAGCCGAGACGGAGGCAGCCGAGCCTGCCGAGTTCGCGACTGTGTAGCTGTAGTCGCCTTCATCGGCTTCGACGGCGCCATTGATCTGAAGCGTGGCGGTCTGGGCACCCGACAGCGTGCCACCGTCGGTCAGGTCAACGCCGCCCTTCTTCCACTGGAAGGAGAGGGTCGGCGAACCTTGCGACAGGACCGCGCTGAAGGTAACCACGTCTGTCGGATCGACCGTCTGCGACGCCGGCTCGGTACCGATCACCGGAGGATCATTGACGGACAGCACAGCCGGATTACATTCGACTGAACTCAAGCCAACAACGACGCAGGAGTAGCCGCCGGAAGACGCCTCATCGCCTTCCACCACACCGGTGATGGTCAACGTAGCCGTGTCGACGCCCGTGATGCGGGAATCCGTCGTGCCAGCGAGCGAGACGCCGTCCTTGAACCATTCATAGGTGATGGGAGCGGAACCCGCAACGCCAACCGTGAAGTTCACGGTCACGCCCGGATCAACCGTCAGCGACGTAGGATCCGAGGTGATGCACGGATCGTTCACGGCAATGCTTGCCACGTCGGAAGTGGCGCCGTCGCCGCCCGTGATCACGCAATCGTAGTTGCCGTCGTCGGCCGTGGTAACGCTGGTAAGCGTAAGCGACGCATTAGTCTCGCCGCCGAGATCGCCGCCGTCCTTGCGCCACTGGTAACTGAGCGCAACACTGCTTTGAGCCGCGACGGTGAGCGTTACATTTTCGCCCGCACACGGATACTGCGACACAGGCTGCGTGGTGACAACCGGATCGATAACGACAAGCGAGAACGCAGCGGAAGTTACGGTGACACCCATTGCGGTCACCTCGCAGACATAGTCCGCGCCTTCATCCGCATTGGCGCAAGCATTAATGGTCAGGGTTGCCGTCGTGCAGCCGCTGTACTTAGCGCCGTCCGTGAGGGTCGCGGCGCCCTTCTTCCACTGATACGTGGGGGTCGTACCCGTTGCGGTAACGGCGAACGTGACACCATCGGTGTTGTAATCCACCGTCCTTGCGGTTGGCGCAACTTCGGTCACCGTCGGCAACTGGCCGGCCACTACCGTGGTGCCCGCCGTAACCGTGGTGGTCCACGCTTCGCCCGCGTTCAAGACGCCCGCCGAACCGCCGCTTCCCGCGATCAATTCACCGGGATTTGCACCCACGCGGATCGCGACATTGCTGAGCGAGCTCGCCGTGCTGTTTTTGACGACGATCTGGTCGAAGCCATTGAAGACGCTGGCGCCCACCGGGGGCTGCGTCAGCACGGTGTACTGCAGACTGTTGTTATCCGGGATGAGGGTGTCGACCGTGGTCTGGTTCCAGTATGCGCTCATGCACCAGCCATGCGCGTCGGGACCGCCCACCATGGTCGGAATACGAGGATGCACGCCCGCTTCATAGGGAGCGTTCGTAGCGAGCGTAAGCAACGCGTTATTGGTCGTTGCGCCGCTCACCGTCGAGGCAATCGATTTGCCGGGGCTGTTGGCCGAGAGCGCCGTGGCGTTCATGTTTGACACAACCGTGTAAGCACCGTTCACATTGGCGCCTGCGCCGGAAACATTGACCGCACGCACGGTCGAAGTGCCCGCGCGAACCACGGAACCTTGCAGTTTGACCATACCGGGCGTACCGTAGCCGGCATTGCCGCCCGCGCCACCGGTACCACCCTGTCCGCCATCGGCGCCACCGCCGCCAACACCGCCAACCGCGCCTGCGCCGCCGTTACCGGCCGTCGTGAGCGCGCCAGTAGCGCCTGCGCCCGAGCCGCCGCCACCGCGTCCAGCGCCACCCGAAGCACCGGTCTGAGGCACGCCGCCGGAACCTGCCGCGCCGCCACCCGCCGGAGCCGAAGCCGAAACGTCGAACGTAGCCGGAGCGGTCACGTCCAAAATGCCTTTTGCCGCCAATATGAGAGCGCCGCCGCCGGAAGCGCCGATCGCGCCGCCGCCGCCCAGGCCACCTGAGCCACCGGCGCCACCTGTTCCGCCACTACCGCCCGTTCCTGCGGCGCCTCCAGTTCCAGCCGTACCGCCCGGCTGCCACGCAACCGCGCTAAAAGCGCCGCTGCCGCCCGAAGCGCCGACTGCCGCGCCCTGGGTACCCGGATTGACCGTGCCCGAAGCGTCTGAACCGCCGCCAGCGTCGAGACCGGCAACCTTGCCGCTGGCACCGCCGCCGCCACCGCCGCCACCGGACGCGGCACCGCCGCCGCCGCCGCCGCC
>CAYOCT010000091.1:13916-22808 GCA_964402555.1 uncultured Nitrospiraceae bacterium | reverse complement strand
GGCGATGCCTTTGAAAAGATGGATGGATTAGACCTTTCTGCGGAAGATGGGCTAGCAGGAGAGCCTTCTATCGTGGGTGAGATTCTTCGCTTGGCTCAGAGCGTGTGAAGAAATTGTGAAACGCGGGTGCTTTGTCTCTTGACTACGTATTGCCTGTCATCCTGAGCGCAGCGAAGGATCTCATAAGCATAAGGGGCCTATGCGCATAGCGAGATCCTTCGCTGCGCTCAGGATGACAGGAAGGACGGAGCCGACAAACGAAATCGCGGGACCTTGTCATTTCTTCACACGCTCTCAGAATGACAGGAGGTCGGGTTTCTATTCTCGAGGTAGCATGATCAAGAGCATGAATGGATGGCGCCACGCAGGAATGGAATTCATGCGATCGCTTGAAGGCGCGCGATCTGGCCGCGTAGCGCGGCTTCGATTTCCGTCATGGCCGTGAAGGCTTTGGGTGAGCCGGAGACATCGGGCATACGGCGCTCGTATTCGGCGACCTGCCGGGCGAGGCTCTTTTCGAGGATGGTCTTGAGGTAGCGCAGGGAAAGGTAATTCATCTCCGCGATGTCGTGATGGTAGGGCGGGACGTGGGGAATGCCATCGAGTTCCTCAATCAGCGCGGCGAGACGCGGAACCTCGTCGGCGTCGAACGCAGCGATGGACCGGAACTCGTCGAGGAGCATGGTGTCGTCGTCCGCGACGTAAGGCCCGGCTTCGAGCATGTAGTCCGCCAGCGAACAATAGCGATGCCAGAAGGCGGTGTTGAGCACCGACAGCACGGTTTCGTTATTCGAGGAAACGGCATTCACATCCATGTTCGAGTCACTCTTTCAACGGCTCAATGGCCCGCATTTTCGATCAAATTCAGCACCGGCACAAAATAGAGCAACACAAGGACCGGCACGGCGAACGCCGCGGCGTACACGCGGTCGAGGCGCGTATCGCCGAGCGGACGGTCGTCCTCGGCGTCGCGGAAGGCCATGGCCCTTGCGATGGTCATGTAGTAGTACAACGAGATCGCGCTGTTGAGAAGCCCCACGAGGGCGACGGCGAGATAGAACCAGGCCATCCAACTCATCGCGCCGGCCGCGGACATATGGGTAATGGCCGCGCCGATGACCACCTTGAACAGCATGAATTTTCCGACGAATCCGGCGGTCGGGGGCAGGCCGGTCAGCGAGATCAGGAACAGGAACATCGCCACGAACAGGAACGGGGCCTTTCGCGCCACGCCGTTGAAGCGATCGATCTCGGCGCTGCCGATACGGTTGACGAGAACGATCACGATCCAGAACGCGCCGAGATTCATGATGAGGTAGATGAAGAAGTAGAACATGATGGCTACGAGCGCCGAGCGGTCAAACACGGTCATGCCCATGAGCAGGTAGCCCGCGTGGGCGATCGACGAGTAGGCGAGCATGCGCTTGACGTCGGTCTGGCGCAATGCGACGAGGTTGCCGAAGGTCATGGTGGCCATCGACAGGACGCCGAAGAAAATGGGCAGTTCGACCGCCGGCAGAAACTCGATGCGCATGGCGGAGGTGGTCCGGGCCATGACGAAGAAGGGCAGCGTGAACCGGAGCAACGCGCCGAAACCGGCGGCTTTCGAGACGACGGCCAGAAACGCGGTGATGGGCGTCGGCGAACCTTGATAGACGTCGGGGCACCAGAACTGGAACGGGACCATGGCGATCTTGAACCCGATGCCGGCCATGACCAGGGTCAGCACGAAGAAGACGGCCAGGTGCGGGAGTTCGTTCGACGTCAAGCGGATGGCGATTACCGAGAGGCCCTTGGTGATGCCGAGCGTCCCGGAGATCCCGTAGACGTAACTCAGGCCGAACATCATGATGCCGGACGCGACCGCTCCGTAGATCATGTATTTGAGGCCGGCTTCGGCCGAAGGGCGTTCGTGCTTGATGAAGCTCGCGAGCACGTAGCAGCAGATCGAGAGGGTCTCGAACCCGAGCAGGAACATGACGAGGTTGTCGGCGGCGACGACGAACATCGCGCCAAGGACCGCGCCGAGGAGCAGCGTGAAATACTCGCCGTGGCGATAGCCTTCGGTCTCGACGCTGCGCATCGAGAAGAGGATGGTGGCGGCGCTGCCAATCAGAAAGACCAGGCGGAAGAAGACGCTAATCTGGTCGTGCGTGATCATCGAGCCGAAGGTCAGCGGGCGAATAGGGTCCATGTGGCCCATGCGGCTCGCCAGGACCCAGAGCGCGCACAAGGTTCCGATTAGCGAGAGCATCCCCGACCGCGCGCGGCTGCGATAGAGCGGCGTGAGCATGTCGACGAAGATGACCACGCAAATCGTCGCGGCCACGATCAACTCGGGCAGAATTCCGTTGCACTGCCGCCAGAGTTCCATCAGGGTCATGGTCAAACCGTCCTTTGCCTACACAAGATTCTTGAACAGATTCATAAACACTTCGGTCGACGAGGCGTACATGTTGAGCGCGATCATCGGGGCGACGCCGAACACGATGCACAACACCGCGAGCGGCCCGATCGAAATCAGTTCCCAGCGATTGCAGTCGGAGAAGGAAGCGTGTTCGGGTTTCGCGTTGCCAAGATAGACGCGCTGCATGGTCCAGAGGATGTAGCCGGCCGTCAGCAACATGCCGACCGTCGAGATGCCGGCAAGCCATGGGCTGTATTTGAAGGCGCCGAGGAAGACCATCACCTCGCCAATAAACCCAACGAGCGCGGGCAGGCCGAGCGAGGCGAAGAAACCGATAACGGAGAGCGAGAAGTAGACGGGCATCTGGACCGCGATGCCGCCGAAGCGGTTGAGGTCGCGATGGTGGGCGCGTTCGTAAACGACGCCCACGAGCATAAACATCATGGCACTCGAGAGGCCGTGGGCGAACATCTGGAAGATAGCGCCGTTGACGGCTTCGGTCTTGAGGATGGCGATGCCGAGCAAGACGTAGCCCATGTGGCTGACGGAACTGTAGGCGACGAGGCGTTTGAAGTCGGTCTGGCCGAGTGCGCACAGCGCGCCGTAGATGATGTTGACCACGCCAAGCAGCGCCAAGAACCACATGACGCCGGTCTGCGCGCCGACTTCGGGCAACAGCGGGTAATTCAGACGCAGGATGCCGTATCCGCCCATCTTCAGGAGGACGCCGGCAAGGATAACGGAGATCGCGGTCGGCGCTTCGACGTGGGCGTCGGGAAGCCAGGTGTGGAACGGGAAGATCGGGACCTTGATCGCGAACCCGATGAACAGCGCCCAGAACATGAGGTACTGGAACAGGGTCGGCCCGCCGGGAATTGCGAAGGGCTTGCTCGCGACGAGTTGGGGGATATTGAAGGCGTACTCGCCCAAGCCTATCGAGGTCATCTTGAAGTAGTACGCAAGCATGACGAGCAGAATCAGCACCGAACCGAGCAAGGTGTAGATGAAGAATTTGATGGCGGCGTATTCCTTGCGAGGCCCGCCCCAGATACCGATCAGGAAGTACATCGGCAACAACATCAATTCCCAGAACACGTAGAACAGGAAGAAGTCGAGGGCGACAAAGACGCCCATCATGCCGGTCATGAGCAGCATGAAGAGGACGTAGAACCCTTTCACCTGTTTGCGCACGGTGAAGGCCGTGAAACACGCGAGGAACGAGAGCAGTCCGGTCAGCACGATGAGCAGGACGGACAGGCCGTCGACGCCAAGACGGAAGTAGATGTGATACGCGCCGATCCACGGGACTTCGGTAAGGGTACGCGCGTCGTAGCCCGGGTAGCCGACCCCCACCGCGGCGATTGAGGCGGGATCGAAGATACGCCACAGGTATAACGTGAGCAGGAACACGATGCCGCTGGTAAGGACCGCCAGGCCGCGAATGGCGTTGGGCCATCGCGACGGCGTCAGCAGCATCAACAAGCCGCCCACGAGCGGCAAGAACGTAATCAGACTGAGCAGTGCCTTATCCATGACTCCTCACTGGTCCTCCAGCTTTTGCAGAAAGTCTAGAGTAGGTAAAACGCGCATGCGCAGACTCCGGAAATCGCCAAAATGCCGGCGACGGTCAAGATCAGGTATTGGCGAACGTAGCCGGTCTGGACATAGGCCAGTTGTTTGCCGGCCGCGGCGGCGGTCTGCGCCGAGCCGTTGACGAACCAGCCGTCGACGGCGATGCAGTCAATCTTGTCCACGAACCAGGACCATGCGAGGCCAAGGTAGCCGACGAAGTTGACGACCGCGTCGATCACGCGGCGATCGAACAAGGCCATGAACACGCCCAAGGCCCGCGTGGTCATCACGAAACAGGCCATGTAGATCTCGTCGAGATAGTACTTGTTCCAGAGCAGGCAATAGATCGGGCTGAAGGCGCGGGCCACGGTGTCGGGATTGAAAACGGTACGGCCGTCTTTGCGCTGGAGGTACATCAGCGCGCCGAGCAGAATACCGCTGAGTCCGAGCACGGTAGACAGTCCCATGGCCATCGAGTGCGCCTTGTGTTTGGCTTCGACTTCGGGACTGTGGCCGCCGTGTTCGCCTTCGGCTTCGTGGCCATGCTCGGCCGCTTTGGGGGCGTGTTCGAGGGCCTTCGTTACGGCCTCGCTCGAAAATCCGGCTTGCTCGAACGAGCGGACTTGTTCGACGCCGGACCGTTCGGGGTTCATCACGCCGAACCATTGGCCGAATCCACCGCCGACAACCGCCAGTGATCCGAGCAAGATCAGCGGGACAAACATCTGCCAAGGCACTTCGTGCGCGTGCTCGTACGCGTGATGGTCACGCGGCTTGCCGGTGAAGGTCAGGAAGAACTGGCGGAACATGTAGAAGGCGGTGAGGAACACGGTCGTGAAGCCCGCGAAAGGCAGGAACCAGTGTCCGTGCAGCATCGAGAATGCCAAGGCGTCGGCCAGGATCGCGTCTTTGCTCCAGAATCCGGAGAAACCCGGGAACCCGGCGAGCGCGAGCGTGGCCAGCAAGTAGCAGACGGTGGTGATGGGCATCTTGCGCGCGAGGCCGCCGTACTTGCTCATGGACTGTTCGTGGTGCATCGCGTAGATGACCGCGCCGGAACCGAGGAATAGACAGGCCTTGAAGAAGGCGTGGGTCGTTAGATGGAAGAGGCCTGCCGTGTAGCCGCCGACACCGAGCGCGAGGATCATGTACCCAAGCTGGCTGACGGTCGAATAGGCGAGGACTTTCTTGATGTCGTCCTGGACGAGCGCGATGGTCGCGGCGAAGAGCGCCGTGAACCCGCCGATGTAGGCGATGAACAGCAAGGTCGTCGAATCGAACATCGGGAGCAGGCGCCCGGTGAGATACACGCCGGCGGCGACCATCGTCGCGGCGTGAATCAGAGCGCTGACCGGGGTCGGGCCTTCCATGGCGTCAGGCAGCCAGACGTGCAGCGGGAACTGCGCGCTCTTGCCCATCGCGCCGAAGAAGATGCCCAGCCCGGCGACGGTCCGCCACGCTCCGGTGAGCGTGCCGGTCTCAACGGCCGCGAAGAGATCGGCGTACTGAAGCGAGCCGACTTGGTAGTAGCAGATCATGATGCCGACGAACATGCCGACGTCGCCGAGGCGGGTGGTGATGAAGGCTTTGATGGCGGCGTCGGACGCGGATTTCTTTTCGAAGAAGTGGCCGATCAAGACGTAGGAGGAAAGGCCGACGAGTTCCCAGAACATGTAGAGGTAAAGGAGGTTGTTGGCAAGAACGAGGCCGAGCATCGAGGTCGTGAAAAGCAGTAGGCCGCAGTAATAACGGCCGTAGCGGATGTCGCCTTCCATGTACTTGACCGAGAACAGGTGGACCAGGAAGCTGACGAGGGTCACAACGACGAGCATGACGGCGGTCAGACGATCGACCATGATGCCGCCGTTGAGATTGAGACCGATGTACATGGGCAGCCAATTGAAGGTGAGGTTGGCCATGAGCGGGTCGGGCGAACGCCACGCCTTGAGGAAGATCCACAACGACAGGAGAAGGCACGCGCCCAGGGCGCCGGTCGCGAGGAAGTCGCCCCGGCGCGGTATGCGGCGGTTGAACAGCCCCAAGATCGCGAACGTGCCCAGGGGCAGGCCGAAGATCAGGAACGCGACTTTGATGACCAGGTCGTTCACAAGCGTTGCCTCATCCCTTCATCTGGTGGACTTTGTCCACTTCGACGGAACCGAAATTGAAGTACAAGTTCAGGAGAATCGCCAGCGCAACCGCGGCTTCGCACGCAGCGAGCACGATGGCGAATATGCCGAGCATGGGTCCGGACATCATCGGGTCGGCATCGATGCCTCCGCGAAAATGCCAGAACGCCATGAAGTTCATGATGGCGGCGTTCAGGATCAGTTCGATGCCGATCAGGATGCCGATGGCGTTGCGCCGGAGCATGCACGCGGCGACGCCAAGCACGAATAGGAACGCGGCGACCAGCAGATACAGATGCAACCCCGCGGGCGCTCCCGGCGTCAGACCCAGTGCGGCAGTAAGGTCGGCGTTCATCGTTCGCGCCTCCGTACGAGATAGGCCGCTCCGACGAGGCACAGCAGCAACGTCACGCCGGCCAGTTCGAAGGGCAACAGATAATGCGTGATCAACAAGCGGCCCAACGGGCGCACCTCGGTCTGGGGTTCGACCAGCGCAGCGGCGGTTCCCCAGGGAATACTCACGATGATCGTCTCGGTCAGGGCAAGCAGCAACAAGCCCAGAATGGCTCCCAAGGCGTAGATCCATGGGGATTGGTGCTTATCCTGCTGGAGCGGGCGGTTGGTGAGCAAGATACCGAACATGAGCAGCACGAGAATGCCGCCGACGTAGATAATGACTTGCGTGATCGCGAGGAACCCCGAGCCGAGCAGGATGTAGTAGCCCGCCATGCTCAAGAGCGTGAAGAACAGCGCAAAAGCAGCCTGCACGATGCTCCGGCTCAGCGCGGCGACCGACGCGGAGATCAACACGATGGCGGTGATAATCCAGAAGGCCTCGTTCGAGCCTCCCCAACCGGCCAATGCGTTCGTCGCGGTCTGAGGGTTCATGACTGCTGCTGCTCCTGCTGGAGTTTGGCGAGGCGCTCGGCCTCTTTCTGGGCCTGCTTGGCCTTGCGTTCAGCTTCGCGCTGCGCGAGCAACGCCTTGTGGGCCTCGATTTCCTCGTCCGTCTTCGGGCGCGCGAACTGGAGCGTGCATTCGCCGCGCGTGCCGCAGGCGAGGTTGTACTTCTCGGTCAGCCACACACAATTCGTCGGGCATACTTCCGCGCAGAGATTGCAGAACAGGCACTTCGAGTAGTCGACTTCGTAGCCGGTCAACAGCACGTCCTTGCCCCGGCCCAAGGTCTCGATCTTGATGCAACTCACCGGACAGGCATTTTGGCAGCGGAAACACACGGTGCATTTCGGTTCGACGTAGGCATGGATGCCGCGGTGTCCCGCGGGGATCTCGGGTCTGACCTCGGGATAGCGCATCGTGAAGGTCTTGCCGAAGAAGTACCCCAGCGTCAGGCGCATGCCGGCATACGTCGTGACGATGCCGTCGCGCAAATCTGCAAAGTACTGCGCCACGGGGCCGCGCCGCGCGCGCCGGGCCGATTTGGGCTTAACGTCGGTCATGGGAACAACACCACTTGGATGGCCGCCCACGTGACACACACCACGCCGATGGGCAGCAGCACTTTCAAGCAAAGGTAAATGACTTGGTCAATGCGGATGCGCGGCAGCGTCCAGCGCACCCAGATCATGATGAAGTACAGCACAAAGGCTTTTCCGAGCATGTTCACGAGGCCGATGGCTTCGTTGGCCACGATGCGCAGCCCAACCGGGCTAACGAGGCAGCGAGCGTAACTTCCAAAGAACACGTCCAGCTTGGCCGTGAAGGTCTGGGCCGTGGGCACGCCGGCCTGAATGGCCTGGCCCCACATCGACGCGAGCGACAGCTCTTCGACGGAACTGAATCGTGGGATCGGGCCGTGCCATCCGCCGAGGAACAGGATCGTCGCCAGGGCGCAGACCACGTACATGGCGGCGTATTCGGACATGAAGAAGAAGGCGAACCGCATGCCGGAGTATTCGGTGTGGTACCCAGCGACGAGTTCGCTCTCGGCTTCGGGCAGGTCGAACGGGGCGCGTTTCGTCACCGCGAGACCGGCGACGTAGAACGCGATGAATGCGACGAAAGCCGCGGGCGATCGGAAAATCGCCCAGCCGAGGATCCAGGGATGCTCGAGTCCGTAGGCGCCGTGAGACTGCCATTGCACAATCTGGCCCAGGTTCAACGAACCGGACAACAGGACGATCGTCAGCACGAAAAGGCCGAGCGGGATCTCGTAGGAGAGCATCTGCGCGGCAAGCCGCATACCGCCATAGAGCGACCATTTGCTGCCCGGTCCCCACCCGGCCATCAGCATGCCAATCACTTCGATGGCCTGGAAGGCGAGGACGTAGTAGAGCGCCAGGTCCATGTTGGTCAGCACGATGCGCTGGCTGAACGGCAACACGGCGAAGGGGATCATCGCGCCAAGAAACACGAGCAACGGTGCGGCGTTGAACATCGGGCGATTCGCCACGGTGGGCACGGTGTCTTCTTTGGCCAGCAGTTTGATACCGTCGACGACCGGCTGCAAGACGCCCATCGGCCCGACGCGGTTCGGTCCAAGGCGCACCTGGATGAAGCCGGCGATACGGCGCTCGCCGTACGTCCAAATCAGCGCCATGAGCGCCATCCACGCCAGAATCAGCCCGCCCATCACGGCGTAGGCGACGCCGTAAATGACCCAGACGGGCACGCTGGCCAGCGGCGGCCAGAGGGCCGTCATGGCGGAGAGATGAAATGATTGTATTATGTCGTCCATATATACGATTTTGGATTTTAGATTTTGGATTTTGGATTGTCCGCGTTTCGCCGCATCGTTGCGACGAATGTGACAGCTCTCGCAAA
>CAYOCT010000091.1:0-13816 GCA_964402555.1 uncultured Nitrospiraceae bacterium | reverse complement strand
CTGATCCGCTTGTTTCAACAACGCTTCAACTGTCTTCCCAACAATCGTCGATCTCCACACTTTAGGATCTGGATCTTGGATTGTCCGCGTTTCGCCGCATCGTTGCGACGAATGTGACAGCTCTCGCAAAATCCTGATCCGCTTGTTTCAACAACGCTTCAACTGTCTTCCCAACAATCGTCGATCTCTACACTTTAGGATCTGGATCTTGGATTGTCCGCGTTCCGGCGCATCGTCTTGATAGAGGCGACGACCATCGCTAGGACCTCATCCATTTCCTTTAACAACCCTTCAACATTCTTCTTGGCAACCAAACCCGATTCGACAAGCAGGTCGACCCAGTAGATCGATTCGTCCGCTTCTTCCTCGACAATACTCAACTTGGAAATCGCATCCATGCGGCTTCGCGCACGGCAGGCGGCTCTATAATTCGCGCCGACGGATGTTCCAGAACGCAGCAACTGCTTGCCGATAACTTCCGCTACCGGAGTCTTCGGGAGGGAACCGACCAACCGAATCACTCGCAACGCGAGGTTCCTGGTCCTCTCCTTGAACTCCCGTTCGTCCATTCCGTCGCCTGTTCAATCCAAAATCTAAAATCCAAAATCGTCTCATCGGTCGACTTCGCCGAGGACGATGTCGATCGAGCCTAGAATTGCCACGACGTCGGCGAGCAACACGTCGCGGCAGACGGCGTTGGTAATGCTGAGATTGCAGAACGAGGGCGCGCGCGCTTTGACGCGCACGGCCTTCGAGTTGCCGTCGCTCACGACGTAGTAGCCGATTTCGCCGCGCGGATTCTCGCACGCCACGTAGGCTTCGCCCGTGGGCAGATCGAATCCACGGGATTGTTTGTTAAGGAACTCGCCTTCGGGCAGGCCTTCGAGCGCCTGTTCGACGATGCGGCAGCTCTCGACGATCTCGAGCATCCGCACCCAGTACCGGTCCCAGCAGTCGCCGACGGAGCCTTTGATGCCCTGGCCGACGGGAACGTCGAACTCGAAGCGTTCGTACAGGCCGTACGGGTGCGCCTTGCGCAGGTCAAACGCGACGCCGCTGCCGCGCAAGCAGGGTCCCGTCAGGCCCCAGCCGATCGCCGCTTCGCGCGAGATCACGCCGATGTTGGCGGTTCGTTTGACGAAGATGTGGTTCTCGCTCAGCAGGGCGTTGTACTCGGGCCAGACCGAGCGCATTTGTTTGAGGAACGCGCGAATGTCGCCGGCGATGTCGGGCGTCATGTCGCGCGCGACGCCGCCGATGCGCGGGTAGTGATAGAGGAGCCGGCCGCCGCTGATCTTCTCGAAGATCGAGAGGATCATTTCACGTTCGCGGAACCCGTAGAGGAACGGCGTGAAGGCGCCGAGGTCGAGCGCGTAGGTGCCGAACGCGATCAAGTGCGACGCAATACGGTTCAGTTCACCCATAATCACGCGCAGATACGCCCCGCGTTCGGGGACCTCGAACGCGCCAATCTTCTCGACCGAGAGGCAGTACGCGATGGCGCTGTTCATCGAGGCGAGGTAGTCCATGCGGTCGGTGTAGGGCACGACCTGCGCGAACTCGACCGATTCGCCGATCTTCTCGAAGCAGCGATGCAGGAACCCGATCTGGGGCCACGACTCGCGCACCATTTCGCCGTCGGTGCGCACGACGAGCCGCAACACCCCGTGGGTCGAAGGGTGCTGAGGCCCCATGTTGATGAGGAGTTCCTCGGTCTTCAGTGTGTCTTGCCGTTTGATTGCCATACGTTACTCGTTCGTAAGCCCGTGATACGTCTTCGGGCTCTCGTAATCTTTTCTCAAGGGGAAGCCGTCCCAGTCGTCGGGCAGCAGAATGCGGCGCAGGTCCGCATGGCCCTCGAACAACAGGCCGATCATGTCGTAGGCCTCGCGCTCGTGCCATTCCGCCGCGGGCCACAAACTCGTCACGGACGGCACGCGCGGGTCGTCGCGGCTTACATCCGCGTGGAGGACCACGTCGTGGTTGTTGCGGTACGAATACAAATGATAGACCGCGCCCAGTTTCTCGCCCCGGTCCATGCCGGTGATCAAGCGCAGGCCGTCGAAATACAAATCCGATTCGTCGCGAAGATAGCGGCACACGTCGCGCAACGCGCCCGGCTCGACGCCGATCCATGCGTCGCCGGTTTCGGGCGCCTGCCACTCCGCGATGGCCGCTCCGAACCGCGCGGCAAGCCGGCTATGGATTTCCTGAGGGGTCACTTCGCGCTCCGGTTGAAAAAGCGGTCCATAATGGGCCGTTCGGTGGCAATCTTCTGTTGCAGCCACAGCAAGGCGTCGATCAACGCCTCCGGCCGCGGCGGGCACCCCGGCACGTAGACATCCACCGGCAAGAAGCGGTCGATGCCTTTGACGACGTGGTATCCATGCTTGCAGTACGGTCCGCCGCCAATCGTGCACGCGCCCATGGCCATGACGTATTTCGGCTCGGGCATCTGGTCGTACAAGCGCTTGACCCGCGGCATCATCTTGTGCGTCACGGTTCCCGCGACGATCATGAGGTCGGCCTGGCGCGGCGTCGGACGGAACGCACCCGCGCCGAAGCGGTCGAGGTCGAACTTGGATGCACCGACGGCCATCATCTCGATAGCGCAGCACGCGAGACCGAAGGTCAGCGGCCAGATCGCGTTCGCGCGCGACCAGTTCACGGCGGCATCGAGCGGCGCGATCAGGACGTTCAGCCCTTCGGCTTTGACAGTCCGAAGATAGTGGAGGTAGCGCGTCAAGTCGCGCGGATTGCGCACCGCCTCGGCAAAGAGCCGCTCGGCTTCGGTAATGGGGGTCAGGGCCGCGTCGTCACTCATGGACATTAATTCCCGCTTGGATGGGGCTTTGCTCGAAGTCGGCAGTCGAAGGCCCCGTCTCGCCGATCCAATCCAGATTGCCGTTGTACCATTCGTAGGCGAGGCCCAACGTCAGAACGGCGAGAAACACCAGCAAGCCAACCAGCGCCGACCAGCCAGCGCCCACGCCTGCGAGTTCGCGCAAGACGAGCGCCACGGGCACCAGCACCACGACTTCGACGTCAAAAAGGAGGTACACCAGCGCGATCGTGTAGAAACGGCTGTTGTAGCGGACCCATGCCGAGCCAATGGTCGGTTCGCCGCATTCGTAGATGGCGTTCTTCTCCGGGCCGGGATGGCTCGGGCGGACCAGCCAACCGAACACGAGGCTGCCCACTACGAACACGGTGCCCAGCACCATGAAGACAAGAACGCCTGCAAATTCTATGTACATAGATGATTCCGGCACTACACCTGAATGAAGAAACGCAACTCAACCCCGCTGTACTGAGCGTTCCGGGAGCAGTCATGAAACCGGGCGTGGAACACACTTCTTGCCCTGGCTCTTCGTGGGTACTGAGGACTACTCTGACAAGACCTGCGCGTCAGCCAAGCGAAACGTGAGTATATTCTGCCATCCCCACGGCGCAAAAGTCAAATTCGATCGGGATGCCGAGATATCGAGGCATTCGGAAGCGTTCAGCCTCCGACCAGATCAGGAACTCGCCAGCGACTTGACCAAGTCGCCGACAAATTGCTTGGCGTCGCCGAAAAGCATCAAAGTCCGGTCGAGATAGTAGAGTTCGTTGTCGATGCCCGCGAATCCGGGATTCATACTGCGTTTGATCACCATGACAGTCCGGGCCTTGTCTACATCGAGGATCGGCATGCCGTAGATCGGGCTGCTCTGATCGTGGCGCGCGGCGGGGTTGGTAACATCGTTCGCGCCAATTACTAGCGCGACATCCGTTTGAGGGAATTCCGCGTTGGCATCTTCGAGTTCGAGCAGCCGGTCATAGGGAATGTCGGCTTCGGCGAGGAGCACGTTCATGTGGCCGGGCATGCGGCCCGCGACGGGATGGATCGCGAAGGACACTTGCGTGCCCTGCTTCGACAGAATATCGAACAGCTCGCGAACTTTGTGCTGGGCTTGCGCCACGGCCATGCCGTAGCCTGGGATGATCACGACGCGGTCCGCGGTACGAAGCAAGTCCGCAGCCTCGTCGGGACCGGCACTGCGGTAGGTCTTTTGTTCGCCGTCGCCGGAGGACTTCTGCACTTGGCCGAAAGCCCCGAACAGCACGTTCGTGAACGAGCGGTTCATGGCCTTGCACATGATGATCGAGAGAATGAGACCGGAAGAACCGTCCAACGCGCCCGCGATGATAAGCAGTTTGTTGTTCAGGACGAATCCCATCATCGAGGCGGAGAGGCCGGCATACGAATTCAACAGCGCAATGACCGTGGGCATGTCGGCGCCGCCGATAGGCATGATGAGCAGCACGCCGAACACGAGGCACAGCAGGACCATGATCGGGAAGAGCACCCATGCCCCGGGATTGATCACGAGGTAGACGCCGATCAACACGGCCAGCCCAAACACGCCGAGATTGACGAGGTTCTGGTTGCGGAAGACCATCGGGCGCGTGGGCAGGATTTCCTGCAGCTTCCCGGTGGCCATAAGGCTTGCGGTTACCGTGAGCGACCCGAGAATGACTTCGAGCGTGAGGGCGCCCATGGTGAAGCGGTCCAGGTGCGGCGTGCGCAAGAAGTACTCGGCCGTGCCGACGAGCGCGGCGGCGAGCGCGCCGAACGCGTGCGACAACGCGGTCCGTTGCGGCACGGCGGTCATGGGCATCAAGGCCATGGGGACGCCGATGCAGGCGCCTACCACCATGGCAATTGCCAGATAGCGGTAGTGTTCGATCGAAGGTTCGAGGAGCGTTCCGCCGACGGCGAGCAGCATGCCGACCACGCCGGCGACGGTGCCGCGGCGAGCGGTGGGCACTGCGCTGAGCCATTTCAGCGAAAGGATGAAACAGGCCGCGGACGCGAGATAGATGGCATGGAGCAGTTGCTCGTTCATGACTTCTTAGTCTCGCGTTTCTTGAACATCCGGACCATGCGGTAGGTGATGAGGTAGCCGCCCACAACGTTGACCATGGACGCGGCAACGGCGACCGTGCCGAGGACCGTGCTCAGCGTGGTCTCCGCCTTACCCGCGATGACGAGCGAACCCACGACCGCGATGGCGGAGATGGCGTTGGTAAGCGACATCAGCGGCGTATGCAGCAGCGGCGTGACGCGCCGTATCACTTCCAGCCCGACAAACGTCGCGAGCAGGAATACGTACAGGTTCGAGAGCATATCCGAATTCATTCTGTGGAAGACCTCCCCGGTTCGATAACCACTCGACGGCCCTGCGCCACGCGCGCGCAACGGCCTGGACCAAGGCTACGGATAGCCCGTGCCTCAGCGTGTTCTTTATGTGACGAATCATTCCAGCGGCGTCTTGGCGTTGGATACTGGGGCCGCGAAAAGCAGGGACAGACACGCTTTTCAGACTACCGAAAAGCGATTCAGTCCCTGTCTTTCGCTTAGTTCTTGGATTCTTCATATGATCAACCTACGGCCTGTTTCACGGCGTCGTTGCGGATTTCTCCGCCGTGCGCGAGGCAGGCGCTGCGGGTGATTTCGTCTTCAAAATCGAGCCCCTTCGCCGGATCTTTGTAAAGATGATCGAAAAGGGTCACGACGTTCTTCGTGTACATCTGGCTCGCGTTGACCGGAAGCGTTGCGGGCAAGTTGACCGCGCCGATCACGGCAACTCCGTTCGCGTCGACAACCTCACCGGCCTTGGTCAACACGCAGTTGCCGCCTTGTTCCGCGGCGAGGTCGACGATAGCGCTTCCGCGCGGCATGAGCTTGACCATGTCTTCCGTGATCAATACGGGCGCTTTCTTTCCGAAGACCTGAGCCGTTGTGATCACCGCATCGCACTTGGGCAAGCGGCTGGCTATGGCTTCACGTTCACGGCGGAGGAAGTCCTCATCTTGTTCCTTTGCGTAACCGCCGGCGGTCTGCGCGTCCGCGAGGGTCTCCATCGCGATGAAGACCGCGCCGACACTCTCGACTTGCTCTTTGACGACGGGCCGCGGATCGAACGCTTCGACGCGCGCGCCCAGACGTTTTGCGGTGGCGATGGCCTGCAACCCCGCGACGCCCGCGCCCAGGACCAGCACGGTCGCCGGGGCGATGGTGCCGGCCGCGGTGGTCAGCAACGGGAACATCCGGGGGAGGCGTTCGGCGGCCATCAGCACGGCGCGATAGCCCGCGAGCGTGGCCATGGAACTGAGAGCGTCCATGCTTTGCGCGCGCGTGATACGCGGCACGAACTCCATCGAAAAGGCGGTGATTTTGCGGCGCGCCAGAATGCGCATGATGTCCGTGTTTGCGAAGGGCGCGAGGAACCCGATGAAGGCCGAGCCTTCGCGAAGGAACTCCGCTTCGTCCGCGCTCGGCGGTTGCACCTTGAAGACGATGTCGGCCGATGCATAGACCTCGGCGGCACTCTTCATCACCGTGGCCCCGGCTTTCTCGTAGAGATCGTCGGCGATAAACGAGGCGGCGCCCGCGCCGGATTCGACGATCACGTCGTGGTTCTTCTTCTTCAACGCCGCAATCGCCGAAGGTATCAGCGCTACGCGCGTTTCGCCTGGAAACACTTCCTTGGGTACGCCTATCTTCACGCGTTGACTCCTTGTATAGTCCCCCCGAAGGGTCTCACCGAACTAACAAGAACGCAGGATGGAATATTTCCGCGTGGACGAAGTGGACGAGGTGGACAGAGTGGACAGGCTTCAACATTCACCGCGTTCCCATCCCCTCTCGCCCCTCTCTCCCCTCTCTCCCCTCTCTCCCCCTCTTCCCCTCTTCCCCTTTTCCTTTTTCCCTCTTTCACCTGTCCCGTATCGCTTCCCGCTGCGGGGCAATCTCTTTGCGGAATCGGTTGACGGCGCGCAGGTGCTCGGCCTCGGTGGAACTGAAGGTATGGGTCTGGCCGTCGGCGTTGGATACGAAGTAGAGGTAGTCGGCCTCGGCGGGCTGGAGGGCCGCGCGGAGCGAGGCTAGTCCCGGACTCGAGATAGGCCCCGGGGGCAGACCGGGGTGTTTGTAGGTGTTGTAGGGCGAGTCGACTTCGCGGTCCGCATACAGCAGGCGCTGGCCGTATTTGTGCAGGGCGTATTGCAGCGTGGAGTCGAGCTGCAGCGGCATCTTCTTGACCAGGCGGTTGTAGATGACCGCGGCGACCTTCGGCCGTTCGTCGGCGACGCGTGCTTCCTCTTCGACGAGCGACGCGATGGTCACGACGGCAATCTGGTCGAAACCCTTCGGGAGCGGCGCCGTCGATATCAGACCGTCGTACTGGCGCTTGAATTCGCCGAGCATGCGCTCGACGACTTCGCGTTCCGAAGGCGGCTTGTCGAAATAATACGTATTCGGGAAGAGAAAACCTTCGAGCGTGTCGACGTGAAGTCCGAGTTGCGCGACAAGCTGGGGGTCCGACGCCGCCTCGACAAAGGCCTGGGGATGCGCGAATTGCTGTGCGACCTGGGCAATGGTCAGCCCTTCGGGCACGGTGACTTTGAGTTCGGGAGGCGCCTCGTCGGGATCGGGCTTGCGATTCGATCCCTGCTGGAGCAGGTGGAGCAGTTCCATCGGCGAGAGGCCGCGCGGCAGGGCATACCATCCTTGCTTGATGGGCTTGTGCGTGCTATCGAGCCGCAAGGCAAGGCGGAAGAGCAGCTCGTGCTCGACAAGGCCCTTGTCCGCGAGTATGCGCGCGGCCTGCTTGCCCTTGACCCCCTCGGGGATCGTGACCTTCACCGCTTCACCCGCAACACCGGGCTGGGTGACGTGCTGATACACGAGGAACGCGCCCGCGCCCAAGGCCGCGCACGCCACCAAGGCCAGCGTGCACAAAACAACCACAAGTCGAAGCCACAGGCGGCGCGGCGCGCGCGTCGGCGGCGTCTCATCGTGGCGCGGGTCGCTCATGAGGCGCGCCCGTGGCGGTCGAGATACGTCTGGAGGATGTGGTGGGCGGCAACCTTGTCGATGACCTGTTTGCGGCCCTTGCGGCTCACGTTGGCCTGGATCAACATGCGCTCGGCGGCGGCTGTCGAGAATCGTTCGTCCTGCGTGACGACTTCGATGCCGAGCGCCGTGCGCAACGCCTCGACAAACGCGAGGACCTTCTCGGCCTGCGGACCGGGTTTGCCTTCGCGATTCAACGGCAGCCCGACCACGATCCGCACGGCCTCCTTTTCCGTGACGACCGCTCGGACGGCTTCGATATCCTGTTCGGGGGTTGCGACGCGAATAACGGAATGCGGCTGCGCGATAATCCCGAGCGGGTCGCTCACCGCGACGCCGATGCGCACATCGCCCACGTCCAGTCCTACAACGCGTCCAGCCAACGCCATACCAAGTACCTCCGTGATGATGCCCTCGTGCCTCGTATGATAAGATACTTTGCGATAACCATCCAAGGAGGGCGTCGTATGGCTACTGTGCGCGTATCGGGAGTCCAAATGGCAGTTTCGGCGCATCTCGCCGAAAACCTGGAAAAGATACTCCATGCCATCACGCATTCGGATTGCGACTTCATCGTCTTTCCGGAGATGAGTCTGACCGGGTATCACGGCGACTTCAACGATAAGGAGACGCGAAAGGCGTGGCGGCAGATCGCCACGGCGTGCCATCAGGCTTACGTTACGGCCATCATCGGCACCGGCGCTATCGAGGACGGCGCCACGTACATTCAAAGCCGCGTGTATTCTGACGAGGGCAATCTTCTCGGCACGCACGAAAAACTGGTCCCCACTTCGGGCGACCGCAAATTCTGCAAGCCCGGCGAGGAACTACGCGTATTCAGCCACCGCAACGTCACCTTCGGGTGCCTGATATGCAACGACCTGTGGGTGACGCCGGGATGCGGCCCGTATCCCGACCCGCGCCTGGCGTACAAACTCGGGCAGCAGGGCGCACAGATCGTGTTTCACAGCATCAATTCCGGGGCCAGTCCCACGCACAAGCCGTATCACGAGTCGAATCTCGCGCTGCGTGCGATGGAGAGCAACTTCCATATCGTGACGGCGAATGCCGCCACGGAGGAAGGCCCCGTCAACGCGGCCACGGGCGTGATGTCGCCGAAAGGCGAATGGCTGGTCCAGACCCCCCGGACGGGCGACCAGCAGTACACCATCGACATCGAGATTGAAGGCGAGTAGCCGCGGCGATCGAGAGCCGCTCAAGAACGACTCGGTACGCGAGTGTAGTGAGTCGTCGCGATGGCGCTGTAAGCGTCGCGCTACGCGCCGCGAAAAGCGGGGACAGACACGCGTTTCGAACTGCCGAAACGCGAGTCAGTCCCCGTTTTTCGCTCGGTTCTGTAACTTTGTCTAAGAGGGGTAGGAGTATGTCTGCGCTTCTTGCGATCGCGCTGGCCTTGGCGGCCGGGAATGAGGTCGACGCGTCGACCATTCACGGCAAGACGCTGTGCGGGTATCAGGGATGGTTTCGGTGTCCGGGGGATGCGGCGGGCCGGGGGTGGGTCCATTGGAGCCGGGACGCGAAACGGATCGCGCCCGAAACGCTGACGTTTGAGATGTGGCCGGATATGGCCGAGTACGCGCCGGACGAACAGTATGCCGCGCCGGGGTTCACGCATCGCAACGGCGAACAAGCGACGCTCTATAGCGCGGAAAACCGGAAGACGGTGCTGCGGCATTTTCAATGGATGGCGCAGTACGGCATTCACGGCGTGTGGCTACAGCGATTCCTCGTAGGATTGCCGGGCGGACCCGACGAGTTCTTCACCTCGATGAATCGGGTAATGGACAACGTCCGTGAGGCCGCGCGCGATACCGGGCGTGTGTGGGCGGTCGCGTTCGATATGGCGGCGATGCCGACGGACCTGATCTTCGACGCGATGACGACGGAATGGAAACGCATGGTCGACTCGGGTATCACCGAGGACCCGCGGTACTTGCACGAAGGCGGACGGCCGGTGCTGATGGTCTGGGGCTTCTACCCGAAACAGAACATCGACGCGGACCTCGCAAACCGCATCATCGACTTCTTCAAGAACGATCCGAAGTACCGCGTCTTTCTCGCGGGCGGGTGCGAGTGGGAATGGCGGACGGAGACGACGGAAGGCTGGCCGGCGTTCCTGCGGCGCTTTGACGCGATCAGTCCTTGGAATGTGGGCAACTACACCATCGATGGCGACGGGAAGAAATGGGCGTCCACGCATTACTGGAAAGAGGACCTCGCCGAAGCGAACCGCGCGGGCATGGTCTACCTACCCGTGTTCTATCCCGGGTTCAGTTGGGACAACTTGAAGCGCCTCCCCGCAGGGAAGTCGAACATCCCGCGCGAAGGCGGCGCGTTCTTCTGGAAGCAGTTCCACGACGCCGCGGAACTCGGCATCGAGCAGGGCTACATTGCCATGTTCGACGAGGTGGACGAAGGGACGGCGATCTTCAAAGTGACGAACTCGCCGCCGACGGAGGCGCACTTCGTGTCGTACGAGGGCGTCCCGACGGACTGGTACCTTCGGCTCGCGGGCGAAGGCACGAAGATGCTCCTGCGCCAGCGCGCGATCTCGTCCGAGATTCCTTTGCAGCCCTAACCTGTATCATTCAAGAGCCCGTCGTGTCATTGCGAGGAGGGCTTCAGCCCGACGAAGCAATCCCCTGATCTTCTGCGCACAACAGACCGGGAGATTGCTTCGTCGGGCTGAAGCCCTCCTCGCAATGACACGCAATAAGCTGTTGTCAAACGGGTACCAAGTTTTGAGACAGAAGGCTCTCTCTGATCACATGTCAGCCTCTTCTCCTCAAGACATAGTGTGGACGATCCGGGCTAATTCTTGATAACCAGCTTGTCCTTTTCGGGCAGCGCTGGGAAGGGATTGTGCGGCTCAGTCTGATACCAGTACGCGACCGACGCGAGGTCGTCCTCAAGCGGCAGATAGCGGCCTTCACTCTGCCATCCCAGACTCTGGATCGTGACCTTCAGGTCCTTCTTGAAACGCACGGGGTCGTTGATGTGCCAGCGGTATTCGCCGACGCGGCGTTGCTCGCCATCGAACGGGACGTGGTAGAACCCGGTGTACGGGCTCGTGAAACTTTCGTAGGCGTCTTTGCCGTCTTTCTTGTACTCGTTATAGCCGTACGATCCGCAGAAGTAATCCTCTTCGCCCGTGCCGCAAATCGTCGGGAACTCGCCGTCGCCGTCGATGAAGAACTTGATCTCGCCTTCGCCCCACCAGCCCGGGCTGTTGGCGCCGTGCGCGAGATAGGTCCCGACGTAATGGCCGCATCCCTTAACGCCGTCGACAATCGTGTAGACCTCCTTGGAGGGCAGCGGATTCACGCGGCGGAACTGCGCGTGGAAGCTCGGCGTGCCTTCGGACACCGCTTCGAGCGAGTAATCTATCTGATAGTACACGGTCGCGTCCTTGCCGCCCATGTTCTCCATCGTGATGCGGAAGCCTTTGCGGAACGGCATCTGCCAGTATGAATTGAAGCCGCTGCGCGGGTTGACGCATATGGCGAGCGAGGTAATGCGCGGTTCGTTCTTCATCCCCCATCCCGCGGCAAAGAAGTCGCCCACGGGGACCTCGACCGACGGGCCGTCCTCGCCATCCCAGTAGCACCGCAGGATCATGAGGCGGTAATCGCCCACGGGGGTCATCCAGATGTGATGGATCGTGCCCGAACCTTCAATCGCGCCGAGCGTGAAGGTCGTTCCCGGCTTAATATGAATGTACGGATTGACCTTCCAGCCCTGGCCGAGTTCGCGCGCGGCACGGGAGGCGCTTCCGATATCGAGGGTGGCCATGCCGCCTTTGCCCTTTTCACCGGTCAGGTTCTCCGGACTGATCGAGCGCGTTTCGGCGTCTTTGATTTGGCACAACTGGCCCATATCCCCTGTCTGCGCGGCTACGATGGGCGCCCAGAACATCGCGGCGGCAACGGTCAGTATCAGGCATCGCTTCGTCATGGCTGGCTTCACTCCCTGGTTAAGTTGCTTCCGGCAAATCCCATGCTTCAAGGTACCGCGCTTGCCACGGCGAGTTCAATCTCGGGCTGAGAGATTGAGTGATCGGGAGATTGAGTGATAGATTTCGTCCTTCTTTAATGCTTCGTCTTTCACCCTTCATCCCTAGCCCCTAGCCCCTAGCCCCTAGCCCCTAGACCCTAGCCTCTATCGTGGCTTGCCCTGCCGGGCAACAATACCTATACTGGGTTTTCGCGGCCGCCGTTGGGGCCGCCGCGCTGGTCTATGTTCAGTGGGAGAGACGGCAATGAGCAAGATGACGCGAAGGGCATTCCTGGCGAGCGGCACGGTGGTCTTTGTAGGCGGTTGCGCCACGACGGCGAAAGGCTCGGCCAAGCCGCGGAAGATATCGGCCAACGACAAGGTAAACATCGCGGGTGTCGGCGCGGGCGGCAAGGGCGGTAGCGACGTGCGCGCCGTGGCTTCGCGGAACAACATCGTGGCGCTGTGCGACGTGGACGAAGACCGCGCCGCAGCCACGTACGCATTGTTCCCGAATGCGCCCAAGTACAGAGATTACCGCGTGATGCTCGAAAAGGAAGGCAAGAACATCGATGCGGTCACTATTTCGACGCCCGACCACATGCACGCGCCCATCGCGATGGCGTGCATGGAAATGGGCAAGCACGTGTTCGTGCAGAAGCCGCTGACGCACGACGTCTTCGAGGCGCGTCAGTTAATGGAAGCCGCGAGGCGCTACAAGGTCGCCACGCACATGGGCAACCAGGGCCATGCGGGCGAGGGTGTGCGCCGCGTGACCGAGTGGATCGAAGCGGACGTTATCGGGCCGGTGCACACGGTGTACTGCTGGACGAACCGCCCGACTTGGCCGCAGCCAGTCGCCAAACCGACGGAGACGGAGCCTGTCCCTGCAACGCTCGATTGGAATCTGTGGCTCGGGACGGCCGCGATGCGCCCCTATAACCACTGCTACCTCCCGCACAATTGGCGCGGGTTCTGGGACTTTGGCTGCGGCGCGCTCGGCGACATGGGCTGCCATATCATGGACCCGCCGTACACCAGCCTGAAACTGGGCGCTCCTATCAGCGTCGAGGCCGTTCAGGAAGGCAATACGGACTACAGCGGTCCGAAATCGTCGGTCGTCACGTATGAGTTCCCAGCGCGCGGAAGTATGCCGCCGGTCAAACTGTTCTGGTGCGACGGGAAGAAAGAGCCGCCGTTCCCCGACAGCGTTCCGATGGAAGAGCGGCCGAAACTCGGCGACCGCGATAACTGCGGCTCGCTGTTCATCGGCTCGAAAGGCATGATTACGTGCGATACCTATGGCGACAGTCCGCGGCTTGTGCCGTATGCAAAGCCGGACGTGCCCAAGCGTATTCCGAAATCGCCCGGGCATTACTACGAATGGATTGAAGCCTGCAAAGGCGGCGAACCCGCGAAAGGCAACTTCGACTACGCGGGACCCTTCACTGAGACGGTGCTGCTGGGCAACGTGGCAATCCGCGCCGGACAGAAGATCGAGTGGGACACGAAGGAAATGAAGGTCACGAACGTACCCGAAGCCAACAAGTACATCAGGCGCGAGTATCGCAAGGATTACTGAACCGAACCATTCGCCGCCATACTCAAGCGCCGGTGTCCGCAAGGGCGCCGGCGCTTCTTTGTATCTCGCAACATGGCATTCCGCACTCTCTGCTCATCACACTTGGGAACGCTACTTCAGCAAGCGGGACAACCTACGGTTATCCATGCTTATTGTCGTTCCGTGCCTGCCTATTGTTATACTCTCAATAGGACTGAAACTTTCTCTTGACCATTTATAATGTTTGGTATATAATGTAAATTAAGTTGATATACTAGAGCATTTGAACTTATTATACCTACGCCACAGTGACAAAAAAAGCCAGCTGTGTCGTCCGGTGT
>CAYOCT010000090.1:0-22823 GCA_964402555.1 uncultured Nitrospiraceae bacterium | reverse complement strand
GGCGAAGCCAACAAAGGAAAGCGCAAGACCTTGGTATTTCTTCACGCGCTCTCAGAATGACAGGCGGTCGGGTTTCTCTTTCTTGGACGGGCAGCAAGAGCACAACCCAACAATGCCTGAGTTTCCAACGGCGTGACGCAATAGAGTAGACTCGCACGTATGGTGCGCGTTGCCTCCAGCGCGCCAAGCCGGGTCGAGGAAACCAGCGTGCAGCGCCAGATCGCCAAAGACACCCTCGTGTATCTTCCGGGCCGGATTGTGCCCGCGGCGATCGCCTTGGTCGCCGTGCCAATCCTGACGGCCTGTTTCGCGGCGAAGGACATGGGGCGCTACGATCTGACCGTTCGTCTCGTGGCGTTCCTCAGCACCTTCGGCGCGCTGTGGCTCTCGACGACGGTCATGCGCTTCTACCCGTCCTACGAGCAGCGCGGCCGGCTCGATGTCTTCGGACGCGCCGTGGCAGCGGCCCGGGCGTGGGCGCTCGTGGCCGGCCTGGCGATCCTTGCCGTAATCTGGGCGCTGGGACCGGACCGTCTCTTCGCGTCGTACCGCGGCCTGATGGCCGTGGCGGCGTGCGTGTTCGTGAGCCAAGGACTGTTCGAGAGCGGGCTGGCGATGGCGCGCGCCAAGAACGACCCCGCGCGGTTCTCCATCGCGTCGGTCGTCAACGCGGTGGCGAAACTGCCGCTCGGAATCGGCCTGGCGCTGTACGTGGCGCACGACATCTCCGGGATGCTGTGGGGCACGGCGTTCGTCACGTTCGTCGTGTATGCGGTGATGATGCGGCGCGACTTCGCGTCTCCCCCACTCCGCCTCGACGCGCCAGAGAAGGCCGCGATGCGCGAAATGCTCGCGTACGGCATGCCCATCGCGCTCTCGCTGACGCTCAACTTCTTTCTCGGCAATTCGGATCGTTTCTTTCTCAAGTATTACCGGTCCGATGCGGAGGTGGGCGCGTTCTCCGTAGTGACGATGCTGATCGATCAGCCGATGAGCCTCGTGTTCCAGACGCTGATGCTCGCCGTGTTTCCCACTGTGGCCGCGTCATTCGAGACTGAAGGGCGCGAAGCGACGGAACAGCTAATCGGCCGCATGACGCGCGTGTATTTCCTGCTGGCGCTGCCCGCATGCGTGCTGCTGGCCTCGCTGGCATATCCGATCATGCATATCGTGGCACAGCGTGAGGAATTTCGCCAGGCCTACACCGTCGGCCCGTGGCTGGCCTTTGCGTCGCTGGCGTATGGATTGCACTACTACGCGAGCCTCGGACTTCATCTCGCCCGCAAGACGGGTCAGTTGCTGATTGCCACGCTCGCCAGCATCGCGATCAACATCGGAGGCAATTGGCTCCTGGTGCCCGCGCACGGATACGACGCGTGCGGCGCGGTCCGGTTGATCTCGAACGCCACCCTGGTGATAGCGGTCGCCGCCATGGCGAGCCGCTACATTCACTGGTCATTACCGTGGAAGTCCGTGTTGAGAACCGCGGCGGCCGCCGCGATCACGGGGGCGTTTCTCTACGCCGCGTCAACGCGCCTTCCCGTCAACCTCGCGACGTTGTCCGCACTGCTCGCGACGGGCGCACTGGTTTACGGGGCGCTTCTCATGCTGTTCCGCGAACTGGGCTGGAACGAATTATGGAGCCTCGTTCCGTGGCAAGGACGCCCGAAGTAGGGCAATCTACGCCGTTACTTCGACAAACTCCGTCGTGACATTCTCGCCTTCGATGTGAAACAGGCGGTAACCCTTGGGCTTCGTATCGTCGAAGTTCGGGCGCGTCGAACTGCAACACGCCGTCGTTGTGAATAGCACGCCGTTCTGTTCTTCGACCTGGTTGCCGTGCCAATGGCCGCAGGCCACGAACTTCAACTTGCGGTCCGCAAACAGCGCCAGCACTTCGTCGGCATTCTTGACACGGTACTTCGTCTTCGGATTGAACGGGTGGTGGGCGAACATGCCGATGGGACGGTTCGGCCCGATCTTCTTGATATGCTTCTTCAGCCACTCGATCTGCTCCGCGCCGATCGAGACGTCGCTCGACGTACCCTCGCAGGAATCGAGTCCGATAAAGGACCACGCGTCCTCCTCATGCACCCAGTTCCGCGCCTTGAAATCCCGCAGATAGTTCGCCAACGGGTTGGGCGCGCCAGCCTGGACGTCGTGATTGCCGGGCACGGCGAAATACGGGACCCTGAAGCGATCCAGCGATGCCTTCGCGAGGTTGAATTCCGAGAGTTTCGCGCTCGTGGTAAGATCGCCGATGACGACCGCGAACCGCACGTCGCGCGTTTCGTTGATCTGGTCGACCGCATGGGTGACGATGGCGGAACTGCGCGCGTCGAGCAGATGCAGGTCGCCCATCGTGGCGATCGTGAAGGGGCCTTTGTCGCCACCGCCGACCAGCGGCACCTGCATGTGCTTGCACGAACTCAGACCCAGCGCGCCGAGCAATCCCAGGAACTGCCTGCGTGATAGATGCATGGATGGCCTCCGAATAGTCGCCTCGTTCCCAACCGCGATAACGCGACCATATTGAAGACCGGCGCAACGCGAAGTCAAGCCGGACGCGGGCGAAGTGCAGTGCTCCCCAGATTCGTGAAGAGCCATGCTTCACGAGGTTTGGCGCTCTTGCTCTTGCTCTTGCTCTTGCCCGTGCTCGTGCTCGTGCTCGTGCTCTTGCTCGTATTCGTAATCGTAATCGTGATCGTGATCGTAATCTACCAAAGATCGAAAGGCTGTAGCCTTAACAGAACAGCCTTTCCCCGCACGTTATGACCACTGCCAACACTCGGCCGCGAGTAACTCGATTACGAGCACGATTACGAGCAAGAGCAAGAGCAAGAGAAGACGGCGCCATATGGAAAACAGGGAGCACTGAGCGGGCGAAGTTGCACCGCCGGGACTCGATCACTACCATGGCGCGAAACAACCCGAAAGACATCCGGCATGCGCATTGTCATTGCCCCCGATTCGTTCAAGGAATCCGCGTCGGCTGCCGCCGTGGCCCAGGCCATCGCGACGGGGTGGCGTCGTGTCTTCCCGGAGGCGGACATCGTAACCGTGCCTATGGCCGATGGCGGCGAAGGCACCGTCGACGCGCTGGTCGCGGCTACGAACGGATCGCGGATCACGGCGAACGTATGCGGGCCGCTGGGCGATCCGGTGGACGCCGTTTACGGCATCCTGGGCGACGGTACCACGGCAGTCATCGAAATGGCGGCGGCGTCGGGCCTGCCGCTTGTTGCCCCGGAACGACGCAATCCGGCCGTAGCCACCACGCGGGGTACGGGCGAGTTGATACGGCACGCGATCGAGCGTGGCGCAAGACGTTTGATCCTCGGCATTGGCGGCAGCGCGACGAACGACGCAGGCGCGGGCATGGCCCAAGCGCTGGGTTACGCGCTGGTGGACGATAGCGGCGCGGATCTGCCGCGGGGAGGAATCGCGCTCGCGCGGCTCGCGCGCATCGACGGGACGCGCAAGCATCCCGGCCTGGCGCAGTGCGAGATCCTCGTCGCATGCGACGTGACGAATCCGTTGTGCGGCCCGAACGGGGCTTCGCACGTTTACGGACCGCAGAAGGGCGCTTCGCCCGCGATGGCCGCCGAACTCGACTCGGCGTTGCATCATTTCGGCGAAATCGTGCGCGCCCAACTGGGCGTCGAGGTCATGGACCTGCCCGGCGCGGGCGCCGCGGGCGGACTGGGCGCGGGTCTCGTCGCGTTCGCGGGCGCGCAATTGCGGCGCGGCGTCGATCTCGTCGCGGAAGCCTGCGGCCTCGAAGCGCGCATGCAGGGCGCGGACCTCGTAATCACTGGCGAAGGCCGGTTGGACGCTCAGACCGCGCATGGGAAGACGCCCGCGGGTGTTACCCTCATGGCCAAACGCCTCAACATTCCGGTGATTGCGCTCGCAGGCGCGCTCGGTCCGGGATACGAGTCGTTGTACAATGCCGGGATCGACGCGATGTATTCGATATGCCCCGGACCGATAAGCCTGGAAGAGAGTATGGCGCGGACGCCCGAGCTTCTGGCGGCGGCCGCGGAGGCCGTCGCCCGTACGTGGCGCGGCGCAACCTGGAAAGTGAAACGCCTTGAGAAATGAATTTCGATCGATAGCGTTTGAAGACGAAGCCCTTGCCGAGGCGAGTCTCGCGGCGTTGCTCGAACCCGAGCGCCCCGGACTCGCGTCGAATCTTGCGATGGCGCTTGCTGAAGCTTCCGATCCATGCGCGGTGCTCGTGCGGCTCGAACGATTCCTGGAAAGCGCTGAGGAGCCGGGGGCGGAACTGGATTGCATGGCCTCGACGCCGCGGTACGCGCGGATGGTGTGCACGGTGCTCGATCAAAGCCATTTCCTGACCGACATCGTGTGCCGCTGGCCGGGGTACATGCGCTGGCTCTGGCAAGACGCGATCCTGCGGCGCGCGCGAACGCATGAGGAAATGCTCGACGATCTGCACCGCGACATGGAGGCATGCACAAGCCTGGCCGAGTGCGGCACGATGATGCGCCGGTTTCGGCAGCGCGAGATCCTGCGCATCGCCACGCGCGACGTGTTCATGCACGTGCCGCTGCATACGTTGACCGAGGACCTGTCGAACCTCGCCGACACGGCGCTCGAGATCGCGCGCGAGATGGCATGGAAATCGATCGAAGAACGCTTTGGCCGCCCAACCTACACGGACGACGCCGGCCATTCGGGAGACGTGACGTTTGTCGTGATCGGCATGGGCAAGCTCGGCGGGCGCGAGTTGAACTTCAGTTCGGACGTCGACCTTCTCTTCATCTACCTCGACGACGGCGAGACCAGCGGCGGCAACGACGGATCGGTGAGCAACGCCGAGTTCTTCCAGAAACTAGGCGAGCACATTATCCGGCTCGTGTCCGAGCAGACCGCCGAAGGCCACATCTTCCGCGTAGACATGCGCCTGCGACCGCACGGCCGTCTGAGCCCGCTCGCCGCGAGCCTCGAAAGCACCATCAATTATTACGTGCAGTACGGGCAGGCCTGGGAACGGCAGGCGCTCATCAAGGCGCGGCCCGTCGCCGGCGATCAGGATCTCGGCAAGCAATTCATCGACCGGACGCGCTCGTTTGTCTTCCCACGTTACTTCGACGACGAAACGCTGGATTCGATTCGCGAGATCAAACAGCAAATGGAATCGTTGACCGAGGAACGCGGCGAGACCGGCATCGAGGTCAAGCTCGGACGCGGCGGCATTCGCGATATCGAGTTCACGGTGCAGGTGCTCCAGATGCTCAACGGCGGCCGCATGCTCGAATTCCGCACGACCAACACGCTCGACGCGATCAAGGCGCTCGATATCCGCGGCATCCTGCGCGCATTCGAGGCCACGGCCCTGGCGAGCACGTACACGTTCCTGCGGCAGGTCGAGCACCGGTTGCAGATCGAAGGCAGCCAGCAACGCCATGCGCTGCCCGCCGACCCGCTCGAACTCGATAGGTTCGCCCGCAGGCTCGGGTATGCGTCGGGCGAATCGTTCATGGTGGACTACCGAGACCGCACCCAGGAAACGCGCGCGATCCTCGACCGCTTTCTCTCGACCGAAGGCGCCGGGCATTTATGGACGTATGACCTGTTGAGTCCGCAATCGGATGGCGAGGCCGGCAAGGCGCATCTCGAACGCTACGGCTTCAAGGAGCCTGACAAGGCGCGTGAAGAACTGCTCCTGCTCTCCGCGGGACCGTCGCGGCAACCGTATCCGTTCCACGTCCGGCAGCAGTTCGCGGCCATCGCCCCCATGCTGCTTGAAGCCCTCGGCGAATGCCCCGATCCCGACGCGACCCTGGTCCGGCTCGAACGCATCTTGACGAACCTCCAGGCGCCGAGCGCGATCTACGACACGCTCAAAGGGAATCCTGCGTTGTGCGGCTACCTGGTCACGCTTGTCGCCAATAGCGATTACCTCAGCGAGATTCTGACGCGCGATCCGGGCCTCTTCGACATGTTCAGTTCGCGCGACGCCCTTGCCGTGCCACGCGCACGCGCCGAACTCGAAAGCGATTTGGACAATCTTGGGCGCGCTTTCGATCCCGACGCCGCGCCGTATCGTCTGCGCGACGGCGAGACGTTGCGCATCGGAATCCGCGAATTGTTCCACAACGCATCGGTCATGGACGTCGGGAAAGAGCTGTCGCAGCTTGCCGAGGTCATTCTGGACTACGCGGTCCGCAAGGCGCGCGAGGACGTCGCCCAGCGCTATGGCGCGGCCCAAGGCGCGTTCGCGATCCTGGCGCTCGGGAAGCTCGGCGGGCGCGAGATGGGATACGGCAGCGACCTCGATCTCCTCTTCGTCTACGGCGCGGACGCCACGACGGAGTCCGGCATGGCCGCATCCGAGTACTTCGCGGCGGTTGCCGCGAGCGCGATGCGCCGGCTCAAGGACGTCACGCGGTACGGCCTGCTGTACGACATCGACGCGCGGCTTCGGCCCGACGGCAACAAGGGCGTGCTTGCCGTCAACGATCGCCGGATGGAGGAGTACTTCCGGACCGAAGCGCAGGAGTGGGAGCGCCTGGCCTTGATGAAGGTGCGGGCGGTCGCGGGCGACCTCGAGTTTGGACGAAAGGCCGAGGAACGTCTGCGCGATGCCGCCTTCGACCTCGAATTGACGCCGGAAGCCCTGGCGCGTATTGAAGACATTCGCGCGCGGCTCGCGCAAGGGGCCAGCCCCCTAGACCTCAAGAAGGATACGGGCGGGCTCGTCGCCATCGAGTTCGCGGTGCGCCTGCTCCAACTGCGCCACGCGGGGCGCTTCCCCGGCCTCAAACGCGCGGATGTCCTCGGTGCGCTCGACGCGCTGGAAAGCCACGCGCTCGTCGATGCCGGCATGTTGCGCGTGCTGCGCGACGCGTATCTGTTGTTCCGCCGCATCGAGAACCGAATACGCATGATGCACGGCCGGTCGTCGAGCGCATTGCCCGAGAGTCCGGAAATCCAGGCGGAACTCGTCCAGCGCCTAGGCATCGATGCGGACCTGGCCACGTTGGTCCAAACCTGCAAGGCCAAGGTCGAGGAGGCGTACCTGCTCGTGCGCGGCGAAATGGCGGGAACCTGACGCGCCGATTTGCTTTTCCTCCCCCGCTCACCCACAATTTGGCAAAGGAAACTCGACGCAATGCAACAAACCTCCGATCTCAATGTACTCTCCACCACGGTTCTGGTAACGCCGCGGGCGTTGAAAGAATCGTTCCCAATGACGGACGCCGCCAACGCAACCGTGATCAAAGGCCGCGAGGAAATCAAACGCATCCTGCGCAAAGAAGACTCGCGCCTGCTCGTGATCGTGGGTCCGTGCTCGCTCCACGACCAGAAGGCCGCGCTCGAATACGCGGCTCGGCTGGCCGAACTGCGCGAGGCCGTGAAGGATCAGATCGTGGTCGTCATGCGCACGTATTTCGAAAAGCCCCGCACGACCGTCGGCTGGAAGGGCCTGATCAACGATCCGAATCTCGACGGCACGTACGACATGGGCACCGGCCTCAAGATCGCCTATGAGTTGCTGTTGAAGATTGCCGAAATGGGACTGCCCGCGGCGGGCGAGGTGCTCGACCCGATCGTGCCGCAGTACATCGCGGACCTCTTGACATGGAGCGCGATCGGCGCGCGGACCACCGAATCGCAGACGCACCGCGAACTGGCGAGCGGCCTGTCGATGCCGGTCGGGTTCAAGAACAACACCGACGGCAATCTCCAGATCGCCATCGACGCGCTGATCTCCTCGCGCCAGCCGCACCATTTTCTCGGGATCGATCAAGACGGGCGTACCTGCGTCATCGCGACGCGCGGCAACGCCTACGGGCACATCATTCTGCGCGGCGGCCACGAACGGCCCAACTACGATCCCGTCAGCGTTACGATGACCGAGGAGCAACTTGTATCGCAGAAACTCGCGCCGCTGATCATGGTGGATTGCGGCCACGCGAATTCGGGCAAACGCCCCAAGCTTCAAGCGCACGTGCTCAAGAGCGTTCTGCAGCAACGCATGGACGGCAACGCGTCGCTGATCGGCGTCATGATCGAGAGCAATCTTCGCGAAGGCAGCCAGAAGCTCGGCGTCTACCCGCCGCGCCTCAAGTACGGGGTCAGCATCACCGATCCCTGCCTCGGCTGGGAAGACACCGAAAGCCTGATCCGTTTCGCGCACGACGAACTGTCCTCCGGCGCGCACGGCGGATCGCTTCGGAAATCGTTCTAAGGGTGGCTACTGCTATGAGGAGACCTACGGCGTACATCGAGTCTTCGGTGGTGAGTTACTATGTCGCCCGGCGCTCGCGAGACCTGATCGTTCTGTCGCATCAGGAGATCACGTGCACTTGGTGGAACGCCCATCTCCACGAGTACGAGGCGTGTATCTCGCAGGCCGTACTCGACGAGATCGGCCGGGGCGATCCGGCTGCGGCGAGACATCGTATCGAAGCAGTCTCGCACTTGCCGCTGGTCCCTGTTCTGAACGAATGCGAACGGCTTGCCATGGCATATGCGCGTCACTTAGGCCTGCCCGCAAGCGGGTTGTACGACGCGCTTCACATCGCCATAGCTTCTGTGCATAGAATCGAGTATCTGGTAACGTGGAATTGCGCGCACATAGCGAATGCGCATATGCGCCGTGGATTGGGTGAAGTGAACGGCAGCGAAGGCTTTCCACTTCCCGTAATCTGCACGCCGGAGGAACTACTTGATGACGACGCGTTCTCAAGCCCCGACATTCTCTGACCCCATCGTAGCTGAAACCCGCAAGGCGCGCGACGAGATGGCCCGCGAGGCCAACTACGATCTCCATGTACTGTGCGAACGTCTGCGCAAGGACGAGCGAGAACATCTTGGCAGGATGCTCAAACGCGCTGCAACGAAACGCGCCGTTCGTGGCGAATAGGGGCGGAGTGACATCGTGCAAGGCACGAGAAACTAGGGAGGAAAACGATGCGAAGCGCAAGACTACTTGTGGCGGCAGTTGCGATGGCATGCGTCTGTTCGGCCCAGGCGGCGAAGGCGCCTTCGGTTAAGGAGGCGCTTGAGAAGGCACAACAACCGGTATGGTCCGTGCGGGGCACGAACGACGAGTTGAAGGTCTCAGTCTCGCCCGCGGGACGCTGGATCAAGCTGCTCCCGTATGGCGGCGGCACGCTCGGCACGACGGTCGACATCGTCGTGAACGACAAGTATCGCGCGGCCATCAAAGAGGCCTTGGGCGATTACAACCTGGCCAAGGTTGTCTCCGAACGCCTCGCGGAGCGCCTGAAGGAAGTGGGGCCAAGCGCATTAACGCAGATTCCGCCGCTGGGCTCGACCGCGGGATTTCATTCAGACAAGGATGCGGAGAACGCGCGGGTTGCTGCGTTGATCAAGAAGGGCGTCGATCTGCTCATCGACCTGCGCATGGATTACGGCGTCTACACCGAAAACTTCGATTTGCGTCTGTCGGTCGAGGGCAAGGTCCTTCAGTTGCCCAAGAAGCGCCGGCTCTGGCGCGACACGATCCCCATCACGGTCGAACCGTATCTCGCAAACGTCAAATTCAAGAACATGCTGATGGAGCAGGTGCCGTTCTCGCACCCGCCGCGCCTTGCGGTGAAAAAGGATGCCGTTGCCAAACTGACCGAGGACGACGCGGCGTGGTTCCGCGCGCGGTTCGAGAAAGCGGTCGACGCGGGCGTGTCGGCGGTGCTTTGCGACCTGGGATTGGCCAGTGACGCGTTGGGCGAATACTACCTCGGCCGCAAGGCATTTCAGAAGAAAGACTACGCGGATGCGCAGAAACGCTTTGAAAACGCGCTGCAACTCGATCCGGGCATGGTCGACGCCCTCAACGATTGGTCGGTCGCCTTGGCGCGATGCAAACGAAGCGACAAGGCCATCGAGGTGGCGAAGGGTATCCTCGATCAGCACTCGGATTATGGCCCTGCGGCGTTCAATCTCGCCTATTGGTATGCGCTCGAAATGCGCGACGCCGCCCAAGCAGAGAAGTACTACCGGCAGGCGATTTCGCTGGGCATGCCGGAGAATGGCAAGATCGAAAAAGCCATCGCAAAGAAGAACAAGTAGCGTAGGGACCGATCCATGAGGATAGGCGTGGTGTTGACCATGATGGCGATGGCGGGCGCGGCAGGCGCCGAGTTCCTGTCGCAGGACGACATGCATTTCCTGGAAGGCCTGACCTCGGCGGTGGTCGACGCATCGCGCGTCGCGCCCGGCGCGAAGGTCGGCGCCGTCGGCCCGAACACCACGGGCGGCACGCTGATTCGTCCCGGCGGACGCGATTGCTATCCCGCGTTTTGGATTCGCGATTACGCGATGTCGCTCGAATCCGGCTGTATCACGCTTGACGAACAGCGGCATGCGTTGATGCTCACCGCGGAGAAGCAGCAAAACGAACCGTGGCCGCTGCCCAACGGGAGTTTCGTTCCGCGCGGCGCGATTCCGGATCACATCACGTTCGGAGGCCTCCCGATCTTCTACGCGGGAACGCTCGAAGACTACGAAGGCCAAGGCGGCCCCAAGTGGGGCAAGCTGCCGTGCCTCGACGACCATTTCTTCTTCATCCACATGGCGGCGGTATACGTCGGCAAGACGAACGATGGCGGCGTCCTCAAGCAGGTGGTGCGCGGCGAGCCGCTGATCACGCGCCTCGAACGCGCGTTTCACGTGCCGCCCTCGCGGCAGGACACCGGGCTGGTCTATGCCGACCCGGACGAACGCGGCGTCACGTTTGGGTTCGTCGACTCGATTACGCACACCGGCGACCTGCTGTTCTGTTCGCTGCTCAAGCTGCGCGCGGCGGCCGAGATGGCCGCGATGTTCCAGATGCTCGGCGATTCGGCCCGCGTGCGCGAATACAGCGATATCACGGCACGCATGCATCAGGCGCTTCCGCCGGTATTCGCGACCGGTAACGGCATGCTGCGCGCTTCGACCGGCAAGAGCCATCAGCCCGACGTGTGGGGCACGGCGTTCGCGGTCTACATCGGCGCGCTCGACCCCGATCCCGAACGCGCCGCGTGCGAGGCCTTGGCGAAAGCCTACAAGGAAGGCACGATGGCGTGGCGCGGCAACATCCGCCACGTGTTGACGTCCGACGATTTCAGCGCGACGACCGCATGGGAAGCCGCGCTGCCGGCCAAAAACAAATACCAGAACGGCGCGTATTGGGGCACGCCTACGGGCTGGGTGTGTTACGCGATCGCCAAGGTAGACCGGGATCTCGCGCGGAAACTCGCGGGCGAGTACTTGGCCGAACTGCGCGAAGGCGATTTTCGCAAAGGCCCCGAGTTCGGTTCGCCGTGGGAGTGCATGCATCCCGATGGCGCGTTTCGACAAAACCCGGTTTATATGACGAGCGTCACCTGCCCGCTGGCCGCGTTCAAACGCTTGGGCGGAGAGTAGGATGCGATTCTTACTCGGACGAGCACGATAGGACGGAACCAGGTAAGAACTGGGGAGCGCCGAGGGAGTAATTGCGTTCGCCACGCAAGACCCTTTATCCTGCCTCAAAGGATGTGGGCAACCCTACGGGCCGCGGCATCGTACCGACGATCCGCGTACATTTCATGACGTTTCGCCGATACATCGTCCGCAATGTGATGCGCAACAAACGCCGTTCGCTGCTCACGATACTGAGCATCGGTATCTCGCTGTTCTTGCTCCAGGTCCTGCTGACCTTCCTGGATGCCCTTTTCAACCCTGTCCTCGTCGACGAATCGGCGTTGCGCCTGGTCACGCGCCGCGCGACGTCTTTGGCCGATTCGATGCCGCTGGCCTACGAGGACAAGATTCGCAAGCTGCCGGGGGTAGAACTCGTCGCCCCGCTCCATTGGTTCAACGGCATCTACCGTGACCAGTCGAATTTCTTCGCCAACTTCGCGGTCGATCCGGAACACATCTTTGACATCTACACGGAACAACACGTCTCCCCGGAGGCTCGCGCCGCATTCATTGCGCAGAAGCAAGGCGCCGTCGTGGGCAAGGACCTCATGGACCGGTTCGGCTGGAAGGTCGGCGACCGCGTCACACTGCTGGGCACCATGTATCCCGTCGATCTCGAGTTCACCATCGTCGGGGTCTACACCTCAGACCGTTACCAGAACATGTTCTACTTCCACTACGACTACTTCAGCGAATCGCTCGGAGGACACAGCCGGGTGGGATCGTTCGCGGTTCGCGTGAAGACCGCGGACCAGGTGCCTCAAGTTGCCGAAGCCATCGACGCGATGTTTCACAATTCCGCCGCCGAGACCAAGACCGAAACGGAAAAAGCCTTCGTCCTCGGGTTCATGTCCATGCTCGGCAACGTGAAAAACATTGTTGGTTCGATCGCGCTGGTGGTGGTCTTCACCATGCTGCTCGTTTCGATCAGCACCATGTCCATGGCCATTCGAGAACGCCTGCGCGAAGTGGCCATCCTGCGCGCCATCGGCTTCTCGCGCAGGTCGGTGTTCGCGCTGATCCTGGGCGAAGCCATGTTCATGACGGCGCTGGGTATGGCCATCGGTATCGGTTTCGCCGAGACGTTCCGCTACGTCGATCTCGATCGGATCACCAAGGGCTTCATCGATCGCTACGCGCCCGATCCGTCGGTCTACGCCATGGTCGTGTGCGTCGGCGTGGGAATCGGCGTGTTGTCGGGCCTGATCCCGGGCATGCAGGCGGCTCGCATGGGCATCCTGGCCGGCATGCGGCGCGTGGAGTAGCGGCATGTTCATTCCAGTCAAATACAACGTGCGGCACCTGGCGACGCGATGGCGCGGCACATGCGTGACCGCGGGGACCTTTGCGCTCGTCGTCGCGACGTTTATCATCGTCACGTCGCTCGCGCGCGGCGTCGAGCAGGCCCTGCACACGTCCGGCGAGCCGCTCAATCTGCTCATCATGCGCCCAGGCGTGCAATCCGAAGGACAGAGCATGATCTCGATGGACGGCTACGAGATCGTGCGGTGCCTGCCGGGCATTGCGGTCGACGCCCGGGGCGAGCCCATGGCCGCGTCGGAGTTGATCGCGCTGGTGAACAAGCCGCGCGCTTCCGACGGCAAGACGTCGAACCTTCAACTGCGCGGCGTGAGCGAACAGAGTTTCGCCATGCGCCCCTTTGTGCGGATCGTCCAAGGCCGGCTCTTTCGTCCCGGCCTCCGCGAAATTATCGCGCCGGTGTCCGTTGCCGGACGTTTTCAGGGGTTCGGCCTGGGCGATCATCCGCGACTTGGACGAGGCGAATGGACCGTGGTGGGCCTGTTCGACGCGCAAGGCACGGCGTTCGACTCCGAGATCTGGACCGATTGCCGGGAACTGATGCAGGAATTCGACCGGGTCGAGTTCAACACGGCGGTCGTGCGCGCCCAAGACGCGGCGGCGGCCGCGGAGATCAAACGGCGCGTCGAAGACGATAAACGTCTCAAGTTCACGGCGAAATCGGAGAAGCAATACTACGAAGATCAGACCATGACGGCCACGCCGATTAAGGCTTTTGCCATGTTCCTTGCGGTGATTATGTCGATCGGCGCGAGTTTCGCCGCGATGAATACAATGTATGCGAGCGTGGCGGGGCGCGTCCAAGAGATTGGCACGTTGCGCGTGCTCGGATTCTCCTCGTTCGCGGTGTTGGTCTCATTCCTTATCGAGTCGATTGTGCTGGCCACCCTAGGGGGCGCCGTGGGATGCGTCCTCGCGCTTCCGATGAACGGCATCGCGACCGGCACCACCAACTTGGAAACGTTCAGCGAGATTGTGTTTTACTTCACCATCACGCCCGGCCTGATGGTCGAGGGCATGATTTTCGCCGTGGTCATGGGCGCCATCGGCGGCTTCCTGCCCGCCTGGCACGCGTCGCAGCAGCCCGTGCTGGCCGCCATGCGCGAGGTGTAACAAGGACGCAAACGACGGGGATTGATATGGCTGACCTGGACACGCAACTGAACAAACTGAAGATCGACAAGCACAAGAAGCGCCGGGCCGGTGGAGGCGGACACCGCGGCGTCATTGTCTTTGTCGTCCTGATCGTGGCTGCCGGCGGCTACGGCCTCTACGCCAAGCGCTACGCGCCCGTGCCCGTCACGACGGCGCGCATCGAACGCGAGACGGTTATCGAAGGCAAAGGCACGGCGCTCCTCACCGCGAACGGCTACATCGTGCCATGCCAGCGCATCGAAGTCAGCTCGATGCTCATCGGCCGCGTCAAGGAGCTACTTGTCAAGCGTGGCGATACGGTTAAGGCAGGCGACACGCTGATCCGTCTCGAAGACAACGAATACCAGGCCCGCGTCAGGGCGGCGGAATCGCAGACCGAGGCGTTGCGCGCGCGCCTGGCCGAACTCAAAGCCGGGTCGCGCCCGCAGGAGATCGACGCGGCCAAGGCGGCTGTAGCCGCGTCCGAGGCCATGCTCCGCAACGCGGAGCTCGAGTTCGAACGGATCAAGGCCCTGCTTGAGCGCGGCGCCATTTCGAAACAGGAACTGGACCGGACGCAATCGGCACGTGACGTCGCCCGGGCCAAACTGGAAGCCGACCGCAAGACGGCGGACCTCGTGCGCATTGGGCCGCGGAAGGAACAGATCGAGGCGGTCGAAGCGCAGCTCCGGCAGGCGGAGGACGACCTTGCCTACGCGCGGACCATGCTCGACTACACGGTGATTCGCGCGCCCATCGACGGCGTCATCCTCGAAAAGCTCGCGGAGCAGGGCGAACTGGTCACGAACACGAATTTCGGCGGCACGCGCGGCGCCAAGAGTTCGGTCGTGGCGATGGCGGACCTGAAGTGCCTCGAAGTCGAAATCGATATGAACGAGAGCGACCTCGCCAAGGTGCACTTGCAGCAGCCCTGCGAGATTCGCCTGGACAGCCAGCCGGACCGCGTGTATGACGGCGCGGTCGACGAGATCTCGCCGCAGGCCGACCGCCAAAAGGGCACGGTGCAGACGAAGGTGCGGATGCTGAAACCGGACGACTCGATTAAGATCGAGGTCAACGCGCGCGTGACGTTCATCGCCGAGGCGGGTGTTACCCAGGCAGGCACGCCCTCGAAGCCGCGCATGTGGGCGCCGAAAAGTGCCCTCGTCGAACGGGCCGGCGGCATGATGGTGTACACGGTCGAGAATGGCAGAGCCGTTGCGCGCAAGGTCCAGACGCACGGCGAAACGGACCGCGGCGTCGAAATCGTCGACGGCCTCGAAGGCAACGAGACGATCATCGCGGATCCGGGCCGCATCACGGACGGCACGCGCGTGCGCGTAACGCCATGAGCGAGGCCCAGGCATGACGTCAAACTCCGGCTCGAAACCGCTCGTGCGCGTTCGGAACTTGCACAAGATCTTTCGCCACGGAGACACCGATGTCGTCGCGCTCGACGACGTCGATCTCGACGTGCGCGAGGGCGAGTTCCTCGCGTTGATGGGTCCTTCGGGGTCGGGCAAGTCAACCTTGCTTCACATCATCGCCGGCATCGACTTCGCGACGGACGGCGAATGCGAAGTTCTCGGCTACGACCTGCGGGCGCTATCCGAAAGCGATCTCGCGCGATGGCGCAATCAGCACATCGGGTTCGTATTCCAATCGTTCAACCTGATCCCCGTGCTGACCGCCGCCGAGAACGTCGAGATGCCCCTGCTCCTGACGGGCCTCTCGAAGGCCGAGCGCGCGGAGCACGTCGAGACGGCGCTCGAAATCGTCGGCCTCGCGGACCGCATGACGCACTATCCGCGCCAGCTTTCCGGCGGCCAGGAACAGCGTGTAGCCATCGCGCGGGCGCTGGTGATCGACCCTGACCTGATCCTCGCAGACGAACCGACGGGCGACCTCGATGCGCGCGCCGCGGAGGAAATCCTGGTCGTCTTGCGCACGCTCAATCGCGAGTTCAAGAAGACCGTGATCATGGTGACGCACGATCCGAAAGCCGCGACCTTCGCCACGGTTACACGGCATCTCGACAAGGCCAAGATGCTCCCGCTCGATAGCGGTCAATAACCGAGATGGCCTCTTATCCATGGACCGCAAAGCGACCTTCTGTGTCATTGCGAGCGGACGACCCGGCTTCGCCGGGCTGCCCGTAGAAGAAACATACGTTTGGTTTCGCAGGAGGGGCGTGATGCGCTCTTTGGAGTGCGGCGATTCTTCGCCGCTTTGGTTGAAACCCAGGTGACAGACTTGCATGTCCAGCCAAAGCGGTGAAGAATCGCCGCACTCCATAAAGCCGACACTCCATTTCGCGGACCCCGAATGTAAGTTCGAAGCTTGTTTCTTAGGAGCGCAGCGAAGCAATCCCCCTCGGCCTTTATTGCGCGCAAAGGCGGCAAGATAGGAGATTGCTTCGCTGCGCTCGCAATGACACATGCGTTCAGAGGTAAGGGGGCAATTGACAGTCTTCACATTAGACCCCTGTCGCGCGCGCGGTGTATAGTGCCGCCATGCCGATCTCCGGTTCGTCAGACGCGGTCGAGGTGAGCATCGCCATCCCGACGCGCAACGCAGGCCCCTTGCTTCCGCGCCTGCTCGACGCTGTGTTCCGCCAAGACACGCCCCGCCATTACGAAGTGATCGCCGTCGATTCGGGCTCAACGGACGGGAGCCTCGACGTATTGGGCCAATACGAGGTCCGAGTCATCGAGATCCCGCAACAGGATTTCAATTGGGGCCGGACCCGCGACTTCGCCTATGAGCAGACACGCGGCCGGATTGTGGTCAACCTGTCGCAGGATGCCGTGCCGATGAACGCCACATGGCTCGAACATCTGGTGCGCCCCTTGGACAATCCCGGCGTTGGCGCGTCGTGCGGTTCGTCGTTGCCCGATCCCGAGCGGTCCTTTCGTCAGTTCCCTTGGGAACGCAACGGCTATTTCTACTTCACGCGCGAGATTGCCAAGTTCGTCGCGCGGTACGGCAAAGGCCTGAGTTTCGCGAATTCCGCGGTGCCGCGCGCTGTGTGGGAACGGCTGCGTTTCGACGAACAGCCCACGGGCGAGGACTTCCAGTTTCAGACGAAGCTGCACGCGGCAGGCCTCGCGATCGCGTTTCCGACGGACGCGCCAGTGTTGCACCACCACAACTACACGCTGCGCGGCCTGTGGCGGAGATGCCGCAACGAAGGCTTTGCGTTGCGACTCATGGGCTGCCCGTACACCGAACTCGATCTCGCGCGCGACCTTGCGAGCCTGAAGAAATACGTGCAGTGGCTGCGCGAGGCAAAGCGCGGCGACTTGCGCACGGCCGCGGATGTCCTCTTTCCTGTGGTGCGGCCGGCGGCGGTCTACATGGGCAGCCGCTTCACCCATCGCCCGATATGGTATTAGGAAGGATGACGGATGAGGGCTGAAGGATGAAGGGGGCTGGCGCGAACCGCATGCGGGACTACTACCGAGATAACCCGCTGATGGTAAGTTCGCCCTTCGGCGGCGTCGACGGTATTAATGGCGAACTAATCGCGGAGGTCTTCGCGCGCCTTGGCATCTGCGTCGATGGGAAGCGGGTGCTCGACGTGGGATGCGGACGCGGTTTTGCCGGCGAATGGGTACGAGATCAAGGCGGCGATTACGTCGGGGCGGATATGGTTGTCACTCCCTCGCCCGTTTCCGTATCGAGAGTCCAGGCCGATGCAGCACATCTTCCATTCGCCAGCGAAACGTTCGACGCCTTGCTGTGCATCGATGCCTTCGAGCATATGCCCGACATGCACACCGTCGCGCGAGAATTCCGGCGCGTGTTGAAGCCGGAAGGCTTCATATTTCTTTCCGTGCCGAACTATGGCAACGTGGCGGGAATCGTGAAACGGTACTGCGAACGCTTCGGCGGGTACGAGAAGAATACCTGGGCGCCGTTCCGCAACTGGCAGCCGCAGGAACTCGAACAGCCGCTGACGAACGCCATGGTCCGCCGCGTTTTCCGTGAGGCAGGATTCAACACGATGCGCCCTATCGGCCACGCTCCCGAGGCCCTCTTGGGGCTGTTCCCATGGGCACAACACCCGCACATGCCCGAGCGCGTCCTATACCGCTTGCAGCGCGTGGCGCTCGCAGCAGGCCCCGCAATCGTCAAGGCATGGCCCGGCACAAGCATGCATGCGTTCTGGAAAATCGACAGGGCATGACCTGTTCCGTCTGTGCACGCCGTCGTTGATCTTGCTGTGGCCGCAAGGCCCATGGTGTGCCAAGGAAGGATTCCGTGGTACTATTCAGGTATGGAGACAATGGTCCAGGCGCAGGACCCGCTATTGGCGGAAATGCTGCGGAGGCTTGTAGACGCCTTCGATCCCGACCTCGTGTACCTGTATGGTTCGCGGGCGCGCGGCGACGCCACTGAGGATAGCGATTACGACCTGATGGTTGTAGTTAGAGAATCCGATCTTCCGTTTCAAGAGCGCTGGTTGAAAGCGTTCAGACTACTGTGCGGCATCGGCGTCCCCAAGGAAGTCGTCGTACTGACTCGGGCCGAGTTCGACGGAAAACAGGCCGTTGTTTGCTCGCTTCCCGCAACCGTCGCGCGCGAAGGACGACTCCTCTATGCTGCCTGAGCAACGCGACGAAGTGCGCGCGTGGTTGGAACGCGCAGGAGAGGATCTCCGGGCGTGTGAAGTGGATTTGGCGGCGGCGCCTCCTATCGTGCGCGACGCGTTGTTTCACTGTCAGCAATCCGTCGAAAAGGCGTTGAAAGCGTTCCTCACGGCTCACGCCGTTCCATTCCCGAAGACTCACGAACTCGATGTCCTGGCAGGGAGGTGCGAAGAGAAGGACGGTTCACTCGCCTCGTTGCTGGATTCCGCAAGGGACCTGACATATTATGCGTGGGCCTTCCGGTATCCGGGCGGCGCGGCCACGCCCAGTGCAGACGAAGCTCAAGAGAAGTTGCTTCTCGCTCGAAAAGTCTACGAAGCCATTGCCCAACGGTTGCCAAGGGAAGCCGTTCTCTGACGTAGTGATCGCAAGAGGGCTCGCATGACACTCATCCAGAAACTGAAACTGCGCTATGGTTCGCAGGAAACAGTTGTCCGTACGTTGCGCACAATGGGGGTGCGGATTGGCGAGCGCTGCCGTATCTATACGTCAAACTTCGGGACGGAGCCGTGGCTAATCCGCATCGGTGACCACGTCTGTGTTTCCAACGATGTCACGTTTGTGAATCACGGTCTCAATTGGCCGTTTCAGGACAAATACGAATCGTTGACAGGGTTCGGCAAGATCGAGATCCTGGACAATTGCCAAATTGGCGTGCGGGCGACCATCCTGCCCGGCGTCACCATCGGGCCGAACGCGATTGTGGGCGCGTGCAGCGTGGTCACCAAGGATGTGCCCCCGAATAGCGTCGCTGCGGGCAATCCCGCGCGCGTGGTCTGTTCGCTCGACGAATACGAACAGAAGTGTCTCGCGGGACACATCGATATCCCGGACGATCCCGAGGCGGCGCGCCGCGTGTTGGAAGCGCATTTCTGGGGGAAGGACGCGTGAAGCTTGCGCTGCTGATCGGGAATCGGTTCAACCCGTGGCACTTTCTGGGCTACGGTCTGCTGCGCGGCAAACCGGACATCACCGTCTTTCGCGCCACAACGGAAATCCAGAAGTACTTCGACGAACGCAACGACCTCGACCTCGGTTTCGCCTTCGAGACTATCCACTTCGAGGCGCCGTCTTCCAAGCGCAATCCATTGCGCGCAGTTACGCGCCGCCTGAGCGGCGCCTCGCCCAAGGTGCTCCCTTTTCACGACCGCCTGCGCGGCTTCGACCTCATCCAGTCGTGGGAACTGTTCACGGACTGGTCGGAAGAAGCACTGCTTGCGCGCGAGCGCTACCAGATCCCGCTCGCCCTGATGGTATGGGACAACATCCCGTTCAACATGGAGACCAAACCGGGCCGCCGCGAACGAAAGCAACGCCTGCTTCGCGGCGCGGACCGCTTTATCGTGCACACCGAACGCTCGCGGCGCATGCTGCTCATCGAAGGCGCGCCCGAGGACCGCATCGCGCTGATCCCGCCGGGCGTCGATACGCGGCGTTTCTCGCCCGGCCCGGGCGATCGCGCCACGTTCGGCATCGAGGAAGACGCCTTCACGATCCTCTTCGTCGGTTGGTTCTTGCCGCGCAAGGGCCTTCCTGTATTGCTGATGGCGCTTCGCGAACTGATCGACTCGCGCGCGTTGGGCAACCGCCCCGTACGCTTGCTGATTGCAGGTTCAGGTCCCGGCAAGGCGCAGGTCGACGCGCTCATTGAACGGCTCGGACTCGGCAACGCATGCAGATTCCTGGGTTCGGTCCCGTATGGCCGGATGCCGGAGGTGTATCGCGCCGCGGACCTCTTCGTCTTTCCAAGCATTGCGACGCCGGAATGGCAGGAACAGTTCGGCATGGCGTTGCTCGAAGCCATGGCGTGCGGCGTCCCGGCAGTCTCCACGTACAGCGGCGCGATCCCCGAAATCGCCGGCGAGGCCGTTGAGCTATGCCAGCCAAATGACTTCCTCTCACTCGCGGAAACGATGCACGCGTTGATATCCGATTCCGCGCGACGCGACGCGCTGGGGGCATCCGGCCGTGCCCGCGTACTCGAACGATACACGCTCGAAGCCTTCGCCGATGCGCTTGGCGGCGCATACCCATCAACGGCGGGTTAGGCTTTCGTCTCATTCCGGCGTTGCGTGTCAGTGGCACTGATTGTAGGAGTCCCCGCCGGAAGTCTTCCTTGGTTGATTGAGTCGGCCGTATTCCCTGGGGCTTCGTGTGGCGGCTCCGGATTCGACCAGGGGAATGAAGGCGACGAACTGCCGGCAGGACACCATCGATCATCAGGTCTTGGGATAGGTTGTGGGCTTCGGAAGCTCCGTTCTCTTTGAAGTTGACAAGACGGGTTTCAGGGCCTAGAATGAATGCAGAGGATGGGTTATAGGCATGGCTGCGTGCCACCCCGACGGGAATTTCAGGAATGAACACAATGCAATTGCTTCCGGTCTTCTTTTCTTTCGGCAGGGCGCCCACATACTAGGAATTGACGTTCTCGACGTGTGTGCGTCGAGGCGATGCAAGGATCGGCCTTTGAACCGCAAGGAGTTATCGTGATGAGAAGCACACACTTTGGTGGCTCGACGAGGGAATGGCACGTTCAGGCGGCGATGATGGCGATTCTCGGCCTATGCGCGCTGTTCGCAGCCACGCCAGTGGCCTATGCGCAAACGAACGTGATTACCAATGGCTCATTCGAAGCCGACGCCTTACCTGCCAGTCCGGGATATACCAGCACCTTCACGGGTTGGACTTCGTCCGGCGGAACGCTACGCAACGGTACCGCCCTCCAAGCGTTCTATCATACGGCCACCAACGGCGCTGTTCCCGATGGCGCCCAAGTTGCCGGATGCCAGGGAGCCGGCACGTTCACGCAGACCTTGTCAGGCCTCACCGACGGTGCGTACTGCACGCTGACGTTCTACGTCTGCAAGCGCGCCGACGCGGGCTCGAACGGGAATATCGACTTCAGGGCTTCCGTGGGATCCCAGACGGTCTACGCGAACACGACGATCACGTGGTACCCATTCACCCTCCAAACGGTCTCTTTCTTCTACAGTGCAGCGTGGGGCAACAGTCTGGTCTTCACGGTATCGAATCCCATCGGCGACGCGACGGTGCTTTTCGACAACGTCGTGCTCAATGTGTCGCTTTCGGATTGGCCATTTGACGTGGCCGGAAACACACAAGGTTGGGTCGCGGCGAACAATATAGCCCCCGGTTACAGCGTTGCGAGCAGCTTGCTGTCCTTCGATCTCACCGCCGGCGCCACGGACCCGATGTGGGGTAACACCTCGATTGCGCTGCCCCGCGCCAGCTACTCGTGGCTCATGATCAAAGTAAAGAATCAGACTACTGCGACCGGCGGCAGGATGTACTGGAACTTCGGTTCCGGACTTACGCAGGCCCAGAGCCAAAGCTACGATATCAACCCGAACGACACGCAGATAAGCGAGTACTGGGCGAACCTTGCTGCCACCGGGGCTAACTGGACGAGCGGCACGACGATCACCGAATTGCGGTGCGACTTGCCCGACGCCGGACTACCGTGTACTGGGACGCACTTCGACGTGGACGAAATCAAGCTGTCGGGAACCGGTCCATCGGCGCCGCAGGTTACGACGATCACTCGGTACAATCCGGCCACCGCGCCGCCGACCTACACGAATTCCGCCACCTTGACGTGGGACGTGCGATTCAATCACAACATGACGACCGTGGCCACCAACGACTTTGTCTGCACGGGAACAGGTACTGCCACGGGTTCGGTTGCGACCGTGACCCCCGTGGGAAGCACGTGGTTCCGTGTGACGGCCAACGCCTCGGGTTCAGGGACACTCCGGCTCGATAGCGTTACGGGGGGATCGGGTCGCGACGTGGCCAATCAGGCGATTTCGACCGGCTTCACGGGAGGACAACTCTACAACGTCGACCGCGTTGCGCCCGCAACGGGCACGCCGACGCCTCCGGCGTATGCGAGGACGAGTCCGATCGTGATTAGCTACAGCGGGGCGAGCGACACGGGCGGGAGCGGGCTTTCTTCGGTGAAGCTGTGGTTCAAGAAAGGTTCGGGCGGGACGTGGACGGATTCGGGCCTGACGCAGTCGGGCGCGAGTGGTTCGTTCAATTTCGCGGGGATGACCGGGGATGCCACGTACTACTTCGGTCTTCTGGCCACGGACGTCGCCGGGAACTCGAGCGCGACGCCTTCGGGTAGCGGCCAGGGCAGCACGATTTACGATGCGACGGCTCCGACCGCGGGCACGCCGGCGGCTCCTGCGTACGGGACGTCGAGTCCGATCGTGGTGCCGTATAGCGGCGCGGGCGACACGGGCGGGA
>CAYOCT010000089.1:0-23089 GCA_964402555.1 uncultured Nitrospiraceae bacterium | reverse complement strand
CGGTTGGTTTCTTTCGTGCGGATATACTGCATCTCAACATTAAAATGCTCTAGTGAATATGACGCGTCGACAGAACGTTTGCGTTCTCGACGGTATGGATAGTATCCGTGGTTCCTTCATTCGTCATGCGCCTGGCGTTACTTTGCCGAGTTCTTTCTGAACACGACGTAGCGGCTGGTGAAGAAATTGAAGGTGAGGCCGGCGGCGATGCCTATAAGCGACGCCATTTGCGGGAAACGTTGCAGGAACGGCCACGCGGCGAAGGTGAGGATGGTGGTCGCGTAGTTCACAAGGGAGCCGATCGAGCCGGTCGCCATGAACCCGGCCAGTTGCCTCCACCAGTTGCCGGAACGGGCGTACGAGAAGGTCAGGCGGCGATTCAAGACGAAGTTGGAGAACATGGACACCAGAATCGCGGCGGCGGCGGCTACGTGAAACGGAACCTGCGCGTAAAGGAGGCAAGTCAGAATGGCCAGGTTGACCAGCGTCCCAGAGAAGCCCACGGCGGCGAAATGGACGAAGTAGGCCCAGTTCCCAAACTTGTAGAGAAACAGGCGTCTGAGATGCTGCAAGTAACGCAACTGTTCTCGCAATGTCAGTTTGCTTTCGCCAAGGTTCCTCTTGCTGAACAGAATCGGGACTTCGGCCTGGCGTTCGCAGGGGCACTTGACGAGGATCTCGAGACCGATCTTGTACCCGATCGGGTTCAACGGCGCGCCGCGTTCGACGGTCTCGCGCCTGAGCATGAAGAAGCCGCTCATCGGGTCACGCAGCGAGGTGAACGGGCGTGCAAGCAACGTCGCGACCTGGCTGTTGATCCAGCGAAGGAAGCCCCAGCCTTCCTCAGTCTCGCCTCCGGCAACATAACGCGAGCCGAGCACGAAATCGTTCCCCCGCGACAGGGCGTCGAGCATCTCAGGGATCTTCTCGGGGGGGTGGCTTAGGTCCGCATCCATGACGACCACGACCTCGTTCTGGGCGAGACGAAATCCCTCGACCACCGCCGCGCTCAATCCGCGATTCGAGGTCCTGACGATGAGCCGGACCCACGGCTTGCCGAGGCGTTCCACGGTCCGCTCGGTGCCGTCGCGGCTGTCGTCGTCCATGATTAGGACTTCCATTGCTAGGCCATGGTCTTTGCGCACACGTTCGAGCCGTTCGAGAAGCGCCGGCAGATTGCCGGCTTCGCGATAGGTCGGAACGATGACGGACAGCGAAGGCTTCCCCGGCGCCGGCGATTCGGTGTCCATCACGATGCTGTCTTCCTCTGCGTTCCCACGTCGGACGCTATCCTTGCATGCGGACAGGCCATTGTCAATCGACGCCGCGACAAACGACAAGCCACCCGCGCAACACGGGTGGCTCGCCGAATCGGGAATGTGTGATGCGTTACTGCTTTGCCGGTTTGGCCGGCTTGGCAGGTTTGGCCGGTTTATCGTCCTGCGAGATAACGCCGTCGCCGTTGCGATCATGCGCCTTGAACTTGTCCTCGGTCATGTGTGGGAAAACCTTCTTCGCTTCCTCAAACGTGACCTTGCCGTCCTTGTTGGTGTCCGCCTCTTTCAGCTTCTCCTGGAACTGGCCGCGTTGCGCCGCCTTTCCTGCCTGCGGTCCACCCTTTCCCTGCGGAGGCCGCGGCGGCGGAAGCTCGCCCTTCTGCAGCGCGCCGTCGTGGTTCTTGTCGAGTTGGGCAAAGCGCTCCGGCGTCATCTTCGGGGCGACCTTCTTCATCTCTTCCAACGTCACCTTGCCGTCATGATCGGCGTCGGCTTTGTCGAACATGGCCCCCATCGGAGGACGCTCACCTTGAGGCTTATCTTCCTTGGTCAGAACGCCGTCCTTATTCCGATCGAGTTGATCGAAGCGTTCCTTGGTCAGCTTGGGGTTGACGGCCTTCAACTCATCAAAGGTGACCTTGCCGTCGTTGTTCTTGTCGGCCTTCTTCATGGCGTCCCCCATGGGAGGATGCTGGCCTGCGGGAGGCCCGGCCAAGGCGGCCACGTCCGCCTTGTCGATAGCGCCATCGTGATTACTATCGGCTTTGGCGAAACGTTCCGGCGAAAGCTTCGGGAACTTGGCCTTCGCTTCTTCGAGGGTGACTTTGCCGTCGCCATCTTTGTCCGCGGCCTTGAGCAGGCGCGCCGCGAGTTGCTGAGCCGTCTCTTCCAGCTCCGCCATACTGATCGCGCCGTCCTTATTCTTGTCGGCCTTGTCAAAACGTTCCTTGGTCATTTGAGGACGGACGGCTTTGACCTCGTCGAACGTGAGTTTACCGTCGCCATTCGTGTCGGCCTTCGAGAAGATGGCGCGTAGCGGCGGCTCCTTGGCCGCGGCCTTTTGAGCCCAACCGGGCATGCTTAGACAGATCGCCAGTGCGGCCAGAATCCCCAAAGTCATCATGCGCTTCATCGCGAGTATCCTCCTAGGTTCGGGTTGCCTCGACTATCTCCGCCTAGTCAAACCCGTCTATCAGAGAAAGGTTCCCTGGCGCCGGATACGATGGCCTCACAAAAGCAATGGCAGGACGATTAACAGGCAAGACGATGAACGCGTTCCAGACGCAGCAATATGGCCAGCGTTTCACTCAGGCGCCCGAGGCAAGCAACACTCAATTCAGAGGCTATCGCGACCGTAGCCAGCCGCCGCCTATAGGTTTGCTCTATCGTCCTGCCTCAAAACCGTCTTGCCAGCGCGCATTCGCGTTCATTCGCGGCCCATGAGGCTCACTTGAAGGAGCAGACGTACTCCGCGACGCCCTCATCGACGGCGATCTCGAACGAGGACTGGCCGGGCACATCGAAATACGTGTCCGCCGTGTACACGGTCCACTCGGTCTGACCGGCGACCTTGACGCGGCACGCGCCCGCGACGATCTCCATGCATTCCGGCGCGCCGGTGTTGAAGGTAAAGGCGCCGGGATAGATCAGGCCGAGGGTCTTCTTGGACCCGTCGGGGAACAGCACCGTGTGGCTGACGACCTTGCCGTCGAAATAGACATTGGCTTTACAGACGACGCTGACGTTGTCGAATTGGACCGGACTGGACATGAGGGATCTCCGTTTGAGTTCTTCCACGAAAGGGGCAAGTCTACCGGATTTCTTACGGCGCTTCCACCGGCACGACGTTCCCGGTGCGCGCCGAGGCGAGCAGCGCGTCGATCGCGGCCATGTTGGCTACGGCATCCTCGATGGGCCAGCGCAAGGGCGCGCCTTCGAGAATAGCGCGAGAGAGGTCCTCGATTTCGAGCCTATATCGGTTCGCGCCGGGTGTAGCGATGCGCTCTTCATGCCCGTCGCGAAAGAGGACGAATTCGGCGGACGCGTCGCCCGGATTCCAGGGCTTATCGAGGACAATCATACCGCGCGTTCCCACGATCTGGGCGCGTACATGCTCATGGCTCTCGATGCTGCACTCGACCTGTCCAATCGTGCCATTGGGAAACTCGAGCAGCCCGGCGAGCGTATCGTCTACCTCCACCCCACGCTGAAATGCACAGGCGCGAACCGGCTCGCATCCCGCGACGAGCCGCGCAAAGTTCACAGGATAGCACCCGACGTCCATCAACGCGCCGCCCGCGAGTTCGGCGGAAGCGGGGATCTGGGCGCGGTCGTCGAGATACCACGTGAATGTGCTCCAGATCGAAGTGATGTCTCCGATAGCGCCATCGCGCAGCATGGGAATGAGCGTGTCGTACAAGGGATGAAACCGATACATGAACGCCTCGGCGACAAGGACGCCGGTGCGATCTCTCGCGGCGAGGACTTCGCGCGCCTCGGCGGCCGTGGCCGTGAACGGCTTCTCGCACAACACCGGGACCCCCGCTTCGAGCGCGCGTATGGTCCACCCGGCGTGCATGCTGTTCGGCAACGGATTGTAGACGACATCCACGAGGCCGGACTGGAGCAGTTCGTCGTAGGAACCGAATGCGTGGCGCGCGTGATAGGTCTCCGCCCAGCGCTTCGCCTTGGCAAGGTCGCGGCTGGCGATGGCCACGACTTCGCCCATCCCGCTCAGCGCGAGCCCCTCGACGATCGCCTCGGCGATGCTCGCTGTGCCGAGGATGCCCCAGCGCAAGGGCTTCGTCCTGCCGCTCATGCTAGAACCGGATCAAGGTTTCGAGATAGAAATAGTCCGCGTCGCCGCCGCTCGTGCCGCCGTTGTACATCAGGCCGTTCATGTCGTTGAAGTTACCTTCGCGGAGGGCGCCGCCGGTGAACAGATGCGACCATCCTGCCTGCATGGTAAGGTCCTGGCTGTAGTGGTACTTGATCCAGAGCAGGAGTTCCCAGCCGATGTCGGACGGCGAGTCTTGCGTGATGTAGGGATGGCCCGGGGCAAGCGGATAGATCAGATTGCCGACGCGCCGGTGAAGCGGTTCGGCGAAGGTATCGACGACGCCCATGTACGAAAGGTCGAGGCCGGTCTCGACTTGTTCGAGCGGCGTGAGGCTGACGCCGCCGCGGGCGATCCAGAAGTTCGAGAGTTCGGCCATCTCGTCGATGAAGTAGCTGTACACCGTATTCGAGAAGAGGCGGTTGAAACTCACGCTGGCTTCGGGACGCCGATAGGGCAGGTAGTAATCGTGCCATTGGGCGCGCGAGATCGAGCGGTTGTCCTCGCCGTCGAAATACGCTCCGCCAAGGTGCACGCGCGGCTTGACGTTGATGTCGAACGTGTAGCCGAGATCGAGGTCCGCCGCCCAACTGTCATACTCGGCATCGCAGTCGCCGTAGTAGCCGAACGGTTTGAACAGATGCCCCGCTTGCCCGGCATCTCCAAACTGATAGGCAGCGTTCGCGGTAAAGTCGAACGCGCCGAGCGTGCCCGCCGCGTGCAGGCCGACGGTGTGCAGATTCGTCACGGTGTAATCGTCGAGGCCGAAGCGCTTCTCGTCGCGTTCGGTGATGGGCAGGCCGCTGAAATCGTTCAGCCCGGCCGCGTCACGCAGCCAGAACCAGTACGCGTCAAGGACGACATTCTCGATGCCTTTGTAGCTGAAGTAGACGCCCGAAAAATCGGTGTCGCCGTCTTCCTCGAGCGGACTGCGATCCGCCAGCTTGGACCAGAAGGCGTCGACGGTAAAGAGGTCGTGCGTGTACGTGGCGCGGACGCCGTCGAACGAGAGATACGTGAACTCGGGCATGGCCGAATTGTTGCCGACGAGCCAGCCGCCGCCGAAGGTGAGTTCCTGCCGGCCCACGCGCACGCGCAGCGGCACGCCGAACGCGTCCTTGATATCGATATACGCTTGGTACAGGTCCACGCTGCTCGTCCCGCGGCTGTCGACGCCCGTGAGGTAGTTCGAGCGGAAGTCCTCGCCCCAGATCGTGAAGGCGTCGAACTCGATGTAGGCGCTGACATCTTGCGAGAAGTCGGCGCGCACGTTGAGCGCGGTACGCTGCTCGACATTCTTGTAGTCGGCGCCACGGCTATCCCAGTCGAAATGACTCGTCACGTTCTGCCCGCCGATATAACTGCCGATCGGGCGTCCCACAAGCCACGCCGCTGGCCAGCGCGTCTCGTACCGGACGAGCGACGGATGGTTGCCGCTGTTGAAGGAATCATCCCAGTAATTGCCGCGAATGCGAAGCTGGCCTCCAACCGTAACGGTCTGAAGTTCGGCGGCCGCGGGCATGGCGGCCAGCAACAGGGCCACCGCCATCGTCAGGGCTGCCGCGGGCATGATGAAACGCTTGATCCCCTTCATGGAACTCTCTCCTCTGTTCCGCGATCCGCGCTGCACGATTTGTGCGAGACAAGGGTACGCAGTACTCGTGTCTTCGGCACCCAATCATTCAGTATTTTCTAGTATATGCAGATCGGTTGTAGGGCGCAAGCGAAAAGTTCGGCTGAAAGCGGCCAGGGGCCAATATGGACAGGCACGGCCCGGCGGAGCCGCAATCAAAGAAATGAGAGGAAAGGCTAAAGCCTGAGCGATAAATGATAAAAGGTTGAAGGATGAAGGATGATATTTTCCGCAGTCCAACATGGATGCTTGTGGCCAGTGAACTTGCACACCATTTCTTCGCAGAATCGATGGAAAACAACAGATAGCAGTAGGGACGCGTCCAGTCACGGGAGAATGGTTATATAGTCGGTCCTGACCTCGGTGTCTCCTTCGGTTGCATTGGCAACGGTCAGCGCCACGGTGTAGATGCCGACGCTCTCGTATGTGTGGACTGGATTTTGGGCGCGGCTGGAATGGCCGTCGCCGAAATCCCAAATCCATGTGCTTATGGGTGACGCCCCTTGAAGGCTGTCGTCGGCAAATTGGACCGTCAATGGCGCACTGCCGCTCACCGCATCCGCATGGAACGCCGCTGTGGGCGCGCCCGCCGCTGGGATAAACTCGTAGGCGCCCATGTCGATGCCCGCGCCTTGGGGACGCGCCACGCTGAGGAGGTCGGCCGCGGGCGCGCCATCGGAAGCGCCCGTGTCAATGCAGGGCGACGTGGACATGAGCCGGTAGTCGTCGTTGCCGGTATTGACGAACTGCGGCGAGAGATTGAAATTGCCGATACCGTCGAAACCGCCCTGAACATCCGAGTTGGATATCGTAACGTGAGCGTTGGAGGCGAGGCTCAAAGCGCCGCTGCCCGCCGCCCAGACAATGCAGTTCGACACGGTGACGCTGTCGTCGTTCGAGAACCTCAGGGACTTGCCGTAGCTGGCGGTGTTGTTGTGGAAGGTGCACTGGCGTATCGAAGTCCCGCTGCAATTCTCGTCGAACATGCCGCCGCCATATTGCGCCGAATTGCTGTAGAACAGGCAGTTGACGACGCTGATATTCGAGGCATCATTCGTCCAAAGACCGCCGCCGTTGTTGTAGGCCGCATTGGCGTAGAAGACGCAGTTCTCGATGGCGCACGACGGACCGCGCACGTACAGCCCCGCCCCGTAGTAGCCCTCGTTGTCGTGGAACGTGCAATTCCTGACAACCACGTTACCCGATCCCACGAATAGACCACCGCCGTAGTTCCTCCACGAACCTCCGCCGTTGCATTGGCCGCCCTTGACTTCGAAGCCATCGATAACGGCGTTGGGCGCGGCATACACCACATGGAACGCGCGGGATCCGCCCCGCGATACTGACCCGTCGATGACGGTGGGGTGCGCGCGCCAGTCGCGATCGTCGAGCGCCGCCTCGGTCCCCGCGAAGCCGCCGTACACTGCGACGCCGTCAGCAAGATAAAGCGTGCCCTCGTCGTTTGCCCGGACCTCGTCGTACACGCCTTCGGCGGCCCAGACTTCGCCGCCGCCCGCGGCGGACGCCACGCGGATGGCAGACTCAATCTTCGTGAAGGCCGTGGACCAGTCGCGGCCATCCGCCGTACCCGACGCGTTGGCCTTGTCGACGTACCAGCGTGACACGGCGGAATCGAACGCGACGATATAGCCGGTCTTGACTTCCACGTCACTGCCGGCGGGAGTCGTTACCGTCAACGCTACCGTGTAGAGGCCGGGCATCGAGTAGAGATGCGCGGGATTCTGTTCCGAACTTGTGCCTCCGTCGCCGAAGTCCCAAGCATATGTGCCGATGGGATACGTGCCCTGCGTGGACTGATCGGTGAACTGAACGTTCCCGGGCACGGCTACCGATGTCACGTCCGCCTTGAAGGCGCCTGTCGGCGCCACGGCATGGGCGGCGATCAAGTCTGTCTTGGTTTCGGTATCACTGGCAACGCTGGTCGTCACGGTGAGCGACACGGTAAAGACGCCCGGGTCAGCGTATTGATGCGTGGGACTCTGCTCGGCGCTCGTGTTTCCGTCGCCAAAGTCCCAGGCCCAATCGGTGATGTCGGCGCTGCCCTTGACGGATTGGTCCGTGAATTTCACGCTCAACGGTGCGTTGCCGGAGACGACGTTAGCGGCAAACGCCGCCGACGGCGCAACGGCATCGACCGCCACGTAGTCGCTTCGAATCGCCGTGTCCGAACCTGCCGCCGTCACGATGGTGAGCGTCACGCTGTACGTTCCCATCGCGGTGTACACGTGGCTGGGACTCGCCTCGGCGCTCGTCGCGCCGTCGCCAAAGGCCCAAATCCGCGCGAGGATCGCGGAACCGCCGTCCGCGGACTCGTCCGTGAACTGCACGGCAAGCGGCGCGACGCCGGACAAGGGCGCGCCGCCAAACGCGGCGGCCAAGCCGGGCACGGCGGTGTATTCGAATGCCCCCATGTCGAAGCCCGCGCCTTGGGGACGCGCGACGCCGCGGATATCGAAAGCCGGCGCGCCGGTGTCGATGCCGAAGTCGACGCAGGACGAATCGGAGGCTAACTGAAGCGAGCCGGGAACAAATCCCGGATCGACGTCCTTGTTGCCTTCGCCCGCGTAGCCGCCCTGGATGTCCGAGTACGTGATCACGGGCGAACCGTAGATCTCACTCGCGGTATCCATCCAGAGAATGCTGTTTGTGACGGGCATGCCGTTGTCGGTCCACAGCGCGCCGCCGTTGGTGGCATCGTTCTCGGAGAACGTGCAGTTCATCACCACCGTGTTGGAGTTCCGCCAGTTGAACAAGCCGCCGCCGGACTTGGCGTGATTACGCAGGAAGACGCAGTTCGTAAACGTTGGCGAGCAGTAGTAGTCGACATGCGCGCCGCCGCCGTTGCCGTCACCGTTGGCCACATTGTCCACAAACGTGCAGCCTGCTGCGTCGGCGGAGGAACTACTGAAACAATAGAGACCGCCGCCGCGATTGTAGGCGGTGTTGCCGGAGAACGTCGACCCGGTAATCGTCGCCGAACTGGCGTCATAAACATCCATCCCGCCGCCATAGGACGCCGCATTCGACGCGAACACGCAGTTGACGACGGACGCGCTGCTGTGATTCTCGACCCACAGGCCGCCGCCTTGGCTGTCAGCCACGTTGCCCGTGAAGACGCAGTCCTCCACGCTTACGGAAGCTTGGCTGTAAGCGTAGATGCCGCCGCCATGGCCTCCCGCGTGGTTTCCGTCGAACACGCAGTTCGTCACAACAGGCGCGGCCCCGGCTCGAACGCACATGCCGCCGCCGTAATTCGCGCTCAGACCAGTGAAAGAGCAGTTGGCCACGTTGGGCGAGACGCCATAGTTGTAAAGGCCGCCACCCCAGGAATCGGAATCGCTTCCGTTGGCGTTGCCGCCAACAAGGGCGAACCCGTCGAGGGTGGCGTCGCTCGCTCCAACGACCACGTGATACGCCGCGCGCGTGCCGAGTGCTTTTGAACCGTCAATGATCGTGACGTTGGCAGACCAGTCGCGGTTGTCTCGCTGCGTTTGGCCGCTCAAGAACCCGCCATACACGCGGACTCCGGATTTCAGGAGCACAGATCCCGTGTGGTTACTGCGTTCTTCATCGTACGTTCCGGCCGCCACCCACACCTCGCCGCCGCCGTCCGCGGCCGCGGCGTCAATGCCTTGCTGAATAGTGTTGAACGCTGACGCCCAAGTCTTGCCATCGGCAGTCCATGACGCGACCGCCTTGTCGACATACCAGACCTCTCCTTCTCCCTCTCCTTCTCCCTCGCCTTCACCCTCGCCTTCGCCGCCCGTTATTACCGAGATGTAATCCGGCTTGATCTCGGTATCGCTGCCTTGGGCGTTCGTTACGGTCAGCGTAACGGTGTAGTTCCCGTCCACGGTATAAGAGTGATCCGGATTTCGCGTCGTGCTTGTCGTGGAGTCGCCGAAGTCCCACAGCCACGACGTGATGCCGGATGCGCCTTGCATCGATTGATCGGTGAAGTGTACCGAGAGCGGCGCGACGCCGCTCGACACAGAGGCGCTGAACTGCGCGACCAGCCCGCCGGTCGAAACGCCGATGTAGCCCGGCTTCGAAATGGCATCACTACCCGCCGGGGACGTCACGGTCAGGGTTACCGTGAACGTGCCTTCCGTTGTATACGGGTGCGCCGGATTCATCTCCGTGCTCGTTGCGCCGTCACCGAAATCCCACAGCCACGACGTGATGGACGCTGAGCCCGCCTGCGACAGATCGTAGAATTGAACCCAGAGCGGCCCGGAACCGTTGTTACCGCTGACGGTGAAGTCGGCGGACGGCGGGACAGCGCCAACGGCAGATTCGTACGCGCCGCGATCCACGCCCGCGCCTTGAGGCCGTTCCAGACCGCGGTAGTCGTACGCGGGCGCCCCAGAAGCCGTGCCGGAATCGATGCACGGCGAGCCGACAGCCAGCATGAACGTGCCGGGCATGAACACGGGATCCGTAGCGAGATTGCCCGTTCCGGGATAACCGCCCTCGACGTTCGAGTAGGTCACGGTGGCCGTGCCGACGACCTCTTGCGGCGCGTCGTTCCACAGGATGCAATTGGAAACGGCAGGAGACGCGGCGTACATCCGCATCGCGCCGCCTTCGGTCGTAGCCGCATTGCCGAAGAAGGTGCAGTTCACGACAGAACCAGAGACGTCGTAACACCGCAGGCCGCCGCCGATCTTGGATTCGTTATTACTGACAACGCAGTTCGAGAGGTTCAACGATCCGCTGCCCGAGTAGATGCCGCCGCCCGCGTTGGTGGACGAGTTCTCCGACAGCTCGCACGCGTCCATGGCGACTGTTGACGAGTCGTTATGCATGACGCCGCCGGTGTCGCTGGACGTGTTCTTCGTGAAGACGCAGTTGTACGCGTTGAAGGTCGTGCTGCCGTTGTACACCGCGCCGCCGTGAACGCCCACGTTGCTATCGAACGCGCAATCGCGCGCGGTGCAAGTGGACGAGCGCCACACGAACAGGCCGCCGGTGTGGCTCGCGCGGTTGCCATTGAACGTGCAATCGGTCACGGTTGCGGAACAGTAGTAATCGACATGCATGCCGCCGCCGTATCCGTCGCCATTGCAGACGTTGCGGTCGAACGCGCACTGAGCCACTACGACTGAACTGCTGCTGAATACGTACATTCCACCGCCGCGGTTGTAAGCCGTGTTCTCGGTGAAAGCGCAATCCGATACGAATCCAGACGCACTGTTGTAGAAGTCCAGAGCGCCGCCGTAAGACGCCGAGTTCTCGCTGAAGTCGCATCGTTGGATGCGAGCCGACGACCGGTCTTCGGTCCACATGGCGCCGCCTTGCGAATCGGCGACGTTGCCCGTGAAGACGCAATCGGTGATCGCGAGCAAACAATCGGTATAACTGTGAATCGCACCGCCAGTCGATCCGCACCAGTTGCCCACAAAGACGGAGTCCGATATCTCGACGGAAGCCCCCGCGCGGTTGTAGATAGCGCCGCCGTAACTCGCGCTGTTGTAGACGAACGTGCAGTTCGCGATGGTGGGCGAGACAGCGTAATTGTACATACCGCCGCCTGAGTTGTCGGAGTCGCTGCCATTGGCGTTGCCGCCAGTAATCGTGAAGCCGTCAAGAGTGGCGCGGCTCGCCCCGACCACCACGTGGTACGCGGCGCGCGTGCCGAGCGCGACGGACCCGTCGATGACGGTCTCGTTGGCCACCCAGTCGCGCTGATCGCGCTGCGTCTGGCCGGACAAGAAGCCGCCGTACAAATGGACGCCCTCGCGCATGAGCACCGACCCGGTATGGTTGCCGCGCTCCTCGTTATACGTGCCGACCGCTACCCAGACCTCGCCGCCGCCCGCGTTGAAGGCCGCGTTGACGCCCTCCTGAATGGTACCGAAGGCCGTGGTCCACGAACGGCCGTCCGCGGTCCACGCCTGGCTGCTCTGATCGACATACCAAACCTCGCCTTCGCCTTCGCCTTCACCCTCGCCTTCACCCTCGCCTTCACCCTCGCCTTCACCTTCACCTTCACCTTCGCCGGTCAGGCTTTCAACCACGCCCCGAAGCGAACCGCCGCTGGTGTCGTCCCAAGTGCCCGACGTGTACATCTGACAGTCGTCGCCGGAATTGTTGGGTTCGCCGCCATTCCAATTCGTGTAGGTCACGGGGTCGTCGTTGATCCAGAGCCATGTGCCTTCTTCTACGCGGTCGGTAAACCCGATCCAGAGGCTGCCATCCGGGAACGTCGCGCGAATCCACGCGTTCTCGTCCGCATCGTTGACGGATGCGAGGTGACCGCCCCACGCCACAGCCACGCTCTCGGCCTCAGGCCACGTCATGCCGTCCGTCAGCAAGTAGTAGTGGCCCGTCGCGGGATTGTAGGTCCAGCCGGAAGGATTGGGCGCGTTCACGGTGATGTAATCGGTCTTCGTTTCCGTGTCGCTCCCCAGAGTCGTGGTCACCGTCAGCGATACGGTGAACGTCCCGACGAGTGTGTACGTATGGCTGGGATTGGTTGAGGTGCTGGTGGCGCCATCGCCGAAGTCCCAGAGCCGCGACGTGATATCGGCGTTCCCGCGCATGGACTGATCCGTGAACTGGACCGCAAAGGGCCGCGTGCCCTGCGTGACGTTGGCGCTGAATAGTGCCACCGGCTCGCCCGCCGTGACCGTGATGAAGTCCGTCTTCGTGGCCGTGTCGGAACCGTCAACCGCGGTGACGGTCAAGGCCACCGTGTACACGCCTGGCGCGGCATAGGTGTAGCGAGGGTGCTGTTCGGCGCTCGTGCCGGCGCCGTCTCCGAAATCCCATGCCCACGCGGTAATCGGCGACGTCCCCGGCTTGGAGCGGTCATAGAACTGGACGCCTAGAGGCGCGACGCCCGCGACCGCGCTCGACTCGAACGCGGCGACGGGGCTTATCAAGGCTTCCGCATATTCGTAAGCGCCCATGTCGGCACGCGCGCCCTGCGGCCTTGGGACGCCGCGAATATCGTCCTCCGGCGCTCCCGAATCCGTGCCGGTATCCACGCACGGCGAACCGGGTTGCAGACGGAGATCGCCGCCGGGCGCATCCACAAACACCGGATCCTGGGCGATATTACCCGTGCCCGGATAGCCGTCCTCGAGATCGGAGTACGAGACGGAGACATTGCCTTCGATCTGCAACGGCGCGTTATTCCAGAAGATGCAGTTGGCCACGGGCGGAGCCATGGCGTACGCGCGTAGGCCGCCGCCTTCCTGCGTAGCCATATTGCCCGCGAAGGTGCAATTGACGACCGAGCCGGAGGTATCGTAGCTGCGAATGCCGCCGCCGATCTTGGCTTCATTGTTCAGGAATATGCAGTTCGCGGCGTTGAGCGACCCCGATCCGGAATAGACAGCGCCGCCAATGTCGGGCGTGGTATTGGCCTCCAGCGTGCAGCGCGCGAGCGTCACCGTGGACGATTCGCAGCAGAGGCCGCCGCCGTTCGAGGTTGCGGAGTTGCCGGTGAACGCGCAATCCGTCGCCCCAAAGGTGACGCTCCCATTATACACAGCGCCGCCGCGGATGCCGGAATTGCCGTCAAACGTGCAATCGCGCAAGGTAGCAATCGAGTTCCGCCAGTTGAACATGCCGCCGGTGTGATTGCTCGTGTTGTTCGTGAACACGCAGTGGGTCAGCGAGGCAGAGCAGTAGTAATCGACATGCATGCCGCCCCCGTAGCCTTCGCCGTTGCACACGTTCGCGTCGAAAGTGCAATTGGCTGCCGACACCGAACTGGAACTGAAGACGTACAGGCCGCCGCCGCGGTTCCGTCCGGTGTTTCCGGTGAAGGCGCAGTGCGACAAGGTGGCCGAACTCGCGTCGTATATATCGAGGCCGCCGCCGTAGCTCGCCTGGTTCGCCGTGAACGTACATCCTGTGATCGTTGCGGACGAGTGGTTCTCGACCCACAGGCCGCCGCCCTGAGAGTTGGCCTGGTTGTTCCTGAAAGTGCAGTTGGCAAGCGTCGGCGAGGTGTAGTTATAGCTGTACATGCCGCCGCCGTTGTTCGCCGCAAAGTTCCCGTCAAAAATGCAGTTCGCGACGGTTGTCGAGACGGCATTGCAGTAGAGTCCGCCGCCATACGAGTCGGCGCCGCCACCATCCGCTCGGCCGCCCTTAATCGTGAAGCCGTCGAGCACGGCGCCCGTCGCGCCAATCACGACGTGATAGGCTGGCCGCGTCGGACCAAGCGCCGTGGTCCCGTCGAGAATGGTCTCGTTCGCGGTCCAATTGCGCTGGCCGCGCGCGGTTTCGTCGCCGGCGAAGCCGCCGTACAACTGCACATCGCCGTAGAGAATGACTGACCCGCTGTGGTTGCCACGCTCTTCATCGTAGACTTCCGCGGCGACCCAGACTTCGCCACCGCTCGCTTCATGGGCTGCGTCAAGGCCTTCCTGAATCGTACCGAAGGCTTCGTCCCACGAACGGCCGTCGCCGCCCCCTCCGGCATTCGCCTTGTCGACGTACCAGACCTCGCCTTCGCCCTCGCCCTCGCCTTCACCCTCGCCTTCGCCGCCCGCGAGCACCGTGATGTAGTTGGGCTTGGACTCGTCGTCCTGCCCCTCGCTGTTCGTCACTCTGAGGGTCACGGAGTAGACGCCTTCGGCGTCGTACGTGTGGAGCGGGTTGCGCTCAGTGCTAGTCGTCGTGTCGCCAAAATCCCACGACCAACTGCTAATTCCCGACTGGCTTCCGCGCATGGATTGATCGGTAAACTGCACGGCCAACGGCGCCGACCCCATCAAGGGTGTCGCGACAAACTGGGCGACCAAGCCGCCGACCGTGACGCCGATGTAGCCCGGCTTGCTCGCCGAAGCGGCGCCATCGGCGGTCGTGATGGAAAGCGTGACGGTGAAGGTGCCCTGCGTCGTGTACGTATGCAGCGGATTCCTATCGCCACTCGTCGCGCCATCGCCGAAGTTCCAGAGCCACGTCGCCGCGGCCGCGCTGCCGATTCCGGAAAGATCGAGGAACTGGACCGTAAACGGCGCGGTCCCGTTCGTCGAAGCCGCCGTGAAATCCACCATCGGCCCGACGGGACCTGCGGCGTATTCGTACGCGCCACGGTCGAATCCGCTCCCTTGCGGCCGCGCCAGGCCGCGAAGGTCTTGCGCCGGCGCGCCACTGCTAGTGCCGCTGTCCACACACGGAGACGTGGCGGTCAGTTCGTACGTGCCCGTCGCGAACAACGGATCTTGATCGAGGTTGCGGCGTCCCGCGTACCCGCCTTCCACGATCGAATAGGTGACGCGGGTCGTGCCGCGAATCTGGTCGGGCGCGTTTTGCCAGAAGATCGCGTTCGTAACGGGCGGGCCTGCGCCGTACGTGTTGAGGCCACCGCCTTCGGTCATGGCGGTATTGCCCACGAACGTGCAGTTAAGAATAGGACCGGCAGAGTCGACGGTGCGCATGGCCGCGCCGAGATCGGCGGTGTTATTTGCGAGGACGCAGTTGTTAAGCGTCACGGCGCCGCCTTCGGCATGGATTGCGCCGCCGCTGCTGTCGCAGTGATTCTCCGTGAAAGTACATGCGCCCACCGTCATGTTCGCGCTGGCCCGCAACGCGCCGCCTGTTTGGGCCGCCGAGTTATGCGCGAAGGCACACCGGGAGATGGTCACGCCGCTGTCGGAATAGATCGCGCCGCCGTGCGCCGTGACCGTGTTGTCCGCAAACGTGCAGTCGCTCACCGTACCGGCCGACGAGCGCCAGAACATGACTCCCGCGCCGTGCGAAGCTTTGCCTCCGGAGAAGGTGTCATTGGTAATGACGGCGGACGAGTAGTAGTCGATAAGAACCGCACCGCCGTAGCCCTCGCCGTTAACCGTGCTGGTATCGAAGGACGATTTCGAGATACGCCCGGAGCAGCTACTGTTTAGATAGACGGCCCCTCCTCGCGAACCAGCGGTGTTATTCGCGAACGTGCAATCCACGACCGTCACGGATGAACCGTCATACGTTGCCGTGGCGCCGCCGTAGTTGTTGGCGGTGTTTCCAGTAAAGGTGCAGCCGTCGAGCGTCGCGCTGGAACCGTGTTCGGTCCAAAGCGCGCCGCCCTGGTTGTCGGCATGGTTGTCGAGGAACGCGCAATGGGAGGCCTTGATCGAACTGCCGTTGTAGGTATAGATCGCGCCGCCATACGTGTTGGCGCGATTGCCGGTGAACGTGCAATTCGCAACCGAGGTCGCAACTCCGTCGCGATTCGACATCGCGCCGCCGTGCGCTTCGTAGTTGCCGCCATCTGCATTGCCGCCCGTGATCGTAAACCCGTCGACTACGCTCTTGTTCGAACCGACGATCACGTGATAGGCCGCGCGGTCCGTCAGAGCCGTCGATCCGTCGAGGACCGTTTCGTTCGCCGCAACGTCGCGCGCGTCGCGGTCCGTCTCACCACCGACAAAACCGCCGTACAGAGCGACGTTCTCTTTCAGAACAATTGAACCGGTCGCGTTGTCGCGCGGCTCATCGTACGTGGCCGCCGCAACCCACACCTCGCCCCCGCCGGTCGCAAACGCAGTGTCGATGCCTTCCTGGATCGTGTCGTACGCGGTCTCCCACGACTTGCCGTCCTGGAGTTCCTCGGCGGGCGCATGCAGCTTGTCGACGTAGAAGGTGCGAGAGACTTTGATGTACGCGGAACGTTCGGCGGTGTTGCTACCAAGCGCCGTCGTCACGGTCAGCGACACGGTGAACGTGCCGGAGGTCTCGTACGTGTATTCGGGATTCTGCTCCGCGCTCGTACCGATACCGTCGCCGAAATCCCAGGCCCATTCGGTGATGGCCTGATCGCCGGGCCATGACCGGTCGGTGAACTGGACGGTGAGCGGCGCAATGCCCGTGGTCGGTTCGGCGACAAACGCGGCGAGCGGCGTCGAACTCGCAAGTTCGTACGCGCCCATGTCGATGCCTGCGCCTTGCGGACGCGGCACGCCGCCGATGTCCGCGGCAGGCGCGCTGTCTGATGTCGCGGCGTCGATACACGGTGAACCCGCGGACAGCCGGTAATCGCTCCCCGCCGCGTCTGCGAAGAGCGGGTCTTCGCTCAAGTTGCCCGTGCCGCCGTAACCGCCTTCGATGTCCGAATACGTGACCGTCGCGGCAACGCTGCCTTGCACGACGATCTCGTTGGGTGTGTCGCCCCACAGGACGCAGTTGGTCATCGACGCGGCCGCACTTGCGTTATAGATCGCGCCGCCGCCCGCTGCGGTATTGCCTGAGAACGTGCAGTTCACAATCGCCGGCGACGAGGCGCTGTTGTAGATCGCCCCGCCGACATTGGTAGCGGCGTTGCCCGCGAACAGGCAGTTCACCACGAGCGGGGACGCGCCCGAGCCGTTGAACATCGCCGCGCCGGAGTCGCCGAGATTCTCGGTGAACACGCAGTTGGCGACCGTGGGCGAAGCGCCGCCGTTGTGCAGGCCGCCGCCGCTGTTGTAGCTCGAACCGCCGTTCGCGTTGCCGCCGCGGATTGTGAATCCGTCAAGGCCGGCGTTGTTCGTGCCTATGACGACGTGGTACGCGGGCAAACCGCCGCGCGCCGAGATACCGTCGATGACCGTGACGTTGTTCGTCCAGTCACGCTCGCTCCGGGTGGTTTCAGTACCGGCAAACCCGCCGTAGAGATGGACGCCGGACTTGAGGAGGGCCGAACCGCTGTCATTGGCGCGGGCCTCGCCGTACACGCCGCCCGCGACCCACACTTCGCCGCCGCCAATATCGTAGGCCGCGTCGATACCTTCCTGGATCGTGTTGAAGGCGGTCGCCCACGAGTCGCCGAATTCCGTGCCCGAGGTGTTGTTCAAATCGACGTAGGTCACGGGAAGTTCCGCGTGGATAGCGATATCGATAGCCGTGGCCGCGCCTTCGTTGCCGGACGCGTCACTCGCGAACGCAAGGACATGCACGGCCGGGTCCGCAACGCTCGCAGGCACGGTGAAGCTGAACATGGCCGTGGCATGCGTGGCCTGCGGCACGATGTTCTTCAACCCGGACTGCGCAATCGCGCCGGTCGTCTGGAAGCGGATGCGGCTGACGCCGACGGCATCGGAAGCCGAGACAGCAACGGTCACCCGGTCGCCGTAGGTAAACCCGGTGGCGTCGCGCGGATCGTCAATCGTGACCGCGGGCGCGGTGCGGTCGACGACGGTAAGCGTGATCTGCACCGGCAAGGATTGTGTCGTGGCGGTGTCTTCCGCCGTCACCGAGACCGTGATAACGCCGCCGATAGGCGCGGTATCCGAGACCTGGAACTCGATGGCCTGCTCGGTGGGCGTCTCGGGCGGCATGACGTCGATCGCCTGGCTGTGCGCGGTGGCGCCCGCAGCCTGCAATGCGATCCTGGCAATCGCGCCGTGTTTGGCCGTCGCGCGCACGTCGACGCTGACCGTTGCGCCGCGCTCGACTTGCGACCCGCTCGCCGGATTCAGGATCTCGACGCTCGGGCGCGTGTCGACCGACACGGGGATGCTCACGGGCGGCGCGCCGGGCAGATAGGCGCTGATCGTGGTCTGGCCGTTGACGACGGAGGTCACTAGGCCGTTCGCGTCGACCGTGGCGACGCGCACGTCGCCGGAGGCGAAGGCCACGCCGCTTGTCACGAGTTCGGACGCGCCGTCACTATAGTGTGCGGTCACCGAGAGTTGCTGCTGCATGCCGAATGCGGTGAAGGCCAGCGACGGCGGATCGAGCGTGATATCTGTCAAGCGCACCACGTTGACCGTCGCGTTGACCGTGTCCAGTTTGCCTTCGTAGCCCACGGAGATCACGGCGTTGCCGGGAGCGAGCGGCACGACGCGGCCGACGCTGTTGATCGACACGATGCCCGCGGGACTCGATGCATACGTTGCGCGGGCAGTCACGTTGGCGTTCGGGCCGGTGTCGTAATGCGCGGTCACGACGAGGTCGCTATATTCGCCCATGCCGTTGAAAACAATGCTGGACGGCTGAGCGTCAATTGAAACCAGCGTGGGCGGCGCGGGCACGATGGCCGTGGCGGCGTCGCTGGGATTGGGCGATTGCGCAAAGTCGTAGGCCACGAAGCTCAACGTATGGCCGGTATCGCCGGCGATGCTTCCGCTGAACGCGCCGGACGCGTCGGCACTCACGCTCAGGGTAAGCGAAAGCGAGGTGTTGGTGACATCGATCCGCGCATTCGCGACCGAGTGCCCCTCGAATGTTACGTTGCCCCCGGACGGATACGACACGTTCGAGATCGTGGGCACGGCGGGCGGCGGTCCGGGCGGCGGCTCGATAACCGAGAACTCGAAGCGGGAATCGGCGGTGCCGATGTCGTTGCTAATGCCGAGATTATTCGTAGCCACGATCGTGATGAAATGCAGTCCCAACGAGAGCGTGGAGGTATCGACAACAAACGGATCGAGCCCCTCCGCGATTGGCGTGGCTTTGCCCGTCGTATCGAGATAGAACCGGACGGACTGGATGCCCACAGGGTCGTCGGCCTGCGCGTGGATCGCGAAACTGCTGCCAGTCACAAACTGCGCGCCATCGACGAGCGACCCGAAACTGACGGTCGGCATGTTGACGTTTTCAGCCAACTCGAACGCAAGCGTATCCTCGCCGGTCTGGTCCAAGCTGTCCTTTGCGACGGCGCGGACCGAATGCGCTCCGAGCGCCAGGCCGAGGGTGTTGAGACGCGCCTGATACGGCGGCAGGAAGCTGGTGTTGAACGGTTCCGTAGCGCCGTCTAGATAGTATGCCACCTGGCGCACGGCGCCGGTCAGCGTTACGGGTGTGACGTCCACGGAAATGCCATGAAGGACCGGGGCCGCCGGGTCTTCGGGAATCGCGATGGTGGGCGGATCGGCCGTCGTGGCGATGACGAGCGCGATGGTCGCGTTCTGAGCGTTGCCCATGTAATCGTAAGCGACGGCCATGACTTCGTAGTTGTGGCCGCGGACCAGTTTGGCGCTGTCAATCGAGAAGATGTACGGGGGCGCATCGCCCTTCAGGACCATCTTCTGGTCGACGAGAACGTAGCTGGCTTCGGGGTCGTCGAGGTCTTTCGTACGCGCCTCGACGCGAACGACGCCGCTGGCCTGGTCGGTGGCATAGGCGTTGACGCGCACGATCTGGCCAGGCAACACGTAGTTCGGAATGACCGGAGGTTCGACGGAAAGCGACAACAGCGGCGGATCGTGGTCGTCCAGCGCCGTGCCGGCCGTGGTAAACGTGCTGTTCCAGACGTTGAAAAGGGCGTTTCCATCCTTGTCTTTGATGTCTTTTGTCAACACGACAACGTATTCGGTGTCCGGTTTGAGCCGGTTCGTGATGCCGTCAAGCAATTGCCAGAATGCGAAGGTCTTGCCGTTAAGCTCCTCGAATCGAATGACGCCCGGCTGGAGATCGCCGGCTTTCGTAAAGACCTTGAAGCTCCCGGACTCTCCGGCTGTAATCGTGGACTCGTCCATCTCCTCGCTAAACAGGGCCGCTACCGGCGAGTCGATATCGATGCCGATTGCGTTCGCCTGTGGCAGGACCGTCACCGTGGGGATGCCGTCCGGAGCGCCGCGTTGCGGAGGGAAATGGCCCACGACGCAGCCCTCGTTGCCGACGAATACCTGCAAATTGACGTTCTGGCTGGAGATGCCCATGCAGGACGTGATGGGACCGTCGCGCAAGGGTTCGATGGAATACACTTCGCTTACGGTACTGCCTGGATAGATGTGGCCCAGGTCGCGAATCACCGTACCGTCGACCGGCTGGCAGTCGACTTTGTCGATGTCCTTGCCCTTGCCTTGCTGGCAATCGAGAACCTGAGAGTCGCCGCCGACATCGAGTTCGATGCTCGAATACAGCGCGGGGGTCTGGCCCGTGTTCGTGATGTTGACTTTCAACTCGTAGGGCACGTGCGCGGTAACGTAGTCAGGATGGACCACCTGGACCTGGAACGATGGCGGGCCTTTGACTTCGACATCGGTCTGGGCGCTGCCGTTGAACGGAATGGCCTTGTCATCTGAGATCCCGGCGCCTTTCACGACGCCGCCGAAATGGACCTTTACGTGTCTCACGCCGATCTCGTCGCCGCGGATAATGAACTCCTTTTCGACCTGTCCCGGTGTGCCGCCTTCACCGGGGAGAATGTCGCCGAACGAGGCGATGCCATCGGCGGGCAACGTGTTCGTGAGGCCGCCGTCGGGAAATTCGAGCTGCGCGATCACGTTGGACAAGGTGAAGATGCCGGAAGCGTTCATCAGGAGTAGGCGGCAACTGAAGAACTCTTTCAAGGTCTTGATGCGCCCCTCGATGACAATGATCCCCGGAACGGGAGGCGGCGCCGCCTCCGCGGTCGAGGGTATGGGCTGCTCGAACACGATGACTTCGATAGGCGCCGGAGGTGGCGCGCCGCCCGAATCGGGTCCGAACGGAAACTTGTACCTCTCCTCACCGCCCTGATCCTGGCCCGCCCCCTGGGGCATGGCAATCGGCACCGAAATCGGAACCGGTTCGCCGCCGATGGTCAGGATGATATCGAACTGCGATACGTTGTAGTTCTCCGGGTCTTTGAGGTCGATGACGCCTTCGTTTACAAGCTGGATCACGCGTTCGGGAGGTATGGGCGTCGAGTGAAATTCGGAAATGACGACCGACTCGAGCGACACCTGAGTCACCACGAGCTCACGTTTGACGGTATTCCCCTGTAAGTCGGAAGCCGTGACGCTGATGGTGTTCACGGCGTTCTTGTTGAGGGGAATATCCAGCGCGAAAGAGCCGCCGGCGTCGGGCAGGGCTTGGGTAGCGCTGCCTCCGGGAGCGGATATGCCGACGGTGATGTCGGCTCGCGCGGGCGGCATCCACAGCAGGCACGCTACCAGCGCCAGCGCCACGCCTCCCGCATAGAGGCCCGTTCCCTTGCTCACGCGTGTCGTTGCATGACTCATGGTGTCATTCCTCAATCCGAGCCCGGCGATAGGCCGCATCGCTTTCGCGCGATGCCCGCCGCTCGCGGGCCACTCCACGTGTCTTGACGCTTATCTCAAACCGTATTCGGCACACACGGGCGTCCTTCGACGCCTCACCCGCCGCTTCCGGTGACCGTATTCCACACATACGCGCCTGCCCGCACCACGGCATCCGTCACGCTCCCGAACAAGCCCGGCTTCGCCGGGCTCGGCTCCGGAGCGCTCTTGCCGTAGGGGCACGCGCAATTGAACCAAAGCTTCCAATTATCCAACTGGCCCTGCTCGCCGTTTGTGACGTTGTCCTGCACGTGCAGGACCCACGTTCCGTTCGCAGGTTCGCCGTTGAAGCCGTTCAAGTCGCCCTGCGGCACGTAGCACGCCGTAAAGGGACCCGTTCCCGCCGTTATCGAAAGAACGACATCGTCGTCGAGGACCGTCTCCGTAAAGTTGTCCGACGTGCCGCCCACGCCGTTGAACAGTTCGACCTGCGTGCCCCACGGCGATTCAAGCCAGACATGCAGATCTTGCGTGTTCGGATGCGCAATCGTCAGCGACACATTTACGTCGGAGACGACCCGCGTCAACGGGACGACCAGTTGTGAAGTGACCTCCACGCCGTCCGAAACGGTCTTCGGCACATCGGTGCTGGCATAGACCAAGCATTCCCCTTCACCTTCACCTTCGCCTTCGCCCTCACCTTCACCTTCTCCTTCTCCTTCTCCTTCGCCTTCACCTTCGCCCTCACCTTCGCCCTCACCCTCTCCCTCACCTTCGCCCTCACCTTCGCCCTCACCCTCGCCCTCGCCTTCGCCCTCACCCTCGCCCTCGCCTTCGCCTTCGCCCTCACCTTCACCTTCGCCCTCACCTTCACCTTCGCCCTCACCTTCGCCCTCGCCCTCGCCTTCGCCTTCGCCCTCTCCCTCACCTTCGCCCTCACCCTCTCCCTCACCTTCGCCCTCACCTTCACCTTCGCCCTCACCTTCACCTTCTCCCTCACCTTCGCCCTCTCCCTCACCTTCGCCCTCTCCTTCTCCTTCTCCTTCTCCTTCTCCTTCTCCTTCTCCTTCTCCTTCTCCTTCACCTTCACCTTCACCTTCACCTTCACCTTCGCCTTCGCCTTCACCTTCGCCTTCACCCTCGCCCTCGCCCTCGCCTTCGCCTTCACCTTCGCCCTCGCCTTCACCTTCGCCCTCACCCTCGCCTTCACCTTCGCCCTCGCCTTCACCTTCGCCTTCACCTTCGCCTTCACCCTCGCCCTCGCCCTCGCCCTCTCCCTCACCTTCGCCCTCGCCTTCGCCTTCACCTTCACCTTCACCTTCGCCCTCGCCCTCGCCCTCACCCTCTCCCTCTCCCTCACCCTCACCCTCACCCTCTCCCTCACCTTCGCCCTCGCCTTCGCCCTCACCTTCGCCTTCAC
>CAYOCT010000088.1:0-23795 GCA_964402555.1 uncultured Nitrospiraceae bacterium | reverse complement strand
AAACGCAAGATCCTTCACGCAAACTTGTGTCCAGGGAACCGGGCGCGGCACACCTGCATGTCATTCTGAGAGCGTGTGAAGAAATACCAAGGTCCTGCACTCTCCTATGTTGGCTTCGCCCTTTCTGTCATCCTGAGCGCAGCGAAGGATCTCATAAGCATTAGAGGCCTATGCACATAGCGAGATCCTTCTCTGCGCTCAGGATGACAGGCAATACGTAGTCAAGAGGCAAAGCGCCCGCGTTTCACGATTTCTTCACAAGCTCTGAGCAGCGCGAAGAATCCCCTGCGAGAGGAAGCCTCGACTTTCATGAGATTCTTCGCGCTGCTCAGAATGACACGTAAGTCGGGACTGGATGGTGAAGTCTTGGTCGCTTGCGGGCCAAATTCGGACGTAGATGACACATCGGTGTTTATTGGTGTTCATCGGTGGTTTCAATGTGGACCCCAGAAAACAGAAGAAGCGCGCTCCCGATGGGAGCGCGCCTCGATAGAACTGGATTCGGTAATCGGCCTAGCGCTTCGAGAACTGGAAGCGTTTGCGGGCGCCGGGACGGCCGTACTTCTTGCGTTCGACCTCGCGGGCGTCGCGCGTCAAGAGGCCGGCGCGGCGCAGGGGCACGCGGTAAGCTTCGTCGAGCTTGACCAGCGCGCGGGCGATGCCGAGGCGTAGCGCGCCAGCTTGGCCGGCCAAACCGCCGCCGTCGCACAGTGCGCGCACGTCATACTTGCCCAGGTTCCCCGTTACTTCAAGCGGCTGCTTCGCGATCATCACGAGCACTTCGCGCGCGAGGTAGGCGTCTACGATTTGCCCATTGACTGTCATCGCTCCCGAGCCCGGTTTGATACGAACGCGGGCGCGCGCGGCTTTGCGTCGACCGATGGCCACGATATCGTTGCTGGCTTCTGACACGATCTGATTCTCCTGCTCACTTGCCCATGGAATAAGGTTGCGGATTCTGGGCCTCATGCGGATGCGTGGGGCCGGCATAGATGCGGATGTGTTTGGCGAGGTGGCGTCCAAGGCGGTTGTGCGGCAGCATGCCCTTGACCGCGAGCATCATCGCGCGCGCCGGGTGCTTGGCCAGCATCTGGTCATAGGTCGTTTCCGAAAGGCCGCCGAAGTATCCCGAGTGATGGTAGTACTTCTTGTCGGTGGCCTTGTTGCCGGTGACCTTGGCTTTGTCCGCGTTAATGATGACAACCAAATCGCCACAGTCCAAGTGTGGCGTGTACGACGGCTTGTGCTTGCCGCGCAACAGCTTCGCGGCTTCCACCGCCACGCGCCCGAGCACCTGGCCTTGCGCATCGATAAGGTGCCACTGCTTCTTGATTTCCCCAATCTTGGGGACAAACGTTTTCACCGTCTCTTTCCTCCGGATTGTACGCTGTGCCTTACGCAGACGGGTATCCGTCTCTCACATGCGGCACGGAAGCATAGCAAACGCCGGGGTCAAAGTCAAACAAGTGGCGTCGAACATCTTCTTCGACGCCAAGTTCCGGTCCCCGGACTCGCCGCCGACACGGCCAACGCCTTCACCACAACGCCAGGCTCTGCTTCAGAAGGTCTTCCTGCGAGGTGTGGTCCGATACCCCGATCCATTGAATTCGCGGGTCGGCGCGAAACCAGGTGAGCTGGCGTTTGGCGTAGCGCCGGGTGTTCTGCTTCATCTGGGCGGCGGCCTCTTCGAACGTGCATTCGCCTCGAAGGTAGGCTGCCATCTCGCGATAACCCAGGGAGCGCAGGCGTTCGATGTGAGGCGCGTACCCGCGGTCGATCAGGGCGCGCACTTCGTCGAGAAATCCTTCACGCAGCATCCGATCGACACGCGCATCGATGCGCGCGTAGAGCGCGTCGCGGGGATAGTCGAGGCCAATCTGAATTGCATCCAGCGGCAAGGTGTTCTCGCGGTGTTCGCGATGCAGTTGCGAGAGCGGCGCGCCGGCCACTTCGTAGACTTCCAGGGCGCGCACCACGCGCCGCAAATCGTTGGGATGGATGGTGCGCGCATACTCTGGGTCCACTTCCTCCAGCCGCGCGAACAACGGTCCCGCACCGTGTTCCTCGGCTTCCGTGTGGAGGCGCTTGCGGATCGCATCGTCCTTGCCCGGTCCGGGAAACAGTCCGTCGATCAGCGCGCGAAGGTACAAACCCGATCCGCCGACGGCTACCGCGGGCCTTCCTTGCGCGTTCAGCGCGGCCACGATCTCGCGCGCACGGATCTGGAACGCGCCTGCGGAGAAGTCTTCGCTCGGATCGAGGAACCCGACGCAGTGGTGCGTGACGCGCGCCATCTCGTCGTCCGTGGGCGCGGCGGTGCCGATACGCATGCCCTTGTAGAACTGCATCGAATCGGCCGAGACAATCTCGGTGCCGAGATGCTCGGCTATTTGGATGGCAAGCGCGGTCTTGCCCGAAGCGGTCGGGCCGACGACGGCGAGGAGTTGCGGAATCGAGGACATTAGGCGAAGGATGAAGGATGAGGGATGAAGGATGAATTGCGGTACGCGCGGGGCCATGGGCACAGTGCAGGATATGAGGAAAGACTGAGCAGCGTTATGGCAGAAGTGAGTACGACCCTAAGCGAGAGCCCCCGAACTTTCAGGTTTTCATCCTTCATCCCTCATCCTTCATCCTTCCGTTCTCACTTCCTACGGAAGCTCTTTTCCATCTGCAACTGGGTGAGTTCCGTGACGATGGGACGCCCGTGCGGGCAGGTGTAGGGCGGACGCAGGCGGCGGAAGCCGTCGAGCAGGCCGCGCCGTTCTTCGGGCGACAACGGATCGCCGGCCTTGACCGAGCCGCGGCAGGCTTCGACCGCAAACCGCAACAGATCGGAAACGAAATCTTGTTTATCGAACAGGTCGCCTTGCGCAAGTCCGTCGAGCACGTGGTAGATCGCGTCGGGCACGCGCGATTCGTCGTAAAGGTGGCAGATCGCCGTCACCTGGAACGTGTTCCCTCCGAACGGTTCCATCTCGATGCCGAGCTTCGCGAACTGCGCGAGGTTCGATTCGAGCAGCTTGACGTGGGAGGGGGGCACGTCCACGAGGATCGGCACGGCGAGTTGTTGCGAGGCGTAATCGTGATCTTCGAGTTCCGCGCGCAGACTGTCGTACGTCAAGCGCTCGTGCAATGCATGCTGATCGATGATCAGCAGCCGGTTCTCCTCGGGCACGATCAGGTAGGTGTCGAACACCTGCAACGGCGCGTTCTCGACGCGTGCGAGGGGCTGATAGAAGGCTGCGAGTTGCACCCGCTCCTCGTCCGTGAACTCGCTCGATTCGGCAAACTCAGTCTGGACGGACACCGGTTCCGGGATCCGGGGTCCGGGTTCGGGCGTTCGAGTCTCAGGAACAAACGTGGGCGTAACGGGTGTCGAGTGATCGCGGGGAACCGACGCTATGGGCATGGATGTGGCAGGTTCCGGAACCCGGAACCCGGAACCCGCAACCCACGAGGGTTCTTTCGGCGGCGTGATTTCGGCCAGCCGCTCGCGGATGATCTCGCGCAACGTCTCCTGCGTGGCGCGCTCGTCGCGAAACCGGACCTCGCGTTTGGTCGGATGAATGTTGACGTCCACGAAACGCGGATGCGTCTCGATTAGGACGATGCCCACGGGATAGCGTCCCACGGTCAGCAGGCCGCGGTAGCCGTCTTCAAGTCCGTACTGGAGCGAGCGGTTGACCACGGGCCGGCGATTGAGGAAGAAGAACTGGTGCGAACGTTGCGACCGCGTGAGCGCGGGCGATCCGATGAGTCCCGTGACGGTGAATCCCGCGCGTTCAACCTTGAGGTCGAGCATGTCTTTGACGAAGTTCAGCCCCCAGATGAGCGCGATGCGTTCGCGCAAGGAGGCGTTCTCGGGGATATCGAGAAGGATCTTGTCGTTGTGGAACAACTGGAATCCGACGCCGATCTCCGCTAGCGCGTGCCGCTGGACGACATCGATGCAATGGCTGAGCTCCGTGGTGATGCCTTTGAGGAACTTTGCGCGCACGGGCGTGTTGAAGTACAGCCGGCCCGCGACGACGCGCGTCCCGACCGGCGCCGCCGCCTGGGAGACGTCGCGGAGGATGCCGCCATCGATTCGGATGCGCGTCGCCGAATCGTCCTTGGCGCGCCGCGTTACCAATTCGAAGCGCGATACCGACGCGATGCTCGACAGGGCCTCGCCCCGGAATCCCATGGTCCGGATATTGTCGAGGTCCTCGGCTTTGCGGATCTTGCTCGTGGCGTGGCGTTCGATCGCGAGCAGCGCGTCTTGTTCGGACATGCCATGTCCGTTGTCGGAGACCTCGATGGTGCGCCGTCCCGCCGCAACGATCCGCACAACGATGCGCGTCGCTCGGGCGTCGAGCGCGTTCTCGACGAGTTCCTTCACTACCGACGCCGGACGTTCGACGACCTCGCCCGCGGCGATCTTGTTGACCAAGTCCTCGGGCAGAATTCGCACCGGCGGTATCGTCGTGCTCGTGTTCATCGGATCGGCGTCCCAAACGCGTAGTGCCGCTATTGTAGAGCACCTTCCAAAGGGCAGGCAAGTGGCTGCTCGTGGATTGCGAATTGTTACTGCGATTACGAGCTGGCGTAGGAATTGACAGGGGGCTGGCGTTTGGGCAGGCGCAGCACGAACCGTGTGTTGATGCTGTCGCGGTCGAGGGTGACCGTCCCGTGATGCGCCTCCATGATGCGAATGGTCAGGCTCAGACCCAGGCCCGTGCCGCGGCCAGGTCCCTTGGTAGTGAAGAAGGGAACCATGATCTTGTCTTGGAGATCGGCGGGAATCCCGAGGCCGCTGTCGGTTACGGCCAACGTGATCGAGTCTCCTTGGTCTTCGATCTCGAGTCGAATCCATTTCACGGGCTGGCCTTCGACCGCATCATACGCGTTCATAAAGAGATTGAGGAGCGCCTGCGAGAGTTGGGCCGGCCTGCCCTCGATTTCCAGGCCCTCCGGGATATCGGGAAGCTGCAGGTCGATGCGGTGCGCGGCCATGCGCGTGCGGCACAGCTCGAGCGTGTCGTCAATGAGGCTGCGGACGTCAACCGTGGCGAAGGGGTCTGACGCGGCTTCGCGCGACAGCATCTTCAATGCGCGGACAATGCGTGAAATGCGCTCGACATGGCGCTCGATCGTATCCGCGAGCCTGAGCATGGTGGCGCGGTCGGCATGTTCGTTCCGGAGCATGGGCGCGAGTTGCTGGCACGCGATCGAGATGATCGCGAGGGGATTGTTGATCTCGTGGCCGACGCCGCCCGCCATAATCCCGAGGGAAGAGAGGCGCGCCACTTGCGCCATACGCACCTGCTGTTCCGCGATCACCCGGTTCGCGAGGACGCGTTCCGTCGCGTCGTTGCCGACACAGAAGAGTTCGCGCACGCGCCCGTCGGCCCCGTAGACCGGCGTCACGGTCCAGGCTATCCAGATACGAGACCCGTCGGCCGCGGCGCGTTCGAATTCGACTTCGAGCGGATGGGCGCCCGCGCCCTGGGCCAGGGCAAACATCTGAGCGAGGTCATGGTCTATCGCGGCCGATTCCGGGAAGATCGTGCCCTGCGCGTGACTGCCTAACGCGCGCTCCTTCGCCAAACCGAAAAGGCGTTCGGCGAATTCATTGAAGAACGTGATGCGGGCATCGGCATCGAGACGCACGATTACCGTATTGGCGCTCTCGACAAGGTCGCGGTATTTGGCCTCGCTCTCCTCGATCGCCTGATGCGCGCGTTTTCGCTCCGTGATGTCATGCAGAAAGACATACTGGCGTCCACCGGAGGTCGCGAGATGTCTGGCGCTGACTTCCACGTCGAAGAGCGTGCCGTCCTTGCGGCGATGCCGGGTCTCGAAACGGTCGCCGAGCTGGGCCTGCACCCGGCGCACGTGCGTGGCGACTTCCTCGGGCGATTCGTTTGCCTCGACATCCGCGATGCCCATCCCGAGGAGTTCGTCCCGCGTGTAGCCGCTGAAGGCGCAATAGGCGTCGTTCACATCGAGGAAGCGTCCTTCGCTGTCGACAACCCAGAACCCGTCCATGGCGGTCTGGAACACGGTCTTATACTCGTCCTCGGCATATTTGCGGCGGGCGGCTTCGTCGGCGAGGCGCGCGCGGTCTTCCGACATCGCCCGGCGGGCGGCGAGCAGCTCGATCATCGCGCTCATGAAGGCGAACCAGAACGCGGCTAAGCCCAGGCCGTTCAGCGCAATCTCCGAAAGGCGGAGGACATGACTGACCGAATCGCTCCAGGGCCCGCCCAGTACCTCGTAGACCCGTTCGATGCGGACGACGATCGAAATCAGGAGCACTCCCGTGCCCAGGATCGCCGTGCTGACTAGCCAGCGAACTTTTCGTACTCGAAGCAGCAAGTAGGCAATGCTGCCGCCCGTAAGCAGGACCCATATGGCTACGAAGCTTTCGTCAATCCAGACGATGCGGCGGCCGAGAATGCCGAGGACGAAGTTGGGAATCACGATGGTGAAGACGAGCCACGCTACGGGAACGATCGCAATGATGCGCAACCGTCTGGTTTCGTCCTGGAGAGAAGTTAGTCTGTTCCCCGCCATGGCACGTGTTCCGCTCCCTGGCCTCACCAGAGCACGTTTCGAGTTGCTTCCTTTACTCCCCGCTCAAGCGTCTCTCTTGCGTCTATGGTAGCCGGGATGTGCGGCAGGATCAAGGATCAATTCGCGCGGCAGGGTGGCCGCAAGCTGAGTGCTACCGTTTCCATTCGAACCGGTAGTTGCCCGAGGCTACTTCGAACACGGTCATGCCCGACTCGGCCCGGACGGCACTCACACCGTCCGATTCCGCTAAGTCTTTTCCGCCTTCCAGGACAAATGCCTCAGCGGCGATAAAGGCCGTTGCCGAGGTGTTGGGAGGGACACTCACGGTCCATGCCACCGTGCTTCCGTCCGCATGCCATTCGCTCGCGATTGGCCCGCGAATCGAATGGTAGGTTGCCTTCACCCAATCGAGTCCCTGCGGGAACTGCGGCCGCAGCACAAAATGCTTGAATCCCGATGAGTCCGGATCGACTCGGATCCCGGCCAGCCCGCGGTAGAACCATCCTTCGGCGTGACCGAGCATGCAATGGTTCTGGGAAGAGGCGGGATTGGTGTCCCACGCCTCGGTCAGAGAAGTCGCTCCGTGTTCGAGTTGATACGCGTAACCCGGGCCGTCCGATTGGCAGACCATCTTGTAGAGCAAGCCGCCTTGCTCGGTGTCGGTCAACGCGCGCACGAGATACGAGAAACCGACATCGCCCGCGGTCACGTGGTCGTTCGCGGTCTCGATGTTCTCCGAGAGTGCTTTGGCTACGGCATTACGATCGCTGTCCTCGACAAGGCCGAGGATGATGGGCATTGCGTTGGCCGTTTGGCTGTTGCGGTCGTAGCTCTTGGCTTCGGGATGGTAGAACGCCGTGTTGAACGCGGCGCGTACCTGCCCCGCGAGCGCAGCGATTGTCTTTGCTTCCTCTTGTTTGTCCAGAAGCAACGCGGCTTGCCGCAACGCGCACAGGTCCTGGTAGTAGACGGCGGTTGCCGTCAACCCTTTCGAGGTGAGCTTGGACTCGCCGGGGCCTCCCGGACCGACGTCGTACCAGTCGCCCAGGCCATGTGAGACGATGTGGTCCGTGGCTGTAGATCCCAAGTAATCCGTGTAGCGGCGCATGACGTCGTAGTACGACTCGATGATGCGGCGGTCGCCATACACGAGCCACGCGTTCAGCGGGTTGATGACGCTCGCGCTGCCCCATTCTGGCGAATCGCGGAACCCGCTCTTGAATACCGTGTATTCGGGGGCGATATCCGGCACGAGGCCGTCGTCGAGTTGTGCCTCCGCCATGTCGCGCTCGATCTTCGCGTAGAACTGCGCGAGATCAAAGTTGTACATGAGGCCGTCGGCGAGCAGGTGCGAGACTTCGAGCCAGCCCAGTTTCTCGCGGTGCGGACAATCGGTGAGCACGCTTTGCAGGTTGCTGCGTATCGAGGCGAGGATGAGCGCGTGGATCTTGTTCACGAGCGGATTGGCACACTCGAACGATCCCACGACTTCCGCCGACGCATGGGTGAACTCACCGGAGACCGCGATCAGGCGGGGCAGGTCTTGGTCCTCGACAGTCTCGGATGCGGGGCGCGCGCCTTCGATCTGGAGATAGCGGAACCCGTAGTAGCAGAATCGCGGCGCCCACGATTCCTCGCCTTCGCCCTTGAGGGTGTAGTTGAAGCCCATCGGGCCACCCGAGCTACGCTGCGATACGCATCCCTTGTCGTCGAGCAGTTCCCCCGGCGTGATCTTGACGGTCGCGCCGTTCGGGCCTTCGACCTGGATGCGCGGCCGGCCGGAGAAGTTCTGGCCGAGATCGTAGACGTAACTTCCGGGCGCGATCCGCGTGACGCGGAGGGGCGAGAAGGTCTGCATGACTTGGATGGGCGGGGCGCACGAGGCCCGCAACGCGCCTCCCGGACCCTCGGTGACGGACGCGGGTTTCCATGCGGTCTCGTCGAACCCCGGGCGGTCCCATCCAGGCTGTTCCGCGCGCGCGTCGTAGTCCTCGCCTCCGTACATGCAGGCGAATTGGATCGGGCCTTGCGCCACGCGCCATGACGCGTTCGTTCCGATGTCCTCCGAAATGCCGTCCACATACTCGACGTGCAATTGAAGGATGACCTTGGGCGGTCCGAAGGTGCCTTTGAATTTGGTATACCGTCCGCCGGGCACGTTGTACATGCCGTTGCCCAGCATGATACCGAGCGCATTCATGCCATGGCGGAGTTGCGCGGTGATGTCGTAGGTCGAGTAGAGGCAGGTCTTGCGGTAGTTCGTCCATCCCGGCTCGAAGACGGCTATGCCGACGCGTTCGCCATTCGCGTAGACCTCGTGGAAACCGAGCCCGCACGCGTGCAGGAGGGCGCGGCGGACGGGCTTGGTTATTGTGAATTCGCGGCGGAACAGGGGCAGCGGGCCGGATTTGTCCGGCGCTTCAGCCACGCCTTCGGGCGCGGTGATCCATGATGCCTTCCAATCTTCGGGCTTCATGACGCCCATCGTCCATGGCGCCGGTTCACTCCATGCGCTTGGCTTGTCGTTCGCGTCCCACACGCGCACCGACCAGCAGTACGTTTGATCCGATTCGAGCGGCGGACCCGCATATTCGATCTGATTCTGTTCGGTCGAGGCCACTTTCCCCGAGTCCCACAACATGACGCCGTCGGCCAGGGCTTTCACGTCCGTGGCGACTCGGACTTGGTACGCCGTCTGGCGCTGATTGCGCTCGCCCGACTCAAGTTGCCAACTCAGACGCGGGCGCGCGGCGTCGATGGCCAGGCGCCAGTCGAGATACTCGCATCGCAAGTGCGCGGGCGTGAGGGCGCCTTGGGCCAGGACGAGGGCTGCGGCCAGGATTAGACTGTGCATAGTTTGTGCGCTCCGTGGTGTTAGGTGGACGAGGTGGAGTGAGTAGACATGGGCGAGGGTAGTTAGCGGCCTCCTGTCATTACGCGGTATATGCGCGGGGCGATAGTCTTCAACATGTAGCCAACGACGATTATCGTCACAATGACTGCCATGGGAAGCGCGAGGTAGATTGGCAGGCGCGCGATCTCCGATGCGCCGCTCATGGCGATTAGCCGTGTCTTCAGAATGCTCAAGATCGGCTCGTGGGCCGCGTAAATGAAGAAGGTGAATGGCGCGACGCGAAGCAACAGCGGTTCGGCGAGGCCAAAGATGCGCCCGTAGTTGTACCAGATCGCGACGAGTCCGACGGGGATGGACAGCCTGTTCAGCGTGGGACTGATCCCTATGCCCGAGGCGTGCAACGAGGCATTGACGAGAATCATAGCGGCCCACAGGACGAGGAGCGATACCGCGATGCCGGATGATGGCGGCTTGCGGACCGGACTCATGCCGAGCGCGATGCATGCGCCGGCGGTGAAGAATAGGAAGCCGGTCGTTTCGATATCGAGGCCGGGAATCTTGACGATCCACATCCATAGCGCGAAAAGCGGTATGAGGAGGTATGCGCGCAGGCGCGATAGGCCAAAGTAGATAACGGGACTGCACACGACGAGTATCATGAGGTCGCGCAGAAACCACAACTGATACGTGATGACGGGATGCAGGAGGATCTGGCCGAGCAATCCTTCGAGCGAGTACTTTTCGAGCGGCCCCATGTGATGATGCAGGATTGAGGAAGCGAGGTCGCGAACAAAGAACGCGGCAATTCCGAGAACGTTCCAGATCAGGTAGGGAACAAGCAAGGTGAGCACGCGCTTTCGCATCTGCGATTGGAACCATGCGCGGGATGGGGGGCAGTCCATTTTCGCGAAGAACAGGAATCCCGAGACGGCGAAGAAGAGTGGGACCGCGATGGTGCAGAGGTTGCGCGCGAAGAAGCTCTGGACGAAGAGATCGATGCAACGCCACGGCTGGCCTGCCCCTGCATCGGGAGACACGCCCAGATTATACGCGTGAATGTAGACGACCATGATGATGGCCACGAGTCCCAGGACTCGGAGTCTTCTGCTTAGCGTGTCGTCCAACGTCATTCGTGAGGTGTCCCGTGCGATGGGCTGTACGGCCTGGGTGCAGTGTAGCAACGCCGAAGATGGCCGTCAATGCGCGGGCAAAGCTGAACCGAGATTTCTTGACAATTTCCAGATAACTTCACATAATGTAAAAGATCAAGAAACCCGAAGGCCGTCAAATTGACCGCGACGGTGGGGTGTTGAGGTAACGTGCAGGGCGATTGCCCCCGAGAAATCTCCGAAGGAGACGTAGCGCCATGAAGGTCGCTGTCATCAAACTCGCCGTCAACAACGTGAAGTCGCGACTCGCGGAACAGTTGTACTTGAAGACGGGTATCGACTTCTCCCGTCCCGTCCAGATTTCGGGCCTGCTCAACAAGCGCTGCAACGCAAAATGCCGGATGTGCGAGGAGCGTAAGAACCTCGAGATGCCCGAGCTTCCCGCGGCAGTGTGGAACCGAAGTATCGCTTCATTGAAATCGTTCGTGGGGGTGTACCACATCAATTTTTCCGGCGGCGAGCCGTTCGTCAAAGACGACCTGTTCGAGATCCTCGAGTTCTGCCATCAGCAGGGCATTTCGTTCGGGTTGACCACTAACGGGATGCTGCTGAACGAGAAGAACGTGAAGCGCCTGTTGGGCGTCAATCCGACGAACATCAACATCTCGGTGGACAGCATGCGCGACGAGATCCACGATTTCATCCGCGGCGTGCCCGGAGTGCTCGAACGCATCCGCGAAGGCGTAGCGCTTCTGTGCAAGCATCGTAAAGAGATGGGCGTCAACCCAGGCATCATGCTCAAGGCGATTGTCTGCAAGGAGACCTTGCCCTATCTGCACGAAATCGTCGAGTACGCGGAAGAGATGCAGTTGACGGGCGTGAATTTCCAGCCGTTGATGCTCGGGGCAGACGATGCGGAGGAGATGTTCAAGGTCGACAAGAACGAGTTGGACGCGGTCATCGAGAAGCTCTGCGCCATGAAGCAGGCTGGCGGCAGAATACTCAACTCGGTTCCGGCGATTCAGGACTGGCGCACGCATTTCGACAGCGTGACGCCGATGCGGAACGCGCCGTGTGTGGTCGGGTTGCGCACGTTGACGATCGCGCCCGACGGGGAAGTCAACCTGTGTCCGTTCTGCAATTCGAGGATCGGCAACATCGAGCATGACGACATCAAGGCTATGTGGTACTCGCCGGATGCGCGTAGGATTCGGCGCAACCTTGTTAATTGTAAGAAGTTGTGTACGGCCGCCTGCACCGTCCAGCGCACCTGGAAAGACTACGCGGAACTTTTCCTTCGCCTCGTTCGTTCTTCTTGAAGAAGCTCGCCTATACGCACCAAGCAGTGGTATACTTGGTAAGACATGGTAACGCCAGTTCTCGGTCAGGGGGAGGCCGGACATTCCGTAGGTAGGAACAAGAGTTGCTTCGACGCCTATTGGACGCCGGGTATCGACACCGGTGAGGAAGGAGCGGTCGATGACAACACACGCATGTGGCACGGCCTCCGATCGAGGATATGTGTGCGTCGCGTCTTGTGTTGTAAACGGCCTTGGACCACCGGGTTGGCTCCGATTGACCGCCAAGACGGACAAAGAAATCCGCGAGACTTCTCCTCACACGGATTCCCCTGCGACCATTTTGAGCGCCTGGTGACGAAAATTGGACATTGTGACAGACGCCTTGCGTTGAGAAATTCGTTCGGAGCGTCAAGAAAGAGAGGTACGTTATGAAGAGTTCGAGTCACGTGCACCGGTTTCCGGCAGGAAGGACGCTTATCGTTTGCGCGGTGGTGGCGCTTGGTTCCGCCATGGGCTACGCGGACGGCAATCTGCTTCTTTGGGACGGCGAAGCGGCCGGCTCGAATCTGTGTTCGTATGGCACATTGAGCACGTCCAACGTATTCCGGGGCGCCGCGTGCTTCGAGGGAACGCCCGACGCCTATCATCCGTCCTCGGTTCGTCTGGACACGCTGCCGTCGTTTCGGTGCGACCTGTCCAGCTACGACGAGATCTGGTTCTTCGCCAAATGCAGCGCCGAAGGCAAGACCTTCGATTTCTCGATTTACGGCTGGCCCAACACCACCAACAGCGTCAATATCGATCCATACATCGACGGAGGCAAGTTGACGACCACCTACAAGCGGGTGCGTATTCCCATCTCCGTGCTCAAGACCGCGGATTTCCCGGTGAACAGAGTGGAAGCCTTGTTCTTCGGACTGGCCAAGCCGACCGCCGGCCACAAGATCTACATCGACGATGTGTGGGCGGTCCGTCTCAGTACGGTTAATCCCGACGCGAGCCCCCTGCTGGGGAACCTGCCATCGCTCAATTACGGTGACGTCGCGGTGGGAAGTTCGAAGACGTTGAATGTCAGCGTGGCGAATATCGGCACCGCCCTTCTGGCGGTGAGTCAGATCAGCTTCTCCGACGGGACCCCTTCGGAAGTCACCGCCTCGCCTTCGCAGTTCACGGTCCCGGCCGGCGGCGCTCAGACCGTCACGTTTACGTTCGCTCCGGGCGTGCCGGGCGACAAGTCGATCACGGCTATCCTTACCCATACCAACACCGTGTTCGGCAGTTCCGCGACGATCCCTATTTCGGCGAAGGCGACAGGGTCGTCCGTGGTTCTTTCGAACACCAGCCTCGAATTCGGAACGACAACGGCGAATCAGGCGATCAGTTGGCCGTTGACGATCACGAACGCCGGTAATCTCGCGCTCGAGATCGGCCAATGGTCCACGACGGGGGCGTTCTCCGTGCCGGAAGACACGATCCAGATTGCCCCCGGCGAGAGCAGCCAGGTGCTTGTTACGTATCATCCGACTTCCGCCGGAGATTCGTCCGGGCAGTTGGCGTTCCACACGAACGATGTGATGCAGCCTGAATTGAGCGTATTGCTCTCCGGCCAGGCCGCCGACGCGACCTCCGGTACGGCGCAACTTCCCGTCCGCATAGAGAGCGCAACGTCGAGCAAAGTCGCGTTGAAATTCCCGGCCGTCGTGGGCGCTTCGGAAGTGCGCGTATATGTCGCGCCGGAGCCTGCGGCGGATCTTGCCGACGACTTGCCGGGCCAGTACTGCGTGGCCAAAGGTCTTGCCGGTTCGACAACCGACTTCACGGTAGAGCATCTTGCTGCAGCGGTGGACGTATTTCTTCGCATCGAGGCGCGAAACGCTGCCGGAGTGATTACGGCGGGCAGCGTGCATGCGCGGACCGTGGGCGGGCCGAAAGCGCCGCTCGATACCGATGCCGCGCCAGTGCGCGACGTCCACATGTTCGCTCCGAACATCCTTGAAATCTCGACCATGGATTTCAAGGTCACCTCGTATGCGGGGTCGACGGGCAGCGTGGCGGGCGATACGGGCGAGGAATGGCATAACGGTCCCTGGACCGTGGCGCACGGCGATGGAACCGCGCTGGCCGTCCAGAAAGTGTACCGGCATTCGGTGGCCGCGGGTGCGCCATACTATGTGCTCGGCAAGAACTTGAACATGCATCCGGAGCTTATCGACATCGAACATAAGCTGTATCTGGTGCTCAACGGCAATGTCCGTTCGCCCGAAGTGCTTCACGTGACCGGGCCGCGCGGGCTGGACCTGGTTCTTCCGTTTAGTGACAAGTATCTGGAGACACCGGCCATCCAGTTAAACCAAGTAGGCTATAGTCCCCGCTCAGCGCGGCGCTATGCGTATGTCTCCGGCTGGATGGGTAAGGATCTGACCGGAGCGGCCGGTCCGTTGCCGCTGACGGGATACCCCGCTTCGGCTGAGATGCTGATCGAGAATGACGATCCGATGACGTTGCGGTCGTCGGTGGACAGCGATACCAACCAGGCCCTGCCCGGGCTGACCATCGCGGATCGCGCGGCGATGGATTCGGACACGGGCGCCGATGTGAAAGAGATCGACCTTGCGGCGATCCCCGCGAAGGAAGGGCGCGTATACCGCGTGCGGATTCCGGGCGTTGGCGTGTCCTGGCCCACGCAGATCAGCAATGGCGCCGTCTTCAAGGCCTTCTGGACCATCGTGCGCGGCCTCTACTACGATCGTTGGGGGCGCGACCTGCGGCCGGATTGCACCGACTGGTCGGGCCGTCCCATCGACCATCCGAAGGTGTACAAGGCGGAGATGACCTTGCCCGACAAGCAGGGGCAGCCGTTCCCGTTCTTCCCGTCCACGACGCCCAAAGACGAATCCACCGCGATCATGCTGTCCGGCGGCCATCACGATGCGGGCGACTACGATCTTCAGACGCCGCACTACAGCACGGCCATGCATCTCATGGAAGCGTACGAGTTGAATCCGGGCGCGTTTGCGGACGGGCAACTGGACCTTCCGGAGAAAGACAACGGCATCCCGGACATTTTGGACGAGGCGCTTTACGAGATCCGAGAGTACGTGCAGTTGCAGGAGCCGGACGGCGGCATTCGCGCCGGCGTCGAGTCGTACGCCCACCCGACCTTCAGTTTCGCGGACGAAGATACGCTGCCGTATTGGACCTATTCGGTCGACCTGTCGCACACGGCGCGCTGTGCGGCCTTGATGGCGTGGGCTTCGCGCGTGTTGACCGGGCTTGATGCCGGATCGCATGCGTCCGAGGTGCAGGCTCTTGCGACCTCGCTGAGGAACAAGGCCATCCTGGCGTACAGCTTTGCCATAGCGCCCGACGTTACGACGACCGATAGGTCGAAGGTTTCCGTCGAGACCGAAGGGCCGATGTTCCTGGCATCGAGCCAACTCTATTACCTGACCGGCGACGCGAAGTACAAGAACGATTTCGAACGCACACGCGACCGCTGGAACTATGACGGACGCGGCTCTATCATCCTGCACGACCGCCTGCCCGACATTCCCGTCGGCACGCAACAAAGCATGGCCTGTGCGGAAAGCGTGCTCGGGTACGTGATGAATCCCAACGTGAGCCATTCGTCGTGGTATTACACCGGGATCGTGACGCGCATTCAGGGCCTTGCCGACACGCAATGCAGCCTGATTGACACCGCCCATGCCCACCGCAACCCGCGCCCGATTAACCAAGGCGGCGGGTGGGGCAGCGCGAGCGCTGTGGGCCAGTATCTGCCCTCGGTGTATGCGCGTCTCGCGCTTCGCGGCCAACTGCCTCTTGCCGAAAAGAACAAATACGTCGACGCGTTGAGTCTGTCGGCGGATTACGTGCTTGGCGGAAACCCCCATGGCATGGTGTGGATTACCGGGCTGGGAACGCGGAGTCCGCTTGACCCGCTCGACAACGAGTCCATGGCGTGGGTCAGCGTGGGTAAGGATATCTATCCGGGGTTGGCCGTGTTCGGTCCGTCGGACGGCTACTACCATCTCGACTATTACGAGTACGGCGCGCACATCATGTTCCCCGCGTATGAAGAACAGCCCATCATGCGGCGGTATTGCGATCTGCGCACATGGGTGGTCAACACGGAAGGCCTGCCCGCCATGAACGCGATCCACGCGCTCATGCTCTCGATGCTGCTCGACGGCAGCGCGCCCGCCATGCCGCCGGAACCGACCGAGGCGGAGAACGAATCGGCGAAGTTCCTCGGCTTGGGCGACACCTACAAGTATCGCGTGTACGAGCACGACCCGTTGCCGCCGCGAGCCGCAGCCGACAGTGAAGCGTCCGCGCTACGTGCCGGCAAGGTGACGGCGCCCGCCTATGTGGCGACGACCTCGGTGGCGGTGTCGTATTCAGGAGCGGACGGCGGCCCGGAAGGACTCAAGGCCGTCTACCTGTGGGCGAAAGGCTCGGGCGGCTGGGAGAAAGTCGGAAGCGCCACCGGAGCGTCGGGTTCGTTCACCTACACCGCGCCCGCCGAAGGCACGTACTATCTCGCGACGCAAGCCGAAGACAACGCGGGCAATCTGACTGCCGCGCCGTCCTCGACTTCGGGATGCGCCTCGACCATCGTCGACCTTACCGCGCCCGTGGCTGGCGCGCTACAAGCGCCCGTGGCGAGCAAGGCCGGTCCGATCGCCGTCGCGTACACCGGCGCATCGGATGCAGGAAGCGGTGTCTTGGAGGTACGGCTTTGGGTCAAGAAAGGCAAGACAGGCGCCTGGGCCAACACCGGCTTGAAGAGCACGCCCAGCAGCGGTTCGGGTTCGTTCTCCTACAGCGACGTGGGCCAGGAGGGTCCTTATTATTTCTACGCCCAAGCCGTGGACAAGGCCGGACAGAAATCGCCCGACCCGACGGACGCTATCGTCTTCGTCGGCGGAACGCCATAGCCCATACCACGAAACCAATTAGGTCGGCGGTGGTCGTCAAGACAAGCCGCCGCCGGCGTCATTTTCGACGCGCTTGCCCAGGAGAGGCAAATATGAATTAAAGGGTTACTGCCCTATTTATTCTATCGAAATGTTGCTATGATTGTGCGTGGAATTCAGTACAACCCGACGTGGGAATAGGCAGAGATAGTGCCGCCTTAAGATCGTGGTTGACCACGATATCGATCCACACGTTTGCCAGCCATGCGCCCAGGCAACTGATATAGGCTTCGTTCGCCTTCGCAGGTATCTCTGAGGGGGGGTGCCAGGGGCGCGAAATCGGGGCACAATGCATTTTCATTATCGTTATCCTCTATACACACAGTCTACAATCGCTGACATGTCGTAAAGCATGATATCAGATGTAAACACAATTCAGATACACATATATAGTCATATCCTAATATGTGGATCGCTCTGTACACTAATTTTCTACTGGTGGATCCACATCACAATACACCCTCCCATCAAGAATGAGGCTCCCTGCCGGCACGCTGCAGAAGAGATCGATCAAAGCGTCGTAGAACGAATACGAGGTCACTATGGCCATCGCTTCGTCGTCGTTCCAGACGAAAAGGGAGTCTTGCGGATACTGCCATATGAAGTTCTTGTCTTGATATAGCTTGCCTGTGAGGTACAGGTCGCCGGTTTGCGAATCGACCCGCACAAGAACATCGCCGTTAGCGTCTCGAACCAGGACTTCCGCTACGTTCGGATTCGGCGTGATGCTTTCCTGCTCCGTGAATACCGACGCGCCACTCCGAAGATACAAGTTACCCGCCGTGTCTATGCGCATCAGGGGCGCATCATTGTCCGTGGAGATCCTTAGGCACTCGCCCAAGGGGAGTTCCACCGCGCGACACGCCGTATCAAGGTTAGCCCGGTCTTGGCAGGAGAATTCACTCGGCAGGTTGATGGCAGCCTGCTGAAGAGCGTAATAGAGGGTGCCATAGTCCGCGGCAGCAGTGAGGAGATGCTGGCATTCGTAATATAAGTGTATTACTTTGGCGATCCCCATTCCGCTAACGGTCTGGTTATTAAACGTGTCACCATCAGTTAGAAGGAAGCACAGCTTATTGTTAACACCGGAATTCAAGTGCACCCCGCCACGATCATTGTCAAGCCAGAAACCGTAGAGAATGTTCCCTGGACGAATGTACCATGAACTTCCCATTCTGTCTGGGCTAGGGTAGAAGAAGCTTTGCAGATTTGCGACCGAGGGAGGATCTTTCATGCTTCGAGCAGGGCCTATTGTCTGTCCAAGAAAAGTGTCCTCTGAGCATAGCCATCTGTCCCCTGAAGGACCAAAGGAATATGGGAGGGAATATGGGGACGCTACCCGTATTTCATGCTTCTTCCACCACCTTTCTGGGTCGGCCTGCCTTGCGAGGGCGGACGGCACGGCCCAGAAGCGATTCCATTCGTTCCAGGAACGTAACGCTTCCAAGTGGGCGGCCGGTTGACGTGTGACGGCGCAATGCGGTCACGGTCGTTTCATCCTCCTCTGCACAAAGCCACGCCGCCCAGTCGCCTGCTTCCGCTGCTATCGCCGATGCGTCGGCCAGCCAAGGGGCGCTGACGAGACCACAGTGAGCGGCCGCACTCGACCATGGGTATGCTTCGGCACGGTCCACCATGCCCGCGCGGACAGGATTGCGTTCGACATAACGCACAGCACTGAACAGATGCGCGACGTCCAAGCCGCACGAGAAGAACCTGCCTTGCCACAAGCGTCCCGTCAATCCCTGCGTCCAATTGACGTGCTGCGCGTAGCGCAAATGCAACGGCTTCAACGCCCCTGCTAGCGCCTGTTCCGTACGTGGGACTACGACAAGATGCACATGGTTTGTCATAAGGCAATACGCCACGACATCCACCCCATGCTGTTGAGTGTACTTTTGCAGGAACTCCAGATAGACGAACCGATCGCGGTCGGAGAAGAACACGTCCTCCCGCCGATTCCCTCGTTGCGTCACGTGGTACGGGACGTCCGGCACCACCATTCTAGCAATCCGTGGCATGCCCATAACATACACTGGCACCACGCCCGATTCAAGCGAAATAGGGGTACCGTCCCCTTATTTCCCACGCCGATTCCCTCGTTGCGTCACGTGGTACGGGACGTCCGGCACCACCATTCTAGCAATCCGTGGCATGCCCATAACATACACTGGCACCACGCCCGATTCAAGCGGAATAGGGGTACCGTCCCCTTATTTCCCTATGGATAGATGTTCGGGGGATACACGCACTCTTCCTTTCCGTAGCGAAAACAACATAGAAAGAACGTGAGCACATTTAGCCACAAGGGGCCACTCGGGCCGACAAGAGCGGCGTCCATCCGTGCGACAACTCCCGATGCCGACAGTGGAACAACATGTCTATTCACGAATACCACCTCCAGTAAGACATATAGTCTCGGATCGAATGATATTGACAGATTAATAGTTAACGGTGATTGACCACCCGTCAAGAATCAGACTGCCCGCCGGCACAAAGCCAATGAAAACATCGAAGTAGTTTGCGCGGGTAATGCAAGCAACCGGTTCCTCATCGTTTCTGACAATCATTGCGCAATCCGGCATCGTCCACATGGTCTGCACATTCTCACGGAGGTCTCCCTTGAGATAGACATTTCCGCTGGACGAATCGACAACCGCGAGAGGATCGCCTTGATCGTCTCTGATGACCAGTTCATCGACGCCCGAATTCAAGGTGATGGTCTGGTTAGTGAATATGTCGGCACCCGAGAGAATTAGGATATTGCCCTCCGATGTCAAGCGAACGACAGGACGACCGTCTTCTCCTCTAACAGAAATGAAGCTCTCAGGGCGGATCTCCACCGCCCGGCATGCTTCATTTATGTTCTCACGCTGCGCAGGGGAGAGTTCGAGGTTCAACGCTGCCTGCTCAAGGGCATAGTAGAGCGCCCGATAGCTAGCACCGGATGTGAGCAGGTTGGTTTGGCACTCGTAGTACAGGTCTGCTATGAGCGAAATGCCCATTCCTGCAACCGTCCGTCCGTTGAATTGCCCTCCGGGTTCTCCGTCTGTCCCGTCCACGAGCAGGTAACACAGCTTGTTGTTTACGCCAGAGTTTATGTGAACTCCGCCCCAATCGAGGTACGGGAGAAGCCACTCCGGCGTATTGGGGCCAACAGGCGGGAAGAAGTACTGGCTACTCATTCTGTCTGGACAGGCGGTGGAAGCGCTTGCAGGCGGATCCTTCATGTTTCGCATGGCGCCACCAGGCACATCTTCTCCTAACAGCCACCTTACTTCACTGGTGTCTAGACCAGCGCCGTTGGTCAGGTCGACGAACTCGCCGAAGACATCGGACAGGGACTCATTGATAGCGCCCGACTGATTCAAGTATATGAGTCCGCTTTCATGGCTCGTTACGCCGTGGGTAAGTTCGTGACCTATGACGTCGTCAGCTACGTAGCCTTCACCGAAGGACATCTGCCGGGATTCACCGTCCCAGTAAGCGTTTGGACATGGGCACTGATCGTCACACGCAGTAGAACCGCAGACCCGGACAGTCCCGACAAGCGGCAAGCCTTCGTCGTCGATGCTGTCGCGGTTGAAACTTGAGGAATAGAAATCATAGACATCTCCAAAATAATCATAGACCGTATCCGCGTCTTCGATCCCGCACTGTGGATCCCCCTCTTCTCGGACGATGACTGGCTCCAGTTCCTCGTCGTTCTCTTGGTCTTTGATTACGCGCTCAAGCGCGGTGTACACGAGTGGATACATTAGCGCGACTTTGCGAGATGCCGCGTCGACGAGGACAACATGTTTTTCCGTAGCATCCGTTTGACTGAAGACCGTGACTTTCCAGACAAGGCACGCTGAGCCAACACTACCGACGACCGTGGGGTCATAGATGAAAAGCGTAGTACCAGGAGCTGCTGTCAAGTTCCTCCGGAATATGGACAACGACTCTTCGGTGGACTTGGTGCCTGCGTTTTGAGTCCGCGCTTCGTATGACCTGGTAACTTCGTCGATTGCTTCACTTACGGCGGCTTCGGCATCCACGCTAGGAAGCACCGGGATCTTGCCGTTGTCGAGGTCGTCAAGAGCGTGAGCGATATCGCTGATTACGGCTTCGACGTATCCATCGGCGCTCAACTGTACAATCGTCTCGCCGCAGAAGACGGGCAACTCCCCGTACTTCTGCTGCAGACGGGCGTACGTTCGACCGTGGTCGGTCTTGACCCTTTGAAGGTCGAATGTGACGGCGGGGCTCTTGATCCCGAACGCTACGGCGTGTTGACGTAGGAAGCCTACCGCCTTCTCCGTCGGCGTGGCCTTGCCGCGAGAGGCATCCACCGTCGCGGCCGCGTTGGGCGGGGCGCCGAAAAAGAAGAGGCTTCCGTCGGGGTCCTTGCCGAGCCTTGGGCGTTCGGAAGCTCTGTTCATATCGACGGTTGCCAGCAAGTTGTTAACGGCGGCACGGGTGGCGGCGCGTTCTTGTGCCGATACTTTGGCGTTCGAGACGGCGCCGGGCGCGGCGAACGCGCCGCATGCCGCAAGGAGCACGGCGATTGCCACCACGACACTGATGTTACACTTGATATTCATGATTGTTACCCTCCCCGGTTGCGCGGCCTAGGTTATTTCTGGGCTTCGAGTTGGGCGACACGCGCTTCGAGGGTCTCGAGTGTGGCGACTCGGGCCTCGAGATCCTGGACGCGGGCGCGGAGGCGCTGGAGTTCGGCCAGCATGGGGACGGCGAGTTTGTCGTAGTTCACGGTCTCCGGCTCGTTGGTGATGGTGACGGTCATGGGCCGGTCGCCGCTCGGGTCGGGGTTTCCGTTCTTATCGAGGGCCTCGGGACCGTAGGCGACTTCGCGTTTATAGCTGACGATCTCGGGGTTGACTGTGGCGACTTCTTCGGCGATCAGACCGCACTGGTGCACGCCCATGGCGGGATCTTTGTAGTCGAACATGACGGGCCGGAGTCCGAAGATCCACGACGTATCGGTCTCGGCGGCGTCGCGGACGTTTTCCTTGAACTGAATGGAACTGGGAAGATAGCCCAGCTTGCCGGTGCTGTCGATATAGAGCGCGCGATTCGTGCCACCCACGGTCTGGCTGTACACCTGCTGCATCAAGACACTGCCATTGGTGAGGTTGATGTGCATGGCGGGTGTCCACGAGAAAGTGCCGTTGGGGCTTACCCCAGTGGCGTACTTGAACTGAAGCGTGTCGCCATACTTGTGGATGGTGGCATTGGAGCCGGCGTCGGAACTGCGTTGGTAGGTGCCATCCCACCAGCAGTCGAATCGAATGCCGACGTTGTCGTGGGCATACGACAGGATGTCGAAGACTGCATAGTTGTCGGCGGTCGTGGTCGTCCTGATATGAGGACCTGCGATATCGGAATCCGTGCCGTGGATCGCCAAGAGCGCCCCGCCGTATCCGCCGGGTGGCACCGAGGCCGTTCCAATTCCGAGCTTCCCGACGCTGTACGTCAGCGTATTGTCCAGCTTGGCGGGCGTGATACTCGCGTCGGCGATCTTTAGTGTCGTCACCGAATTGGTACCGAGATCGGCCGAGGCAATGCTGCCGTCGTTGATCTCGGCCGAGCCGACGGCATTGTCCGCCATCTTGACATTCGTCACAGAATCGGTTCCCAAGTCGGCCGCCGCAATACTACCATCGGCGATCTCCGCCGAGCCGACGGCGTTGTCGGCCATCTTGACGTTCGTAACGGAATTGGTAGTCAGATCGTTTGCGGTAATGCTTCCGTCGACGATCTCCGCCGAGCCGATGGCGTTGTCGGCCACTTTGGCATTGGTCACGGAGTCGGTCCCCAAATCGCTTGCGGCAATGCTTCCGTCCGTGATTTCCGCCGAGCCGACGGCGTTGTCGGCCATCTTGGCAACGGTCACTGAATCGGTAGCCAGCTTTCCGGATGTAACCGCATTGTCGGCGATCTTGGCCTCGACTACGGCATCCTGCGCAATTGCGGAGCTGCCGACGGCGCTAGCACCGATCTTCGTCGAATCGATAGCGCCCTCGGCGATTTGCGCGTTACCCACGGCCGCGCTGCCGATCTTGCCTGAAGTTACCGCGCCAGTCGCCAGTTTTGCGCTCGTTACCGCATCGCTGGCCAGCTTGTCTGATGTAACCGCGCCATCCGCAATCTTGTCAGAGCCGACACCGCCGGTTGCGAGTTTCGAACTATTGATCGCGTAGTCGGCGATCTTTTCATTCGTTACCGCACCTGCATCAAGCCGAGTACTCGTGACCGACCCCGTAGCAAGCTGAGAGGTGTCGATCGACTGCGACTTGATTGTGCTTCCATTTATGGAACCCTCTGCATCGGTGAGGGTCTTGGTTAGACTTCCGGCAACGATTTGCCCTCCCACCGTAAGGCCCCCCTCGACCGTCAGATCCTCACTGGTGCTTGCCTGCCCCTCGACTTCGAGGCTAAGGGCAGACTGGGCGTAAATGCGCGTTACGTTTACCCCCCCCCGCAAGAGCGATGCCAACCATACCGCAGATTAGAGTCCACTGGACAAACCGAGGCTTGCTACGCATGCTACGACCCCTCCCGTCAATGTTGCGCCCTTTTCTGTGAAATGACTGCAACAGCCCCTTAGCGTGCATCATCCCACCATTTCCTCCGTAGCCACTGTACCATGAGTCCCTGTATCTGTCAAGATCCTTGTATGGGGCGGTGCAGGCGACAGGGAAGGAGCACGAAATACCTATCGCTGAAGCGTGCGGCGGCGGTAGCGTCCCTACTTCGCCGGTATGGGCACATAGGCGAGCGTTACTTCAGGCAGTCCATCGCATAACACTCACCTAGTGTACTGCGTCCTCCTGATGGACTCTTATCTTCTGCGCGAGATGCTGCGAAAAGCGGGGACGAACACGCTTCGCAAACTGCCGAAAAGCGAGTCAGTCACGTTTTTCGCTTAGCCCGCTAGTGTAGTGAGTCATGCTGACTGCAACTTATCGAGCGTTTTTCTTGCCCG
>CAYOCT010000087.1:0-23913 GCA_964402555.1 uncultured Nitrospiraceae bacterium | reverse complement strand
ATTGCGAGGAGGGCTTCAGCCCGACGAAGCAATCCCCTGATCTTTCGCACACAACAGGCCGGGGGATTGCTTCGTCGGGCTGAAGCCCTCCTCGCAATGACACGAGACAGATCGTTGTTGAGTTCACGCCAAATTCCTAGACGGAAGCGTTTCTCCGATCAACTTATAGCCTCTTCGTCTCAAAGCATAGTGTGAACAATCCGGGCTAGCATTGCATCACGGTTTGCCGTTAGTCGTCCCGGACTCTCCGGCGAGATACTGTGCGCGTCCTTCCTCCATCCATGTCCAAAAGGCTTCGCGCCACAGCGCCACTCGCTGCTTCTCGATGTCCGTATGCGCGAGCCGCTGCGCTTGATCCATCAACGCGCCCAGTTTGGCCATGCGGGGCGCGGTCCCTAGATGCGTCCACGCGACGTTCTTCCAGTCGATGCCGTTCTTGCGATACAAAGGCGGGGGATAGTTCTTCGGATCGGTCGCGATACGCTCCAATTCGCGGTAGAACGCTTCCATGGGTTTTGCTGACGCGCCGAAGTACCGGACGAAGAACTCGTGCAACAAGTCGTCGACATCCTGCCGGGGGTCGTCCCAGATCTTCGCGATGATATACGCTTCTAGCATGTCCTGCTCGCCGCAGATGAAGATCCCGCGGATGCCGTCGCGGATGAACATGCGCATCGATTCGGCGGACCGGTGGACCATGACGTTGGGGAAGCACTTCCATTTGTCGATGAGCGCCGGTTCCATCGGGTGGTGGTAGTAGTTCCACAGGAACATCGGCGCGCGCGCCTTGCCGAGCCATTCTTTGTAGAGTTTCATGTCGTTCTCGCGCATATCCTTGTGGATAGCGTACACGCACGTGTGCAGGCACGGCGCGATCGACACGTTCGGTTCGAGGTCGAAACCGTGCGGCGGAAGCGCATAGTTCCAGTACGCCAGCGTCGCGATGTACTTATCCGGATGCGTCTTCGCCACTTCGCGCGCGACGGCGTTCACAAACGAGAAGAAGTAGTTGCTCACCGTCCCGCTGCTGAACTGATGCGTGTTCATGTCTTTGCCCGAATCGAGCAGCGCCTGGCAGCGCGGGCATTGGCAGAACTTCGAGTTGTCGTCCGGCACGATCGCGAAATAGTCGCCCACAGCCTTCCAACCTTCCGGTGGATCGGCCTTGCCGTCGAAGAAATCCCGTGCCATCTGGGCGACCTGCGCGACCAGCTTCGGATTCGTGTAACAGAGCTGCGTGCCGTGGCCCGGCCCCTGAGCCTGATACTCCGGGTCCGTGAATACCGCCTGGATCGTCTTCGGGTGGAATGTATGATTCGCGGCCCACTTCTCGCCGCCCAAGCGCAGACGCCGCCAAAACAGGTACACCTCCGGCTGCGTCACCGCCCCCCACTGCTTCTGCATGAACGGCCAGTTCCCCGCCCACAGCGCATCGCGGTCCTTCAGCGCGGGTGTGCGGCGGACATCATGGCCGCGCGCTTCCAACGTCGGACGTGACGGAAGAATGACGCTGACGGCGTTTGGCCCGTACCAGCGGACATCACAGTACCGTTCGAGAAAATCGTAGGCCGCGTAGCACGTCGCTTGGTCGTCATACACGCCGGGAAGTTCCATCTCGCCGACGCTTCGCTCGGGCAGACCTACGGTCTTCCAATAATCGATACGCTGGCGCGTGGCATCCAGCGAGTCGCCGCAACACATCGGCCTTCCAAACTCGCGGCGGTTCACTTCATCGTCTACCCAGTCGCGCCCGGTGAGGATGAGCGTGTCTGGGCGGAACGCTATCACGTATTCCTGCGGCGGAAACTCCGCGCCAGTAATCCCGAGCGCGAGTGTGGCGGCGCTGTCGCCGACGAGTATCCTTGGCCCTGCGACCGGCTCGACATCCGAGCGGATTGGCAGTTCGGCGCCAGTGATCTTCAGGACGTGATACTGGATCTCGAGCGACGCCAGGCGCGCCGCAGGCGTGGGATGCTCCGCCACGACGATTGTGCAAGCTGGCGCTCCGTCGCGCGCCAGCACAAAGGACGCCGCGCCCGCCTTGCCGCCGACCGTCGCGCAACCGCTCGCTATGGTGACCCCCATCGACAACGCCATCACAACCCATGCACGACGCATAGTGGTTCCTCCTCCCATCCTATGCCGGTGCGGCGATTATGGGCGAGTTAGCGCAGGCTGTCAACAACGCGGCACGAAAAGTGGCCCGCCCAGGACCTCCTCGTTAGCTTGCCCGCCGCAGCACGTTTGACTCGCGCACCGTCGTTCTTTCTCCTTCTAAGACTGTGCCCAGGAACGCCGTTGAAAACGAAGCGAAGCTTCACGCCCAAAGGGGTTCCCGGACCGGCCAGAACAGCGCAAGCGTACCGGCAAAGACAGTCCCAGCCGGATGTTGTGTGGCATTCGACGGCAAGCGGCGAGCGCTAAGGACTTTCAAGGGCAGCCAAGGACGTTGCCGCGGCGTTCCCTGGGGTGCGTTACGGCTAGCAGATGGCGTGTTCACACCAGACAAGAACAGGCCACGTGATCCGCCATAGAGTATCGTATACACTTCGGAAGCAGGAAGGCGCTAGCTAACGAGTCGGGAGGCCCACTGTGAGCCGTGTCGTTCGATTTCTTGCGCGTGTGCTGTTGGTCATAGTATCCGTGTATCTAGCTGTTCAAACTCTACGACTTCTTGACGTAGTCGTGGGTTTGGTGCTTCCATTGCCGCCGTGGCCTAACCCGAGCAAGGGGCTAATCTTCATTCCTGGATCTGAAGAATCTTTTGATATGGCTGATTACCAGTGCTCAGTCCGCATTAATTCGATGGGAATTCGGGACCGGGAGTTTGGATCGCAAAAATTGGCTACGATCAGGGCCCTGGCTATCGGCGATTCGTTCACATATGGCTGGGGTGTCAACCTAGAGGACACTTGGTGTAAACGCCTCGAACGCAACCTGCGTGAACAAGGCATCGACATAGAGATCCTCAATCTCGGAAGACCGGGGAGTGGCCCCAGAGAGTACGCCCGCCTCGCGCGCACCGCCATTCCGTTGCTCAAACCGGACCTAGTTATCTTGGGCATTCTCATGGCTGAAGATTTCTCGCAAGTGGGCGATTGTTGGAGCATTGATCCGGAAAACTACATCAAGGACACCTTTCCAAATCTTCTAACGCTTGGTTACTATCTACAGGCAGGCGGGATTCCCGTGCGAACGGGAGAGAATCCATGCCACACGGCTGCAGACGTCCGGAAGACCTTTGCGGAATCTGCGCGCGGACTTGCGGACTCCATGTCCGGTACAGCGCGTGCCAGACTTGACGCCGTTGACAGCGATATCAAGAACGCTTTCTTTGCGGGAATGGTGAATCCGAGTATGGTAAGCCAAGCGGCCTTGCATCCCGATCTATGGAAGGCCTCGATGGAACCGACCCGATGGGATAAGAAGGTCCAAACATGGCGGGTGGTCCGCTGCCTTCGGCGGATTAACGCCGTGGCGCAACGAAACGGCGCCCATGTCATAGCCGTGTCTATTCCACAAGGATTCAACGCAAACCATGAATCCTTCTCAGGCTGGCAACGCCTCGGATTCGTTATGGATTCGAACTGGCTCCAATCGGACAGCGCGGATCGCGATATAGCGGAGGCCTGCGCACGCGCCGGAATCACCACTTTTCACTCCGTGCTGAATGGGTTTCGAGAACGCAAGAACGAGACGGGACTCTACTTCATCCTCGATCAACATATGAGCCCAAGAGGCCACGCGCTATTTGCCGATCTCGTCGGCCCGGCGATAGCCACGGACATCGCGCGTGCGGCAGGGCATACGTCGCCGCCATAGAAACGCTCGTAACTCGATCGAACCTTGCGTGGATCCGGTTGCCCGTCTTGCGTCGGTGACTGCGAACACAGGACGAGATTACTGACAATAGGTAAACGGCGATCCGGCCCAATGTTTCCATACATAATATAATAATAGTGACATAGTTAATATAGTAGTGACAAATGGCACAATCCAGTAGGCCTTGTTTGCCCACAAGTATTCGCCTACGCCTCCCGGGATACGCATCGTTAATGCCACCTCGTTTGTACTTGTTGAAAGACTCCAGCCATGGCCGTCCTTATTGGAACCGTATTCACATTGAAGCGCGCATAGAATACGATTCCGACGGGCCAGAATCACGTTCTTGAAACTACGTGCCGCCGTTGAAACGATACGCGGAAGCTCCCGTCGCCACTCGGATTGAAGCGCATCCGGAACGAAACCCTATAGCGGACATCCCGTTCTGCCGACCGCCAGACCTCAGAGCGTCCAAGTCCAGCAAGGAGACCGAGAGTGTCTTCCCACGTCTCCTTGACACGACGACGTTGGTAACATCGCGACGCGCGCGGGCCTGCGTCAGGATGTGGGGGCTAGGCAGTTCGTTGTTCCCGGTAATCTTCCAAGAGGCTGGAGAGTGTTGCGCATCGTAGCGCGAGGATGGCGTTTCAACACCACGATGCGTTTGACTCGTGCTGCCTCCGTTTGATATCCTAGGCCGCTTCCGTGTTGGAGGCAGCCGTGTTCTAGGATATACGCCTGGACTAGGACGGCGGCGGGCAAGGACAGGCGCGACGTGGAACCGAGACTCTCCCCGGGTCTCCGCGAAAGCACCTATGTCAGCAACCTACGAAAACGACTACGAATCCGATCTGCTCGATCAACCCGAACTCACCATGGAGGAAATGGAGAAGCTGTATGCGCAAACGCTGCAGAACTTTTCCGAAGGCGAAGTCGTCCGCGGCACCGTGGTCGAAATCGCCGCCGACCGTGTCCTGATGGACATCGGGTACAAGAGCGAAGGCAGCGTCCTCATCGACGAGTTCCCGGACCCGGCCAGCGTCGCCGTTGGCGAAACGTTCGATGTCTACATCGACGAGCCGGAAGACGAGAACGGCATGCCGGTCCTGTCGAAGATCAAGGCCGACCGCATCAAGAACTGGACGCATATTCAGCGCGTCTACGAAGAGGACGGCGTCATCGAGGGCAAGATCGTCCGGCGCGTTAAGGGCGGCCTCAAGGTCGACATCGGCATCGATGCGTTCATGCCCGCGAGCCAGTTGACCTGGCGTCCCACGGGCGACCTCGACCGGTACATCGGCGAGACGATGGAACTGAAGATCATCAAGCTGACGAAGCGCCGCCGCAACGTGGTGGTGAGCCGCCGGAAGCTGATGGAAGAACAGCGCGCGGGCGAGAAGTCGCGCCTGCTTGCGTCGATCCAGATCGGCCAGATCATTCGTGGCGAGGTCAAGAACATCACCGATTTCGGCGCGTTCGTCGACGTCGGCGGCATCGACGGCCTGCTGCACGTTACCGATATGTCATGGGGCCGCGTGAAGCACCCGTCGCAGGTCGTATCGGTCGGGCAGAAGATCGACGTCATGGTCCTCAATTTCGATCCGCAAAGCGAACGCATCAGCCTCGGCCTCAAGCAGAAGACCGAGAACCCGTGGCGCAGCGCGGCCACCCGCTACCCGGTGGGCGGCGTCGCGCGTGGCCGTGTCGTCAGCATGACGGACTACGGCGCGTTCGTGCAGCTTGAAGAAGGCATCGAAGGCATGGTCCACGTGAGCGAGATGAGTTGGACGCGCCGCGTGCGCCACCCGAGCGAACTGCTCACGCTCGACCAGGAAGTCGATATCATGATCCTCAGCGTCGACAGCGAGGCGGAGAAGATCGCGCTGGGCATCAAGCAGACCACGCCGAACCCGTGGATGGAAATCAGCAGCCGCTACCCGGTCGGCTCGGTCATCAAGGGCATCGTGCGCAACCTGACCGATTACGGCGCGTTCATCCAGATCGAGGAAGGCATCGACGGCCTGCTGCACGTAAGCGACATCTCATGGACGAAGAAGGTCGCGCATCCGTCCGAAGTTCTCGAGAAGGGCCAGGAAGTCGAGGTCAAGATCCTCAGCATCGATCCGCAGAACGAGAAGATTAGCGTCGGCCTCAAACAACTCGAACGCGACCCGTGGGAAGCGGTCATCGAGAGCACGCCGATCGGTTCGCACGTCGAGGTCGAGATTGCCAAGCTCGTCAGTTTCGGCGCGTTCGCGCGTCTCGAAAACGGCATCGAAGGCCTGATCCACGTCAGCGAGATTTCCTCCGACCGCGTTCAGAAGCCGGAAGATGCGCTGTCCGTTGGCGACAAGGTCACCGCGAAAGTCATCGGCATCGACCCGATCGAGCGCAAGATCGCGTTGAGCATCCGCGAATATCAGCGCGACCTGGACCTCAAAGCCCAGGCCGACTATGCGGGCAAAGACCAGAGCGTCAGCGTAGGCGAGATCGTCGGCGACGCGCTGCCGCGCTCGATGCTGCAAGCGGGCCGCAGCCTGGCCGACGCCGCCAACGAATTGATGGCGGCGGTCAGCGCCCAGATGGCTGCCCAGGCCGAGCAGTCCAAGAGCGCCGAGGTCGTAGCGGAGGAGGCGCCCGCCGAGGAAACTCCGTCCGCCGAGGAAAGCCCCTCGACGGAAAGCGCCGCGCCTGCCGCGGAACCGGAAGCGCCGGCTGCCGGCACGGACAACTAACCGTCTACTCAATCGAATCGAGGCGAAGCGCCGTTCTTCGGAACGGCGCTTCTTCGTGTTTTGCAGCTTGACTCGAACAGGAGTTATGTGCCAGTTTGGTCTTTAGCTGTTTGGTGCCGGGTTTTCGATGCGAGCCGGCGCGTGGTAATGCAAGTCCACGACGCGGTTCGGCTGCCGGATTGTGAGGTCAATCCGCAATCCAAAATCCGCAATCCAAAATCGCAAGATGGGCTCGAATCTATGCCTTGCATGTTCTTGGTGACACAATCGGACGAGGTCTTTCATGCGGTCTGCGCCATGGGCCAGGCCAGCGGATGGGAGGTCCGCAGGCACGGCGGCGGCGATGCCCTCCCGCCGCTCCACGAATTCGACACCGCTCTGTTCGATCTCGTCAACGGCCTCGGCGCGTCCAGCGACTACGTCGACCGTGTGAGCGAGGCGTCGCCCTTCCTGCCCATTATCCTGTTGAGCCACGCGGGCTCGGTGTTTCCCGAGCGCGGCGCCGGACTGCGGTATCATGTCGATCCGAATCGCTTGTATGACATCGAGCACATCCTGATTTCACTGAGTCTGAGCACAGCCTTCGATGTCCCGCCGCCCGTCGAACTCCAGGCCCGCAGCGTTCCGAGGGTACTCATTGTCGACGACAATGTGCAGCTCGCCACGCTCATTGGGCGGACGTTCCGTTCGCTCGAGAAGTACGACGTTCAAGTCACGAGTTCGGGGTTCGAGGCCATTTCACTCCTGCCGGTGTTCCTCCCCGACATCGTCGTGGTCGACCTCGTGCTCAACGATATGGACGGTCGCGAAATCTGCTTGTTTATCCGTGGCCACGAGAAACTCAAACATACCAAAGTCGTTGCCGTGTCCGGCTACTTGTCGAAGGAGCGCGTGCAGGACAGCCCCGTCCAGTTCGACGCGTTCCTCGAAAAACCGTTCCGCATGCAGGACATCCTGAACAAGGTCACGGCCTTCCTGAAATGAAGCGCGTCTCAGCGAAAGCGGATCGCATCGAAGCCATCCTTCCCGATCTTGAACGTCTGGTCGAGGCATGCGCGCTCTGCGGCCACCGTTGCGGCGCGAACCGCCTGCTCAACGCGCGGGGACTCTGCCGCACCACGTCCGCGAGCGGGCGGCGCGTGCGCGTCTCGTCGCACACGCTGCACTTCGGCGAAGAGCCCATGCTTGTCGGGCGCGGCGGATCGGGCACGGTCTTCTTCACGCACTGCAACCTGCGCTGTGTCTTCTGCCAGAACCATCAGATCAGCCAGCAAGGCCTCGGCGAGGACCTGGCCAGCCGCGCCTTGTCGCGCGTATTCTTTGAACTCCAGGACCAGGGCGCGGAGAACATCAACCTCGTCACGCCCACCCACGTGATGTACCCGATCCTTCTCGCTCTGCGCGACGCGTATCGCGACGGCCTGGCCCTGCCGTTGGTGTACAACACCAACGGGTACGACAGCCTCGAACTGATCGCGCTGCTCGACGGAATCGTCGACATCTATCTGCCCGACATGAAGTACATGGACGCGGCCACGGCGGAGAAATACTCCTCGGCGCGCGACTACCCCGAAACCGCGAAGGCTGCGATTAAGGCCATGTACGAACAGGTGGGCGGTGTCGTTCTGGAGGGCGACGTGGCCCGGCGCGGTCTCATCATTCGCCACCTGTTGCTGCCGGACAATCTCGCGGGGAGTTACGACTTCCTGTTGTGGCTCCGCGACGAAAGCATGCGTGATGTCACGCTAAGTCTCATGAGCCAATACTCGCCGCAGCATCGCGCACAGGAATTCCCTGAACTCGCCGCGCGGATCTCGCGGCGCGACTATGCCGAAGTCGTCCGGTTCGCGCTGGATCTCGGATTCGCGCATCTGCTAACGCAGGGACTCGACAGTTCGGAAGTCTATTTGCCCGATTTCGAGAAGGATGAACCCTTCGAGCAATGAAGCGGCGCAGGGATCGCGCTCAGGAAAGCATGGTCTTGAGTTCGCTCATGAACTCGTTCAGGTCCTTGAACTGGCGGTAGACCGAAGCAAACCGCACATACGCGACCTCGTCGAGCTTCTTCAGGCGATCCATGATCGCCTCGCCGATCGCGCGCGTCGGCACTTCATGTTCGGAGGTGTTGAACAGGGCGCGTTCGATGTCGTCGATCATCCCGTCTACTTGATCGAGACTTATGGGGCGTTTTTCAACGGCTTTAAGGATACCGCTCTTCATCTTCCAGCGGTCGAACGGCTCGCGGCGTCCGTCTTTCTTGATGACCATCTGCGCCACTTCCTCGATGCGCTCATACGTCGTGAACCGCCGGCCGCAATTGAGACACTCGCGGCGCCGCCGAATCGCATCGCCCTCCTTCGAGGTCCTCGAATCTACCACCTTGCCGTCAGTCTGCGCGCAGAAAGGACACCGCATGGTCTAATCCCCGCCACAAGGTTCAGCGTTCATAACTTGAATAACCCAATATCTTGTGTTGGGTAGACTCTAACAGATACTACATACGGGGTCAAGCGAAAAATGACAGGGCCGTGTCTCCGTATTCGACCCGGCGGGAACGCGCGATAGGCGCTGAATTCACAAGGGCGTCGGCCTGCACGGCGTGCTCGACGATCACGAGGCCGCTTGTGGCCAAGAGCCCTGTCTCGACAAGTCCTGTTAACAGGGCATCGTACTGCGCAAATTCGTAGGGCGGATCCGCGAAGACTATGTCGTAAGGATGTGGCCCCGTGACTTCATGTTTGCTTCGTTCACGCGATCCACGTTGTCCGGAGTTGCCCTCCGAAGCCAGCCCCTTCAACCCTCCAGGAAGCGTAACACGTTGTACAACCGCGAGTTCGCTCAATCGGGCCGCTTCGAGGTTCCGCCGGATACAGGCCAGCGATTGCGGATGGTTGTCGACGAAGGTACATGCCGACGCGCCCCGGGACAGTGCTTCGATGCCGTTCGCGCCTGTCCCGGCAAACAGGTCGAGGAAACGCGCCCTTTCGATCCGAGGCCCGAGGATATTGAACAGCGATTCACGAACCCGGTCCAGGGTCGGGCGGACCCGCATCCCTGCCGGGGCCATCAGCCTCGTCCCTTTCGCTTGGCCTGCAATAATGCGCATGGCCTGAGTGTGACACGCTTCGGCGTGGCGGTTCAACGACCGCCGGCCACACGGAGAGGATCGCCTCGTCAGAACAAGGGAAATCCCTGATTGGACGACGCCGGGATTCTGACGGCTTATTGCGCGTCTGCAAAACCCTATGCTAGACTCGCCCTGTCTACGAAGGGGATCGAACACGGAGTCATGGCATGATCGAAAGCGCCAACGCCCCATCCACGGTTACGGCTTTCCTGCCGGGAGTGTTTCGCAGTCTGCGCAAGGACCTGCTGGTCATTCTGGCCATCGCGATTGTGGCCGCCGCCGCAGGCGGTATTGCGGGAAAACTGACGAACAAGGCGGCATCGAGCGCGCAGCTTGTCCTCTCGCCGATGCCGCTTATAGGCAAGGCTGGCTCGCGCACGGTGCAGGGCGCGCAAGCCGGAGACCCGCTTGCGGAACTGATGGCCACGCCGCTCGATGTCAAATCGACGTCGCTGCTGTGCATGAGCGACGAGGTGCTGCAGAAGACCTTCGATCAACTCAGTCAAAGCGGCGCACTGTCCGCGCCCATTCCCAATCTCTTGCAGTTGAAACAGGCGCTCGAATACCAACTGACCGTCGCGAAAGAAACGCCCTATGATGTGACGTATTCGCCGCTGATTGTCCTCACGGCCGAGGCGAAGGCGCCCGCCGATGCGAAGCTCATCGTAAACACGTGGGCGCAGACGATCGTCGAGGCGTCGAAGAAGTACCAGGATGCGATCCAAGGCCCCGTGGCCAAGGTGCTCGAAGAACAGACGGAAGAGATCCATAAGCAACTGGTCGAGGCGGAGATGGCCAGCGAGAGGTTCTGGACGGAAAACAACGTCATCTACTGGGAAGGGCGCCTGAACGAGATCGTGACGCTCATCAACAACTTCGTCAAGACGAAGGTGACCAATACCGCGGAGGAAGTGCTTTACAATGCCACCGCGGAAGGCCTCGAGCGCGAGCAGGCCAAGATGCAGGAGACCGTGTCCCTTGGCCTCAACCCCTCTCCGAAACTGGCATCCACGTTCGGCGTGGACGCCAGCGCAAAATCCGCTCCCTCGGATAAAGAAGATCGGACGCATTCGAGCGTCCTATCTTTTGACTGGATCAATCCTGCCTATTGGTCGATTGAGGCGCGCATTGCGAAAGAGCGGGGCAACGCGGCCGGGCGCGAAGAGCAGTCGAAGGTATTCGATGCGCTCATCCAGGATCTCGAGAAGGAACGCACCGGCATCCAGAAATCATACGCCCAAGCAATTACGGGCAAGACGCGCGTGGGCCGCGACCTCATCCGTCTCGAGGAAGTCTACAAGGACATCGCCACGAAACGCGATTTCGCCCATGTGGCCAGTAGCTTGAATCATCCTGAGTTGCAGCTCGTCTCCTCGGGCACGGAATGGCCGCTGCCGCGGTTCCGCCGCGCGATCCTGTTCGGGGCCATGGCCGGCATCCTCGGCTGCCTTGCCGCGGCATGCCTGTCCGTCCTGTATCGCATGGTGCTCAAACCCGCGCTCGAGGCCTAGCGGTGGACGCGCTCGGCCAACGTCCCGCGGCGCCGCTTCCGTCACGCGCGTTTGTAGTGTCGCTCTGCGCGACGGCCGCCGCGCTTGTCGCCGGGGCCGCTGCCGTGCCCTACCTGGCCCTTTCCGAAGATCCGTTGTGGCTCGCGCCGCTTGTCCCCATGGGCGTGCTGGGCCTGATTGCGTTCCTCTGGAACACGCAGTACGGCCTGTGTTTTGCCGCGTTCGCGATTGCGCCGCTGGGCATCGTCCAGAAGGAGATCGGCGGTATCACGATCAACTTGCCTGAGGCGCTGATCCTGTTGCTTGTGGCGAAGGAGACCGTGCTTTTCATCGCCCACCGCGAACGCATCGCCGACGGCTTCCCCCGGCGCGCGCTCGCGTGTTTCCTGCTCGCCTCGCTGCTCGGCCTCGCTACCGGCTATCTTCGCGGCAACAATCGGGGCGCCATGCTCCAAGGGTTCCGCCAATACAACGAATACATTGTTTTGTACCTCCTGGCGGTTCATCGCGTCCGGACCAAGCGCCAGATGACGCAGATCCTTGTGAGTTTCCTCTTGGGCATGACGCTTGTCGGCATGCACGGTATCCTGCAGCGGTTCACGGGAATGGGCATTCCGCTGAACCAGGTCATGAGCGACATGATCTTTCATGGCGCGATTCGAAGTGGTTCGTTCTACGGTTCGACACCGCTCGGCGCCATGATGGTTCTCGCGATCGGGGTTGCGGTAGGACTCGCGCTTGGATACAAGTCCATCTTCCTCAAGGCAGGTATGGGAGGGATCGCGGTCGTCTGCCTCACCGCCGCGGTCTTCACAAACACGCGCGCGTCATGGATCGCTATTGCCGTTACGATGCTCTTCGTCTTCGTCTCAATCCGCAAGACCCCGTTCGTTATTCTTGTCACCGTGCTGGCCGTCTTGGTCTTCACCGCAACGCTCGGGCCGCTCGTGGTCCAGCGCATGGCCAAGCTCGAGATCTCGAAGAAAGAGGAGTCCCTGCTCGAACGGGTCAGGTACTACCGCGTCGCGTGGTACATCTTCAGCGCGCACCCGATCACAGGCCTCGGGTGGGGATGCGAATTCAGCGTCCGCAACATCGACTCGAACAACCGATACGTCCCGCCGCCGCCGCGCGACCCGACGTTGCGGCGTTCGGTCTACTACGAGTCCACTGTGCACAGCGCCTACCTGCAAATCCTCGCGCGCATCGGACTCGTCGGTTTGGTTCCGCTGCTCTGGTTCCTGGCGAGTTGGTTCGCCGGCGTGTTGCGAACGCGGCGCGCGGCGAACCGGTTCGATCGCGACTATTACCTCTTTATCGGCGTGGCCGGAGGCCTCCTCGGCTACCTGTTCCATGCCACGCTCGAGAATTTCTTCCAATGGCCCGTGATGGCGCAATCGCTCTGGCTGCTCCTTGGCATCACGTCCGTCATGGCAGCGCAGATTTCTCGCAACGGCCGGTTGGATCGCCAGGAAGCCGCCGCGCAGGACTGCCCGTCATGACCGTGGACCGCGGACCGTTGCGCGTCGCGTTCTGCCACTTCACCGCCGACGTTTGCGGAGGCGCCGATTTCTGTTTGTGGAACCTGGTAACCGCGCTGCCGCGCGATGCGGTCGTGCCGCTCATGATTCTCAAAACCGGCGACCCGATGGCCGCGCGGTATCGCGCCGAAGGCATCGAAGCCGTCGAGTTGCCTCTTGTGCCGCCGCGCCGCGCGCTCGAGTTCGGCAAGCTCGCCCGGTATTTCCTTTCGTTCGGGCCGTCGGTATTTCACGTGGCGCGCGCAATACGCCGCTTTCGCGCCGACCTCGTCCACGTCAACACCTTGTACAACCTGCAAGGCGGTTTTGCGGCGCGCGTGGCGCGCAGGCCGCTGGTGTGGCATATCCGCGAGATGGGTTCCGATTCACGCCTGGCGCGCATGATGCTGCGGTGCGTGGCTCTGTTCGCGACGCGCGCCGTCGCCATGTCCAACGCCATTGCGGGAACGCTCGAAGCGTGCGGATCGCGGCGGCGCATGATCTATGACGGCATCGATCTGAGCCGATTTGAGGATGTTGCTGGTGTGGATACGCTCCGCGAGGAGCTGGGCCTCGATCGCGACGCCGCGCTTGTGACGTGCGCCAGCAGGATCGAACCGTGGAAGGGCCAGCACGTCCTGATCGAGGCCGCGCCACGCATCCTCGAAACGTGCCCCCAAGCGCGCATCCTTATTGTCGGCGGGGCCGCCGTCAACAAGCCCGAGTACGAACGCGGCCTGCGCGACCGATGCGAATCGCTCGGCATCGCGGACCGCGTAATCTTTACCGGCATCCGCAATGACATCCCCCGTGTTATGGCTGCGTCCAACGTGATGGTGCTCCCGTCCGCGACTCCCGAGCCGTTCGGCCTGACGGTCGTCGAGGCGATGGCGTCACGCTGCCCGGTCGTTGCGACGGCTGCGGGTGGTCCGCTCGAATCGGTGGTCAACGGCGAGACCGGCTGGCTCGTGCCTCCGAACGACCCCGAGGCGATGGCCGAACGTATCGTCCACGTCCTCGATGACTCGGTCAAAGCGAAGCGCATGGGCGACCAAGGCTATGCACGCGCCCACGCGTGCTTCTCGCGCGAGCGTTACGCGCGCGAAATGACGGAACTGTTCCGGGAACTTGTCCGCTGATCGCCCTCGTTTCTCGGTGTTTCTTCCTCCTGCGCGGCTGACCCGGGATCAAAGTTTCCAGTGGACGAAGTGGACTCAGTGGACGGAGTGGACGTGCTTGCGGCCCGCCCTGTCCACTCAGTCCACTGAGTCCGCCATTTGTGGCGTTGCCTGAAAGCGCCAAAAGTACCTGCCATCGAACGATCTGCCTGATTGGTTCTAACGTTCCGAGTTCGTGGTGTTCGGCTTTGCCGCAGCATTCGATGGTTCCGCGCGCTTCGCCGCAGAGGACGCGGCAGCCGGCGCGGACGCGGGCGCTTGATTGAAGAACAGGTTCGGCGCCGACGGAAGCGCTGGTGGCGGTTCGGGAGGAACGTTCGTCAGTCTATCCAATCCCCGTTGCGCGGCGGCGTTTCGAGGATCGAGACGCAAGGCAGTCCGGAACTGCGCGGCAGCATCGGCTCCTCGGCCTTGCGAGGCGTACACGTTGCCCAGGTTGATGTGCGCGTTCACGAAACTCGGCTTCAACCGAATCGCTTCGTTGAGATGTTGAACAGCCTCTTCCATACGGCCTGCCTTCACCAGCGCACACGCGAGATCGTTGTGGACGTTTGGGTTTTCAGGATCGATACGAAGCGCCTCTTCATAATCGCGTATCCGGTCCGGGGTCTTGTCGCGCTCGGGGTACGCCGCTTCCTCAGGCCTGTACGCCTGGCCACCGATAGTTGCGCCCGCCGAACCAATGCTACGCTTGGGCGCAAGCAAAGTATCGCCGCGGTCCGCAAGATCGCTGGCCGTCTCCGGCGCCGGAGTCTCCGTCTCCTTTTGCAGATCTCGCCCAGAATGCACCGCCTCGTTTGCGTCTTCTGCGATCTCGGGTGCGGGGCCTTGAACGCGTGCGGCAGGCAGTTCCGCAGGCGACGCCAGCATGGGAATCGATGGCCTCGCTTCGGCCAAGGCTTTGGGCGCAGGGGGTGTGAATGCTTCGTGGCGTCCGCTGCCAATAGATGGCGCGCGCATCGGTGGAGCCGGCGCGGGGGGGGGAGCGGGAGCTAACGCACGGCCTTGGACAGCTAACGGCTTCGGCTCGGCCTTCCGCTCTTCCAGCACCGGCTTGTCTTCGGGCTTTGCAGCCTCGCCCTTGACATCGGCGCGTGTCTGCGAAGGCGCCGCGGGCGCTTCGGCCACTGCCGCGGCTGTTCCCGGCATTACCGGCGCCGCAACGAGCGCCTTCTCTTTGACTTGCGCCTTGGCGGATTCCCCTGCATCATGCAGGTAGCCAAGATTGTCGATTTGCTCGCGGACCTCGTCCGTGATTCTGCCCTCTTTCTTGGACGCTGGCGTAGTGCTCGGCGCATGGCTATCGGGAATGCTGGCAACGTTGAACGCGCGAGGTCCGGGCTGAAGCTGGAACCAGCCGGCCACGATCAGAACCGACGCGGCCGACGCGGCCAGGACGGGCCATGTCCAGCGCAGCCATTGGCGCTTGCGCCGCTCCATGACGCGGACATCGGAAACTCTCGTGCGCACACCTTCTTCGAACGACTGCGGCGCGGCCACGGGTTCGAGTTGCCGATACAGCACGTCGACGCGTTTGTACGCCTCCAACTCGTGCAGGCATTCCGAACATTGGCCGAGATGCCGCTCGACCTCGGCCCGTACCTCCGGCGCAAGTTCGCCATCGAGCAGCGCCGAGAACTCTTCGCGGACCTCTGTGCAGTTCATGGCCGTACCTCACAATACCGCGAGATCGGCCAGCCGATCCCGCAGCATTTTGCGCGCCTGGTTGATGCGCGATTTCACCGTGCCGGACGGGCATCCCAGCGCGTCGGCAATCTCGTCATAGCTCAAGTCGTCAAACGTGCGCAGCACGAACGCCATCCGGTAATGTTCGGGCAACTCGCGGAGGCATTGCTGCAAGACCTCGTCGAGTTCGCGGCCTTCGGCGGCCTCGCGCGGCGTCGGATGCGGCGCGCGCGCCACCGAGGGTCGCGCGGACCGATCCACTTCGGGGTCCGTCAGGGCGTCGAACGAGACACCTTGATTGCGTCCCTTTCGTCCGCGATCCCGCACCCAATTGCGCGAGAGATTCGCCGCGATGCTGTACAACCACGTATACACCTGGGCCTGGCCTCGAAACTGGGCGACGCCACGATACGCCCGCACAAACACTTCTTGAGAGACGTCAAGCGCGTCTTCGTGGCTGCCGAGGAAGCGGTAGGCGACGTTGTAGATCCGGTCCTTGTAACGGCGGACCAATTCGTCGAATGCCGAGGAATCGCCTTCGCGGCACTCCTCGACGAGTCCGGCGTCCGAATGCGCCTTCGCTTCTCTTAACAGGACCACGGGCTTATCTCGCCTGGTTCGTTCATCCACTACCTTCGACACCACCCACGCCCAAAAGTTCGCGCCTTTTCTATACGCCTGCAAGGCCAAGGTTTCAAGAAGGAATTCAGGTCGATCCGGATTTCTCGTGTTCCCACTCTATTTCTTGCTCTTGCTCTTGCTCTTAATCTTGCTCTTGCTCTCGCTCTTGTTCTCAACCCAGTCCGCACATCAAATCTCGCCGCCAGCTTCAGTCGCACGCGGCGAGCAAAGCCATCGCGGAGCACGAAAGCCAGATGCACTCGGGAATTGACAAAGAGAGCAAGAGCAAGATTAAGAGCAGGAGCAAGAGCAAGAGCAAGAGCGTGAATCTCAGATTGTAGGGTGCGTGAAGCCTAGCGCAACGCACCGCAAATGGAAGAACGGCGCCAGTCATTCGTGCGTGTTGACACCGGTCGAGCGGCGTGTGTGATTGGGCAGGCGAGTCCTATGCGGCGGCGTAGCGCCGTACGTCGACGACCACGCCCGCATTGACGGCGTCTTCCAAGAGCGCAAGCAAACGCTTCGCCGTTTCGTCGTCGACGTATTCTTCCCCGCAATTCTCGCAGATTTCCGCGGGAACGGAGCGGAAGACGACCGTTGCAATCTCGCGGTCGAGCGCGACGGTGGCCGTTCCAGGCGCCGTATCGCCGTTCTTACAGATGACGCATTTCATATTCTCTTCCTTCTACGGAATCCGGGTTCCCATTTCTCCGCACTCGGTTCATACACTGTGATGATGATGGCCGTCCTCGTGTGGGGGTCTTCCGCAACGACAACATGGATCGGGCGTGCATCATGCCAAGCCAAAATCAGGCGGCTTGGAAAAGGGGAATCTTCGGGATACTCTTCGATAGCTTCTCCGTGGGTTAGCGCATGCCGTATCATGCCCTCCGAGATGCCGCGTTGGGCCATGCGCTTCAACGCGTGAACTCGGATCAATAATCTGCAATCATCCATCTAAGGCACGCCTCAGGTCGATTCATGTGTTGAACGGCCTGCTTCCTGAGGGCATTGTAGCACATCCTATCCAGGGCAAAGGACATCCCTTTCCGTCCGACAAACCGGCCCTATGACGGTCCCTTCGCAGACTCGATAATTAGGGGTCGTGTCCCCCCGAATCCAAGACTGCGGTTTCAGGAAGGGATTCAGGTTCATCCGAATTCCTCTTCAAGAGTCTGGAAATCGAAAGTCGACGTCATGGAGTGCGGCCTAAGTTTCAAGGCCGGATTTGTGCTTGACTCGGGTGTCGTCGCGTCCTAGGATTCTGCTAACAAGGAGTGGCGTTATGGCGGAAGCGTGTGGTCAATCGCAAGGAGCGGCTGTCTCGGGCCGGTGGGTCTCGGTCGACGCGTTGCGCGGATTCGACATGTTCTGGATCGTCGGCGCGGGCACGGTAGTGCATTCGTTGAAGGAAGTCAGCACCCATCCCGCGGTGATGTTCTTCGTGAATCAGGTGAGCCACAAGGAGTGGGAAGGGTTCGCCTTCGAAGACCTGATCTTCCCGCTGTTCCTGTTCATCGTCGGCGTGTCGCTGGTCTTTTCGCTGGGCAAGATCGTCGAACGCGAAGGCAAGGCCATGGCGTACAAACGCCTGCTGCGACGGTCGGCGTTGATGCTGCTGTTCGGGATCTTCTACTACGGTGCATTTGCGAATTCGTGGCCGGATATCCGCCTCGTCGGCGTATTGCAGCGCCTCGCGTTCGGCTACTTGTTCGCGGGGCTGCTCTTCCTCAACCTGCGGACGCGCGGCCTGATCGCGGTATGCGTGGGATTGCTTCTGGGATACTGGGTCTTGCTCACGTTCGTGCCTGTCCCCGACGTCGGCGCGACGACTTTCGAGATGGGAAAGAACTGGGCTTGCTATATCGACAAAATGTATCTCCCCGGCAAGCGGATCTACGGCGACGGAACATGGGACCCCGAGGGCCTTTTGAGCACGTTTCCCGCGATCGCGACGTGTCTGCTGGGCGTTTTCGGGGGGCAGTTGCTTCAATACCCGGGCGTCTGCGAGAAGCGCAAGACGCTGTGGCTTATCGGAGGCGGCGCGGTGATGGTTCTTCTGGGGTTCCTTTGGGGGCTTCAGTTCCCGGTTATCAAAAAGATCTGGACGTCGTCCTACGTGCTCGTTGCGGGCGGCTACAGCTACATGCTTCTGGGCGCGTTCTTCCTCGTGGTGGATGTTTGGCAGTACCGTGCGTGGGCGCGCCCGTTCCTCTGGATCGGGAGCAATGCGATCACGGTCTACATGGCGGTGAACTTGATCGACTTCGAGGCTATCGCGACGCGGTTTGTGGGCGGGGATATCAAGCACGCTTTGGGGTGCTTCGGAAACTTCGGGGTGGCTTCGGTGCGGCTGGCGCTTGTAATACTTCTGGTCAGATACTTGTATCATAAGCGAATCTTCTTGCGCCTGTAACACCGTGCAGTACGATATTCGGGAGTCGTGCGGCCATGAGCGTAGAGCTGTCCGAAGTACCGGGAGTTTCGTCGGAACTCGCTGGGGAAGACCGGGTCGTTTCGCTGGATGCCTTGCGCGGCTTCGCCATGTTCTGGGTCGTGATCGCCAACACCGTGCTCAAACCGGGCGCGTTTATGGCGGACAGCCCCTCAGTCAGCGCGATGGCCGATGCCGTCGGCCACCGGGATTGGGAGGGCATCTCCCTCGCCGAATTCTTCTTCCCGCTGTTCGTGTTTATCGTGGGCATCTCGACCGTATTCTCGATAGGCAAGCTGCTGCAGCGCCAAGGCCGCGCTGCCGCGTTCAAACGTCTTGCACGGCGATTCATGCTGCTGTTCTTGCTCGGCGTCTTCTATACCGGCGGGATCGCAAAGCCCTGGCCCGATGTGCAGCTTGTGGGCGTATTGCAGCGCATCGCCGCGTGTTGCCTCGCCGCGGGCGTTCTGTTCTGCCTGTTCAAGAGCCGCGGGATTGCGATCGCGTGCGGCATCATCCTCGCCGGCTATTGGATCTGGCTCGCGTTCATCCCCGTGCCTGCGACAGGCGTTGCCTCGTATGCCAAGGGCGCCAACTGGGCATGGTACGTCGACAAGTTCTATCTGCCGGGCCACAAAACCTATGGCGACTGGGATTCCGAAGGCCTCGTGTCGACGATCCCCGCGATCGCGACCTGTCTGCTCGGCGTGCTGGCGGGGCGCTTAATAACCAACAAGGGCATTCCTCAGAAGACGAAGCTGTTGTACTTCACGGCCGAAGGCATTGCTCTGATCGCGCTGGGCCTTCTGTGGACGCTTCAGTTTCCGTTCATCAAGAACCTGTGGACGTCGTCGTTCGTCCTCGTGACCGGAGGCGCAAGCTGCCTGGCCGTGGCCCTGTTCAGCCTCATCGTCGACGTGTGGGGATTCAAACGCTGGACCACACCCTTTATCTGGCTGGGGAGCAACGCGCTGGCCATCTACCTGCTCATACGTATCGTGGATTTCCGCGGGATCGCCGAGCGATTCGTCGGCGGCGATGTCCACGCGGCGTTCGGGGCAGAAGGAAACGTTGTGACCACCGTGGTCAGCATTGCGTTCGTGATCTGGCTGGCCAAGTTCCTGCATCGCCACCAGATCTTCCTGCGTGTCTAGATCGGTCACGGAGCGTGTCCGGACGCAAAGTCCGAAGCAGTGAAGACGCCGGCAGACCTCATAGGTCCGCCATCTCTTCACACGCTCTCAGCATGGCACGGCAACGCGGCGCCTCGGATGGTTACAGCCCCGCCCCTTTCAACGCCTCGTCGGGCGTTGCCCGATCGTGAATGACCGCCTTGCACGCGAGTAGCGCCTTGGCCGGGTCCGGCGTTCCCCATATGTTGCGCCCGATCGTTGCGCCCAGCGCGCCAGCGTCGATGACCATGGACAGCGCCGCCAAGGCCTCGCGCAATGTGTCGCAACGCGGGCCGCCCGCCGCCACGACCGGCACCGGACTCGTCGCCACGATGTCACGGTACGACGCCACGTCGCCCGTAAACGGCACTTTGATTACGTCCGCGCCCGATTCGATGCCGCACCGCACGGCCCACATGATGTTCTCGGGGTCGTGGACAATCCGCGCGCCGTCCGAGAAGTCGCGCGGGTAGATGTGGGCCATGACCGGCAAGCCGATCGCGTCGGCCTCGCGCACCGACTCAGTCAGGAGTTTGAGAAAGCGGCCTTCGTTTGGGCCGCGGCATCCGATCGCCACCGCGATCGCGTCGGCGCCCATGCGCAGCACTTCGTCGGGCGCGGCGATCGATTCGATGATGGCGTCGTCCGGCGTGAAATAGATCGACTGGACGATGAGCGGGACCGATCCCGCGTAAGTGTCCCACACGGCCTTCGCCATGCCTTTCAACATCGTGATCGCGTCGGGCTTCGCGGGCATGAGTTTGGCGATCGTCTCCGGCACGTTGACGAGGCCCACGGGCAGACCCTTTTGATAGCCGATGAAATGATCGACCGCGACGGAGCACAGCCGTCCCGACGGATGGCCGAAGATTCGATTCAAACGCACTTTCTTGGCGAGGTCCATGCTATCTCCTTCCGTGCTTTACGCCGTTCCGGGCGCCACGACGCGCCACGAGACGGACTGACAAGCGATGTATCCGCGGATTGTAGTCGATTGCCACGCGCATTCGCCACGCTGCCCGCAAGACCGATCGTGTGACAGGCTTCGCAGTGCTACTGGCCGTCGTGCCGTACGGCGTCGGGCGTGACTTCCTCGCCCAGCGCTACCGCCTTTTCCGCTCGATGCAGCACGTTCCCGTTCAGCGCGATGTTCCGCGAGTCTTTTCCCGCGACTTCGAGAAACGTCTTAGTCTGTTCCTCAGCTACGCATCCGGTCAGCGCCGCACCGCGCACGTTGACCAGGCGCACGACGGCATCGCCTTCCGCGGCGGGACGCGCGCTCAGGCCCGCGACGGCAAGGTCCTGCACGTCGTCGCATAGTATCGCGAATCCCGCGTGCCCTGGCTTCGAGGACACCGGCGTGCCGTCCTTGTTCCAGTGAACTTTCTTCCCTTTCTCAGCGTCGATGCGCCAGAAACTGTCTTCAAAGCCGAGGTCAAGATTCGCGAGCCTCAATCCCTTCACGTGGCGGCAATAGAACGCGTAGGCCGGCACGGCATCGAACATGTCCGCGGACGGGTACTCCTTGATGCACTCCGGCATCGCGTCGTCAAGCGGCCGATACGGGTAGCCGCCCTTCCAGGTCACGCGCACGTTCGCGATGGTGACGCCTTCCACGGCGCGGTCCGGGATGCCCGTCACGCTGCACACGTTAATCGCGTCGTTAGCCACTACGTCACTGATCACCACGTTCTTGATCGCGCCGGGGCCGGGGGCGTTGTCGCGGCCGCGATTGCCGAGACGGATGAAGATTGGCGACTCGACATCGATCATCGTGAGATTCGAGATCGCGACGCCTTCGATCACGGATCCGTCCACGCTTTCGAGCGACACGCCGCTCGTGGCGGGATCGTCCTTGCCGAAGCCGGCCATCACGCAATTGGTGACGGCGATGCCTTTGAAATCCCCGGCTGATTCGGTGCCCAGTTTGAAGCTGTTGCATACGGTTGCGAGATAGCAGTTCGTGACCGTGATGTTCTCGCAGGCGCGGCGTTCGCCAAGGCTGAAGCTCGCTTTGGGAACGATGGCGTCGTCCACGGATTCGATGTGGCAGTTCGCGATGCGGACGTTCTTGCACGCGTCCGGGTCGATACCGTCAGCGTAGCCTTTCAGAATCGTGACGCCATCGATGTCGACGAAGTCAGTACCCAAAAGGCTGATGTTGTAATTCGGCGCGTTGAGCAGGCGCACGCCGCGAATCTGGACGAACTTGCAGCGTTTCAGCGCGATGGTCTTCGGACCGTGGCGCCGGTCGCGATCCATGTCGATCGTGCCTTCGCCGACGATCCCGATCCGCTCGACATCCTCCGCCCAGATCAGGGCGAAATGAAAATAGGTGGTCTCGACATCGGAGTCGTTCTTGAAATCCAGTTTCTCGAGCGGATCGAAATCTTTGTTATCCCTGCTGCCCTTGAGAGTTGCGCCCGCATCGAGGTTCAGCGTGACGCCGGTCCGCAAATGCAGGCTCCCACACAGGTACGTCCCGGCCGTGATCTGCACGGTCCCGCCGCCGGCTTCGGCCGCCGCGTCGATCGCTTTTTGGAGCGCCTCGGTATCTTTGGTTACGCCATCGCCCTTCGCGCCGAAGTCGCGCACGGACGCAGCCGAGGCCGATGCCATGGCCGCCACCGCCCATACGAAGCCACACACGATTCCGATCGAGATCTTCATCCTCATTCCTCCGGCCGGTTAGAACTCCTGGAGTACCCCATTGGGGTCAGGCTGTTTGCTTGCGCGCACGAGCGACACGAACACGAGCGTCGCCACGCACGGCACGACCGACGCGGCGACGATGATCGGCGTGAACGACATGTCCGTCGAGACGATACCGATGAGATACGTCGAGATCAGCGTGCCGACTCCCGCCCCCGTTCCGCCGTATCCCATCACCGTGCCGACAGCGGAAGTGTGGAACACGTCCGCCGGAAGCGTCAGGAACATCGTCGAACATGCGGCGTAAGCGAAGCTCGCGTAAGCAAACAGGAATAGCAGCACGAAGTAGTTTCCGCTGAACGCCGTGATGATCAGGACAAGCATGCTTGGCCCGAAGAATAGCAGCACCGCGCGCCGCGCCTGGCCTACGGGCCAGCCGCGTTTGATCAGGTAACTCGATATCCCGCCGCCGCAGAAATTGCCGAGGTCGGCTCCGAGAAACGGCGCCCAGAACCCCAAGGCGCTTTGTTCGAGGCTGAAGCCTTTGCTCGCGAGATAGATGGCGTACCATTCCGCGACGAAGAACCAATACGGATCGAGCAGGAACCTGCCGAGCACGATGCCCCACGTCTGCTTGTAACCGAGCAACGTCAGAGCGCTGGCGCGCGGTGCGGAATCGCCGGTCGGTTCCGCAGGCCGGCCCTCGCGGATGTACGCGAGTTCCTCAGGCGAAATGCGCGGATGGTCTTCGGGGCGGTAGTAGATTCTGCGCCAGGCCACGAACCACAGGAACCCCAGCGTCGCGGGGATCAAGAAGGCAGGACGCCAGCTATCGAAGTACTTGTAGATGGCCAGCACGATGAACGGCGCCACCGCCCCGCCGATCGACGAACCGCTATCGAACAACGCGACGGCCCAGGCGCGCTCTTTGGCCGGAAACCATTCCGAGACCGCTTTCGACCCGCCGGGGTTATTCGCGGCCTCGCCCGACGCCAGCAGGAACCGGAACACGCTGAAACTCGCGAGGCCCTGCGCGGTCGACGTCAGCGCGGCGATGCACGAATAGAACAGGACACTGATCGAGAGACCGCGGCGTGTGCCGATGCGATCGAGAACACGGCCAAAGACCGTCTGCATGACCGTGTACGCCACGCGAAACGTGATCAGAATGAACATGTAATCCTTGTTGGTCCATTCGTATTGCTGTTTGAGATACGGCGCGAGGACGCTCAGTGTCTGCCGGTCGATGTAGTTGATGATCGTGACAGCGAAGAGCATTGCGCCGATGTACCAGCGCAATCGCCGGATTGGCTTCATTGCAGACATGGACGACACTCCCGTGCGAAGTATACGTGCGGCGCGAATCGCGGTCCAGCCACTACCCCGGTGCTCTCCAGACACGTAGATAGTGTCCTTGAAATCAAGGTGTATTTTGGAGTTGTTGGGTATTGTTTC
>CAYOCT010000086.1:0-24568 GCA_964402555.1 uncultured Nitrospiraceae bacterium | reverse complement strand
GGCCGCATGAGAAATCCTGCGCGCCTCAACAAGAAATCAAAAGTTAGTAGTACAAAGGGGCTAATCTTCATAACCGAAGTCCTTCCGCATGGCGATTTCCTGGGCGATCTCCTTCTTGAGGCGCTGTAACGCGGCCTCGGGGGTCAGTGTCCCGCGCATCGCGGAATCGTCGGTCTGCGTGATGCGGTCCCACAGGTAGACTTGATACGGCACGGGGGGTGTCGGCTGGACGTTCTCACTCGGCAGAACATCGAGAAAGGTCTGGAACTGGGGATGCTTCCGCACGTAAGCCTTGTACATCGGCGCTTCGGCGATTGCGGGACATAGCGGCAGCCACCCGCCCCACGTGTAGAACTCGGCGGCGCGCTCGGGTTGGGCAAGGCCGGACCAAAACTTGATGAACTCCCAAGCGCCTTTCACGTGCTTCGCGCCTTTCGGGATGATCATGAAATTGCCGTTGATCCACCCGGCATGCGGCTGGCCGCCCGCGGGCGGCGGGATGGGTTTGGTGACGTACTCGACTTCGGGCGCGTACTTTGCCAACTGCTCGACGCGCCATTGGCCATCAACGACAATCGCGTACGATCCCCCGATAAACGGCCATTCGGCGTTGCCGATCCCGACGGTCAGTCCCGACTCGAAACGCACCACGTTCTCGAACCCGAGCTTCTTGCGTTGCGCCACGAGATAGCTCAGCGCGTTCAGGTTCTCAGGCGTGTCGAGCAGGATTTGGCCCGTGTTCCAATCGTAGAAGCCGCCGTTGAACGCGGGCGCGTACATCGCGAACATCGTCGGCAGGAATCCGATGCGCGTCAATCCGCCGTGCGCGTCGAACCGATGCAATTGCTCGCCCCACGCGACGAGTCCTTCGAGCGTCTCGGGAAAACGGTCCGGGTCGAGGCCGGCCTCGCGCAGGTAATCGGCCCGGCAATAACACGCCCAGATGTTCAACCCCGTCGTGACGCCGTACAAGTTACCCTTGTACATGCCGATCTTCTTGACGGCCGGGTACGCGTCGCGCTGAAACGCCTGCCATTCCTCCTGCGACATCAACTCGTTGAGCGCCACGATCAGGCCGCTGTCGGCCCATTTCGGAATGACCTGGTTCCATTGCGCCATCACATCGGGCGGGTCGCCACCGGCCACGCTCAGCAAGAACTTGGAGTCGGCCGCCGTCCCCGGCACCGACAGCGGTATGACCTCGAACTCAGTCTGGCTTTCGTTGAACCGCTTGACGATGTCCTCGACAACGACTTTCCACTCGGCCGTCCACATGTGCCAGAACCGCACCGGTTCGCGTTGCGGATACGCGCGCGGCGACGCGCCGGGCAATGCGAAGACAATTGCCACGGCGGCCACGGCCATCAGAACGCCGATGACGATCGCGGTAGTCGATCCGGGCTTGGCTATTTGTCTCGGTTCAGGCTCCATGCAATTCCAAAAGGTTACCGGGGATGATCTTCCAACGCGGAGTCGCGGAGGACGCGGAGGCTCGCAGAGCTTGAGCGAGAAGAAGCTTTCCACGAGTCTCAGTGATCTCAGCGACTCTGCGTTGATACCCTCTCGATCTAGATACGAGATTCTTCGCTTCGCTCAGAATGACTCGGAGCACATACGCGACAAATCGTTGGAAGTAGGGGCAAGGGTTATATGGTCTTGACACTATCGGATGGACCTCAGTTCCCATAGTGCACCCAGCGTTTGTGCGTTCGGAAAATGAGAATGGTAAAGACCATGACGATCACGAACAGAATCCAGGCCATCGCGCTGGCGTAGCCCATGTCGAGATAGCGCCATGCTCGGTTGAAGAGGTACAGCGCATAGAAATGCGTGCTGTCCTCGGGGCCGCCTAGGGTCATGATGTACGCCTGCGTGAAGTACTGGAACGATCCAATGACGCCCATGATGAGATTGAAGAAGATCACGGGCGTGATCATGGGAAGCGTGACGTGCCGCGTGCGTTGGAGCGGCCCCGCGCCATCGATGATCGCGGCTTCGTACAGCGTCGCCGGAATGTCCTTGAGGCCGGCGAGATAGATAATCATGCTCCCGCCCACGCCCCACAACGACATGAACACGAGCGACCAGAAGGCCCACTTGGTGTCTTGCAGCCACGCCGGACCGATGATGTGGAACTTGCGCAGGATGCCGTTGACGAGGCCAATCTGCGGGTTGAGAATCCAGACAAACACGACCGACGTTGCGACGACGGGCACAATCGACGGCACGTAGAACACGGTCCGGTACAGGCTGATGCCGCCGATCTCGAGATTGAGCAGCAACGCCAGAGCGACGCCCGAGACGATCCCGACGGGCACGGCCACGAGCGCGTACTTGAAGGTGATCCCGAGCGACTTCCAGAACAGCGGGTCTTCGGTGAACAGCTTCCGGTAATTCGCGAGGCCAACCCAAACCGGCGAGGACACGATGTCGTAGCGCGTGAACGACAGGTAAACGCTCACGATAAACGGGACCGCCGTGAAGATAAGGAACCCCGCCAGCCACGGGCTGATGAACGCATAGCCTCGCCACTCGTTCCGCATGGAGCGTCTTCCTGTGCCGTCAGGCCATCACGTTACCGATCCGAGCTGCCAAAAACAATGCGCATCGCGGCTGGCCGCGGCTGGTTCCCAAGCTGTGCTTGGGAACCCACTTGGAGAGGAAGCTTCGCTTCGAGGCGCACGAAGTGCAACTTCGCGCACAAATGCGTTCCCAAGCACAGCTTGGGAACGAGTATGGACAAAGCGTGCACTCGGGTACGCGCCCTCATATTTGTCCGTGTGCGTCCGTGTAGGTCCGTGAAGCGCCGAGCCAAGCCCAGATCGCTCAATCGAGGATCTTGCGCAACACCGGCTCGATCACGCCCGCCTGGCGCAGGAAACCGACGTCGGTCGCGTGGGTGCCGTCGACGGTCGCCTCGTGATCGTGGCCGTAGAGATCCGTGCAGGGGACGTAATAGAGCTGCTTGACACCCGCGGCTTTGAGCCGGTTATAGGCCGCGCGCAACGCGGCATTCTTGTCCTCGTAACTGCCCGCCTTCTTCTCAATAAACCAGGCCTGCTGATACGGGATGTTCTCGACCAGCACGATGGGGGTATCGGCATGCGCTTCGCGCAACGTGCGCACGAGAGGTTCGGTGCGTTCGGTAATGAGTTCGGGCGTCATGTTGGGCGCGCAATCGATCACGTACGCGGCCACGTCGAGTTTCGCGATTAACGCGGTGAGCGGCGGGTCCATCCGGCCGTTGCCCGAGAACCCCAGGTTGATTGTCGGGCGCTGCATGTGGCGTCCGATGATCGAGGGATAGGCCATGCCGGGCCTCGACGCGCAGCCCCCCTGCAAGATGGACGTCCCCCAAAAGAGAATTGGTTTCGCGCGACCGGGCGGATACTGCGGAGCGGCGCTCATCGACGCGGCTTTGCCCACCCCGATCTTGAGGAACTCGACGCCGTTATACAACGGCAAGTACATCATGTACTCGTGCATGCCCGAAGGCAGCCCGGATACCAGCACGGCCTCGGTTCCTTCCTGTTTGTCGGGCCGTCCGTTGCCGATCCAGCCCCACGCGCCGTGGTCTTTCACGTAGAGGTCGAGGCCGCTCACGCCGGTTGCGGGCATGTGCGGCATGGCGATACGCGATTCACGCAGCGCCCAGCGCGCCGCGATGAACGACGAATCCGTCACGAACCGGACGCAGAGTCCCGCTGAGTGATGCGACAGCGCCCACACGGGATTGGGCACAGCGCCCTCGGCCTCGGGCGGAAGCCGGTCGTACGGCTGCTTGAGCTGTTTCCACCCCTGATTCTCGATGCCAAGGTCCAGTGCGTCGAACCAGAGCGTCTTTCCGTCGTCGCTCGCGACGCCTTTCGCGGCATCGAGCGGGGCCGGCACGAAGGCCGGTTCTGCAACGCGCGTGGCGCAACCCGCGCCCAGAAGGAGCGTAAGCGAGAGGAATAAGCCTAGGAATTGATAACGACTGCTGAGACTCATGGCGTTTCTATCCTTTCTCTCCGAAGGATACTACTTCGGGTTCTCTGAAACTCGGAATTGATGCAGACCTTCCGTCAACCAATCGCGGAGCGGCCGCTTCTCGCCTCCCGGCAGGAGAACGTAGTATGGGTCGCCTTCGGTTGTGGTAGCGGCCACCTTGTCAATGAAATCCTCGGCGGACTCGATCGCGTCGCGCAGCAGCCACGCCTTCCCCTGCAACTTCGTGCGAACCCAAGCCGCCGTGCGCCGCTTTCCTTCGTATTCGTATTGATTCTCCGGGGTTCCGATACGGCCCAGCAGATAGGCGATTTCGGCAGCGGCCTTAGGATCCGCCAAAGAGAGCGCGTTCGCGGATGCGACAGCCCCTGCCGCAAGTCCCTCAATATCTTCTATCCTGCCGCTAAGCCCGTCCAGCCGTTCCGAGACGTTGGATGTCACCGAAGCCACAGTCGATACCGACGCCTCCAAGCGGGTCATGATTCGCGTGGCCTTCCACATGAAGATGCAGGACAGTGCCAAGAATAGGGCCATCAACACTAATACGGTTCGCTTGAGCCAGCGCGCCACGGCATCGTCCAGCTGTCCCCGACCTTCCATGTTCCGGCCTCCATCCGCCCATGAAATCCATTCAAGAGTATATGCGCGGTAGCCGTGAAATGCATCATCGCGGAGCTTGCACGGCCTGCGAGCCGTTCGTACAATAGCCGCGCGGCTTCGGAATGGGTACCGAAGCCTTTGGTTATGCCGCTTGGCGGGATGCGTCCCGCTAGCTGCGCGCGGCAGTCAACACGCCTCAGCGGAAAGCACGGTTAAACGCTTGAAACGTGTCCGCCACATAGCGCTCTGGCTGTTCATCGGCATCGTGGGTCTTCTGGTCCAGTTCTTTGTTTCCAAATGGGCCACGGAAACGGAGAAGGACCCCGACCTCGCCGAAACCGTCCTGTTCACCCCGGACAAGTACCCCGCGGTCGCGGCGCGGATGACGGCGGAGGGCCTCATGGTCCACGTCAACGCGCTATCGGCCATCCCGTCGCGTGTGACCGGCACGTCCGGGTGTGACGAGGCGGCGGAATACGTCAAGGCGCAGTTCCGTGCGCTGGGCGTGGGCGAACCGCAGGAGCAGACCTTCCCCGTCGTGGTTCCGGTCCACACTCAGGCCGAGGTCCGTATCGAGGCCGCGGGGCAGCCTCGGGCGTTTCCGCTCCATCCGCTCTACCCAAATGGGGTTTGCCCGGCGGCGTTCCCAAAAGACGGCTTCAAGACGACGCTCGTCTATGCGGGCGACGGCAAACTCGAAGCGGTCAAGGGAAAGCCGCTCGACGGCGCAACGGTCGTCGTCGAGACGGGCGCGCGCGAGCAATGGCTGTACCTTATCGATCTGGGCGCACGCGCGATCATCTTCGTCGAGAAAGAACGCCCGCCGCGTTACATGGCTACGACGACGCAGACGTTGTCACACCAGGACGTGCCCCGGTTCTGGATGACGGCCGCCGAGGGCGCGCCGCTCATCGCGGCCATCAAAGGCGCGAATCTCGACGCCACGCTTGTCTCGGACGCGCGGTGGGAACAGCGGACCGGAAAGAATGTCTGGATCGATCTGCCTGGCGCCAGCAAAGACGAACGCAACCGCGACGAGGTCGTCGTGTTGGAATCGTATTATGACAGCTCGTCGTTCGTGCCGGATCTCGCTCCGGGCGCGGAGCAGGCGTGCGGCGTCGCGGCGCTGATCGAGTTGGGCAAACTGATCCGCGACTTCCCGTTCCAAAAGCGTGTGCGCCTGCTGGCGACTTCGGGGCATTTCGAGTCGCTCGAAGGCATCCGGAGATACATCTGGGACAACGTGGCCCAGTACGACAGCCCGATGCGCGACGTGTCGCCGCAGGGCCACGCGGCATTCTTCGCGCTGGATCTCTCGTCCGGTTCACAGCGCGTCGGCTTGTTCTACACGGGCCACTATTTCCAGCAGATGGCGAACAACCTCAAGCCGCGCATGTCGGACTTGGGCCGCCGCGCAACGCAGTACATCAACGAGGTCGGCAAGGCGCTGGACCGTCCGCCCGACTGGATGTTCGTCGACACGATCAATCCGGCGTTCGGCAAGGAATGGGTCACCTACGTGCCCACGGGCCTGGCGCTCGATCACGAGGCGGCGCTCGTGGCGGGCGTTCCCGGCCTCGGCTTCGTGACGACGAACGACGCGCGCTTCTTCTCGGCGACGCCGAACGACACCGAGGTCAACCCCGCCAACCTCGTGTCGCAGGCGCAGACGCTGGCGTGCCTGCTGCCCAACGCGTTCAACGTCGAAGGACGCTATCTCAAGCGTTCGTTGCAACACACGGTCTGCGAGATCAAGGGGCGCGTCGTGTCGTTCGACCCGCACGAAGGCTACCTGCCGTCGAAACCGGTGCCGAATGCGGTGGTCATGGCGCGCACCCAGTTCGACCCGGTGTTCATGACCGGCGTCGCGAGCCGCCCCATGGCCATCACCAACGACGCGGGCGAATTTACGATGGTAAACCTCGGCATGTCGAGCGAGGTGCCGCCGACGACGTGCACGTACGCGTTCGAGGGTTTTGTCGTCGAAGACGGCCATATCACGTGGGCGCCGGACTTCGGCCAGATGGGACGCGAGAGCTACCCGACAACAATCCTTCCCGTGCAGAAGGAAATGGAGTTGATGTGCGTCGCGTTTCCCTGCAAAACGCTCGACATCTACAACCTGATCGACCCGCGTAGCTACAATTACCTAAACTCGCTCGACGTGCTCGAAGCGCAGAGCAACAGCCGCCCTTCGGTATTCGGCACGACCTTGGTCGAGAGTCTTTGGCCGTGGCAGAGCTTCTTCTCGCCGACGGCGTCGATCTTCGTCCAGCCGGACAAGCGCCTCAAGATTACCGCAGGCGCCGGCGCCGCACAGAAGCGCATGCTGTTGCTCAACGTCCCGGAAAAGAAACCCGAGGGCCAGTTGTTCAACACGGGCAGCGGGTTCGACGTGGATACGACGCCCGCCATCCACCGCACGTATCTCCAGAGCGCGACGGATATGTGGCGGCTCGACGAGTCGCGCATCGCTTTCTTCGGATCGCACGGCATCGAGAACGCGCGCGTCACAACCTTGCACCAACTGGCCTCGGATGCGATCGCGAAATCGAAGGCCGCGCTCGACGCGCTGGATTTCGAGGAGTATTTCGTGGAGGCGCGGCGCGCGCTGGGCCTCGAATCGCGCGCGTATCCCGACGTGGTGGGCATGGCCAACGACGTAGTCCGCGGCCTGGTGTTCTACCTGGTGCTGCTGCTCCCGTTCGCGTTTGCCATGGAGCGGCTCTTCCTAGCCGGACGCCGCATCGAGACGCGCATCGCGGGCATCGTGGCGATCTTTATGGCAATGTTCTTCATGCTGCGCTTTACGCATCCGGCGTTCCAGATCGTGCTCAGCCCCATGGTCGTGCTGCTCGGGTTCAGCGTGGCGACCTTGTCCGTGGTCATCATCTCGATCGTGATGTCCAAACTCGAGGCCCTGGTCTCGAAGCGCAAGATGGAACAACAGGGCGAACACGAATCGGGCGTGCAGGCGATCAGCGGGTTCGCCCTCGCGCTCGAACTCGGCATTGCCAACATGCGCCGCCGCCGCGCACGGACCGTCCTGACCAGCATCACGTTGATCGTGCTGACGTTCTCGGTGCTGTCGTTCGTCTCGGTGACTGCGCAGTTGCGAACGCAACGCTACGAATACTCCGAAGGCGCGACGCCCTATCCCGGCATATTGCTGCGAACGAAGAATTGGGCGCCATTCCCGTTCGAGACTTACGCGTCAATCCGCAACGAGTTCGGCACGTCGTGCACGATTGCGCCGCGCAGGTGGTACTACGGCGCGCTTATCCTGAATCGCTCCTTTATCGATATTCAGAAAGGCGACATCATCAGGCCCGTCACGGCACTCGTGGGTTTGACGACGCAGGAACAGAAGTTCTTCGACATCAAATCGGCGCTGATAGGCAACAGCCGCTGGCTCGAACCTTACGCCGAAGGCGTCGAACCGCGCGAAGAGATCCTTCTCCCCATCAATCTCGCGCGAGAGTTCTCGGGCGAGAAGTTCGACGCCACGGCCGGCGACAAACTCTCCGACGCGGACAAGGTCCGCCTGGCCAACGCGATCATCGGACAGAAGGTGGCGATGCTCGGCCGCAGCTTCGAAGTCGTCGGCGTGTTCGACTGGGAGAAGATGAACGAACTCCTCGACATCGACGGCGAACGCATTACGCCGTTCGATCCCGTCGAGATGGAAAAGAAGTTCATGGAAGAGGGCACACCCGATCCGGACGAGGTCCAGCGGTATATCCATCATTCGTTCAAGGACGTGGCGATCGCGGGCGAACGCGTGCTCGGCAATCTGGGCGGCGACCTGCGCTCGATCGCGATCCTTCCGAACGATCCCGCCACGCTCGAACCGATGATCGAAAGCCTGGTACGCCGGATCGATTACATCCTGTTCGCGAACTTGAACGGTGTCCCCACGCTGCTAAGCAGCCGCAACGCGACGCGCATCTCGGAACTGTGGAATCTCCTCATTCTCATGGTCATTGCGGGGCTGATCGTGTTCAACACGATGCTCGGTTCCGTTTTCGAGCGCACGAAGGAAATCGGCACGTACACGGCGCTCGGGATAGCGCCGTCGCATATCGGGCGTTTGTTCATGGTCGAGGCCGGCGTCTTCGCGATCCTCGGCGTCATGGCGGGTTACGTCACCGGCCAGACCGTATCGCGCCTGGTGAATCTCGTGGACGTGCCCGTGCTGAGCCAGCTTCAACTCAACTACAGTTCGCTGGCCGGCGTCGGCGCGTGCCTCCTGGTCATGGCGATGGTGATGCTGTCGTCCGTGTACCCCGCGCGCAAGGCAAGCGAACTGGGCGTGCCCGATATCGAGCGCCGGTGGAAACTGCCCCCGACCAAAGACGCCCGGCTCATCATCCAGCTTCCGTTCACCGTCTCCACGAAGGAAGCTCCGGGGCTGGTCGCGTTCCTCAAGGAGTACCTCGACTCGCACGTCGACGTCTCGGTCGGGAACTTCTATGTCGAAAACGTCAAAGCGGGACCGTCTGTCGTCGAAGGCCAAGGCACGGGCGTAACGGCCCAATTCTGGCTGACGCCGTTCGATCTCGGCGTGAGCCAATATACGACGTTTACGTTCCGCTTGATGGAAGAGATGCACGTGTGCAGCGTCGAGGTCGCGATCGAGCGGCTCAGCGGCGACGCCTCCTCCTGGCGCCGCGCGAACAGCCATTTCATGACCGACATGCGCGGCCAGTTCCTGATCTGGCGCAACCTTACGCCGCAAGCGCGCGCGGACTACGTCGCGCGAGGGAAGGAGTACGCGCTGGTATGAGGACAGGGTTCCGGGTTTCGGGGTTCGGGTCTCGGGTAGTGAGGAGTCACGCGCCCTGGACGAAAGGCCATTGGTACGTTTTCGTTCATGACATACATTGCGGCCAAGTGGGCCGTTTGAAGGATCGCATAAGCGCATTTCGTTCACATTGTAGATTGGACTTGGTTTCTCAAGAACCCGAGACCCGAAACCCGAGACCCGAAACCCGATGCTAGAACCCGATCGCCAAGAACTCGACTTCCAAGACGGATTCTCGATCCGCACGATGATCGGCGCGGTGTTCGTCGGGTTTGTCATGATGCCTGGGACGATCTACCTGGGCCTTGTCGCGGGATCGGGGCTGGGGCCGGCGGCGCAATGGGTGACGATCATTCTCTTTACCGAAATCGCCCGGCGCTCGTTTACCACGCTCAAACGCCAGGAAGTCTACATCCTCTATTACATGGCCGCGGCGCTGGCCATGACCGGCGGCCCGTTCGGCGGCATGATCTGGAACCAATACCTCGTCCAAAGCCCGCAGGCCATCGGATTCGGCGTCGCGGACCAGTTGCCGGAGTGGATCGTGCCGTCCCGCACCTCGGCGGCCATCACGGGACGCAACCTGTTCGACCAGGCGTGGTACGTCCCGATTATGCTGACTACGTTCCTCTGGATCATGGGCCGCGCGACCGCGTTAACAACCGGCTATATGCTGTTTCGCATCACGGCCGACGTCGAAAAACTCGCGTTCCCGCTTGCGCCGATCGCGGCCGAAGGCGCGACCGCCCTTGCCGAGACCACTTCCAAGAAAGAGACATGGCGCTGGAACGTGTTCAGCGTGGGCGCGGCGATCGGGCTGGTGTTCGGCGGCGTTTACGTTGGCGTGCCGGGTTTTACCGGCGTGCTGTTCTCGAAGACGCTGCAAGTGATCCCGATTCCATTCGTCGATCTCACTGAGAGCGCGCACCGCGTGCTGCCCGCGTCGCTCGCGGGGGTCAGTCTCGATCTCGGCGCGGTCATTTTCGGCATGGTGCTGCCCTTCTCCATGGTCGCGGGTACGTTCGTGGCGGCCGTGACGTCGGCTTTCATCGCGAACCCAGTGCTGCAACATTTCGGCATGCTGCCGCACTGGAAGCCCGGCATGTCGCTCATCCCGACAAAACTCGCGGTTGACTTCGATTTCTGGATGAGCATCGGGATCGGCGCGTCGCTCTGTGTCGCGCTCATCGGCGTATACAAAGTCGCGCAGACCATGTTCAACCGCAAAGGCGGCGGCGGCCGAAGCCTGCTCGAACCGCCCAAAGGCCGCGGCGACGTCCGGCTGCGCTGGTGCGTGCTCGTCTACGTTATCGCAAGCGTCAGCAGCATCGTGCTGTGCCGCGTACTTCTCAAACAAGACACCTTTCCGATGTTCATGCTCATCGGATACGCGCTTTTCATCACCCCGGCCATCTCGTACGTGTCCGCGCGCATGATCGGCCTCACGGGTAGCCCCGTCGCGTTTCCGTTTCTGCGCGAAGGCAGCATCATTCTTTCGGGATACCGCGGCGTGGACATCTGGTTCGCGCCGCTGCCGCTGGCGGACTACGGCCCGACGACCCAGATGTTCCGCGAATTGACCCTGACGCGGACGAAGTTCACAAGTTTGATCAAGGTCGAACTGTTCATGCTGCCGATTTGCCTTGTGTGCAGCCTGATCTTCTGGGCGTTCTTCTGGCACATCGAATCGGTCCCGAGTTCGACGTACCCGTTTACCGCGAAGATGTGGCCGCTCCAGGCGACGTACCAATGCCTGTTCATGACCGCCACGACCGGCGAGAATAGCTGGCTGATTCAATCCATCCGGCTGCCCTTTATCCTCGGCGGCATGGGATTCGGCTTCCTGCTGCTCGCGGTGACCACCGCGGCGGGACTGCCCGCGCTGTTCTTCTACGGAATGATCGGTGGCCTCGGCGCCATCCCCAACGCCGCGATTCCCATGTTCGTCGGCGCGGTCATCGGACGCCGCGTCTTCGAGAAGAAGTACGGCGCTGAGACCTGGCGTCGCTACACGCCCGTTCTCGCCGCCGGCTACGCCTGCGGCGTCGGCCTCATCGGCATGCTCTCCGTCGCCTTCGCCATGGTCGCCAAATCGGTATCGTCGCTTCCGTTTTGATCTGTTGAAAACCGCACGCCACAGGGTTAAACTAAGACGTTGTAGTCCCATTTTGGTCATAAGGGCAATTCTAGAGGGGTGTCATGTGGGCAGTGCGTAGAGAGTCTGGGGGATGCCGGAGCGGAGCCGGGATTGCCCGCTTCGACGATCGCCGGGAGGGATGGACACGTGGAGACTGATGATCTGCTGAATAAGCTGATCGAGCCTGGGGAAGAGTGCGTCCCGATAGTCCTATTTCTCGGCGCGGGCGTCAATGGAACGCTGCTGCCGCAATGGAGCAAGCTCATCGAGACACTGGCTGGAGAAGCGGTCGGCGACCTACCCTACGAGATGGATATCCGTTGCGAGATTGAGAAGTGGCTCGCGGGCACTTCGCTCCTCGATCCGTATGCGAAAGCCAGTATTATTCGAGGACGTCTGGGTGCGAGCTATGTCGACACGCTGAGGGACACGCTTTTCGCGAACTTTGGACTCAATGCTGTTGATGACACCTCGGCGCCTTTTCTGAAAGCGGTGGCGCGTTTATCCCAACAAGAGCGCGTTTGTGCCGTGGTGACCTACAATTTCGACAATGTGCTTGAACTTGTTGTCGAAGGCGATGCAGTGTGCCGGCGAAAGCTCTTTTCGGTTTTTGGAGGAATACAGAAACTCGTTCCTCCCGGGACGCTTCCGGTATATCATGTTCACGGGTGTCTTGGGCGAGATTCGAGCGCTAAAGAACTTGATTGCGATTCACTAATTTTCGCGCGCGACGACTACCACCGCTTTGCCTTGAATCCCTCAGCATGGCAGGTCACAACCCAGCTGCACTTCCTGCGTAATTGTTTTTGCCTTTTCCTCGGCACCTCGCTTTCGGACATGAACTTGGTGCGAATTGCGGATCATGCCAAGGTCTGCGCATCCACTCCGGGAGTGTTCGCCATAATGGCTAATGAGGATTTCCTCCGCGAGGAGAGCGAATCCAGCTATGATTCGAACGCGTGGAAGGCAAAGACGTCTCTGCTCAAGGGACTCTATAAGGACATAGGTGTCGAAGTAGTTTTGGCCTCGGCGCGCGCTGACGTCGTGAATTTCCTCAAGGATCTGGCCTTGGCGCTCCAATAAACGGGAAGGCACTAGCGATGACTGAGAAGCAACCGATGCAATTGCGGGAAGCCGCGCCGCATTTCAAAACGGGTATTGTGGGCCTGGACGACCTCTTGCGGGGGGGGATAGTGTTTCCCAAGTCAAAGGGGGGCCTCATCGTGCTCCTCAAGGGGCTTCCAGGAACGGGAAAGACTACGCTAGCCTTTCAACTTCTAAAGGCCGCGTCGGGCTGGAACGACGAGGCGAGGGATGGAGAAGTCGCGAGACTCGATGCGGCCAAGAGAAAGCTGGAAGACAAGCAGAACCCGCTATACCAGAGGGAGATACATCAGTACGAGACTGCTATTTCGTGGACTAACGAAGTGTTTTCTGGCGTACTCGACGCGACTGGCGTCAAAATCTACAGTTGCGAGCAAGATGCGGATGATCTGAAAATGCTGTGTGATCGACTAGGTATTTCGCAAGACACCATAAGCATTACCGGGCGGCCATATGGTCATAACATGATAAGCGAGGCGGCAAGCGGCGAGCTCGGTTCTAGAAGCGGGGACGCAACCGGAACCATCTACAAGAGTTGGTTCCGTGAGGTGAAGAGGAAGATTAGCACGAATGACGAAAAGTCGCGGCTTCTGATTGTTGACGGGCTCAATCTGCTTGCCGAAGGAGAACTCGGAGAAGACGGCATCGATCTCCTTGTCCATCAGATGCGCACACACGCTTGGCTCGGGATCATTGTCTACGAGGGAGAACAGGGCGCTTGCGGTTCGCTCGACTATATCGCCGACATGGTGATCGAGCTTCAGGGACAGGAAATGCCGGGGTCGCCTCCCTATTTCCTTAACCGGCTGCAGGTATCGAAGGCTCGTTTTCAGCGTAGCGCGTTGGGATGGCACCAATACAAGATCCGGACGTCAACGGGCATCGTCGTTTTCCAGTCGCCTCATTTTCGTGTATCCAGAAAGGACAACAGTCTGGACGAGCAACTCGACGATTCGATGAAGAGCATTGTCTACAAGGATCAGAGTCAGGCAAAAAGGGAGCAGAGTCAGGCAGCATCGGTGACGCGCGCTCCTGTTGCGGGCCGGTCCGTTCTCGGCGCGTTATTGGGCGCCGAACCGCAACAAGGCAGTTGCACTGTGGTTCTCGGGGCTCGAAGAACTTGGAAGACGCTGTTGACGTTCGACTTTCTTCGCGCGGGTTCTCTTGAGGGGGAGACCGGCCTGCTGGTCTCTATCATGGACAACCAATCGACCATCATCGATCAAAGGAAGAGTCTGTGCAGGTGGTACGGGTATAACCATCCCAATTGCGCGGACAACAATGCCTGCTATGAGAATATCTCGCTCCTGCATTTTCGTCCGGGTTGTGTTGCGTCCGGAGAGTTCTTTCATTACATCAGCGAGCGAATCGAGCGAGGCGAGGCTGAGAAAAAGAAGGTCAAGCGCCTTCTCTTCTGGGACCTTACCCAACTGGGATTCCGATTCCCTCTATTAAGCGACGACCCCCTGTTTCTGCCACTATTGATGGATCACTTGAAACACACGTATTCGGTCACATCGCTATTCATGACCGCGCCGAACCCGAAAATCGCCGAATGCGCGTCCGCCATTGCGGATAACGTCGTATATTGTTGGCAGGACGAACAGAAATCCGCGCTGGGCGCCAAACGCAACGGCGTGGCCTTGTGGGTGGACCGGCTTGAAGGAGGGCCCGAAAGCGGTCAACTCTTCTTCATGCAGCAGGGAGTAGGGGACAAAAGGGCCAAAGCGAAGCTGAACAAGAACAGAAAAGCCGACAACGAGAGCGCAGGGAGAGTCCAAGCCCCATGCCCCAGGTGCGCGACTGATCCCAAGGAGCGGAAGCCGATTGCCAACCTGCCGACACCGGCGGACCCGGGGAGATTCATCTATGCCGAATCCATGATCGACCGTATCCGTGCGACTCAAGGTCTTCCCGCAGAAAGAAGCGATGCGCATTGAGCGAATATAATATATATACTATTACAACATATAATGCGCTCAGTAGCTTAACATATTATTGAGATAATGGGATTTGCTGGATGGGTTGAATGCGTGCCCGATCGCACCTGCGGCATCGAAGGTGGAATCTCTAATGTTTCGCGCCGAGGTCGTCTGACTCATCCAGTGAATCCTGTTGTCCTGTCCGGCAGAACGTCATCCAGAAGAGTCTGGCGAAGCGTGTATGGTGACGCGAGACGAAGAGGTCCCGTCAGGTGAACCGACTTCGACACCATCAAGTTTGTCGCGCCCAAGGTATTTCGTACTACTATCCGCCAGAATCTTGTTTTCTTAGCAAGAAGTTGAATTACAAATCGTGTAAGCTGGCTCCACATCGGGTGGTAGCGGGTGCTAAATCTGCGGTGTTTATTTCGTTTCGTACGACCTACAGCCTTCGATTTTGGTTGCGGCTATGCCGCGCTGTGCTAGTCAGTCGATTCGAGTGCCCAAGGGATTGAACCGCTGCCCGAGCACTTGAGGGTCAAAGCGACCAAGCCCTGGTAATCTTTTAAGGGCTCGAAGCGTGCCTCGGCTCCGTCGGCCTTCGCGGTGGTGGCTGTGTACCCATTCAGCGCAACGACGATCTTGAACGGCTCGCCGCCAATGACCTTGGCCGTGCCCGCGAGGGTTCGCGTGTCTTCGTGCCACGCGACCCCGGACAAGTCGACGTAGCCTTGCATGAGATGCCGGTTTGTTGCGATGAACTGCGGGCGGTCCAGGCGTTCGTGTACGGCCAGCATCCGCACCTCGCCGGGCCGCAGCGCTTGTTCGATACGTCCGGTTCCTGGCGTCACGCCTCGAAACGCGTCGTTCCAGAAATCGTACAGGTAGTACTCGCGGTCCTTCTTGAGGCCCATGCCGCCCGAGGCCGAATCGTCTGAGATCGCCACGCCGATGACGGTCTCCTTTGCTGGGTTCGAGTTGAACAGCGCGAGTTGATGCCATCCCGCATCCACTTCGAAATCGTAGACCTCGGGGAAGCGTTGTCCTGCGAACATGTCGAGAGGACGAGCGCTTTTCGGTTCCGCATGGACAGGATAGATTCGGCTCAGATCGGCGATATGGTCGGGCGTAAGCTGGCTGAAGCTGTTGGCGAGCAGCAGGCGGCCGGCCGTGATGTACACCATGGACAGCATCTGCCGGACGCCGTCGCGATTGCTCGGTTCGGTCTTAAACAGGTTCTTGGCGTCCATGTCGTAGCTGTACAGGACGCGGGTCTTATACCAGCGCAATCCGCATTTCGTGTACATCTCGGGCGTTGCCAGGTCCGTGTCGCTCCACACTCGCTGGCTGTCCGCGAGGCCCACGGATACGTCCGACATCGGCTGCTGGCCCACGGCTACGACCCTTTCGTGCACGTAGGAATCGGATCCGAGCCCCTGTTTGGCCAGATCGAAGATGGCGCGATACGCCGAGGCCGCTGTCGCGTGCTTGTCCTCGAAGCCGCCCGCTTCGCGCCACCCCGTTTCCGGGTAATCGAACATAACGCCTTTGACGCCCCCTTCGCGCAGATGATTCCAGCTTTCAAGCACGTGGCTTCGGAATGCGGGATCGGTGTAGTCGTACGAGCACACGCCATTATTGCGATGTCCATTGGGCAGTTTTGCCTTGCTTACATCGTTGAACAGCATGTGGTCCGGATGGGCGAGTGCATAGTCGACCGAGAGGAACCCAGTTTGCACGTAGAAGAACGGAAGGCCGCCGAGATCGGTGACCCGCTTGCCCCACGAGGCCGTGTCGAGATACGGCGCAACGTAATGTCTGTAATCCCTCCAATGCGCATCGTCCCACCAGCCCTGTTCGTTATTGTCCGAATACGTATCGGGCACGAGACGAACCGCCACCGGACTGTACTTCAGGAAACCCGATTGTGCGGCGTACTCCATCTCTTGCGCCATGCCGGCGCTTGTGTTGATGTTCGGACCGTGCCCATAGTCCGGCGTCATGACATACCATCCGCAGACCGTGGGAAAACTGTAGATATGAGGGCGCGCGTTCTGCGCCGCGCGCACCGCCAGTCCATACCGTTCGAGCGCTTCGAAGGGATTAGCCGTCATCGCGTCAACGTAAAATCGGTCGGCCGGCATGTAGCGCGTGTGGGCCTCAATCCGATGTCCGACCGGGTCGGTGGCGCGCAGGTACAGGCGCTGGTCCGCGGCGGCTCCGGCGCGGACGGACTCGACGGGCCACGGTTCGAGGCCAGCGCCCTCGCCGCCTTCGATCAGCCATACCTCGCTCAACACCGCATTCGCGCCGCTGTCCCTTCCGAAGCCGATTTGCGCGTGGCCGCCGGCGCTTGAGTCGCGCGGGATCGCGAACGCCTGTTGTTCCGCAGGCTTGCTCTCTTTCTTGAAGTTCGGCAGCGCCTGATGGTCGATCAGCGCCTGGTTGCGCGCGCCATCGTGCAGCCACACCGAGGCAACGCGGTTGCCTCCGTCCCAATCCCACCACGAGAAGCCCAGCATGTAGTTCTTGCCCGGATCGAGGCCTTCCAATTCGACCGCTACCTCGTACGGGTCGAACACGGTGGTCGCAAACAGAGCTTCATTCATGATGTCCTCCGCTGGAAAGGTGAATGGGCTCCCGCGCGTTATCCTGAGGCACGGCGCGCCGGACGATTCCATCCTTGACCCGCAGTCCAGGTACGCCGCGAGCCGCCCCCCTGCGCGCGCCGCGCGTTCGTCGAGGTTTCGCGTGCGCATGACCTCGCTGACGGGGGGGCCGACTGACGCGTACTTCACGAGGTCGGCGTACGTCAGCCCTCCCATGACGAGGCTCCGTCGCGTTCCGTCGGCGTTGAGTGTCATCAAAAGGTTGTTAGTGGCCGACAGCGTTTCGCCTTCGAGCACGCGCGATTCCCCTGCGCCCGATATACCGTCCAGCAGTTTCATCCCGGCTTTCGAGACTCCGGGAAAGGCCACGCCGCCGGCCATCGGAACAAGGTCGCGGACGGTGAATTCGACCTCGCCGTTGTCGACCCCGACGCTCATCGCCACGAAGCTCGCATCACGATACAACGTCAGGTCAAGCAGAAGGTCAGGGCGTCCGGCGCACGAGGCCCTGACTTCCAACGTCCGGCCTTCGCCAAGTCCGTCAGTCACCACGAAAGAAGTCCAGGAATGCGTGACGCCGGGGTCGGTGGAACGAAACGTGTTCATGCTCCACACCGCTCCTTGAACGAGCGCTGATCCCGTCGTGGCATCCACAATGTCGTAGGCCCCCAACGCCAGGCTGTAGTTCACGCGCACAAGTCCGTTGTCCACGACGACCAGGTCTCTGTCCGTTTGGACCGTGACCTCCCCGGACGCCATTGCGTTTACGATCAGAATGAGGGCAGCCGATACCGCTATTGCACCACGCACGTTGATCCTTCCCCCAACCCAATGGGCTTACTTCGCCGCAGACTGAGGCGCCTATATGTCATTCTAATTGAAGGGGTGGCGCCTTTCCAATTGCGGAGTTGCGCCGCGTTCGAATGTGAAATCCAGGCGAGGAATTCGGCCTGCGGGATGGCGGCGAAACTTCTTGGTTCCAAGAGATTACGGCCGCGATCGCGAGTGTGGCTTCGCTTGAGATTCCAGGCGCAAGTTGGCGGATTGCCGCGAGGTCTGGACCCCGGCCTTGGTCTGTGGTATAGTACGCCGTGATGGTGTTAGTGAACCGAGGAGGCGGGTGGATTATGAAAACCGGACGTTCCGTGTCGCGTCTTGGGTTGGCGGTGGCAGGTGTGTTGATCGCGGGGGCCATGGCGTCGTCGTGCACGCAAACCGTAACGGTGCCGATTCTCCTGGGCGACGGGTTCACGATTTTCAACAAAGACGGGCTTGTGCCGGGTGAACCTATCCCGAACGGGTTTGAGGTTACGCCGTTGCCGCTGTGCGGCATATTGCCTTCGCGTGCGGATTTGCTGGACGTCGTTTCCCAAGGCCTCCTGTCGCCCTTGGCCGGACTGATGACTATCGAGTCGGTGAGCGTCAAGGACACGACGTTGACGGTGACGAGCGAGGATGGCGATCTGGAGAGCCTGACCCGCCTGGAACTTCTGTGGCGTCCAGGCATGGTCAACGGCGTCGACCTGCCCGATGTATCCTTCGGCGCCGCGCAAGCGGCCACCGGGTTGAGTTCGCCGCTTGTGTTGACGCCCTCGGAATCCGTGGACTTCCTGGCGCTGCTCGACGATGCGTCGGCTACGTGTCCTTCCCTCGTGACGGCGCTTGCGGGCGACGCGCCGGGCCTCATCCCTGAGTGGTCGCTTCGTATACGCTTGAATGTTGCGGTACATATCGGGTTCTAGACGGCGCAGACAGACGCGCTCCCGCGTTGGTGATCTCACGTATGCGACGCTCTTTCGACGGGCGCGCATACTTTCCTCGAAAGGACTGGCATGAAGGTTGGCATTATCGGGTTCGCCCGATCGGGCAAGACGACGCTGTTCAATGCGTTGAGCGGGTCGCATGCGGCGGTTGGCGCGTTTGGCAGCCGCGACGCGAACGTGGCGGTGATCAAGGTGCCGGATGCGCGTGTCGACCAACTCGCGGAACTGTACAAGCCCAAGAAGATCACGTATGCCGAAGTGCAGTTCATGGACATCGCGCCCAACGAGGCCGCGGGCGAATCGAAAGCGCTCGATAGCGCTGCGTTGACGCTCCTGAAAAATGCGGACGCGCTGGTCCACGTCGTCCGCGCCTTCGGAAATGACGCCGTGATGCACCCGCTGAGCTCCGTGGATCCGGTGCGCGACTGCAAGGCCATGGAGGAGGAACTCCAGCTCACCGACCTGATCGTGATCGAGAAGCGCATCGAACGCCTGGAAAAAGAGAACCGCAAAGGCGCGGAACTGGACGTGCTCAAACGGTGCAAAGCGCATATCGAGGACGGCCAATCGCTGCGGACGCTCGACTTGAGCGCGCAAGAAGCGCATGAGGTCCTAGGTTTTTGCTTCCTATCGCAGAAGCCACTGCTCCTCTTGGGCAACTATGGCGAGGAATCCATCGGCAAACCCGATCCGTCAGGCTTGGCAACGTTCGCGCAAGACCAAGGCCTGTCCTTGATCGACCTGTGCGGCGAAATGGAACTCGAAGTAGCCGAACTGCCGACCGAAGAGAGGCAGGCATTCCGGGACGACCTCGGTCTTGGCGAGGAATCGCGCACGCGCTTCCTGCACGCGGCCTACGACCTGCTGGGCCTGATGAGTTTCCTGACGGCCGGCGAGCCGGAAGTGCGCGCCTGGACTATTCGCAAGGGCACGCGCGCGGTGGATGCCGCGGGCGCGATCCACTCCGATCTGGCGCGCGGGTTCATCCGCGCGGAGGTCGTGCAGTACGGCGACCTGCTCGCGGCCGGATCGACGGCCAAGGCGAAGGAGCAGGGGCATGTGCGCATGGAAGGCAAAGAATACATCGTGCGTGACGGCGACGTGCTGTTGATCCGGTTCAACGTCTAGCACGAGGGGTTCTGCATGATGCGTAGTGAGACCAAGCCAGGAACGGCGGCGTGGATCGAGGCCGTTTTGGCGCGATGCCGGCGGCCCGGCCCCGTGCTGATCCTCACGCAGGATAATCCGGACCCCGACGCGCTGGCCAGCGCCCTGGCGTTGCGTGAACTCATCCGCGCGCACCTGAGGAAACGCGTCTGCATCGGGTACGGCGGCATCTGCGGACGCGCCGAAAACCGCGCCATGATCGATGTGCTTCGTATCGACGCCCGGCGCGTCAGTCCGGCTCAGATTGCCAAGCACGGTACGATATGTCTTGTGGACGCCCAGCCCTGCGCGGGCAACAATCTGCTCGACAAGCATCACGCCACCGATATCGTGATTGATCACCATCTGCTGCCGGCCCATCCCAAGTGGACCGCGGCGTACGCCGACATCCGTCCCGAATATGGCGCCACGTCCACCATCCTGTTCGAGTACCTGCGTATGGACGGAATCCCGATCCGTCCGAACCTGGCCACGGCGCTGTTCTACGGCATCCAGTCGGACACCCAGGACCTCGGGCGCGAAGCCGGTCCGCCTGACGTGCACGCGTACCAGGAACTATTCTTCCTCGCGGACAAGAAGAAGCTGGCCCGCATCCGCCACGCGCCGGTGCCGGTCGACTATTTCAGAATGCTGGCCGAAGGGCTTTCGAGTTGTGTCGTTGCGGGTTCAACGGTGATTAGCTTCATCCAGCGTTGCCGCAATGTGGACATGATTGCCGAGGTGGCCGACCGGATGCTGCGCCTGGAAGGCATTCGGGCCGCGGTATGCTACGGGATCTGCGGCAACGTCATTTACCTCTCGGCGCGCACGATCGACGCGCGCGGCAACGCTGCGGGGCGGATGAAGCGCGTCGTCAAGGGCATCGGCACGGGTGGGGGCCATGCTACGATGTCGGGCGGGCAAGTCATGGGCAGCGAGGATGTCGATAAGCGGGCCGCCCTCGTGCGCGGACGCATCCTGAAGGCCTTCGCCGGCAACAAAGAACCCGTCTCACTGCTGCCTCGTCTCCAGTAACGGCGGCACGTCCCGAAGGTACTATAAGATAAATGCGGGATAGTCTTGCTCGAACGCCGAATCTGTTACAATACGAGCATGAAACCACGGCCATAGGATGTGCCCTACGATGAATGCCTTTCGTCGATATACCCGACTCCCCCTGGCTGGGCTTGTCCTGGCTTGCTTTGCGGCAATCGCCGCCCCGGAGGCTGCTGCCGATAACCTCTACATGCTGTTCAACGACGGCCGCTATTTGGACAACTACGACGCGTCGACCTTGGTTCCGAACTGGACCAACCCGGTGACGCCCCCGTCGTTCACCGAGAACACGACGGTCTACTATCCGACCTCGGTCGCCGTCTCGAACGGCGTCATGTACGCCTTATACAAGAACAACCAAAAGATCGCCATCATCCGCATGGTGGATATGGTCGCGACGCAGATCACCACCGCCCCAACCTATACCGACACGGCGAGTATCACCTACTACCCGATCTCGATGGCCGCGTCCGGAGGCTACTTGTATTGTCTCTTCAATGCGGGAAAAGTCATCGGGAAGTTTTCGCTGGCGAACTTCGCAAAGGTGTGGCTGAAGTACGCGCCCTCGTATTCCGCCGGGACGACATATTACGCTACCGATCTTTCGGTGTCGAACAACCTTCTCTACCTGCTGTTCAACAGCGGAAAGCAGGTGGGGCAGTATAATCCCGAGACTCTCGCGCAGAATTTCATCAAAAATACGCCGTACACTCCCAGCGGCCTGACCAACGTCTACCCCGTCAAGATCTCCGTGGCCAGCGGCAATCTTTACGTGTTGTTTGACAAGCTCAAACGGATGGGCGCGTACGACGCGACGACCCTCGCGCAGGTCTGGCTCAACGATGCACCGCATTTCGGATCCGGATCTGCCACCCTGTACCCGTCCACGTTCACGGCCTGGGACACGGAAGCGCCCACCGGGATGCTGACGATCGACGACGGCGCTCTGTACACGAACAGCGCGTTGCGCAAGGTGAAACTCACGATCACCGGCACGGACGCTGGCGGCGCCGTGGCTCAAATGCGATTCCGCAACGAGACCGCGTCGTGGTCCGCTTGGGAGACCTTCGCCACGAGTAAGGACTGGACCTTGTCGGTCGTCGACGGAACGAAGACGGTCACGATGGAGTTGAAGGATTACGACGGCAATATCTCGGACGACATCTCCGACACGATTACTATCGACGCGCTCTCGCCCACCGGGACCATCAAGATCAACAACGGCGCCGCCGCGACCAATTCGCTGACGGTCACGCTGACGATGACCGGCACGGACACGGGCACGGGCGTCGCCGAACAGCGTTTCGGCAACGGCGGGTCGACCTGGGGAGATTGGGAACCGTTCGCATCGCCGAAGACGTGGCAACTATCCAACGGCGCGGACGGCGACCGCACGGTGTGGGCGCAATGGCGCGACGCGGCGGGGAATATCTCGCCCAAGGTCGGCGCGAAGATCGTGCTCGATACGATCGCGCCGTTACAGCCCGTGATCCTGACCGACGGCGGGCATGGCCCCGGCGTGAATTACAGCACGGCCAATCCGGCGCTGCATCTGACGGGCGCATGTACGAGCGACACGAACGCTATCCGCGTCAATAACGCGGCGACCGGCGTGACGTACTCGGCCGGGGCGATGTCGTGGACCTATGACGGCACGTTGGTCTCGGGCTACAACATCTTCGCGGTGCAGGCCATCGACGCCGCCGGAAACGCGTCGACGACGGCGGTTATTCTGATCACGTTGACCTCGGGCGGTGAAGGCGAAGGCGAGGGTGAAGGTGAGGGTGAAGGCGAAGGCGAGGGTGAAGGCGAGGTCGTGGTGATGTCGCCGCAGGACAATGCAGTGATCTTCGCACCGGCTGGAACAACCCGCGTGCCGCTCGTCTTTACGGCGACCGCGCCAACCGGGACGTCGCTTGTCGTTTATACGCTCGACGGCGTGGCCATCGGCGCGTCGGCCGTCGCGCCGTACACGATATCCTATGCCCTGGAGAATGCCGCCGGGGTCATGGGCACGCACGAGGTCGCGGCCATTGCAAGCGTCAGTTGGGCGTCAACCGGCGTCTTGTCCACGCATACCTCCTTTACCGTTGCGTCGCTACCCGACGGGGCCGATGCCGACGCCAATGGGCTGCCCGATAATCCGTTCGTCACGCTGGCCGGCGCGACGGACATGTGGACGGATTCCCTCGACGTGGGCAGTTCCGGCAAGCGCACAACCGGCGTGCTCCGCATCGAACCGGGACCGTCGACCGTTCCCGCGTTTCTCGTTCTCGAACGTCCAGATGCGCCCGCGCAGAAGGTCTCGGTGACGGTCCCGCGCCCGCTGGTACAAACGGGCGAAGTGGCCATGCTCATTGTCGAGCTCGCGGACAATCTGAACGCGCTCGTAGGTCCGGATCTCGTATCGGGCCTGCTGCCGGAACCTCCGGGATACACGGTCATCGCCGGTGGCATGTTTATGGAAATCAGCCTCATCGCGAGCACCGACGGCGGCGCGACGTTCTTCGAGGTGGACGATCCACGCATTGCGGCCAAACCCATCCATATCGATGTAGCGGGTCTGAGTTTTGGCGCCGACAGCGCGGAGTATCTGTTCGCGCATCCCTCGTCGATCGAAAACGGCGGTTCCGGGATTGAGGCTGTCCCCGTCGATGGCGACTGGAGCGCGGCAACCGTTTCGAATCTGCGGGCGAGCGGCGTGTCGATGCACGCGGACTTGACCGGGCTTTCGGTGATCGGCCCGTACGAAGCGCCGAACGGTTCGGAAGGCGAAGGTGAGGGCGAAGGCGAAGGTGAGGGCGAAGGGGAAGGCGAAGGCGAACACACGGGCTGCGCGGGTTCGACGAATGCCAGTACGTCCGGTGGCGATTCGTTCCTGCTCGGGATCGTCGCGGTCGGCCTGGGCGTCACCGCGTTTGTCGGCCGCCGCGGGAAGAAACCGCCGACCATGTAGGCGCGCTCAGCGTTCGCCAGATTCCCAGAGGGCGCCTAGGCTCAGCGCTCCTCGGTGTCCATGTTGCTCTGTCCTTTCGTGCTCGTGCTCGTGCGCGTAATCGTAATCGATCGAAGATCGAACGACTGTAGCCTTAGCAGCAAAGATGTTTTCTCGCGTGTTATGGCCACTGCCGACACTCGGCCGCGAGTAAATCGATTACGAGTCGTCATGAAGTCCGGCTTCACTCGCGAGAATGAAGATGCAGCGCATCTTGAGTGACGTCGATTCCCCGAAAGAACGCTGGACCTCCTGTCATTCTGAGAGCTTGTGAAGAAATGACAAGGCCCCGCGGTTTTCTTTGTCGGCTCCGCCCTTCCTGTCATCCTGAGCGCAGCGAAGGATCTCGCTATGTGCATAGGCCTCTGATGCTTATGAGATCCTTCGCTGCGCTCAGAGGTTGTGAGACAATTGTATGTTGAGGCGTTCATGCGATTCGTGCTCG
>CAYOCT010000085.1:0-25000 GCA_964402555.1 uncultured Nitrospiraceae bacterium | reverse complement strand
ATCGATATCGTTCCCATGTCTCCTTTATACCACATCGGAAACGAAAAGGCTACAGCTTTATTTAATGTGCTCTAGCCCGGATTGTTCACACGGTGTCTTGATGAGACGAGAACAACACTTGATCGGCGAAAGGCTTCTGTCTCAGAACTTGACGTGAACGCTGCAACAACCTGTCTCGTGTCATTGCGAGGAGGGGTTCAGCCCGACGAAGCAATCTCCCCGGCTGTTTGTGCGCAGAAGATCAGGGGATTGCTTCGTCGGGCTAAAGGCCCTCCTCGCAATGACACCACAGACTTGTGAACTATACGGACTAGCGCGCCATAGAGATTCGTGTTCATTCGCGTCCATTCGCGGTTCGCATCGTACTACGGACGCAGCAATACCTTGATCGAATCGGACGGATGCTCGACAGCACGTAATCCGGCCTCGAACTCGGCGAGCGGCAGATGGTGGGTCACGATAGGCTCGATCTGGATCAGGCCGCGCTTGAGGTAGTCGATTGCGGTCGGGAAGGTGTAAGGCGCGAGGTGCGCGCCATGGATGTTGAGTTCCTTGCCGTCGCCGATGATGGTCCAGTCGACGGTGCTCAGATTGCGCATGACGCTGAACTCGACAAAGGTGCCGAGTTTGCGGATCATGTGGAGCGCGGGCGCGATCGCCTCGTGGTTGCCAGTCGCCTCAATCACCACATCGCATCCGTACCCTTCGGTCAAGTCGCGGACACGCTGGACCGCGTCCTCTTTCGTGGGATTGATCACGAGGTCCGCGCCGAACTGCTTGGCGAGTTCAAGGCGCGCGTCGCTCAGGTCCATCGCGATCAGCAGGCCGGGGTTCTTGAGCCGTTCGGCAGCGATCATACAGAGGCCCAGCGTGCCGCACCCCATCTGCACGACGACGTCGCCCAGTTTGATCTCGCCGCGTTCGACGGCATGGAGCGCGCAGGCCAGCGGTTCGATGAGCGCCGCGTGCTTGTCGGAGATCCCGTCCGGGACTCTGTAGACCCGGGCGTTGGCCGGGAACTTGAGGTATTCGGCCATCCCTCCGTGGACCCACTTCTTGAAGCCAAAGATGTTCGCCTGGACGCACAACCAGTAGATGCCCGTCTTGCAGTAGCGGCACTCACCGCACGGCACGACCTGTTCGGCGACGACCCGGTCGCCCAACGCAACACCGTGCCGTTCCGCCGCGTCCTCGCCCAAGGCAACGACCGTGCCCGTGAATTCGTGTCCGGGGATGACCGGTCCAGCGACGTACGGCGGCCGCGCCTCGTCGCCCCAGAACAACGGCGCGCCCGTGTAGCACTTGATGTCGCTGGCGCAGATCCCGCAGTCGAGCACTTTGACAATGATCTCGCCCGGTCCGGGCGTTGGCGTAGAGACGATCTCAAGCCGGTAATCGCGAATGCCGTGGCATACCACCGCGTTCATGGTCGAAGGGATGCTCATACGCTCTCTCCCCAGAGTACCCGCCGGACATTGCGATCGATCTCGACTCGGCGGTCAGGCGTGGCCCATCATGCGCCGCGCCATCAGAGGCGGGCAGGCGTCGCACCCGTGCTCGCGATGCTCGACCCACGCGGGGACTTCACGCGAAGCGTCGGGGGCCGTTAGGGCGCGGTCGAGCGGATTCTCGGCCACGTGGCCCAGCACGAATCGGTCGTCGTTCAAGACCAGGCCACACGTGTACATCTTGCCGCACGAATCGATGTAGACCATCGTCTTGGGCATATCGCACGGCGGATGATGATCGTCATAGGTCACGCCGGCGCTCAGCACACGGATGTTCTTGGCCGCGAGCGATTGCCGGATGCCGTTCACATGCTGCTCCGGCACGAACAGCCACGTGTGGCTCGGATCGAGACTCGCAAGATCGTCAATCTCGGCGGCCGTCAAACTCGATCCGTACATGTGGAGGCCGATATCGAGCGAATGCGCCTCTTGCGCCCAGTGGCAGATCTGCCGCAGGCCTGGGTACTGCGCCAGGGACTCGCCCACGCAGATGATCAGGCATTCGACACCCAGTGCCGCCGCTTCGTCCACTACGTTCAGCCAGTCCTGCCACGTCAATTCCTTCGCATTCATCGGCCGAGGCACGATCCCGCTCTTGCCCGGATCCATGATGTTGATCCAAAGGTATTTGATGACGTCCGGCGGAAAGAGGGCGCCTCGTTCGTGGGCTTCCGCACAGCTCTTAATCTGCTTGGCGATCGATCGAGGCAACGCGAAGGGATCGTTGTCGAGAGACCTCGCCTTGGAGTGTTTTGCGTCTTTTGCTACATTCGGTGTTGTACCCACGAACCTGCCCTCACTTACCCATGCCTAATCCAACGCCGCCAACCGATGATGGATGGATTTCACCGCGGGATACAGGTCCCGGTACGCGTCGAACAGTCGCGTGTACACGGCATGCCGCCGGGGATCCGGGTCCCGCGTTTCCTTGATGCGCACTACTGACCGCGCCATCGCGGCCAGATCGTTCACAATGCCCGCGGCCTTCCCGCCGAGCATGGCCACGCCTAGCGAGGCCGCCTCGGTCGTTTCAAGCACTGCCACAGGAACGCCCATAATATCTGCCTTGCGTTGCGTCCAAATACCGCTCTTCGCGCCCCCGCCGATCGCACGAAAACGTCTAATGGCCACTCCAGCAGAATGTAACAATTCTAAATTCAGTTTCATTTCATACACCACACCGGAAAGAATGGCGCTGACGATTTCCTCGCGCGGCGTATGCAGCGTCAGGCCGAGAATCGCGCCCCGGCCGGCATTATCGAAATGTGGGGTTCCGGTAATCGTAAAGTGCGGCAGCACGAGAAGATGCTCCGGTTCGGCGGGAACCGATTCGCACAGGAGTTCGTACACGTCGCGCCCCGCCGCGTGCGCCTTGCGCTTTTCGAGTTCGCCGAACGTGTCCCGATACCATTTCAACAGCGAGCCGCCCGTGAAATTGAAGCAGATCGATGCGTACAGCCCCGGAACGCAACTCGGGTAGCAACATACATTCCCATCCACGGCCTCTTGAGTGAGATGGAACGAGTCGAAGATCGCGCAGATGCATTCCACCGTACCGGTCGCGTACATCGCCTCGCCGCTCTCGAAGATGCCTGCGCCCAGCGCGCCCGCGGGCTGATCGTGCCCGCCCGTCGCCACGACTACGCCCCGAGGCAATCCAATCTCGGCCGCAACCTTGTCAGGAATCGTACCAACGGCTTCGCCCGAGGGCGCCGTGCGCGCAAGGAGTTCACGGTCCACACCCGCCGCCGCGAGCAATTCGTCCGACCAATCGCCCGCGTGGATGTCCAGCGCCATGGTTCGCGCCGCGAGCGAGTGGCTCATCACCGGATCGAGACCCAGCTTGTACTGCACATAATCTTCGTAACAGAGGAACTTCCACGTCTTCGCGTAGATATCCCGCCGGTTCTGCTTGAACCAGAGAATCTTGTTGAGTGTATACATGCCATGCAACGGCATGCCCGAGATATGCGCGATATCGAACTTCGATTTGCGTTCGAGCCACCACGCCGGCATCTCCGCCGTGCGGTTATCGAACGTAACGATACTATTGGCCAGAGGAACGCCGTCGGCGTCGACGGGATGGCACGCTTCGCCCTGGCATGAGATTCCGATCGATTCGATGGGATTATTGCGCGTCGACCGCGCGACTTCGGCCAAGACGGCCTTCACGCATTTCCAGACGGTATTCGGGTCCAATTCCTGCCAGCCCGGCTGCGGAGACAGCAAGGGATACTCGCGATATGCGGATGCAACGATTCGGCCATCGAGATCGAAAGCAACCGCTTTAGTCCCGGTGGTCCCTACATCGAGTCCCAACAGACTCAAGGCACACCTCCCTCGTACAACAACGCTATTCTGCCGATCTCGACGGTACAAGTCAATTCACAGAAATGCGAGGACAAAGTCGACGCGTCCGTGTTGTGTCCACTCAGTCCACCTCGTCCACTCAGTCCACCTCGTCCACTCAGTCCACCTCGTCCACTCAGTCCACCTCGTCCACCGCCCGCGTTGAAGAGGCCCGCCCACCCCTTTTCCCCAATTGCCGGCGCCATCAGACCCATACTCTTGCCTACCCCAGGCAATTTATTCCACAAGAGCCGCCGCAAGATTTGCCGATGCCGCCGTCTAACATCTTACTTTGAAATCGTTTAAGGCGAGGACCTCACGTGGCACGGCGGTTGCTCTTATAGGACGACTGTGCAGCGTAACGGGGAAAGGTTCGTCCTATGCCCACGAGAATTGCCCCGGTATCTCTAGGCGTTCAACTTGCCGCCGGATCGAATCCCGCAACCGGATCGGCGCAGACCGCGCGCAACGCGGCCCTTCGCCAGCGCTTCGACGCGTTCCTGGATCAAATCCGAACTGCGGCGGACTCTCAGCCTGCGAAGCCGGTAACCGTATACTCGGTAAAGCGCGGCGATACGCTATCCGGGATCTGCCGGGGCGCGCTGGCACAGCAAGGCTCCAATCCGACCGGCGCCGAGATCGCTCAAGCCGTCTCCAAAGTCGCACGCGCCAACGCCATCGCCAACGCCAACGTGATTCAGGTCGGCCAATCCATCGACCTGGCGTCTCTCGGCGCGCTCGACGGCCAAGGCGGAAAAGCAACGCGCCTCGACGGCATGCTGGCCAAAGCCGCCTCCGCGCAGTTGAAAGCCAAACATGACCTCGGCGCCCTGATCGAATCATTGCTTCCAGCGGCGGTGAAGAGCGCGCCGACAACGGAGACGCCGTGGGAAAGCGTGCTCGATGCGCCCGTCAAAATGACTTCCGGTTTCGGCGTGCGCAAAGACCCGATCACGGGCGCGGTCGAGAAACACACCGGCGTCGACCTCGCGGCGCCCAAGGGCACAACGATTCATGCCCTCAAGGCGGGCACAGTCACGTTCAGCGGATGGCAGCCATCGTACGGCAAGGTGGTCATCGTCACGCACGACGATGGCACGGAGACCTTGTACGCCCACAACGCCAAGAATCTCGTCAAGGCCGGCGATTCGGTCGATGCCCACGCCGCGATCGCCCAACTCGGATCTACTGGCCGCTCGACCGGCCCCCATCTCCACTTCGAAGTGCGTAGGAACGGTACGGCCATCAATCCGGCGCCTGCGCTCGAAGCCGCGTCGACGGTGCTTGCCAAGACCTGAGTTGAAATCTATGGCGGCCCGGCGTTATCTCGTTCAATGCGCCGTTTCGCACGAACCACAAGAATGGCAGCACAGACCAATCCCGCGGCTCCCCCGCCATACGCGCCGATGTGCATACCCCACACCGCCATGAACGGCGCGCCCGCAAGGTCGTAGTACTCTTGCATGCCCAAAGAAGCCGCGATTCCTGCCGCCCGCCAATAAAACAGCAACCCGAGCAGTCCCTCGAGGACCATCGAAACGACAAGTGGCACGGCGGCAAACGCAACGAGGCGGCGGTAAGGGAGTTGCCGTCTCTCTCGATCGGGATTATTGGCTACGAGCAGGACCGCGGCGGCGATGAGGCCCACGCTCCACGTTGCTTTCATCGCGAGTTTGACCACGTCCCACGTGTATCCGTACGAAGCCGTGGGAATACCCTTGCCGATCACGTAGTAGCTCCGGCAGATGGACCATGTCACGAAATCGTGCGCGACGCCATAGCCCATCGCGGCAACGGTGATGCCGGCAAGAAACGAATACTCCTTGCGGCGCCGAGGCTCCGAGGGCCGCTTCCAAAACTCCACCGCCAGCATCACCACGAAGAACGACAAGCCCGCGGCCAAGCGATAAGGAAAGGTCACATCGTGGAACATCAGGCGCCCCGATCATGCGCGCTGTTTGTTCGAGTGCACGGTGAGCGTACTGCCGCTTCCTGGCCGGAACCTATCGCGAGGCGGGCATCACCCATGCGCGCGGACGTTTGAGTCGCGCAACCGATGGCTCAGCGTCCGCACGATGTTGAGCAGGATTTGAATGGCCACCCGCTTGGTGAGCAACGTCTGAAAAGTCGTCTCGCTCAACACAAATAGGTGCGAGTCTTCCATGGCGACGACCGTGGCGCTCCGCGGCTCGCTATTGATAAGCGCCATCTCGCCAAACATGTCGCCGGTCTTCAACTCGGCCAGCGTCTTCTCGCCGTCGCGCACGGCGACGGTGCCGCCGAGCACGATGTACATCTGGCTGCCGATGGTGCCTTTGTAGAAAACCGTTTCCCCTTTGAGCACCCGGATCGTCATGCCCTTGGCGAAGATCTTGGCCACGTCTTCCTTGGTCAGCCCACGAAACAAGTCGACCCGCTGCGCAAGCATCGCGCTCATTGCATGCACATCCATGGCGATTCTCCTCTCCTCCGCCGAGATCTCACAACACGTAGATGAACCGGCTGCAATTCATGCACGTGTGAATGTGCCCCGAGTCCTGGCGAACCTGCTGCGCGAACTTCGACGGCAGTTTCATGAAACACCCCTGGCACGTGTCCGCCTCGACCGGCACCAACGCGGGAGGCTGCGCCTTCATGAGGCGGTCGTAGTGTTTCAACAAGCGCGGGTCCACCAGCGACCTGATCTTCTCGATACGTTGCCGCAGTTCCGCCTTGCCCGATTTCGCGCCCTGCATCATCTCTTCGTACAACTGCACCCGCGCCAGCAACACCAGGTCCGCGTGCGCGTCAGGCGTCCGCGCGATCGCCGGATCCGCGGGCACCTTCTTCTTTGCCGACTCCGGATTCTCGACCAGCGATTCCGAAGTCGATTCGAGGATATCGAAGATCGCGTCGGCATCCGAAGCGGCCATCAGCGCCGCCATGTTTTTCGGATCGTGCCACACCTTCGCCGTGGTCGCCATGAAGTTGAGATACGTCGTCTGCTGCGTCGGCGGATACAGAACTAAGAAGACCATGTGAACCGGCTTGTGATCCACCGCCATAAAGTCGATCCCGCCCGGAATCCTCCCTACGGCGCACACCAGCGACTTGATGCCGGCCACGCGAGCATGCGGCACCGCGAGCCCGCGGCCGATGCCTGTGCTTTCCATAACCTCTCGCGCCACGATCTGGTCCAGCGCGGTTTCCAGCCCCTTCAGTTTCTTCTTGTCGAAGAGGACGTGGGTCAGTTCCTTGATAGCGTCCGACTTGCCTGTAACGAGCATATGCGGCAGGATACACGACTTCGCGATAAACTTGGTGAGAACCATAGCTCCTTCGTCCTTGGCGGCCATGTGTGTCCGGACCTTGCTCTATCTCGGCACAACGAGACAGCGTTACGTTGTCCTGACTATCACGCGCCGATTGTAGCACGCCCGGCGTCCGCTAGCAACCGGAAGATACGCCAGCGAAATGCCACATTCATCCACTTCCAGAAATCCCTTCTTCTAGGCCACTTGACAAACGTCAACGAATGTGGTTCAGTAGACTTGTGGACTGGGTTGAGAGGGGTCGGGCCATGAACTCCGCGCAGAACGCGAGGATTGCCGATGGCCCGTCCGCAACAAGGATGTCCCGCCGGAACTTCCTGCTGTTGACCGGTTCGGCAATGGGCGTCGCAACGAACGTTCCCGCCGAACTTCCCGCGGCCCAGCCCGGTTCCGCCCCCACGATAACCGTCCTGCCCAAGAATCCCCTTCGAAACCCAGGATTCAACACGCGCCCGCTTCCCAATCGAGGGCTATTGGTCTGGGCAGGCCAGGGCCGGCGTCTCAAGGCGTATCGGATGAACGAGGACGCCCATGCCATCTGGCGGCTCTGCGACGGAACGCGCGAACGAAGTGCTATCGCCGGCGAATATGCCGCATTCTCGCGCCGTCCTGAGGCTGAAGCGGATGCGTTCATAACGGAACTGTTGAACCTGGGCATTGTGGCCTCCGGCGGAACCGTCGCGGTGGTGCGCCCTCTGCCCAAGAAAGGATGACCCCGTGCAACTCGCGGCGGGGAAAGAGGTCTTCGTGCTGCCCCACACACAGGGCAAGGACGGATATCTTATCTTCGCGCCGCTGGCGGGCCGCGTCGTCCACGCCAATGCGGACTGCGTAGCTCAGCTTCGGACCTACATCCTGACGGGCGACACCGCAAAGGTCGAGGCACGAGTAATTGACCAGTTAGGCGGTCTCGATTGGCTCGATAGCGCCGAGGTCCCGCAAGCCCCGCCCGCCGGCCGTCCCTTCCATCCGACGCGTACGACCTTGTTCCTCACCAACCGGTGCAACCTCCGATGCCGGTATTGTTATGCCTCGGCGGGAGAAGCCACGGGACACGACATGCCACCCGAGTACTACCGCGCGGCGATCGATGATGTCGCGGCCAATATTGAGACGAGCCGCGAGCCATTGCGGGTCGGGTTCCATGGTGGAGGAGAACCCACGGTTGCGTGGAACACGCTGGCCGGCGCGGTCGAGTACGCCAAGCAAACAGCGGAGCGAATGGCGCGGCCAGTCCAGTTATCGCTCGCCACCAATGGCGTGATGAACGAAGAACGCCGTGCCTATGTGGGCGAGACGTTCGCTTCGATCACCCTTTCGTTCGACGGCCCCAAGGACGTGCAGAACGCCCAGCGTCCCATGGCCTCCGGCAAAGGCTCGTTCGACCGCGTGATGGCATTCGTCGAGTCGTTGCGCGGCAAGCCGGCGTATCTCGCCATTCGCGCCACCATCACGAGCGGCAACGTGCGCAGGATGCCGGAGATGGCCGAATTCTTCGCGAGACACGTATGCGCTAAGACCCATGGCGGCCGCCTCCAATTCGAACCGCTCTATGCCCGAGGGCGCGCGCGTGACCGGGACGAGGACTTTCCCGATCCCGAGGCATTCGTCGAGAACTTCCTCAGCGCGAAACAGATCGCGAACGGAATGGGCGTACGGCTCGAATACTCCGCGGCACGCATCGTGGACGCGCGATTGAGCTTCTGCGGTTGCGCGGACAGCCCGTTCAACATCACGCACGATGGCGGCGTGACCGCGTGTTTCGAGGTGTGCAGCCGCGACAATCCTCTCGCCGGCGACTTCTATTTCGGCTCGTACGAGCCCCAGAGCAAGACGTTTGCCATTGACGCGGATCGCCTCGCGCGCCTGCGCGCGATGAATGTACTTAACAAGCCTCAGTGCCAGCGATGCTTTGCAAAATGGACCTTTGCCGGCGACTGCGCGGTGAAAGGCAGCGGCTTTGGCAACGGTTCGGGCGACGGCAGGCCGCGGTGCGCGATCACTCAGGCGATCACACGAGACATGTTGCAGCGCGCAATCGACGGTACGGTACCTTCCAAGGTATAGGGAGGCTGCAAGAATGACAACACTAGGCGGAGAAGGCGCCGATCACACGCTGGCCGCGTCCAAAGCCGCCCCTACGGGCGAAGGCCCGAAGATCTACGCGGTCAGCAACCTGAAGGCCTACTTGAAACCCGGCCTCGAAGAAGAACTCGCGGCGCCGATGGGACCGCCGCCGGAATGCCGGACCGAGATCGTCTGCTCGTGCGTGCCCGCCGACAGTTGCGCCTGCAACACGGTCTCCTACCACGTCGACAGTCAACTGTGCCCAGGGGACTGCCCGAGCCAGTGCCAGTGCGAGGGCATATGTCAGTGCAATGGATACTTCGAGTGCTTGACGGACTGCCCGACGGACTGGTGGAGCGGGAAGGGGAGGTGACCGTGTTCACGTGGCGCGTTCCCGAGTCCAAGCGCTGGATGCGTGCAGCGTTCGCGGTCGGCGTATTGTTCTTCGCGCATAGCGCCATCTCTGAGCAGAGTGGCAATACGGCCTCCCAAACGGCCTTGCGCCAGGGTGATCGAAGCTATTGGGGCGGCGACTACGCCGAGGCGGAGACCTTCTTCAACGAGGCGGTCGCAGCCGAGACGGCCTCCGAAGATCCTGCCGATATGAAGGAACACGCTGCCTCCCTGGCTCGTATACCTCACACACTGGCATCCGCAGATGCAACCGAGAGTCTGACACGGCGGGCTACTTCCCCTTTTGGCAGCATTTAACGTCTATAAGAGTAGAAAGAAGCTCTGCCCGGCGGATCTGGCGTCGCTGGAGCGCGTACTTGGACCAGGAAAATGAGAGATTGCAGTGACGCGTTAGAACTTCATGTGGGCTCTGAGAAAGTTTCGTACGAAGCTGACAACCGAAGAAGGTACGGAAGACCAGCAACGAAGAAAGGTCACGTCATGAATTCGGTGAAGACAGTGAAGAGGACCGCCGGACCAGCCTTGGCCGGAATGTCGCGCAGGACGTTTCTTCTGCTGACCGGGGGCGCGGTGGCTGCCGCGGCGGCCGCCGATGCCGCAGATGCGGGGCACGGGGTCGCCGAGGCACCGAAAGTAACCGCGCTGTCCAAGAACCCCGTGCGGAACCCGGGATTCAATGCGCGGCCGCTACCCGGCGAAGGGATGTTGGTCTGGGCGGGGCAGCGCGCGCGGTTCAAGGCGTATCGGATGAACGAGGACGGCCAGGCCATCTGGCGCTTGTGTGACGGGACGCGCGAGCGCAGCGCAATCGCCGCGGAGTATGCCTCGATCCGTAAGCGGCCTGAGGCCGAAGCGGAGGCGTTCCTGGCGGAACTGTTGAACCTGGGGATCGTGGCCTCGGGCGGAACGGTCGCGGTGGCGGGCGCCGCGCCCAAACGGGGGTGACGCCATGCAACTCGCGGTAGGTAAGGAAGTCTTCGTGCTGCCGTACCCGGCAGGCAAGGACGAGTATCTCGTCTTTGCGCCCCTGGCCGGGCGCGTGGTCCACGCGAACGCGGACTGTGTCGCGCAACTCAGGGCCTACGTTCTGACCGGCGACCGTGCGGTTGTCGAGGAGAACGTGGCCGATCGATTGGGCGGGCTCGAGTGGCTCGAAAGTGCCAACGTCCCGCAGCCCCCGGCGGCCGACCGGCCTTTTCGTCCGACGCGCACAACCCTGTTTCTGACCAACCGGTGCAACCTGCGGTGCCGTTACTGCTATGCCTCGGCGGGCGAGGCCGAGGGACACGACATGCCGTCTGAGTACTACCGCGCGGCGATCGATTGCATTGCAACGAATGCCGCCTCGCCGCACGAACGGTTGCAGATCGGTTTCCATGGCGGGGGCGAACCTACGGTGGCATGGGACGCGCTGACGGGCGCGGTCGCGTACGCGAAGGCGGCCGCGGATCGGATCGGGCGGCGGGTTCAGTTCTCGCTCGCCACGAACGGCGTGATGAGCGAAGAGCGTCGCGCGTATGTCGGCGAGACCTTCGCGTCGATCACTCTCTCGTTGGACGGCCCGGAAGACGCGCAGAACGCCCAGCGCCCTACCCTCTCCGGCGGGGGATCGTTCGACGGCGCGATGGCGTTCGTCGCGTCGTTGCGCGGCACGCAGGCGTATCTCGCGATTCGCGCGACGATCACGAGCGCCAACGTGCGCCGAATGCCCGAGATGGTCGCGTTCTTCGCGAAGGAAGTCTGCCCCGGGACGCGCGGCAATCGCGTGCAGTTCGAACCGCTCTACGCCCGCGGGCGCGCGTGCGGCCACGAAGAGGACTTTCCCGATCCCGAGGCGTTCGTCGAACATTTCCTCGCGGCGAAACAGGTCGCACAGGACTTGGGCATAAAGCTCGAGTACTCGGCGGCTCGCATCTTGGATACGCGGGTGAGCTTCTGTGGCTGCGCGGACAGTCCGTTCAATATCACCCACGACGGCGACGTGACGGCCTGCTTCGAGGTCTGCAGCCGCGACAACCCGTTGGCGGACGCCTTCTACTTCGGGTCGTACGCGCCCGAGCGCAAGGCCTTCACGATCGACATGAACCGGCTCGCGCGCCTGCGGAACATGCACGTGCTTAACAAGCCGCAGTGCCAGCGTTGCTTTGCGAAATGGACCTGCGCGGGCGACTGCGCGGTCAAAGGCCACGGATACGGGAATGCCTCGGGCGATGGCAGACCTCGCTGCACGATCACGCAGGCCCTCACGCAGGACCTGCTGCAACGCGCGGTCAATGGAACTTTGCCTTCCAACGCATAGGGAGAACGCGATCATGGCTACGTTAGGCGGAGAAGGCGCGGATCACACGCTGGCTTCCTCGAAGGCCGCCCCGACGGGCGAAGGCCCGAAGATCTTCGCGGTCAGCAACCTCAAGGCCTACCTGAAACCGGGCCTCGAGGATGAACTCGCCGCGCCGATGGGGCCGCCGCCCGAATGCGGCACAGAGATAGTCTGCGAATGTGTGCCCGCCGACACATGCGCCTGCAACATGGTCTCGTACCACATAGGGGGCAACCGCTGCCCGGGCGACTGTTTTTGCCAGGCCATATGTTGGTGCGACGCAGAATGTGGCTGCGTCGGAGAGTGCGTGGTCCAAGGACCAAAGACCGCTCTTGCTGGAACGTGAACCTACTGTCGGACTCGGCATACAAGAAAGGCGTACGCGCATGGATACGAAGAAGATTCGTGACGATATCCAGCTGGCCCTTCTCGCGCTCGGCCCCCTGCTTCTGCTTCCATCCGTTTTGTGCGGGGCTGATTGGACTGCCGACGTCCAGACAGTGCTGCGGCAGGGCAATCGCATTTACTGGGGCGGGGACTACGCCGAAGCCGAGCGAACGTTTGGCGATGCGATTGACACGGGGCTTGTCTCTAAGAGTACTTCCAACTTAAGCGCACGCATCTATAACAATCGAGGGCTGGCGCGAATGCGCCAGGGGAAACTCACGGAAGCGGAAGCGGACTTCGAGCGCGCCCAAACCTTCGATCCCACCTTTGCCACCGTCCGCCTCAACAAGGGCAAATGCCTTGCGGCACAAGGGAAACTCGAAGAGGCCGCGGCGGAATTTCAGACAGGCCTCGCACTAAACCAAACGCCTGACGGCACGCTTGTGTGGCTGAGCGCCCCCGCCGCCCCTTGGAAAGATCACTACTATGCCGGCGGCACTGTATTCGACAACAAACTCTGGGTACTGGGAGGGATTCGCCTCCATGAAGGTCCGATGAGCGAAGTATGGTCTTCGGCCAACGGTATCGGCTGGATCCAGATGACTGCCGCCGCCCCATGGGAGCCGCGACAGTGGCCTTCTACTTTCGCCTTCAACGGCAATATCTGGGTGATGGGGGGGGTGGCGGCCGGGAGCCAGGTCTGTAACGACGTCTGGTCCTCGGAGGACGGCATCGAGTGGATTCAGGCGTCGGAAACGGTCCCGTGGGGGGGGCGCTCTTGGTTCGCTAACCTGGTGTTCGACAACAAGATGTGGGTGATGGGCGGCATAGCGGCCACGAATCGAATGTATAACGACGTATGGTGTTCAGAAGACGGATCCCATTGGGCGAAAGCGCTTGACTCTGCGCCATGGGGGGGGCGCAGCCGTCCCGGGGCCGTTGTATTCGACGGGCGGATGTGGATCTTGGGAGGCCGGGATGGCATTGGCCACGGGTTTAGAGATGTGTGGAACACCACCGATGGCATTTCTTGGCACCAGACCTCGTCCGATCCTCCTTGGACTGCGGCTCAAGCCCCCAGCGAAGTGGTGGCCATGGATGGAAGGATGTGGGCAATCGATCAGTCCAGCATGTGGTACTCCCAAGATGGCGAGTTCTGGCAACAAGCCTCGATTGTCGGCAATTTCTCTGCTTTTGCTGCCACCGATTTTGTCGCATTTGGGCACGGGATCTGGGCACTAAGGGTGGATGACTTCATGAGACACACGGCGCCGGGCAACCATACGGACATGCGGCTCCACTACGACTTAGGATGGGTCTATGACGAAATGGGGCAGTACGAGGAAGCGATTGGCGAATACGACGCTGCGCTGGCGATCGAGCCTGCGTATCCTGCGGCTCTCGTCGGTCGTGGGATTGCCCTCGCCAAACAAGGGGCGGCGGACGAAGCCGCCGATGCGTTTGCGGCTGTATCGAGCGCCTATTCGGGGGTCTATCCCGAAGACATTCAATGCGCGCTGGCGGACTACAACCTGGACGTCGTGCAGGGGCCAGGGATCGATTTCGCGGCGCCCGAGGCCAGAGAAGACTTCAAAGAAGCAGTCGATTATGTGTCTGCCGGAATCCCAGACCTAGCCTTCGAACGCCTCGGGGCGGCTATCGCCTTGGAAACCGATATCCCCGAATTGGCCACGCTCCTGAGCATGACGGATGTCCTGAATCATGGCTGGGACTGGACGGAATACGATCTTCCACGGGATAGTGATCCACTCAATTGGTCAATTCGATTTTTGTCGCACAATAACAGCCTCTATGCGTTCGGCCGGTACATATGGCGTTCCGAAGACGGGGTTCGTTGGACTCGGATCGGAAATCTGCCGGAGCAGATATCCTCTTACTATTTTTCAGACGCCGGTTTGGCGTCGTTGAATGGGTCGCTGTGGATCCTCGGCGGTTATAGTACCTATACTGGTTACTCCAATCTGATATGGAGATCTAACGATGCGATATCGTGGACCTTGCAGCCGGAGGATTCGCCTTGGGAAGGAATCGGGGAGTGTCGTGCCGTCAGTTCTGGCAATTCGATTTGGTTGGGATGGGAATCGGGTCTCGGGACTGCCTTGCACGATGCATGGATGACGAATGATGGGCAGCACTGGATTCCAGCTACAGTGCCATCGGACTATTTGATCTTACCCAATGTAGCACATTTCGAGGACGCATGGTGGATATTCGGGGGTTATCAGTTGGCAGAGCCTCTCCGTCTGATAGAAGCGTCGCAGGCCATCTATAGTTCTCCGGATGGCATCCATTGGAATGACGAAGGGCCGGGGCCGTGGAACGTACCAGTGAGCCTCGCAGCAGTCCATCAAAGTAAGCTCTGGACTTTCGAGGCCCCCCGTGGACAATATCCTGTTGTCGTCTGGAATAGCATAAACGGCGTGGACTGGACCAGAACCTCTAGAATGCCTGTCCTTCGTGATCCCATGTGCACAGCGAGTTGTGGAGACCGCGTTTATGCCATTTTCCCGCAAGAGGACACCTATTGGCGGTCCCGTTGCGGCGATGCCCGCGCGAAGGCCAATGCCGCCGTCTTTTCGACGGAGATAGTCGAAGGTGACAAATCGACAGTCGATTTTTCCGATTTGTCCACGGGGATTGTCATGAGCCGCCTATGGGAGTTCGGCGATGGAGAAACCAGTACAGAAACGAACCCGCGCCATGGCTACGCAAATAGCGGATCGTTCAAAGTCACGCTCACGGCGTCTGCGCCCGGATGGGCGGATCGTGCAAGCGCCGTCATCGCCCTCGAATTCGGCGCGGTGGCCGTCGTTGTGACGCCCGAAACCGCGCCATGGTCGTTCGCGGATGCCCTGGCCCAGACGCACACGGGCGCCGGAACGCGGACGGTCACCGGCGTGGCCATCGGTCCTATTATGTTGCACTGGCTGGACCTGGAAGGATTCGACGCGCCTGACGATCCGCCCGTTCAAAACGTGGAACGCGACGAAACGGCGATGTTCTTCGGAACCTACACGCGCCAGACCGGCACGGTCCAGATTCAGGTTTCGCCCGAAGATGCCTCCTGGAGCTTCGTGGACGGCGATGGCCAAACTCACAGCGGAAATGGTTCGCAGTCGATAGCCGGCGTCCCAACAGGGATCATTGCTATGGCGTGGCAAAGCCTGCCTCGATTCGAACTCCCGGTAGTTCCTCCGGCCCAGACTCTCGCCAAAGACCAAACCGTAATCTTCGTAGCCGTGTATACCCCAATCAGCGGTGAAGGCGAAGGTGAAGGCGAAGGCGAAGGTGAAGGTGAAGGCGAAGGTGAGGGCGAAGGCGAAGGCGAGGGTGAAGGCGAGGGTGAAGGTGAAGGCGAGGGCGAAGGCGAGGGTGAAGGCGAGGGTGAAGGTGAAGGCGAGGGCGAAGGTGAAGGTGAAGGCGAAGGCGAAGGCGAAGGCGAGGGTGAGGGCGAAGGCGAAGGCGAAGGCGAAGGCGAAGGCGAAGGTGAAGGTGAAGGTGAAGGTGAAGGTGAAGGTGAAGGTGAAGGTGAAGGTGAAGGCGAGGGTGAAGGTGAGGGCGAAGGCGAAGGTGAGGGCGAGGGCGAAGGCGAACACCACGGGTGCAATGCCCAGCCCAGCGATCACCTCTCCCCTCTCGGCGACGCCATCTTTCTCCTGGTAGTGAATGCAATCCTGATCCGTTCGAGGCAGACCAAGCGCGTCGACTGAGACCCGGGACTAATTAGGGACAGTAACCCTTTATTCTTCGTTCAGAACGACAAGAAGCAACAATTTCGCACCACGCGAGACACGCTTCCCGCCTTCGGAGAACGCCCTCTGCGAATCCCTCGGAGTTCTCCGCGCCTCTGCGTTGAATTCGCGCTCACGTATTCGGAGCACGTTCCCCGTCTTTCAAACCGGCTCAGATCACTTCAAGCCAGACGGGTTCGAGCAGCCCTGACGGATTGTTCTTGTCCGGGCCTTCGAAGAAGTTCCTCGCGGAATTGGTCACTTTCAGAACGATCAGGTTCGGCCCGTCGCAGAGGCACTTGGTAATCTCGACGCGGTACGGCGGCCACGGGCACACGCCGCACGCGATTCCGTTGACTTCAACTTCCAACAAATCCCCGACGCGCCCAGCGTTGAGGAACACGCGCCGCCCGACGACATTGGCGCCAAGTTCCAGTTCGCCAAAGTAGGCCCCGGTCCCGGAGAAGTACGGAAAGCCCTGGTCCTCCCACGGGCCGATCTGGATGCCGTGCGGCGGCACGAGACAAGGCAGGCCGGATTTGTCTTCGAGACAGAAATCCCCGCCCAGCCACGCGTACTCGTCGAGCCCCGGCTGCGGGAACCAGCCGTTGTTCTTGATCACGATCTCGATGGTGTGCGTGCCTGGCCTGCAACGGCCTGCGAGATCGAGGACGCGAAACTTCGGATCGATCTCCCACGGCAGTTCCTCGGTGAGCGGCTCGCCGTCGAACAATACCAGCGCGTCCGTTTCGTGCGCCATGATCGGCCGAGCCGCCTCGTGCACATTGACCGCCTGCGCAGGAACGCCGTCCAGGATCAACCGCAGATTCGCCAGATCGTCGGTGGTGACGACCTGCGTCTTGTACCGTAGCGTATTGACGTGCTGCCGCGCTTCCATCGAGAGTTCCCAATGCCGCAACGTATAGAAGTTGCCGTTCTCGGGAACGAAATGCCATCGCGGCGGGAATCCGATCCGTTGCGCGATCTGCAACTCGACGAGGGGCGTCCGATCCATCGGCTGCGTCGGGTCGATGACGATCAAGAACGAAGCCATCGGCGCGAACGTGAGCGGCACATCGATCCGCCCGCTCGATGCGCTTTGCCCCGGCGCTTTCGCGCGCGTGCCGTTCTCCGGGTCCCAGATCTCCGCCAGTCCGACGCCTTCGAGCGACACCGTCGTCTTCACTTTTTCCTGGCCCGTATTCACGAGGAAGTAAAGGTCTTTCCCTTCCTTTCTCCGATGCAGATACTGAATATCCGGCGCGTCGCTCATCATCACGTCGGCGACGACAGCATCGAGCGCATCCGCCCACGCGCCTTCCGCTGAAACGCGCACGCCTGCCACTTCGGACAGCGCCACGCAAGGCGCCGGCTCGAGACCCGCCGTTCGCAGCACCCGCGGCGCGTCGTCGTGCACCGCGACCACCGTGCACGCGCCGGCGACGCGGCGCAACGCGTCGAGCGCGTCTTCACGAATCGCAGTCAATCGAGGCAGCACGAGCGCCTCGAACGTAAGGCCCTTCACCTTGAACGTCCGTCCCAAGACCTTTGCTTCGGCGAAACTGGCTTCGTCGATCACGACGAAATCGCGATGCCGCTTGAGTAGCGTCTCGCCGAGTACGCGGAACCCCTCTTCCATTTCCTGAACGACGGCCGGCGTCTCCATGCCCGGCACAAAGCTCGCCCACACCGAGGACATCGGATACAGCACCGCCACTTTCGCGACGTGTTCGCCGCCGGTCATGGCCGCTGTCACGCGCGCCGTGTAGTCCGCGAAGCGCCGGTAGTAGGTCCAGAACGGGGCCTGGAAGAATTCCGAAGGCGGCGAATCCTTCTTGCGGCGCCCAGCGACGGAATAGTAGAAGGCGTGCGGAATGATGTAGTTGATCCCGTTCGCAATCTGCCAGTCGGCCATCCACTTCATCTCGCGCAGGCTCAGCCCCCAGCCGCTTTCGCCGAAGGTCTCCGTCATGGTGCGTTCGCGCCCCGCGAGCAGCGCCGCCGATTCCACCATCTTCGGAGACATCGTGCACGCGTTCCCCTTGCCCACGTGAATCGTCAGGTGATCCAGGCCCGGCATGTGGAAATGCTTCATCAGGTAGAAGAGGTTTCCGAGGCAGCGAAACTGGAAGAACAACGGTTCCTCGCCGAGCGGATGGCCGATCAATTTCAGGCCGCGTTCCTCGCACCACGCTTCGATCTGGCCGAAGAACGCCGTCTCGAACATCGTCACGGCAACGTCCCAATAATCGTGACGCACCTGCGCGCCGCGCTCGGTATCCGCGAACAAGTCCGGCAGGCAATCCAGCACGTCGTAGCCCTTGGCCCCAAGGAACACGCTCGGCAACAGCCCCGTCCACGGGATACGCCCGAGGTCGTCGGGATACGTGCTCAACGCGGGCTCGTCCGTGAAGAAACCGGACAATCCCAGCGCCTTCAGATCGCCGAGTTTCTCGACGTGCTTGTCGTAGGTCGACGCGATGAACTCCGAGCATGCGTGGCCGTCGAGCGTGTCGAGGTACGACTCGAACCACAGGATCGCCGGGCACTCGAACCGCACTGCCTTCGCCACGCGCCACGTCCCTTCAGGCGCATCCCACGCGCGGCCCTCGATACGCCGAAACGGTTCGCCGTCACGCGCCGCATAGGCGCAGACGACGTCGCCGCCGAATGTGACCGTGCGCGGACCTTGGACCTCTTCGTGTTCAAGCCGCAAGTAGCTCAACCGGTTCGCCGGATTCGCAATCACCGCGCCGCCCGCAGGCCCGCTCGGCCAGTCGCGCTCGTCATAGGCCCACGCGATCATTCCCTTTTCGCGCGCCCTTTCGCAGCAGAAACGGATGCAGTCGAACCACGCGTCGGAGAGGTACGGCGTGATCAACCCATGCCGCGCGTGCATCACAAATCCGCCGATACCCTTCTCGGCCATCTGGTCAATCTGCCACGCAAGCGTCTCGCGATCGAGTTGGTGGTTCCAGAACCAGAACGGCGCTTGCCGGAACTCGGACGGAGGCTGCTGGAAGGTTTCGTACAGGGACATCGCGTTACCTCGTCATGCCCTCTCAGGGTTCAATCGCCAGCACGTTATGAATCGCCAGGCCGGAGATACGGACAGACAATACGCCATCGTGCCACGTCCATTCCAACCCCGCTTCGTCCGGGGCCATGAAGCAGCGTGTGGGTTTGGCTTTCATTGGAATCGTCACCGTGAACGGACCTGCGTCCGGCACGCTCTCTACCATGTGCCGGTTCGGCGATGTGTAGCCCGCGGCGGAGCGGTTCACGAACTGGATCAGCGTTCGCCCATCCTTCGCCCGTGCGGACATCTCAATCCACCACGGCCCCTCGACGCGCATCAAACCGTCCGCGTCAAGCGCCTGCGCGGCGTCGCCAATGAAGCGGCGCAACAACGGGTAGTGGTCGCGATAGTAATCACGAAACACGGGCCCGTGAATCGCGACCACCACGCCCTTGCCGACGCGATTCAACGTGGCTGCGGGCGTACCCGCGAGGTTAAGTGCAGGCTCCTGCTGGTTCAAGAGCGGCGCAAGCTCGCTGGCGGTTGTGCATTTCACGTTCTGCCATCCGGTTCCGACGGTAACGCAACCATTATCCGCCGGAACCCATCCTCCTTGCTCGCCCTCGACGGGTTCGACGCCCGCAAGTTCGCCGTACTCCTTCGCGACATGCGTCCCGCTCACAAGCACCCGCCCGCCCTGCTCGACGTACGAGCGCAAGCCGTCGAGCACGGCCTGGGGCAGGCCTTCCTCTTCCGGCACGACGACCACCGGATACGCGGCCATCTTTTCGAGCAAGGCCTCCTCGTTCAAGATGTCCACGGAGTAGCCATTTTCAAGCATCGCATGCAGCGCGCCCTCCATGGGCTGATTCGCGGCCCCGAAGTTGAACAACGGATCGTTGTCTCGATAGTACGCCGTCTCGCTGTGCAGCACCGCCACCTGCGGGATCGTTTCCGTGCGATGGCAATACGCCTGGCGCTTTCGGCAAAACGCCGCGACCTGCGCCAGCATGTCCTGATGCCAGCCCGTCAGCCGCCCGGAACGCTGGGGAACATCATAGATGAACACGGCTCCGCCCTGCGCAAGCACCTCCGACAATTCCTGGCACAGATGCGGCGCGGTCTTCGTGCACCAGCCCTGGCTGCCCGTGTTGAGAAAGCTCCACGCCATCAGGTCCCACGGCTTGCCCCGGCTGTCGATGAACCGCGCCTCGGCGCACGCCCGTTCTGCCCCGAACGACGGATCGAAATCGCCGCTGAGGTAATCGACCGGCGCAACCACAGGGTCCGGCTGACGCACGCTATACATCCAATTGCTGCACACCATCACGTCCGGATACTTCGCGTGCACCGCGTTCGCGACCTTGGTCACGTGTTCCACGAACAAATTGCGTTGATACGCGAGCCATTGCTCCCAATGCGGTTCGTCGCGCTTCGTAGGTACAGTCTCGATCCCCGTCCGTTTCTGGAACTCCGTTTTACACCGATCGCAATAACACGGCCGGCTCGCCCAATTCTCCCCGTCGATCCACATCCCGTCGATCGCGTAATTATCGATGACCTCGATCAACTGCGGGATCATGAACGATTCCGTATACGGACTTAGCGGGCACGTGTAGTTCGTATCCGCTTTTCCGTCCGAATGCACATTCGCCCAGTCTGGGTGCAGTTCGACCGCGCGTGTGTCCCACACGCCGGAGTAATGAATCGACAGGGGAATTCCCATGTCGCGCGTGACCTGCCGCCAGATCTTCAACGCATCGTTCACGATACCCGGCGACGCGGACCCGACCTTCGTCGGATACCCGGTCCACCCCGGATGCCCCTTGCAGTCGTATTGCACGAAATCCGGTTTGACCTTTTCCAGTTCCGCACGGATATGTTCGTACGTCGTCTCCCGGCCCAGTTCCGTGTCCTTGGCGTTCGGATGCAAATCGTAATGCAGTCCGAAGAACGCCGCTTCATGCCAGTTCGCGCCCATCGCGCTTCCTCCCGCGCACACCAAGACCATCGCCATCATCGAGACCACAATCACACCCTCCCGTGTAGAAGCCATCTCCTCCCTGTCATGCTGAGCGAAGCGAAGCATCTCGCCTTGTTCGGCGTACAGGAATCTGCAGCCCTCTCGTTCTTCGCGCCCTCGCGTCTCCGCGTCTTTGCGTTGTAACAACCACCGGCACGCCAGCCGCTCAGAATTGCGCGCTCCAATTCACCGCCCCGTCCGCGCCGCAATGAATCGCGAGCTTCAAGATCGGGCCGTCCTGTTCCGCCGTCACATTGCCCGTGGAGGCGCTCGCCGAGCGGAACGCATACCCATTCGGCACGAGCACCCTCAGGTGGTAGTCCGTGTCCGCCACCCCGTCGAACGTCGCGGTGAGCGCGCGCGACTGAGGGTTCCACGCCAGCGCCGTGAAATCGGTCGCGCCCTGCGTGAAGTGCCGGTCCGTCGAGAGAAACATCGGATGGTCTTCGTAGCGGCGTAGACAAAGCAGATGCACGCTGCCGGGCGCGATCTCGACATCGAGCCGCCCCTTGGCGAGGCCGTAGTATTTGTCCTTCCAAAAATCGTAGACGGTGTAATGAACGCCGGGGTCCAGTCCCAACTGCGCAAACGACACCGGAATGGTCTGCGCGGCTTTCTCGTCCCAATTGAAGATCGCGGCAATGTGCCAGTTCCCCACACGCGACTTGATCGGCAGCGACCACACGCACGGCGTGTCGCGCTCGAACAAATCCACGGGCCGCGCGGGACGCCGCAGCGTGGGCAGCAGCTTCCGCAGAATCCCCACCTCGTCCGCACTGAGGTCCGGAAACCAATCGCCGATCTTCACGACGCTTCCGGTAATGGCCGCTGCCGTCAGCCAAGCGATGCTCTGGTCGCGCGTCAAGGCCGGACCGTCCGCCACATCCCACCGCGCGCGCGTGTCGACGTGTCCGAAATATGCGGTGTCGGGATCCGAGATCCAGACGTTCGGCGCATAGTAGTAGCGATGCGCGAGGTTCGTGACCGCCTCGACGCAACCCCATGGCCACTTGTCCGGCTGCTTGCGCCACAACGGCGCGGTGTCGTCGCCGATGCGCATCGCGTTCGCGAACATCCCGGTCACGGGCAGCGGCGTGAATGTCGTCACGAACTTGTCCTCGCCGAATCCCTCGCGGACGGCCTTCATGCCCAGGCGCACCGCTTCGACGCGCGTGGCCCGCGGGTTCGAGAACTTCTCCGCGCCGAGCAAGTGATACACGAAGTCGCATTCCTCGAGCGCGTCGTAGCCCCAGTCCTGCCCGATCGTCGCGCACACACTTTTGACGAATGCATACGCATCGGGCACCGTCACGTCGAGAATGGCCTCGTTGTCCGCGAGCATCTCCCGCCCCTGCTCGTTGGGCGGCGCGAGCCAGTCGGGATGCGCCTGGGCCACGGGCGAATCCTTTCGGACCGTGAACGGATCGATCCAGATTCCCGCTGTCATGCCGCGCGCATGGATTTGATCGGCGAACCACTTCATACCGTGCGGAAAACGCTCCGGATTCGCCTCCCATTGCCCCTTGCGCATCTCCCATCCCGCGTCGATGGCGAAGTGATTCCATCCGTAACGCTTGAGTTGCTTGTCCACGAAATCGAGCGCGGCCAGCATGCGCTCTTCGTTAATGTCGTCTTTGTATTTCGTGTTCCACGAATCCCATCCGTGCGGCATGAAGACCCGCGGACGCTCGATGCCGTTGACCACGCCCATGACCTCGCCGAAATGCTCGAGGCCCTCCTGCGGACTCGGTTCGCCGATCGACAGGTACAACACTTCGGATTCGAGACGTTCGCCGGGCTGCACCTCGACAGGCGGGTCGTAGACGCACTCGGCCCGGAACTCGTCAAACACTGCGCCGTTCGCCTTCGGTCCGCGCGCGACCTTGAACTGCGTGCAGGCCTGATTGTTGGTAAGGAATCCCGCGATCAATGAGCGCTGCGTTGCGGGATTGAATACGGCCACGTTCCACAGGCTGAACGACTCGCCCGTCACTCGTTGCGGAATCTCCGAATTCGAGTGCATGGTATGGCCGTTTTCGAGAAAGACGCATTGGTCCGTCGATGCGCCCAGCGAGAAGCCGGATTTCGATGCGCCATCGAGCGTCCATGGGCTCAACATCTTGATTTTGATCGGCTTCTTGGTATCGTTGACGAAGGCGACCTGGGCCGAAAGATACGGCTCGCCGGGATAGCCTTGCACCACCCACGCGCAATTCCCTTTGCTCAGGAGAAGGCCCTGCCCTTTGCCGAGCCGCGTATTGACCGCGTCGCGCATGCTCGCCCGTCCGCCGACTTGCATCGGCTTCGCTTCCGCCTCGCCGTCGATCCACACCATGGGACACACGCCGGCGAACACCATCTCGTGCGAAGGGAGCGAGATATCCACACGCCCGTTCTTCTGCACCCCAATCTCGTAGACGTCCGTGTTGATGGTGCGTAATTCGCGCGACGATTTGTATTCCATCGGCGCGGCGGAGACATAGGCACATGGTATCGACAGCGTTAGCGCCATCAAGACAGCAATGGTTCCAATTGCGGCATGGGTTCGCGTAACGTTACCCTCCTTTGCCGGTCCGGCAAACGTGTGCTCCCCTCATGTAATGCCTGGGGAGCGTTGAGAGGTTCCCTGCGCGGGTCAGTCGATCGCCACGCGTTTGCCGGAAGCGCTCGATTTGTACGCCGCGAGCGCGATTTCCATGGCGGCACGGCCCGCCTTGCCGTCCATCGTCAGCTTCTCTTCTCCGCGCACGACGTCGATCCAATAGCCGATTTCGCTTGCCCAACCGCCCTCGGTGGGATTGCGATCGATCGTCTTCCATTCGGAGGTCGAGTCCTTCCCGGCCGACGCCTTGCCGCCGATCTGGAACAGCCCGCGGGTGTAGTCGCAGATAAGGCTGCCTTCCGTGCCGTAGATTTCCAGCCCGCTGAAGCCCGGCTTGCTTGTCCACCCGACTTCGATGTAGCCCAGCGCGCCGCTCTTGAACTCGAGGATCAACAGCGCGTTGTCGTCCACCTCGATCTTCTTGATCAGCGTCGCGGCCTTCGCGGTCACGCCCGTCGCCGGCCCGAACAGCCACAGGCACAAGTCGATCGCATGGATGCCCATGTCGAGCATCGCCCCACCCGCGGCCAAATCTTGACTATAGAACCAATCGCTTTTCGCCCACCCCGGAAACGGTCCGCCATGCGCGAACCGCACACGGATCATGAACGGCTTGCCAAGCGCCTTCTCTTCAAGCAGCGCTTTGCACTTGCGTGTGCCGCTGAAAAGCCGGTGCGTGAACCCCACCATCAGTTTCCGCTTGGCCTTCTTGGCCGCGGCCATCATCTGGTCCGCTTCCTTCAACGTCGCGGCGATGGGCTTCTCGCACAGCACGTGGCACTTCGCTTCGAGCGCCGCGACCGTCGCGTCCGCGTGATACTTGTTCGGCGTGCACACGCTCACGACATCCAGCTTCTCCTTCGCCAGCATGTCGCGGTAATGCGCGTAGCCTTTCATCGATTCGTATAGGCGAGCCATCTCCTTGTGGCGATCCTGTTCCGGATCGGCGAACGCCACCAGTTCGACATGGTCGTTGCGCGCATAACCGGGAAGATGACATGCCTGCGCGATGGCCCCCGCCCCGATTACCCCCACCCGAAACTTCTTGGCTTCAGACATGGCCGGTCTCCTCGTCAGGAGCGTTAGTCTACGCGGATGCCGATTCGGCGTTCAACCGGCCTGCTGGCGAATTATTAGTGTCGCAATTTATTCGTTGCTCATATTAGGTATCATTATAGTACTAACCCAGATCCTTCACAATCCCGTGGTGTCATTGCGAGGAGCGGCTTCAGCCCGACGAAGCAATCC
>CAYOCT010000084.1:21103-25140 GCA_964402555.1 uncultured Nitrospiraceae bacterium | reverse complement strand
AGATTTCCGAGAAAAAACAGATCTGATATGGCGTAACTGCGGAAGATGGGCTAGATGCGATCATGCAGGCCGTTGAGCGCAGACTCCGTTTCTTGCCGCAGTCCTTCGACGTTTGAAGGCGAGTCGTTCCGCGGAGGGACAAGCGCCGGGCCGAAAAGCACCGTGATACTGGCAAAGGGCAGCGGCAGCGGAAACTGGTCCCAAGACTTCAAGTGGTGGGCCGGGCGCACGGTAAACGCGATGGGGACCACGTGAGCTTGGGTGCGTGCGGAAAGTATTCCGATGCCGGGCTTCGCCGAGCGCCGAGGTCCACGGGGGCCGTCAAGGGTGAGCCCAACGGTTCGGCCTTGATCGAGGACCGCGCCGAGATCTTTCAACGCGTCTGACCCACCGCGAGACGACGATCCGCGAACGGCCGAGTGCCCGAACCTGTTGACCACCCGGACTCCAATCTCGCCGTCGAAGCTCTTGCTCACAAGCGCGCAGTACCCTTCGTTTCGAAAGTAGTAGGCGCCCATGGCCATGGATTCGTGCCAGATTGCAATGATGACTCGCCCGTGCGCTTCCAGGGCGGCATCCCAGTGTTCCCTTCCCCGCACGTCCCACCTACAGGTCCGTAGCAACGACTTTGCAATACCGACGACCAGCGGCGGGACCATCCTGAGTACAAACCGTTGGGAGCGCGTAAACACGTCCGGGGAAGGGTTCACAAAGTCTCCGATTCCGACCTGGCCTGTGTTGACGTACACGCACGAAGAGAAGAATCGGGCAAGGAGGCCATCAGGTTGAATGACCGATGATAAGAAAGCCGCCCGACTTCTCGTCGCGTTCCAGAGTGAGGATTCCACGCGCTTCGGCCTCTTCAAGCAGTTCGCCAAACGACCGGAATCCATAGTGCGCTTCGCTGAACCCCGGCTTTCGCCGTTTCAGCGCCTGTTTGATCATGGAACCCCATATCCGCTCTCCATCTCCCCGTTCCTCCAGGAGGGCCTCGTAGGTTTCCACTATCAGAGACCATGCCTCTTGCTTCTTATCCTCGGCGCCGCCAACGGCTCTGCCTCGTGCCGGTTTGGCGGTCGAAGGTCCGGGCCGCCCCTTCTTGCCCGGCGGAGGCGACGGTCGCGGCGAGACCAAGTCGTCATACGAAATGAATTCGTCGCAATTGGCTATCAGCAAGTCGGAGGTGGAGTTCCTGACACCCACCCCGATCACGGTCTTGTTGTTTTCCCTAAGCTTGCTTACGAGGGGCGAGAAATCCGAGTCCCCGCTGATGATGACGAACGTGTCCACATGCCCCTTCGTGTAACACAAGTCGAGCGCGTCCACGACCATGCGGATATCCGCCGAGTTCTTACCCGACTGGCGGACGTGCGGGATCTCGATCAACTCGAACGACGCCTCGTGCATCGACCCCTTGAATTCCTTATAGCGCGCCCAGTCGCAATACGCCTTCTTGACTACGATATTTCCTTTGAGAAGGAGGCGCTCAAGCACCTTGGCGATATCGAACCGATCGAACGCCGCATCTCGAACACCCAACGCGATGTTCTCGAAATCGCAGAAGAGCGCCATGTTCCTGTTCTCAGGCGGACGTGTCATAGTGCGTGGCTCCTCGTGCAGGCCAAGATCGTTCTGAAATGACCTGGCTCAACTTTGCTTCGTGTTCGCGATCGCACTTCTCAGCAGACGGGCAAGCGAGAGCACGTGTCAGCGCAGGGCACCCACATACGCTCCCTCGAACTCCGAGAGCATCAGTCGCCCGGACCTCTATGTTATTCAGGCGGGGCATCGTCCGGAGGCACTTCGCGGGCCTCTTCAGGCTGAGCAACCTTCTTGTTCAGCTTGCGTTGCCGTTTTTCATCCCTCTTCTTCTCTTTTGCCATTTCTTTCTGGCGCTTCTCGTATCCATAGTGTGGTCTTGGCAAGGTCTCACCTCGTGACTGGATGCGTTCACGTTTGTAGCTCAGCAACGCTGGCCGCATCCCAACAGTCCAAACAACAACAATACCGGCGGCGACAATGGAAGGGCGTGTTTCACCGCATTATCGAGGGTCATGTATCACAACGGCATGATATCAGTTGTTACCCAAAAGAATCCATCAAACAATCCTGTCCGCGCACAGTCCAGTCGCGCTCTAAGAAACGTGTAACGAGACCGGTCGCGGACGCCGGCAGAAGGGCTTGCCTGCGTTGGAAGAGGGCCGGGAGAATCCACGTTGTCGCGAATTGGAAACAAATCGTGTGCAAGGGGGTGTCTTCATGATACAATATCGTATGAGCACTGTAGAGGCCACACATTCAGACAAGGCCGGTCGAAACGCCTCAAACCGTGAAGAACAAGCCTTGTGCCAGCGGGCGATGGACTCTGGCAAATACGATTCCATGAGCGATGGCGAGTGGGTGGCGTTGTGCGAGCAAGCGGCTGCCAAGGCACGTGAAATACCGATGCCGGATCCCGGCAAAGCGCACGCCGCCCAAAGAGGGCCTTCCATGGCCAACACTTCAAAGAAGGCTACACAAGGCGGCGACGGATAAACCGGTCAAGCGATGCCTCCGAAGGCTCCCGCCAGCGGTATGAGATCGGTTCAAAGCGAGCCCTGTGCAGGCGGAACTCCCCTAAACTTCTCCAGGTAGGACAGCGACGATCATTAAGGGGCGGCTGCGTTTCACGCGCAGCCGCCCCTTTTGCAGTTACATTACGAAGGCTCAGAAGCCGAAGACTCGTACCACACGAGATTTCTGAGAACTTCCCAACGTGGCGGTTACCGTCACGTTGGTCGACTTCTTCGGATTGTTTGTGGTGGCCGAGAAGAATGCCCACTTCTGTCCAGCAGACACAACAACCGAGGGTGGCGTCTGAAGCACCGACGGATTCGAGCTGGAAAGCATCACCGTGCTCCCGCCCGCAGGCGCTGGCGCGGCCAGCATGACCGCGCCGAAAGTCTTGAGCCCGCCAATCACGGGAGAGAACATGTACAACACCCGGATGGTGCCGCTCGTCGAGACCGGCACGAAAACCGCTACCAGAGTGCGGTCTGCGCTTGCGGTGAAGGTGTAGCTCGACGAGGTGCTCACTTCCACGCCGTCCTCCGTCCATGCAAGGAAACTGTATCCGGCGTTCGCAACGGCAACTACGGTCACACTATCACCGCTGTTGACTACGCCGCCGCCACCGGTGCTGCCGCCGTCGGACGGAGACGCGCCCGTGGTGATGGTGTAGGTGATGCGCGAGAAGTTCGCCACCAGGTCTCGATTTGTGCTGGCGGTGAAGCTGTAGCTGGACGAAGTGCTTACTTCGGCTCCGCCTTCCGTCCAATTGAGGAAGGTGTATCCGGCGTTCGCTTCCGCAACCACCGTAACATTGGCGCCTTCACTGAATGTACCGCCGCCACTCGTGGTCCCGCCGGCAACCGGGTTGGAACTTGTGTTAACGGTGTACATGATCGGCGCAAAGTTGGCCACCAGGTCACGGCTCGCGCTGGCGTCAAACGTGTAGCTGGCCGCCGTGCTCACTTCCGCGCCGCCTTCCGTCCAATTGACGAAGCTATATCCGGCACTCGCTTCCGCAACCACCGTCACGCTGTCGCCGAAATAGAACGTGCCGCCGCCGCTCGTGCTGCCGCCGGCTGCCGGGGATGCGCTCGTCGTAATCGTGTACGGAATCGCAACAAAAGTGGCGACCAAGTCAACATTGGACAGGACCGCGAAGGTGTAGATCGCATTGGCGCTCACAATCGAATCCGCCACCGACCAATTCAGGAAGTCGTAACCCTGGTTTGGCGAAGCGATCACCGTGGCGCTGTCACCGCTGTTGAATGCGCCGCCGCCGCTTGTATCGCCGCCGGAAACCGGGAACGAACTCGTGCTGACGATGTACACGATGGGAATGAAGTTGGCTACCAAGTCGCGATTTGCGCTAGCGGTGAACGTGTAGCTGGCCGAGGTGCTCGCCTCCGCGCCGCCTTCCGTCCAATTGACGAAGAGGTAGCCGGCGTTCGCTTCCGCCACCACCGTCACGCTGTCGCCGTGATTGAAGG
>CAYOCT010000084.1:0-21003 GCA_964402555.1 uncultured Nitrospiraceae bacterium | reverse complement strand
CCGTGATTGAAGGCGCCGCCGCCGCTGGTGCTCCCACCGGAAGCCGGAGACGAACTCGTGGTGATGGTGTAGGTGATCAGCGCGAAGTTAGCCACCAGGTCGCGATTCGCGTTCGCGGTAAACGTGTAGCTCGCCGTAGCGCTCACTTCCGCGCCGCCCTCCGTCCAATTCACGAAATTGTATCCGGCGTTCGCTTCCGCGACCACCGTCACGCTGTCGCCGTGATTGAAGGCGCCGCCGCCACTGGTGCTTCCGCCGGCAGCCGGAGACGAACTCGTGGTGATGTTGTAGGTGATCGGCGCGAAGTTGGCCACCAGATCGCGATTCGCGCTCGCGGTAAACGTGTAGCTTTCCGAAGCGCTCACTTCCGTGCCGCCTTCCGTCCAGTTGACGAAACTGTACCCGTCGTTCGCTACCGCAACCACCGTAACGCTGGCGCCGTGATCGAACGACCCGCCGCCACTGGTGCTGCCACCGGCGGCCGGAGACGCGCTCGTCGTAATGATGAAAGGAATGGGAACGAAGGTGGCAACCAGATCCACATCCGACTCGACCGTGAACGTGTACATCGCATCCGAGCTCACGATCGCGGCGGCCACCGCCCAGTTCAAGAAACTGAAGCCTTGATTGGCCGCAGCGATAACGGTCGCGCTGGAGCCGCCGACATACGAACCGTCGCCGCTTGTGGTGCCGCCGTCCGCAGGCGATGCGCTGGTGGCCACGTTATAAGCCGGCACGAAGTTCGCCACGAGCGTGCGATCCGCGTTGACGGTAAACGGGTATACCGCGGATGCGCTCACCTCTACGCCGTCTTCGGTCCAATTCACGAACGCATAGCCGGGGTTATGGGTCGCCACTACCGTCACGAGCGTCCCGTTATCGTAGACGCCGTCTCCGGCCGTGCTTCCTCCTTCGACAGGCGATGCGCTCGTGGCAATCGTGCTTGTGGCAGCCACAATCCCAGGAATCGTGACCGTGTATTCTTTCGACGCAAGGACGGCATCGGTAAACAAATCCTTGGCATCAACGGTGAACGTAAAGACGCCAACCGCTGTCGGCGTCCCGGAGAAGACCCCCGTAAACTCGTCAAGCGTCGTTCCGTCGGGAAGCGCTCCGGACGTCGTGGCATGGAAGGGCGTATCGGCTCCCGGAACCACCACGGTCCGATCGGCATACGGAACGTTGAGTTCGCCGTCCGGAATGTGATCGATCAGTCCCAAGACTGGGGCGACATCGAAACCGGACATCTGGGCGCCGAAGAACTCGCCGACCACCTCAACCGTCGAAAGATCGGTCGTTACCGTAACCCATTCGCCGGTGTCGGGGTCGATATGGTCGTTATACGTAACACTTCCAACGCCATGTATCCCGTCAGCGGCTACCTGATCCGCCATCGCCTCACCCGATTCCGCATCGATCGGTCCTGTGTACTTGTAGAACTCGTAACGGCGCGTGATGATCTCATCGCCGCCCGGGAGGTCTTCCGGCACTCCCGCCAACACCCCTTTGGGATTTCCAGCGTTGGCAAATTCGGTCTGGAGAATCCGCCATTCCGTTTCCACCTCGGCCGGCTCGCCGTTTGCCCAATTGGGAGCGGCAGGGTTATCGGGGTCGGGGTCGACAAGCTCCCTGAGTTCCACCTTGTTGGCATTATGAGTCGTCGTCTTGATGTCCTTGACCCACGTGGCTTCTCCGAATTGGAATACAGGCGGAGCCGGAGGAGGAGGAGGAACGATCACTGCCTGAACCTGCGGCAGGGGCTGCGCGGGAGCCGGAGGATAGTAGGTGAAGGTGGGCGTCGAGACATTGACCGCCGGCCCATGGACCAAGTTGCCCGTCCCGTCGTCGATCAACCAGTTGTACTTTACCGCGGTCGGCGCGCCGTAATAGCCCACGCCGAAATGTTCGCCCCCAAAGTTTACGGACGGATTGGTAAACTGGTGGCCATCGGTCGGGCTAATGGGACCTGAAGGAATCGCCGTAAACGCCGACCAGGTGCCGTCAGACAGCTTGCTGGCCGCATAACGAACGAAGACCTTCGGATGCGCAGGGTCGGTGGTATCCTCCGAGATCTTGGGGATACCATAATGGTTGTAATCGTACGTGTAGGTGATGTCCTTGCTGTGGACATCATCCAGCTCGATTTCGAAGCCGTGGGTTTCAACCCCCGTGTCATTGACGCAGTCGAAGTTGTTGAGGCTGCCGTAGGCAACGGCGAAGGCCGAGGAAGGCAGCGCTAGAATCGACAACACCAGAAACGGAGCCACTCTCAAAAGCACACTTCCAAGTCTGCTAGGCATGCCATTCTCCTTGTATACAAATCCCGATGACCCCTTTGTCACGGGATGAACCCGCTTCTTCACACTCGAGTCTTGAGACAGACTATTCAGAGCTTGTAGGTCACACAACTCCCCGCCCATTACGTTAGCTCCAAGAACAAACTGCTCCTAGCGGATATTCCCGAACCGCTCCTGAACACTTCCTCATTCAATCTGTGCCTTCCGAGAACCCGTTTTCGCTGGAGAGCACGGACCTCCGGCAACGGCGGCGCTCATTGAAATTATTGCGTTTCGTCCTCATTTGCGACGCTTCGGGGGGTAGGAACTCATTGAAGAAATGCTCGGCAATCCCATACAGACGGAGCACTACTTTCGAACCCTCTCCCGAATGCGCCTGAAAGATCGACGCACGCCCTCGTGATTCAAAAACCCAAACATTACCAGCCCATTTATGACATTATAATGTGATTTCGAAAAGATTTCAAGTTGAAATTCAACCCCAGTAATGACAGGTCGTTACGACTTAACTCCGCGCATGCAGCCGAGTGGGTCAGCCGGAAAGGGAGTACGGCTCTTCCGGTTTCCGGGCACTTCAACCTCCAATCGGTTCCTAGCGGACTTTATGGAGGACGGAGTAACACTGCTGGATACCGCCGGATGGATCTTAAGCAAGGACAAGGCACGGAACGAGATTGCGAGCAGTCAAAACCGCTCTTGCAGTACTCACATCGATTGAAGACGACTTGGGCATAGCTCGGCGCCTCTATTGGCCATCTGATTGTTCCATAGCCGTCAACAAGAGCCTGAACATGTGATCGGCCACGACACGGTTCCCCTGTTCGGTCAGATGAACGCCATCGGGCAAGGTAACGCTTGCCGGTCCACGATTCTGGGCCTCGTCCCTTAGAGCACTGTCTACACTTGCCAGCGCCAGCCCGTGATCGACGCAGAATTCCCGTATGACGCGTCTGTACCGCTCGATATAGGCATCAAGGCCGCCATATTCCTCAAAATACGGAGAGCGCATCCAATCATGCCAATCGTCAATGATCGGAACGATGCTCATGATGATCACCTTTGCCCCCAGAGTGTCCCTGACCGTTCTGAAGATGGTTTCCAGGTTCTGTCGGAATTCCTCGCGCGAGACATGGCGGATGGGGTCCTGCGTAGCGTCGTTTGCGCCGAAACCAACAATGACTGTGTTCGGACGATGCCGCACAACGTCGTCATGAATGCGATGAAGCCCTTCCCGAGAAGTCTCTCCGCCGATGCCGGAATTAATGCACTTTATCGTCTGATAGGGAAATCTTGCTTTGAGTTCTTGGTCCACCAGCGTCAGCCACCTCTTTGCCTCGGGCTGTTCGACTGCCTGCGTAATAGAGTCCCCGAAGGCAACAATCCTCACCTCCTCGCTTAAATCGCTTTTGGTGGTCATACTATGCTGCCTCCGTCTCGCCGCACTTCACATCTCCGGTGGTGTTCAGGTATCCCGCTTGAGCGACCATTGGACAATAGTCGGCCCCAGACGCTACCAGATTGCAGCCTGCGGCATCCAATCTCCTGCTGGTGAGGTTAGAATATGAGCGAGTACATGGTGGAGGAGCTTCGCTCTTATCTCGCGGGTGCGCCTCCCAAGTGGCGAATTACGTGATAACGAGCTAGCAATCTAGCTTTAGGCACATAATGGATGAACTCTGTCGTCTCGAATGCTCTGCCTTGATCTGATGGGCCAACGAGCGCGGCGAGCAAAGCGGGTACAACTCGGCGGGTTGCCGGGTTCAGCGACCATAACGAACGTACTCAGGGGCGGCCAGCGGGAAGGATCTTGCAGCGGCTCGGGAATAAGACTGCATGGTTCGGGCGTTTCGCGGCATGGTGCAGGTCATGGGATAGGCCGCTTGTAGCGCGCTACCAAGTTGGCTCGGTGAGGTTAGGCAAGCTACTAATGGGAGATGGGTCATGGGCAGACTGTTTCGTGTCGTGACAGTGGGCGCATTTGTGTTCCTTGTGATGGCGGGAGGTACGGCCCACGGGGACATCTTGCCAGTGCAACTGGGCATTCAGGCCGTGTCGGGCGGCCAGATTTTCAATATCGATCTTTCGCAGATTGATGGGAGTATCGATCAGGATGGGAATTTCAGCGGCTCAGGGGCCATTCACAACGACCTCTTTGACTTTGTGTGGACCGTGAACGGCAACTTGGACCCGGTGGTCAACTTGATCGCTGCTCTGACGGCAGGCGCGTTCGATACTACGTTCACTATAACTTCGGCGCTGTTGTCGTTTCCGACCATCCCCTCCACGGTTACGGGCGGATACATCAACGGGACGCTGACGGATTTGAACCAAGACGGCGCCACCATGAGCGCAGCCCCGGGAGGCTCAATCTACCGATCGCTTGCTGACGGCGTCAGCTATGTTACGCTGCTGGATGACCCCTTCACACTTTCGGTGGACGACGATGGTTCAGCGCCGTTCAGCGCGTCATTCGGCAACCCCATCCCCAGTCTGCCCGGGCCGGCAATAACCGACATGCAACTGCAGATCCGCACCTTGCTTTCGCCGCACGATAATATCCAGTTTGAGGCAAGCTTTGTGGCCGAACCCGGGACGCCCGTCCCGGAACCGGGCACTATGGCTATGCTGAGTCTGAGTCTTGGCGGGCTGGCGGTCCGGAATGCGCGGCGCAAAGCAAGAACGGCCAGCGTACGCTAACACGGGTGCGCTTGCTCACAGTGGATTAGATTGACTCGACACCTTGCCGCGGTCATGCTGCGCAACATCGATTAGCACGCGCCTGTCGGCTCAAGGATTGTGTAGTGTTGCGCCTTCGAAACCACCTACCTCCGCTCGCAGTTTCGGATATGCGGGGCACGTGCCGCACGAACATGTAAGCACCCGTTTCCGAGCAAATCCGCCACTCGCTACCCCCCGACTCATGTATCCCGAGTTTCGTGAAGATCCGTGCTCTCGCTCGTGATCGTGATCGTGATCGTGATCGTAATCGTAATCGACCAAAGACCGAAGGGCTGTAGCTTTGACAGAACGGCCGTTTTCCCAGGTCTTGTGAACGCTGCCGACACTCGCATCGAGTAACTCGATTACGATCACGATCACGATCACGATCACGAGCAAGAGCAAGAGCAAGAAGAGACGGAGCTACATAGAAACTGGGTAAACTGAGGCCCCCCGATTTATCCATTGAAAGTGAACGCGATTCGGCATATAATACGAATACTGCGCCCGTGATGGTCGCGGCCGAGGTCATGCGGAAGGCCTCGGATTAGCGCAGTAGCCACAGAGGGAGGAGGCTCAGCCAATGCGGAACGTAATCGGTGTAGTAGTTGGAATCTTATTGCTCGCGATGCCTTGTATGGCTTCTTTGCCGCCCGTGACCTTGAGCGATTCATGCCAGTACTGGGTCAATGCTAATTCCCAGGCGAACACGGTCATTACACTGCTGGGGGCTCTTGGCGTCTCCGGTATTCCCCCCTACGCCACAATGGACCTGGAAAACGGGCTAATGGGCGACGGCATTCCTGATGAGTATCAACTGGCCCTTGCAGGTGCAGCGTTGTGCGCGGACCCCACTTTGCGGACGCAACTGGCAGGTATCAAAGCCCAATGGACGACGGCAGTCACCGACTTGGGCGATATCATGGGCACCTTGCTAGGCCCGGATGACGCCACATCAACGTCGGCGCGTCTGAACGCGGCGGCTGACTTGATTGAGGCAACTGTACCGGGGGCCAGCGGCCTGGTAGATACCCTTCGGATGATCGCGAGCTACGTGCAAGAGTTCTTGGCTTATATTGAAGGCATTGTCTCGCGGACGACGCTTCCGGCTCTTGAGAGCAGCCTGTTGGGTGTCGGCGATGGCGTGTCTACGCTGCTGGGGCTGAGCACGGAAATGCAGGCCTCGATACTGAACTTGCTCACCGGACAGATGGGAGAAATCCTCAATTTGGTTACGGTATTTCGCTCAGGTATCGATCCAACCGCCGAGGCAATTCGGTCGGTCGCGACCAATCCTCCGTTCACGCCTGAACAAGTAGCGACTCTCAATGCTCTGGCCGACGATGCGCAGACGGTGGGCACGAAGATCGATGCGGTCTTCGCGGTACTTCAGCCTGGAGCCATTGCCATTCTGGGCGCGGGCAAATCGATAAGCGAGCCGTTTTCGGCGTACGGCGACTATGACGGCGACGGCAACACGAACTTGGCCACCTACGAGGCCGTGCACAGCAGCCCGGCCGCCTTCGTAGCAGCGGCCAGCGGCGCAAATCCCTTCTGGGCTGGCAACCCGGGTCTGCCAGTGGCAGGTATGCTGGGGCTGGTAGCGCTTGCCGGCGCGTGTGTGCTGGGTGGCACGCTCTCTGTGCGCCGCAAGCGGTAATCCTTGGCGACTGTATCAAGACTCTCGTCGAAAGCCGGGACGGTTTGCGACGGGATCTTTCTCCAATCTTCTCACTGAGATAGAGCGCGCTGCAGAGGATGGCGTTCGCCCATCCATACGTGTTCGATCTATTCATTTCGCGCGAGATGTAGTTCGCGGATCAAGGGAAGATTCTGTAGTTACGCTCACCCCAAGTGGCCGCGTAGGCCAGCCTGTCCTACCGAGTCTGTTGTTTCTAGGCCACGCGGAACGTGACAATTTCCCATGGTCGAAACGTGTAGCTCCAATGACCGCCAGGGCCGGTCGAGCACGTGCAGGAAGTGTCCAAACGGTTGCCATCGAGATCGGCGATATTCACTTGCTTGATCTGGCCCGGCCAGCGAATGGCGGCGGCCTGAGATTCCTGGGAAGAGTTCAGTGTCCGAACGGCAACGGCGCCGGCATCCGCGGGAAAGACGTGCGTAATCAGCACGTTCGGATTGTCCGCGTTGATGCCCGCTACCCCTCCGGCCGTCACATCTTCGGGGATACGAACAGGTCTGCGATGAAACGTTTCCGCGAGCCGTATCGACTCAGCCGGCGAAAACGACGATCCCGCATGGAACCGCATCTCCCAGTTGGCCGTTCCAAAGAAACCGAAGTTAAGCACGAGGCATTCGATAATGCACGAGTCCGCTTCCTCCACACACCGGAATGATGTGTTCTGCGAGGGGCACCAAAGCAGGTGCCGTCCGGGCCATTCCAAGCGAATGTACCGCGAACAATAGAAGCGGGCGCTGCGATGTTCCTCTTCGGAGAAAGGCGCGTCGGCGATAATCCGTGGTTTTGCACCCCGGACGTGGACCCGGAACCGCCATGGACCGGAAGGCCAAGCGCCCGTCTCAAAGAAGATCGTACTGGTCAAACGGTGATTGAATTGAATCCACGGCCCCGGTTCGTTACCTGTACAAACCAAACCCTGTACCGACATTGCGGGCTCTCGCACGTCGCGAATGCGCACCAAATCCCTGCGCCACGCAGCCACATCGATCCCGTCGGATACCGTTTGCCACGGGAGGCTGACAGGCGCTTCGCCGATATTCGTATGGGCCGCCTCGACGTTCATGTTGTGTGAATTGACCAACTGACGCCACTCCCCCACTAACGGTTCAAACGCGATATCCGCGAAGGCATCGTCATCCACCTTCCATACACGCCCATCCCGTTCTGCGGTCAAGTGCTTGGACTCATGTTTCGGTTGGACGGGATCATCCGCCGCGGGCTTCAGTTGCAGATCCAGCGTACCGTACGATGGAATGCGCGCAATGACCGGCCCGGCCAGCACGTGGCCGTCGTCCGAACGGAACACCGCAGGCAGGAGCTTGTCGGTCCGGCCTTCGGTCAGCTTGAACGCGTGGTCCGGCCACGCTAAATCGCTAACTTCCAGCAACACCGGCGTCGTGACTTCCCAGGGACACGGGTTGAACAGCCGGAACGAGCCGCCTGATGCGGCAATTGGCTCATCGATTCCAGCTTCGTTATGAATCGCGTGTTGAACAGTCGCCTGTTGTTTCACGGCCAGCTCACTCTGATACGATCGGATGCCGTCGACATAGGCAAAGCCTGAGCCAGCAAGGTAAGGGTCGTGATTCTGCGACACGAGCAGGCCGGACCAGAGTTCGCGCAGCCGATCGCCCGCCATCCGCTCGATATGCGCGGCTTGCCGCCCTGCACACAACGTCTCTACCGCCAGCAACCAGCTTTCGCATTGGTTGGCCCCGCGCGTCGTCCGTTCGTTCTCGTAACCCCATCCGCCCCGAAACGAATTGTTGAAGTAGTTGGACTGATCCATAGGTATGTGAACGCGAGGCGTTTCGCATCGGGCGAGGGCCCATTCGACGTATTCCGTCAAGGTCATTTGCCGAAACCCCTGTAACTCGGCCTCGTGAACGGCCTCCTGGTATGGCGCGATGGAAGCGCCCCAGTCCAATCCCGGCGCCCCCAATTCCATCCACTGGAAGACCAATGGCGCCTTCCGTCCGGCCAAGTGGGCAATCACCTCCTCGTACGATTTCCATTGGCGCGTGCACGACACCATGCCGGGATGTTTCGGGATCGTGGGAATCGCCGTGCCGTCAGGAGCCTCCCAGAGAATCAGGTCATGAGGCAATACCGGTGGCGCGCCGGAGTTCTGAAACTGAAGGCTCGCATACCTGAACCCGGCTAGCTTGAGGATCTGAGGCAACTGCGGAAAGAAGTTCTGCTCTTCGGCAAGAAAGGTGTCCACCCCGCGGCCCAGATAGCGCCGATATGCCGCCTGGCCGAACGTCAGTTGCCGCAACGCGGATTCGTAGCCGAACACCTGCGACTCCGGCTGGCCGAACGTCCCTCCCGGAAGCTCCATCAGACCACGGTCGACCAAATCCCGAACTGTGGCGAGATACTCCGGCGCTTCCGCGTTGAGCGATTCAAGGAAATAGGCGTCGAACTCGTGGCAGATTCGGTTTGCGGGATTCGCATCAAGCCAGCGCCGGCCCTGCTCCAGGCCAAACGCGGCCCAGAAGTTTCGCTGGAACCAGCGCCCCCCGATCTCCCCCTCGGGAAACGCTTCGCCTATCCCATACTGCGTTGAATGATTACAGATGACGATCGCGCCTGCCACATCATGGCCAGAGGACACCGAAGACGCTCCTTCGGTCGCTGAGGCCGCCGGGAAGTCCAAGGCGACCACCCCGGCCACAGTCATTGTACCGCGCATGAATTGACGCCGTGTCATTCCCATGATTACCTCTCCGCCAATTAACGACGTTTTATTTCGGAGCCCAGTTTCACGACACGTGCCTTCGTATTCACGTCAAGAGCGGAATGCTTTCGTATTCTCAATCATTTGCAGGTCATCGGTCCAGCAGGACGAAGCATCGACAAGACGTCAACTCAGAGAGTTAGGCTCTCCCCTCGCCTCTTGCTTCACGTTGCCATTCGAGCACCGATCTCCGCGTCGCGTCACGATTCGCCATAACCGTACTTGGTCGCGTATCATCATTCATGCGCCAATCGCGATTGAGACGTCGAGACCGAGTGGGGTCTACTATGATCTTCTGGAGATACACCACGTTGGGAATTGCAGTCATTCTGGGGATATCGGCTATGGGATCAAGAGCGGACGAGGCACGGGGTATTCACCTCGACAGGAAGTTCTTTGAGCAATGCGCGTTCGTGTGCGTCGATTTCCAGGAAGGCCAGCCGCCGGCCAAACCAATGACCCAAGATCAAGTCCCCGCCTTGTGGAAGACGATGGGCTTTACCGCCGACGACGTCAATGCGGCAAACGACTTTCTATGGCAAAACGCTCTTCCCAATGCCGTCAAGGTCACTGAATGTTGCCGCCGGATGGGCCTGCCCATGATCTTCATTCATTGGGGATGTCAGTTCGAAGACGGCATGGATCTCGATCCCGACGTGCGCGCCATGCTCCTCAAAGAACACGGCGAGGACTACTCGAAGTGGGGACACCACTGCGGTGATTTGACCTCGTGTCCGGCCAAGGCTCTGGGCGTACGCAAAGGCGAGTACGTCCTCGCGAAGACCGCACAGGACGCCTTCAAGTCGTGCAGCCTTGGATTTGTCCTGCGCAATCTCGGCGTGAAACGCATCGTATTTATCGGAGGCCACACCGAAGCGTGCCTGGGCAAGACCTCCAAGTCCGCCAAGGAACTTGGATACGAGACCCTGTGTGTCGAAGATGCGACCTTCAACGCACGCGAATCGACACGCAGGAAAGGCATCGAGGATAGCGGGTACACGTACGTGGTTACCACAGACGCCTTCCTGGCGGCGGCCGGCGCGGGGCGATAGCATGCCCGTCGGCGAAGCTGAGACGGGAACGCCGTCGAAGCGTTGCAGGTTAGTGTGTTGCGGCTCTACTTGACGGTATCAGTACCCTTCAAATATCGGTCAAAGAAGTTCACAAGCAGCGCCTTGGTGTGCTTGTTGACGGCTTCCACGGCATCCATCGCGTGGGGCCACCCGTTGATTCGGCTGTAGTAATGGGGAACGCCTTTCTCCTTGAGTTTCTCTACGAGCCAGTCACTTTGATGTACGGGCACCAGCATGTCGACCGTGCCGTGAATGACGCATGTCGGCGGTGATTTCTCGGTGACGTACCGCACCGGCGATGCCTTCTCATACCTTGAAGGATCCTCGTCGTAGCTGCCGCCCATATAGGCGCGAAGCGAGGGATGATCGCGAGAGCCGGCATCGGTAAAGTCGGTCGGGCCGTAGACGTCGGCAACGGCCTGCACGGCACTGCTCTGGTCCTGCCAGCCGCCATTCCCCTCAAACTCCTCGACCCCAGAAGTGTAACCTGCCATCAGCGCCAGATATGCACCGGCGGAATTGCCCATTACGCCAATCCGCTTGGGGTCGACGCCGTTCTCCGCGGCGTGTGCCCGCATCCATCGCACGGCGCACTTGGCATCCTGCACGGACCGGGGCCAGCGCCCCTCTTCTTTCAGACGATACTGGGGCGTTGCCACCACGTACCCATGCTGGGCGAAGTATTGCGCATAGACGCGCAATTGGTCTTTGCGACCGCCTTTCCAACTGCCGCCGTAAAACAGCACGATCCCCGGGACAGCGCCCTGGGCCGACTCCGGTGAATAGAGGTCGAGATACAGTTGAACGCCGTCGGCGGTTGCATACAGGATGTCCGACTTCATTACAACGCCTGGGGCCGGGGGCGCATTTTCGAGGGGTATAATATCATAGAACAGATATCCGGCGAGAAATGAGGTAATCTCACTCGGATACCCGTGAGGTGGCGCGGGCACACCGTCGGGCAATGGAGTCACCAGATCTGGGCGTTTCGCCGGAGCATGTCCGTAGACACATATGGAGACCGTGGCCACGATCACCACCGCCAATACGATACAGCCCCCCCATTTCAAGACCTTGCGAAACAGCTTCATCAGGCATTCTTCCTTAAATTGGATAGCCACGATTGCCGTTCCAAAGCGGCAATTCCAGCATTTCGGCCGATTTGGAACGAAGCCACCATGACGCTCGGGCCGCTCAAAGCCGTACCGTTTTCCCTGTCGACGCGGACTTGTAAATCGCCTCGATCAGCGCCACCGAACGGCGGCCTTCGTGGCCATCCACCATCGGCGGACGATCGTCGCGGACGGCTTGCACAAAATCGACAATCTGTCGCCGGTGCCCTTCGCACGTAAGGTCGCTCAGCGGGTCGCCCGCGCCGGAGCCCAGCGCCGATTCCGACTTGAACGATGAGCGGACCTTGGCGTCGGCCTTGGTTTCCTTGCGGAAACGCCAGAACTTGAGCTCGGCGTCTTCCAGAACCGCGCTGCCTTCCGAGCCGTGAATCTCGACGCGGGCGGAATGGCCAGGCCAGATCGCGGTACTGCCCTCGACCACGCCAAGCGCGCCGTTCTCGAACTCGATCATCGCGCAGGCCAGGTCTTCGACTTCGAGGCGTTCGTGCGCGAGTAAACGTGTCTCGGCGCGAACGGACTTGGCGGCGCCCATGAACCACAGCAGGAGATCGATCTGATGGATGCCTTGATTGATCAACGCGCCGCCGCCATCGAACTTCCGAGTGCCCCGCCACACGCCGCTGTCGTAATACTCCTGCGACCGGTACCACTTGATGTAGGCGTCGCCCAGCACGAGCCGGCCGAAACGTCCGCGTTCGACGGCCGTACGTATCGCCTGTGCGCCCTCGGCAAACCGGCTTTGAAAGACACAGCCCAGTTTGACGCGCGCTTTCTCAGCCGCGGCAATAAGACGGTCGATACGCTTGGTCGAGATCTCGAGCGGCTTCTCCGAGAGAATATGCTTGCCCGCCTTGGCGCACGCCGTGCCGATGTCCGCACGCATGCCGCTGGGCACGCAGAGATTGACGATGTCGATGTCTTTGCGATCGAGCAGGCGGCGGTAGTCCGTATACGCCTCAGCGCCGTATTTCCCCGCGAGCGCTTTGGCGCTCCGCTCGTTGATATCCGAAACGGCCAGCAGCCTGGCGCCACGCACCTGCGCGATCGCTTCGGCGTGGATCGGGCCGATATTGCCGCAGCCAATAATTCCGATTCCCACTCGTGCCATACTGTTCCCTCCTCCTGGTCCTGCACGTGCGTACTGAATGTGTCCCCAATAGGGGAAGGAAGTATAGCATGCATCGCCCCGGAGATCTCGAATTGAATCGCGCGCGAATCGAACAGCTTCTCAGAGATCGCGCCCGTTGCCCACACCCAGCAACGCGATCTCCTCCGCGCGGTGGCATGCGCAGGTGTGGCCGGCTTCCACTTCCCGCAATGCCGGGATCTCGTTCTTGCAGCGTTCCGCGGCGTAGCGGCAACGGGGATGAAATGCGCACCCGCGAGGAAGGTTTGAAGGATCGGCCACCTCGCCCGGCAGGACGATGCGATCCGAACGCGCGGCGGGGTCGGGTTTGGGCAGCGCGCTCATTAAGGCTTCGGTGTAGGGATGGCGCGGCTGATGGAAAAGCGCATCCACGGTGGCCATCTCGACGATGCGCCCGGCGTACATTACGGCGACGCGCGCGCTGATGTTCTCGACCACGGACAGGTCGTGCGCGATGAAGAGATACGTCAGTCCGAGTTCCTGCTGAAGGTCTTTCAACAGATTCAGAATCTGCGCTTGGACGGATACGTCGAGCGCCGAAACCGGTTCGTCGCAGATGACGAGTTTCGGATTCAGCGCGAGCGCGCGCGCGATACAGATGCGCTGGCGCTGCCCGCCGCTGAACGCGTGGGGATACCTCCGAAGAAACTCGACCTTCAAGCCGACGGCGCCGGTCAGCCAGCGCACGCGGTCTTCGATGTCTTTTCGCGAACCGGCGCCATGCGCGCGCAGCGGCTCGGCAATAGTGTCGAACACGGTCATTCGTGGATTCAACGACGAGAACGGGTCCTGAAAGACCAGTTGCATGTGTTTGCGGAACGCGCGTAACGGTTCGCCGCTGAGCGCGGTGAGGTCGAGCGTCTCGCCGTCCAGGCGAAACGTCATCTCGCCCGAAGTGCGTTCGAGCAGGCGCAACACCAGGCGGCCCGTGGTTGTCTTACCGCACCCGCTCTCGCCGACCAGGCCAAGCGTCTCCCCTTCCGTGATGTGGAAACTGACATCGTCGACGGCCCGAATGTAGCCGGCGGTCGCGCGCAACAATCCGCTCACGATCGGGAAGTACTTCGACAGATTCCGAACTTCGAGCAAGGGCGCGTTCATGACGTCCCCTCCCCCACGTTCGAGTACAGATGACACGCGACGCTGTGTCCCGGCCCGACGACGCGGGATTCAGGCGGCGCGCCTCGGTCGCACACCCCGTCGATCCGATGCGGGCACCGCGGGTGGAACGCGCAACCCGTGGGCGTTGTAAAGGGGTCGGGCAGCGTGCCGGGGATCGAGGCGAGCCGGGCCGTGTTGCCCTTGCCGATCCGCGGAATCGATTCAAGCAGGCCCACGGTGTACGGGTGTTTGGGATCGGAAAAGATCGTCGCGACGCTGCCCTGCTCGACGATACGCCCAAGATACATCACGGCGACGTGGCGCGCGGTCTCAGCGATGACACCGAGGTCGTGCGTGATCATCATGACAGCCATCCCGAGTTCGCTCTGCAGGCGCTCGATAAGGTTAAGGATCTGCGCCTGAATGGTCACGTCGAGCGCGGTCGTCGGTTCGTCCGCAATCAGCAGGCGCGGCCGGCACGCGAGCGCCATCGCGATCATGCAGCGCTGCCGAAGCCCACCGGACAATTCGTGCGGAAACGCGTCGACGCGGCGCTCGGCCATCGGCACGCCGACCAATTGCAGCATTTCGATCGCACGGTCGCGCGCCTCGGCTCTCGACGCGCGCTGGTGCAGGCGCACGCTTTCCATGATCTGATTGCCGACGCTGTGTACCGGTGAAAGCGAGGTCATCGGCTCCTGGAAGATCATCGCGATATCACCGCCGCGAATTCGGCGCATCGTTGCGCCGCCAGGCTTGAGGCGCGCAATGTCGACGGGCGCGTCCTGGCCATTACGCGGCGCAAGCCTGATCGCTCCGCCCATAATGCGGCCGCGCGGAGGCAGGATTTGGAGCATCGCGCGCGCGGTGACGCTCTTGCCGCAGCCGCTTTCGCCGACGACGCCGAGCGTCGCGTGCGGCGCAATCGAGAGATGGACGCCGTTGACCGCGCAGACCGTTCCTTCTTTCAGGAAGAAGCGCACGTCAAGGTTGTCTATCTCGATCAGGTTTTCCACTCGTTATTCTCAGAACACGTTGCGACCCGAGTCGACAAACCCGGTTCCTTCCATTCCCACTCCTGGTCGTGATCGTAGTCGTAATCGTAATCGGCCACAAGCCCTCCGACTACGAAGTCGAGCCTGGCCCGGTACGCGTCCTTCGTTTGTCGATGACGTGCCAGATCGCGAGAATAGGATGCCGCGTGATCATTCTCGGTCCGGCGTAACGCATCGCGGCACGCACGCGCTCGCGCATCGAGGATTTGTAGCAGTGTCTTTCGCAATGCGAACACACCGGCTTCGAATCGCCGAACGGGCATCGGTCGACGCGCTCCAGCGCGTACGCCGTAAGCTCCTCACATTCCAAGCAGAGGCCGCCGCGCGTTCCGTGCACGTCATGGCAGTGCATGCGGATCATCGCCGCTACCGTCTTCTTCTCGCGTTCGATTCGCCGATCCAAGGTCGCTAGTCCGTGTCCACGACGCAGCGTGTCATTGCGAGGAGGGCGCCAGCCCGACGAAGCAATCCCCTCGAAATCCCACTCCTGACTGGAGCGAGATTGCTTCGCTGCGCTCGCAATGACACGAATTCGATTCCTCGCCAAGGCGCCATCATGCCCTACGGCGCAAGCGTTATCTCGTAGCGTTCTCCGAACGGCGTGCGCCCATCCGCCACAAGCCGGACGGCGATTTGTGTCGCGTCCTTGAGGCCAGCCGGCGCGAGCACGACACAGTCCAGCGTCGCGCGGTCCAGATGCGGCACGTCGGACGGCAGCGGGATGCGCGTGTCTCCGGCGGCGACATACACCGCGCCGTTACCTTCGTGCAGCCACGCGGCCTCGCCCAAATTCGCAATCGTCATCCGCGCGAGCACGGGTTTGTCGCCTGCAACTTCGATGCGGCCGCCCTTGGTTGCACTCACCCAATGCCCGTTGCGGTCCTGAATCTCGAAGGTATCGAAGAAGCCATCAAGGAACTTCGGCGGATTCGTCCCGTTCCAGGGGACGTTGCCCACGGCGAGCGCCGGACAATTCGACGAATCTGTCCCGGTACCCGCGGTGCGCAGGCCAGGAGTCTTGCCGTCCTCAATGGCCTTCCAGAACTCGCCCTGGACCTCGTCGTACACGCCGGTGATGCCGCGCGCGTTCTTGTCGCGGTCGAATTCGATCCAGTGATCAACCGGCTTGGCGGAGGGGCCGTCGATAAAGGCCGCGGCGTTTTCGCGAATTGCTTTCGAGTTCGGGCGGTCCGAGCCGTCGCAGTTGATGATGCCATAATCGCTGTTCTCGCCCACGCGGAAGCCGCCGGGATACCACCACCAAAAGATGCCGTCGGCGCCGCTCGAAATCAGCATGCGGTAGAAGTCGCGATAGAACTGGCCCTGGCGTTCGAGGAGTTCCGGCGTGGCCTTGCCCGCGGCCACGTCCCACGCGTGTACGCCCGCCTCGGCCCAGAACATCGGCTTCTCCGGCGCGGCCCAGCGCGCGTACTCGTACTCGAACCAGGCCGGTTTGATCTTCTCCCAATCGCCGATGCGCCCGTAACCTTCCGGTTCGAGGATGTCCACCGCCGCCGCAAGATACGGGAAGTCGTACGGCAACACGCCGCCCCAGTTCATCGTCGGGTCGCCCGCCTCGGTCATGCGGAAACTCACGAAATGGTTCGGGTCGATCGCGCGGATCTTCGCGCGGATGCCGCTGTACTCGCGGTACAACAGCGTGTCCAGGAAACGCCGGTACGCCGCGACCATGATGCGCCAGTCGCCATCGGTCATGAGTTGCTTGTCCTCGGGATTCGTCACCGCGCCGTCTTTGTCGCGCGGCACGGACATGCCCCAGTCCTTCTCCGCGTTGTCGATGCTGCCGTAACGCTCGACGATCCACGACTCCCATTCGCGGTCCCACTTCACGCGCTTCTCGTGCTGCCACCACATCGGCTCCCAGTCGATGTCGTACGCGAAGATCTCGTCATGCTCCCACAGCTTGTAATATTCGATGATCGATTGCATCCCCAGCCAGTTGAAGTCGCCGATGGTGCCGGGCCGCAACGACAGATTGACCTTGAGTCCAAGTTCGTCCGCCTGCCGCAGGAAATCCAGCAAATTCTGCGAGCCGATTTCCTTGTCGTACTCGAAGATGCTGACGGAGTTGAGACCGAGGTCCTTCACGTGCTCCAAATCGCGATGGATGATCTCGGGGTCATACGACTGCGCGCTCAGCCACCGCTCGAAATACTCGTTGTCTTCCGCCCCAATCCCTGACGAAGGCATGTAGTTCACCCCATGCGCCCGCCACCGTTTGCCGTCCAGCATGAAGTCGCCGTTTTCGATCGTGATGAAGGATTTCTTTTCCTTTGGTTGCCAAATGTGTACCCGGTGTATCACATCACTCATGCGCGGACTGTCAGCCCCGTTAGGGTCAAAACTGGCGAGCACCTCGAAGCCGGATTTCGGACAGTAGGGGGGACTCCAGATTTCGCGAAGGGTTGCCTGCGCGCCGGCATCGATCACTACGGGCCATCTCTTTTCAAATACAATGGTACGCGTATCCACATCGCGAACCCATAGGAATGCGCTGATATCATGGATCGAATCGCGAGTCAAATTGGCGAGACGTATGCCAAGTTCGATGGGTTGTTCCAGGAAATAAGTGTAGAAACCTGTGCCTGCATCCATTACTCTCGGCTCGTAGCGCATATCTGCTGCGACGAATCGAACCACTCTTTCACCCGCCGACAAGTGCATAAACCAGTCGGCGTCAGCCATGGTAAACGCGGCCCATTGCCCCCCCCTGAACCTCCCATCGGCGTGGATCGTCAATGATGCGGGACTGCCGCACCATTCTCTTGCCCCTCTGTACGCTTCAAGCAGCGGGACCCATCGCCACGAGCGCCCCTTTCCAAAACCAGCACCATTCGGACGGGGTTGTATGCACGTAAGTTCGGGAACGGACTTGAAATCGCTCATGATTGCCATCGGAACCGCTGTGCTAATCCGCGTGCTAGCTGTAGATCTAAAGAACTTGTATCCCGGCGATAGGCTGTCGAGCGCGGGGATGACAGGTTTCGCGAGCAGGTCTTGGTTGTCGGGCTTCACGCTCGCGGTGCCGAAGCCGCTGACCCAGAACTCGTGCTCGCCGGAGGCCGTACCCGTGTGCGTGAACGCGAGGCCGATGTTCATGCTCTTCGCGTTGGCGGGCTGGAACACGGTGCCCTGCCGGGCGGGCACGCTCTCCCAGAACTTGAAGTCCTCGGGCGTCAGGACGTAGCGCCGCCATTCGGTCGACAGCGGCACGGTCGCGATCCAGCGCGACCCGTCCTGCTCGCTCCATTCGACCGCGAGATTCCGCGTTTTCGGCCCGCCCTTCGCCGCGAACACGGTCAACGTGTCGCCTTCAGGAAACGGCTTATCGAGGTCTTTCGGCCCGAAGTTGTCCCAGTTTCTCAGGTCCTCGATCTTCGCGTGGAGCGAACGGCGTCCGGGCACCGGACCTTCGTCGACGGTTTCGTAGGTAGCCCTGGAATCCTCCGGGAAATACCCGCGCTGCCAACCGGCGATATCCTCTGGGTTAAAATGGAAGAGCGCGTGTTCGGGCGGTTCCGTGGCCGTCTGGCGTTCATAGTCGTCGCGCGAAAGCCACTCGCCTCTCGGTTTGATCAGGAGCGTCTGCCACATGGGCGCGTTCAACGCGATGATGTCCCCGCCGCCTTCGAGATACTTGGTGATGGGCACGACCGACGCCTCGGGCAGGACGGCTGAGTTCGGTAGCGCGAGCAGGTCGACGGTCTCGGGATTCAGACCCGCCGGGTCGCACAAGGCGTCCGCGTCGAACTCGACCACGCGATAGCCCGCGTCGCCGAGGCATTGCGAGAGCATGGCCACGACTTGCGCGTCTTCGCCGGGCAGCCCCGCATGCAGCACCGCCGCAACGTACTCGGTCTCCGCGTATACGGGACCGCCAAGGGTTCCGACGAGAATTAGAGACGACACGAAGAGCGCGCGCCCGTATCGAGAAAGCATTAAGTGCGCCATACTCACCTTCACTCCTCCCGCATTACTCACACGAGGTCCACGTTAGCATGCCGTATGGACCGGAGCAAATCTCGTCTTGTTGAGGAACCGCGAATGGACGCGAATCAACGCGAATACAGAATTCGGCAGGACGATTCATTGGCAGGACGATTGGAAAGGGAAATGAAGGAAGCGCGCTCCCGAGATCGAAATGCCAGCACAACGACAGGACGATTGGCTGACAGGACGATTCCAGAGAAAGACAGCACGTGCATTGCGCGGCAACAGGGCTTCTTGGCAAGCGATTACAAAGGGAATACATAAGAGTAATCTCAAATCCGCAACGTGAACACAGCGGCAAGACCATTCTGTGCCGAGATGAATCGCCATATTTGGGATATCACAATGTGACTAATGTATCATCTGTATCTTTCCTAACTGGAAGGTCCTATGACTTATCTTGGAGGCCATGCATGATCTACTCGATGCAGCATCGAAAGCGGTGCCTCCGGTGTATCGATTCGTGAATAGGGCCACTTATCATTCTGATAGGACAACAGGATTCGCAGGATGTATTGAGTATTGATTCATGCCTGTTCCCAACGGATACAGGGCGTTTCCTCGCCTTTCTTCCGTTCACCGTTTCTCGCATCCGGTCGATCCTGTTATCCCGTCCGACGAGCCGATTGCCAATAGGGTACATTACTACTACATTTAATCCATTAATACATCTATCAATCAACAGATCGCTTTGTCGTCATGTTCTGCAGAACCGCTCACCATGCCATCCAGAACAATGCGCGCCAAACCACGCGTTCCAGGCAAACACTTCCATCGTCTTGCCGCACAATCGTCCTGCCAACCTCTCTATTCGCGTCCATTCGCGTCCATTCGCGGTTCCGAACGTCCTGTTGACACCCTCGCGGACGCCGCCTATGATTCGCTCGGAGGACAAACGAGATGACTGGTTCCACTATGCAAGCGCTTCAGATTGTCGCGCCAGGCGATGCCCGTATTGAAGACGTCGCCATCCCCCGACCCGGCCCCGGCCAAGTGCTGCTCAAGATACTGGCCGTCACGACCTGTCCCCATTGGGACCTGCACATCTTCGGGGGAAAGCCGATGTTTCCCGGCATGGACCTCCAGTATCCGTACACGCTGGGCCAGCCCGGCCATGAAGCCTGCGGCGATATCGAGGCGCTCGGACCGGGTGTCGAAAGCCTTGCCGTGGGCCAGCGCGTGTGCGCGTGGCGCGACCAGGGCCATGATCGACCCGGATGTTACGCGCAGTACGCCGTCATCGATGCGGCAAACGTCATCCCCGTTCCCACGTCGCTTCCGCCGCACGCATGCGCTCCGCTCGAACTCGCGATGTGCATGAGCGCGCACGTGATGCTTGCGGAGAAACTCGACGCCGTCGCCGGGAAACGCGCGGCGGTGTTCGGACTCGGCCCCGCGGGTCTTGTGTGCGTGCAGTTGTTGTGGGCTGCCGGCGCGTCGCACATCACCGGGTTCGATCCGCTCCCGGCGCGGCGCGAAATGGCCATCAAGCTCGGCGCGGACGCGGTCCTCGAACCGACGGAGGATGTCTTCGCCAAACTGCCGCCGCGAGGCCATCCCGATTGTTTCCATTGCAGCTTCGACTGCGTGGGCACGCCCGCGGTCGTGCATCAAGCAATGGAACTGACCTGGAATCTCGTTGTGCTGTTCGCTGTGCAGCGGGAGCCGTATGTCTTCGCGCCGAAGTTCTGGCCAGGACTGACCCTCGCGGGCACGCAGCCGCACACGCGTGAAGCGGCCGAGTACGCCGTAGCGCGGATCGAGGAAGGACGCTTGGATCTCGGCGCGCTGGTGACCGACGTAATGACGCTGGGCGAATACGCGCGCGCCGTGGATTTGTTACGTCATCAGGACGCCGTGAAGATCGCCTTTGTCCCGCACGGCTATTGACGGCCGCGTGTTACCATCAGGTTGAGTTAAGTGTGCTCTGCGGCGTGCAGCGTGTTGAGACTCACACTTCGTGTCATTCTGAGAGCTTGTGAAGAAATGACAAGGTCCCGCGATTTCGTTTGTCGGCTTCGTCCTT
>CAYOCT010000083.1:0-25535 GCA_964402555.1 uncultured Nitrospiraceae bacterium | reverse complement strand
GTCAGGCGATGCCTTTGAAAAGATGGATGGATTAGACCTTTCTGCGGAAGATGGGTTAGTCGAGCGTGTACTGGGCGCCTTCGCTGCCGTTCGGGCGTACGACGGTCAACCGGACCGACTCGGCTTCGGGGAATGCGCGCCGGATTCTCCCGACGTTCAGCGTAAGGACGGCGGGCGCTCCTGGCGTAATGTCAATCTCGGTCGACTCGCGTAGCGGATTCTCGGCATATCGCCAGGCCTCTTCGCTGGACGGAATGCGCCGATACGCTGCGGCGCTCTTGTCTTTGACCTCGATGCGGATTCCAAACCCGGCCTTGGAACCTTGCACCTCTGAGTCGGCCATTGGGACATACAAGGCAACCTGCTTTGGCCCCTCGGCTGCGCACTCAACAACAACGATAGATGGTGTTTTGTCGTTATGATGTATGGACAAGGTGAGTCCAGACTGAGGCCCCAGGTACCCGAGATACCCCAACGATATCAACGTCGCTACGGCGAGGACGACGCCCCAGACTATCGCTCCGAATCGTGTGGGCATCACCTCGATGCCCCAAACGGTCGGCTCCGGAGCGACTAACGGCGGAGGGGGCCAGAATCGAAACGGCGGTCGTCGGCGAGGGGAATCAATACCAATGCGTTGGGAGTATTCGTCCAGGGGAAGCTCGACTGTCCCGCCGAGATCCGCGCTACGCTCCGCCTTGAGCAGACGGTTGTATTCGGCGACCACGCCCTGGAGTTCCGCAATCCTCCGGGCGAGTTCCCTGCCTTTCCGGTTTGCCGCTTCGGGATCGGTCCGCGCCGAAGTTACACTCGCGCTCAGTTTCTCGCGTTCAGCCAGCGCCTCGCGTAGCGTCTCGGACGCGCCCTCAATATCCGCGCGAAGCCGGTCCCGGACCTGAGCCAGGAGGAAATCGGCTTTCCCCGTCAGGCCTGGCGCTTCGGGATGCGTGCGCCGCGCCACCTCGCAGAACGAGAGCGCCAGCCGGAGCCGCTCGCCTGGCGCGAGGTCAGCCACGGGACTTGCGATTGTCGAGCGTCGCCTTGATGAAATCCCGGAACAACGGTTGCGGGACCAGCGGCGTGCTCTTGAACTCGGGATGGAACTGCGACGCGCAGAACCACGGATGGTCTTTCAGCTCGATAATCTCGACCAGTTCGTGATCGGGCTTCGGGTGAACGCCGCTGACCACAAGCCCCGCTTTCTTTTCGAGCGGCGCGCGATAGGCGTTGTTGAACTCGTAGCGATGGCGGTGGCGTTCGTGAATGACGTCGACCCCGTACGCCGCGCCTGCCCGTGTGCCGGCCTTGAGTTCGCACCGATACGCGCCCAGCCGCATCGTTCCGCCCATCGCCTGAATGCCCATCTGCTCGGTGAGCAACGATACGACGGGATCGGGGGTCTCGTGGTTGAACTCCGTCGAATTGGCTTCCGATTTGCCGAGACACGTCCGCGTCATTTCGATCACGGCGATCTGCATGCCAAGGCAGATCCCGAAGAACGGCTTCTTGTTCTCGCGCACGTAGCGCACCGCGAGAATCTTGCCTTCGATGCCGCGCGACCCGAACCCGGGTCCGATGAGCACGCCGTCGTATTCGCCCAAGACCGTCGCCGGGTCGACGCCCTTCTCAAACTGCTCGCTGTCGACCCATTCGAGATTGACCTTGCAGTCGTTGGCGATGCCAGCGTGCACGAAAGCCTCGTTGATGCTCTTGTAGGCGTCGTGGTGGCTGACGTACTTGCCGACGGCCGCGATGCGCACCGACGTCTTGGGCGCCATCAGGCGATCGACGACCGAACACCATTCGCTTAAATCGCTCTCGGCGGCCTCGAGTTTGAGCAACCGGATAACCGTCGAGTCGAGTCCTTGCTTCTTGAAGTTCAGCGGGATCGCGTAAATCGGCGAGATATCCTCGGCGCTGATGATGGCATCGTCGGCCACGTCGCAGAACAGCGCGACCTTGCGCAACTGGTCGATGCCCAGTTTGTGCGAACCGGTCCGGCACACGATGACGTTCGGCTGGATACCGATGTCGCGCATCGCGCGCACGCTGTGCTGCGTCGGTTTGGTCTTGAGTTCGCCCGCCGCCTCGATGTAGGGCACGAGTGTGACGTGCACATAGCAGCAATCCGCCGCGCCCACTTCGAGGCGGAACTGGCGGATCGCTTCGAGGAACGGCAGGCTCTCGATGTCGCCCACGGTTCCGCCGATCTCGATGATGGCCACGTCCGCGTCGCTCTCGCCGTCGGTGGTCAGCATGCGGATGCGCGACTTGATTTCGTCGGTGATATGCGGAATGACCTGGACGGTCTTGCCGAGATACTCGCCGCGCCGTTCCTTTTGAATCACGGCGTTGTAGATGCCGCCCGTCGTGACGTTGCTTTTCTGCGAGAGATACGCGTGCGTGAACCGCTGGTAGTGGCCGAGATCGAGATCCGTCTCCGCGCCGTCATCCGTGACGAACACCTCCCCGTGTTCGTACGGATTCATCGTGCCGGGATCCACGTTGATGTACGGGTCCAGCTTCATCATGGCCACTTTGAGGCCGCGGGATTCGAGCAACAGGCCCAGACTGGCCGCCAGCACGCCTTTTCCCACGGATGACACCACGCCCCCTGTCACGAACACATACTTCGGCATACATCCTCCCTTTCGTCGATATGGCTAACGGCTTGCGGCCAGTAACGCGTTTACTCGCTCCAAGTCCTCCGGAGTATCTACCCCGACGCTGTCGTACTCCGTGTCCACCACGGCGATCTTCAGCCCGTTCTCGAGCACCCGCAATTGTTCCAGCTTCTCCAGTTTTTCGAGAGGCGTCTGGGGCATCTTCGCGAATCGCAACAGGAAGTCGCGGCGGTACACGTAGATGCCGACGTGCTGCCAGTAGCACGTCGCCGCCGCGCCGCGATCCGCCGCGTCGCGGATGTACGGGATCGGCCAACGCGAGAAATACAGCGCGTAACCCCGCACATCGCACACGACCTTCACCACGCTCGGGTTCTCGATTTGCTCCGGAAGCGTGATCAAGTTGCGCGCGGTCGACATCGGCAGATCGGGGTCGTCCAACAGAGGCCGCACGGTGTCGTCGATCGTCTTCGGATCGATCAGCGGTTCGTCGCCCTGCACGTTTACGATGATCTCGGCGTCCGTGTTCGCGGCGATCTCCGCGATCCGGTCCGTTCCGCTTGGATGGTCCTTTCGTGTCATGACCACGCGCGCGTCGTAGGGACGTAGCGCCTCGACCACCTCCTCGGCGTCCGTGGCGATCAGAACTTCGTCCACAAGGGTGGCCTTCTGAGCCTGCAAATAGGTGTGATACACGACCGGTTTCCCGGCCGCTGGAGCGATGATTTTGCCTGGAAACCGCGTCGAAGCGTACCGCGCGGGGACCACTGCCAACACTTTGGGCTTTGCTGTGGAAGTCATGGTTTTACAGCACCTTAGTTACACGTACAGCACACCAGCCAGTCAATCACGGGTTAGAGGAGAGGACCGCGCTAGAAGTCCGAGGCAAAATTTCGCCCGCGCTCTAACGGGACCTTACCTTAGCACAGACGACCCCTATTTTCAAGGCTGAAAAAACAACGCATATTTACCCCAAGATCGTCCACTTCATCCACCTCGTCCACTCCGTCCACGCCACATGACATCGCGCTCGAAATGCGCTAAGATCCCGTCGGGAGGAACGCGCATTGAGCCTGTTATCGGGCCGCCTCAAAACGAAAGAACTGCTCCGGTTCTGTCACTCGATGGCGGCTTCGCTACACGCGGGCCTGCCCATCGTGCGAGCCATTAGGCTCTTCGACAAGAAATCCTACAAGCTGCACAATCTGATCACCGGATTGCGCGAGTCACTTGAAACAGGCTGCACCTTCGAAGACGCGCTCCGCGCCGAGCATCGTTACCTTCCGGCATACCTTGTCGAGATTCTCGCGGCAGCCGAACGTTCCGGGCGGCTCGTCTACGCGTTCCGCGCACTGAGCGCCTATATCGAAGAGAACCTGCGGCTTCAGTACGCGCTGTGGCGGCAACTCGCTTACCCGCTGGTCGTCCTTGTAGCGGCGGTGTTTGTCATTCCATTTGTCCAAGGGTTTGTTCTGGCCAATATGGGAGGGAACGACACGGGCATGCTCGACTATACGCGGCGTTTTCTTCTCGGGTGGGCGTCCCCTGTCTTCTATCTAACGGTGTTTATCTATTTGTGGCGATTCGGCGTGTTTCGTCCGGTGACCGACCGCATCTCCGTCGATATCCCCTTCATCGCCGTGTACACGCGCCGGCTCGCCTTGGCCAAGTTCCTGTGGACCCTGTCGATCCTGCTCGATAGCACCGTACCCTTGCCCGAGGCCATTCAGCGCGCCGCGCGCGCCACCGGAAGCCGCGTCCTCGAACGCGACTTCCTCCCGGCCGCGGTGCATGTGCAGCACGGCGCGACCTTCGCCCAGGCCTTTGCCACGTCGCGTTATCTCTCGCCCATGATGCGCGATATGATCGCCGTCGGCGATACTGCCGGCAGCCTTCCCGAATTGCTGCGTAAAGCTTCCGAGTACACGCTCGGCGAGGCCAATCACCTGGTCCGCATGGGCATCCGCCTCGTCCAGGCCGTCTGTATCGTCCTTATCGCATTTCGCTTCTTCTGACAGGCGCCTTGAGCAACGCAGTCTCTTTGATCGCCATCGCAGCCTGGCCATACCAGGATTTGTCGGGCAATCCATGTCGACCCAGGTGGTATTACAATTTGAGGAATGGTATTATTGGCACGATCGGCGAATCGGAGTCAGAGGCCATGCATATACCGGACGGCTTTCTCAGCGGCCCCGTCAATCTTGCGGGCTACGCCGTTTCCGCGTCGGTGGTGGGCGTTGCGCTGGCGCGGGCGCGACGTACGCTCGATGAGCGCCAGACGCCCATGCTGGGCGTGACCGCGGCCTTCGTGTTTGCGGCGCAGATGCTCAACTTCCCCATACTCGGCGGCACGAGCGGCCATTTTCTCGGCGCGGCGCTGGCGGCCATTCTGCTTGGCCCGCTTAACGCGTGCCTCGTGATGGCGCTCGTGCTGATTGTCCAGTGTTTTGGATTCGGCGACGGGGGCCTGACGGCGGTCGGTTCGAACCTCTTCAATATGGGCGTCATCGGCGTTATGTGCGCGTGGCTGGTCTTTGTTGCGCTCAAACGTCTCCGGCCTGACTCGCGCGCCATGACGCTTGCCGCGGCGGCGGCGGCATCCTGGTGTTCGGTCGTTGCCGCTGCTGCGGCCTGCGCGGCCGAACTCGCCATTTCAGGGACTGCCCCGTTGATAGTAGTCATGCCGGCCATGGTCGGCGTGCACGCGTTGACCGGGATCGGCGAAGCGGTCATCACCGTCGCCGCGTTGTCGCTCGTGCTCGAAACCCGGCCCGACCTTCTTTCCTTCAGCCGGCCGTTGTGTGCTTCGGAGTCGCGTCCATGAAGCTGCGCCATTTCGTCTGGATGGCCTTGGCCGCGGCGCTGGTCATGGCGGGGCTGGCCTCGCCATTCGCGTCGAGCCGGCCCGACGGATTGGAGCGAGTTGCCGCGGATAAGGGGTTTCTCGAACAAGGCGAAGGCAAAGCCGCGTGGACATGGGCGTTCCTACCGGACTACGCCGTTCCCGGCGTCGGGAATTCGGCGGTAGCGACAGGTCTCGCTGGAATCGCGGGCGTGGGGGCCGTCTTTGCATGTGGGTGGTTGCTGGGGCGAGCGTTCAGCGCACGTACCGCGAAGCCAGTGGGCCAGACCGATGAAGCCAGCGAACACTGAACTCGTGCCTGCGCGCGGCAGGCTGCTGGCCGCGCTCAGCGCTGTCGTGCTATGCGTCAGCACGCCCCCCGAGCGCTATGAGGCATTAGCGCTGTATCTGGTGGCGCTCGCCGCCGTGTGGATGCTCGCGCGGCTTCCTATGCGCGCTGCGCTGTGGCGTTTGGCCGTCGTGCTCCCGTTCGCGGGATTATGCGTTATCTTTGTCCCGTTGCTTCCTGCCTCTGGAGAACTGGCGCATCCGCGATGGCTTCTCGTGTGGAACGTGATTGCCAAATCCGTATTCGGCGTGCTTTGCCTCGGCGCGCTCATGGAAACGACACCCGTACCCGCATTATTGCGCGCGGCGGAGCAATTGCACGCGCCGCGCCTGCTCGTGCTGATGGCCGGCCTGATGTACCGATACGCGTTTCTTCTCGTGGAAGAGGCCCGGCGCATGAAACGCGCGCGCGATGCGCGCGGGTATCGCGGACGCGGCCTTTGGCAAGCGCCCATTATCGGACGAATGATCGGCGCGTTGTTCCTGCGTAGCTACGAACGCGGCGAGCGCATCTATCTTGCGATGGCCGCGCGCGGTTTCACCGGCAGTTTTCCGATGACGCCTCCCACAAGGTGGAGCAAGGCCGATTCCGTGACGGTGGTCTCGACGCTGGCCGTCTGCATGGCCATTCGGACGCTTGCCCCGTGACGCCGTCCGTCGTCGAAATCGTGGGGCTATCCTACTGCTATCCCGACGGAACGCCCGCGCTCGATACCATTAATATCGAGATTCGTCGCGGCGAGAAGGTGGCGCTGATCGGCGCCAACGGCGCGGGCAAGTCCACGTTGCTTCTTCATCTTAACGGCATCCTGCGCGGCACGGGGGCCGTCCGTATTCTCGGGCGCGAAGTGGCGCCGCCGAATCTCGATGCGATACGCCGGCAGGTTGCCATGGTGTTTCAGAATCCTGACGACCAGTTGTTTTGCGCCACCGTGTTTGACGACATCGCGTTTGGTCCGAGACTCATGGGACTCGACGAGGCGGAAGTTACAAGGCGCGTTGCTGTCGCGCTCGATAAGGTTGGACTACACGGCGTCGATGACAAGACGGCGTTTCATCTGAGCTTCGGCCAAAAGAAACGCGCCGCCTTGGCTACGGTCCTCGCCATGGACGCCGAACTGCTCGTGCTCGACGAGCCTACCAGCAATCTCGATCCGCGCGCCCGGCGCGAATGGTCTTGTCTGCTGCCTACGCTGGCGGAAACGCAATTGATTGCCACGCACGACTTCGATCTCGTGAACTCGGTGTGTACGCGGGCGATACTGATCGACGGAGGGCGCGTCGCCGCGGATGGCACGCCGAACGCCTTGCTCAACGATGCAGCGCTGCTCGAAGCGCACGGGCTGTAGCGCGAACGGGGGCAATGCCGTTTCGCGTTGTCGCCACTATGAAATGGAACCCTGACTTCCTGTCATTCTGAGCGAAGCGAAGAATCTGTCCTCATACAAGAGTCTCGACGTTCGTGAGATTCTTCGCTTCGCTCAGAGCGTGTGAAGAAATGGTGAAACGCGGGTGCTTTGTCTCTTGACTACGTATTGCCTGTCATCCTGAGCGCAGCGAAGGATCTCATAAGCATAAGAGGCCTATACGCATAGCGAGATCCTTCGCTGCGCTCAGGATGACAGAAAGGACGGAGCCGACAAAGGAAAGCGCAAGACTTTGATATTTCTTCACAGGCTCTCAGAATGACAGGAGGTCCAGTTTCGTTTTTGCGACGGTATGATCACGGTCGCGATTACGATTACGACCACGATTACGATCACGATCACGAAAAGGTGCCTGTTTTCGCCCTATCGTTGATCCAGGGTGCTTCTTGCCGATCACAACCAGGCACTACGACTTTGCGGCGGCGATACAGGCCTTGATGTGGGCCACATCGCGTTCGAGCACAGCCACGCGTTCACGTCCCGGCGCGAAGTGTCCCAGCGATTCGTCTTCGAGGCACACGTCCCCCTCGTAACCCGCGCCGGCCAGAATGCGGAGCACCTTCGCGTGATCGATATCGCCTTCATCCAACGGCGCGACGTACGTGTCGTACTCCCATCCGCCCTCGCGCGTGATCTCGCGTTTGTCTTCGGGATACTTGATGTTTTTGAGATGCGTGTGTTTCGTGTACGGCGCGAGGATGGTCAGAATGCCGTAGACTTCCGAAAGCGGATAGCCGCGCCAATAGAAATTGCCCGTATCCATGGTCGACCCGAGGCGGTCCGACCCGACGGCTTTGTAGACGTTAAGTTGGAACGCGAGGTTGTTGCCCTGATAGCCGTGGTTCTCGATACCGAGCGTCACCTTTGATCCGCGCGTGCGTTCGAGGGCCGCTCCTAGCCCGGTGGCAAACAACTCGACCCGCGTCCCGAAATCGAGTTCCTGTTCGCGCCGCATGGCCGAATCGATGCGGACGCACGGCATGCCGAGCGCGTCCGCCATCTCGATCACCCCCGCGACCCAGTTCACGTTCGCGTCGAAGGTCCCCATGCTGAAATCGCACGCGGTGAGAAAGGCCGTGCCGCGCAGTCCGAGCGCATCGAGCCGCGCCTTGTACTCGCGGATCGCGCCGTCCGACGTCAAGGCGATGCCTGTTTTCGCGTCCATGGCGCAGACCGAGTAATCCTGGTCAATTGCGATTTCCATGGCATCCACGCCAAGATGCCGCATGCCCTCGACGGGACTCGCGAATTCGTCAATCATCACCATGCAGTCACGAACCGAACAGTACATACTGCGCACTCCTCTTGAGTAATGGGACCCCGTGAAGTCTATCGCCGGACAACGCCGGGATCAAACGCCATCGGCGGAAAGGGTCTTTCTCGGGAACACGGGAAAACCCCGGCGCGAGACGGCACGCGGCGCTCCCCAGTTTCTATGTGGCTCCGTCTTTTCTTGTTCGTGCTCTTGCTCGTAATCGTGCTCGTAATCGTGCCACCTCGAAAATGGAAACCCGACCTCCTGTCATTCTGAGCAGCGCGAAGAATCTCACCCACGATGAAGGCCTCACCTGGCAGGAGATTCTTCGCGTTGCTCAGAATGACAGGAGGTCCAGCGTTCCTCTATGCATCGGAGTCACACGCGACGCGCTGCATCTTCATCCTCCCGAGTGAGGCCGCGCTTCATGACGACTCGTAATCGTAATCGAGTTACTCGCGGCCGAGTGTGGGGAGTGGTCATAACCTCTGGGTAAAGGTTGTTCTGTTAAAGCCACAGCCTTTCGATCTTCGGTCGATTACGATTACGGGCACGATTACGAGCACGAGCACGGGCGCCAAAACTTGTAGAGCATGGCTTCTCGGGAAAGTGGGCGCGGGGCGGCACACGGCGCTTTACGCTCCGGGAGACGGCATGGTATACTCGCCGCGTCGTTCTGCGGTTGGCGGGGCTGAAACAGTGCAGGGTGCGGATAATGGCTGTGGATGTTGTGAGTATTGGGGTCGTGTGCGCGGACGTGATGGTGCGTCCCGTCGAGGCGTTTCCCGATCGCGGTAAGCTGGCGCTTGTGCCTACTTTGGAGATCCATCTGGGTGGTTTGGCCGGCGTGACTGCGGTCGTGTTATGCCAACTGGGCGCGAAAGCCGCGTTTGTGGGCCGTCTCGGGCAGGACGGGTTCGGCGATTACATCGTCAGCGCGCTTGCGTCGCAAGGGGTAGATATCAGCCACGTGCGGCGCACTTCGGAGTGCGGCACCTCGGCGACGGTTGTCTTGATTTCCGAGGACGGCGAACGGACGTTCCTGCATCATCTCGGCACCAACGTGCTGACCTCCGAAGAAGATGTCGATTGGGACCTCGTCTCGCAGGCCAAGGTCCTGCATTGGGGCGGCACGTCGATCACGCCCGGCCTCGACGGCGCGCCGATTGGGCGCGTCTTCGAGAAGGCCCACACGCTGGGCGTCAAGACGTCGATGGACACCTGTTTCGACGGCAAAGGCATCTGGTTTCCCCATATCGAACACGCCCTTCCGCATCTCGACATCGCCATGTCGAGCATTGAAGAAGCGCGGCTGTATACGGGCAAACATTCGCCCGAAGACATCGCCGATTTCTATCGCTCGTTCGGCGTCGAGACCGTGATGATCAAGCTGGGCAGCGAGGGCTTGTTCGTAAAGAACAGTCATGAGGCGCATCGCATCCCGGCGCACCGCGTGCCCGTGGTCGATACGACCGGCGCGGGCGATGCGGCATGCGGCGGATTCCTCTACGGCTATCTCCAGGGCTGGGACCTCGAGCGATGCGGCCGGCTGGCGAATGCGGTTGGCGCGTTGACGGTGCAGGTCATGGGCGGCGCCGAGGGCGTGCGCTCGTTGGAAGAGACGTTGAACTTAGTGGAGCGGGCCTAAATGGTCGGATGGATCGCGATTACGTTGCTGGGCAGTGGACTGCTTTCGGCGGATCAGCCGCTCGTCACCCAGACCGCGCTCCCTCCTCCCGGGACCTCAGCAGCGCCTGCCAGTGAGCAGCTCGCTCCCGCGCCGCCTCAGGCGCCCAAATCGGTGAAAGTGGCGGGCGACGCGAGCACTCCCGAAGCGACTAAGGACGCGGAGTCTGCCGCGCCCGATACAACGGATTCGAAACCGAAGACCGAAACCCCGCCGCCGGCGCAGGTTCCCAAGGCCGGAGACAGCAAGCGCGTGGCGGCGTTTTGGATTATCTTGCCGGGTAAATAATCGATGCGAACATTGTGGTGTGCGGTACTCATCCTGAGCTTGGCGGGAATGGCCTCCGCTCAAACGCCGTTTCAAACGCACGGCGCTGACGCGCAAATACGCGCCTCGGTTGTACTCGGACCCGAATCCGCACTCGTTGCCGCATACGACAAGGGAGAAGTGTGGAAAGTCAACCCGGCCACGGGCGAAATCGTGAGCAAAGCCGCCGTCGGGAAAGGGCCGGTGGCGCTGGCTCTATCCCCGGACAAGAAGACCGCGGCATGCGTGAACAACCTTGAAAGTACCGTGGCCTATCTAGACGTTGAAGCCATGACCGTCCGCGCTACCGTCGATGGTCCCAAGGGCGCGACGAGTATTGCCGCGTTGCGCGATGGACGTTTTGCGGTAGCGAGCGGGTTTGCCGATGCGGTCTGGATTGTCGATCCCGGCGCGCCCGGCGTGAAGCACGAAGTCGAAGGGGTGGACGGCGTGCCCGTGGCCGTCGCCGCGAATGGCCCCGTCATGGTAGTGGCGCTGTCCGTGCCGCCATCGGTCAAGGTTATTGCGGATCAGAAGACCATCACGATTCCGTTGAGTGAATGTCCCAAGTCGATTGCGGCGTTGGGCGCGGACGGATTTGTGGTAGGGATGCCGTCGCGCGTGGCCGTTATCGACGCGGCCACGGGGCGCGTGACGGCCGAAGCGGAATTGCGTTCGCGCGATGTCGCGGCCGACGATGGGCGCGTGCTCGTGCTCTGCGAGAATGACGTTGTGATGCTCGACGCGTCGCTGAAGGAAGTCGCGCGTGTCGCGCTGGCGCAACCGGGATTCGCGATAGCAAGCGGTGGCGGCTGTATTCTCGTGGCCTCCCCCGTAGCCAAGGCGTGGCAGACGCATGGGATGCCGTCCCTGGTGGTGGCCGAGGCCAAGCCTGTGCCGCCCGAACCTGCGCCCGCGGAACCTGTCAAGACAGAGCCTGCTCCTCCTGAACCGGCCAAGCCCGAACCGGTTTCCCAAGAACCGCCCAAGACCGAACCTGCGGCTGCGGCGCCGGTTTCGGCTGAACCCGCGCCTGCGGAACCGCACAAGTCGGAACCCGCACCCGAAGCGGCTCCCGAGGAACCCAAAGCAGTCCCACGGCATGGCAGAACGCCTGTGCCTACAATCACGCGCGTGTCCGCGAATCGCCCGAAGACCTATGCGGAGATCCTGGGCAACCGGCCGATGCCGGGCGCCGGCGTATCGGGCGTGCCCAGCAAGTCCAAGACCCCTTCCCCCACCCAAGGCATGACCTTGAATCCGACGGCGGGCATCAATCCGCCCGATTGGACGCAGCCCTTGCGGGATATCGAGGCGGACGAGTGGGAGGGAGGTTTCGGCCAGGACGAGCTATCGTTGCAGGGCAACGTGCATTTGCGTCTGGACACGATGACGTTTGACGCCGATCAGTTCTACTACAACAAGCCGACCGGCGAAATGCACGCGTCGGGCGACGTGCTTGTCACGCAACAAGGCTCGTATGTGAAGGCCGACGACATTTACTACAAGGTTCCTGAAGTCTCAGAGCTTCCGCCCACCTGTGTGCTGGTGCCGCATCGGACGGAACAACAGCGTGCGAAACTGCGGCTTTCCTCGGGCCTCATCAAAGCGAAGAATGCGGATATCGAAGAGCCGGAACGCATGCTGACCGCCCGTTCGCTCGAATACGACATCGCAAACGGCACCGGCGACCTCGAAGACGCACGCGGCCTCTCAGGCATCTATTATTTCGGCGCGACCAAACTCCGCCTTCTAGGTCCGGCGAGCGCCGACGCCGAAGACCTTTGGGTTACCACGTGTGATCATGACCCGCCACATTACAAGGTCCGTATCCGCAAGGCCATGATCCGTGAAGGTAAGGCCGTCTACGGCGAGGGCGCGCAGTTGTATCTCGGTAGCCACGCCACGCCGCTGTATTGGCCGTGGTGGGGGTATCAGCCCGGCCAGGCGGGCATGCCCATTGGCTTTGACTTCGAAAGCGGCCATCGTGCGCGCATCGGCTACTTCGCGAACGCCGGCATCCAGTTCGACGTGACCCCTGAAGCGAAACTCGGCCTGCGTGTGTTCCCGACGTCCAAGGCCGGCGTCGGATTCGGCGCGGACGCCGAGTACGATTACATGAAGAATCCGTCGTTGCCCCTCTTCTTGAGCCGCGGAACGATGAACGGTCTTTACACCACCGAAGGACGTGGCTACCTGCACCTGTATCATCGGCACGAACTCTGGGAAAACACCGTGGCCTTGGTTCAGGTCGAGGCGTGGACCGACCCGGATTTCTACAAAGACTTCTTCTGGGATGCTTACAAGAACCGTACCGCGCCCCGCTCCTTTGTCAACGTCACGCATACCGAGCCGACGTATATCGTGAGCGGCACCGTGCGCGCGGACGTGAACGGATTCGTGAACGACACGGACGCTCTGCCGGAACTGTCGTTCCATTTGCTGGAACGGCGGATCGCGCCGCACCTCTATTTCTCGTACGACACGATCAACGGCTACTACCAGCGCGCCGCGTGGAACGAACGCGCCGCGCGCCTTGAGAACGTGGCGCGGCTTACCTACGACGTCAACGTAAGCCAGGCGCTGAGCATCACGCCGTTCGTGGAACTCGAAGGCACGTTCTACAGCGAGGACCGGCTTGACAATCAGGCTGAGGCGCGGCTCGCTGGAACGGCGGGCGTGACGCTGCAAACGCGCCTCCACAGGGAATACCCCGGTATCTTCGGCTTCTCGGGACTCAAGCACGTCGTCGTGCCTTCGGTAACGTACTCGTACCGTCCGGCCGCTTCGATGGACTACGCGGACACGCCCATTTACGACGCCTACGACGCCGCCACCGGGCGCAGCCGCATCGAGACCAAGCTCGACAACGTGCTGTACGGGCGCGACGCCGAGACCAACCAAGTGTGGCGCGTGGCGCGTCTGAGCCTTTACGAAGGCAACGACTTCTGGAACGAATTCCACAACGGCGAAGATTACGAGGCCGAACTCGACATCCGCCCGCGCCCCTGGTGGGGATGGCTGATGGCGGCGGAGCATCACAACGTCAGCGAGGGGCTGGTGGGCGACGGCATACTTGCACGGCGCGACGCGCTGGGCAGCGGCACGCGCGAGGCTACGTCGCTGTTTGTGGGTGACGGCGTCTATGATTATGTGGACCAATACGGCCAATACAGCCGATTGCTTTCGTACTTCTATTATGGCGACACCTCGTTGACCGGGAAGGTAAGCGGGCGGCTTGGATTCGCATACACGGAAACGCTCAACACCGTGTACAACCGCGAGATCCTGTACGGTCTTGGATATCGATTGGGCGAAAACTGGGGTCTTGCTTTCGAGCACCGCTACGACATCGAGCGCGACGAACTAACGCAGCAGAAGTATCAAATCCGCCGTACGCTCCATTGTTGGGAAGCCGCGCTCACGTTCCGCGACCGCCAATCGGGGTGGGACTTCGGCATTGAATTCAGCATCACCGCGTTCCCAGGCACGCGGGTCAAGTTCTAGTGTAGGGATTCACAACCAGGGCGCATCGAGCCGTCCTGTCATGCTCGTGCTCGTGCTCTTAATCGTAATCGTAATCGAATCAGGAACTTGCGCTGTTCTAACGGGTACGGCATTCTTTCACTGTCGGCGAGCGCATTCTCGATCGACAGTCGCCGCACATCGCTCGCAACCCTCGATTACGATAACGAGCAAGAGCAAGAGCCAACGCGACATACGTTGCCAGCAGGATGACTCGATACCGTAGCGCGCCATAGTGTTCGCAGGAGACCGAGAGCCATGAAATCCGGCTTTGAGATCGGCGCGCTCCAAGGCCTGTCCGAGAAAGAAGCCCACGAGCGTCTGCTCAAAGAGGGCTATAATGAACTCCCGACGGCGAAACCGCGCAACGTGTTTCGCATCGCCCTCGAGGTCGTGCGCGAGCCGATGTTTCTGCTTCTCGTGGCGTGCGGCACGATCTATCTGACGCTCGGCGATATCCAAGAAGCCGTGATGCTGTTGTGCTTCGTGTTCGTTATCATGGGCATCACGTTCTACCAGGAACGCAAAACGGAGCGCGCTCTCGAAGCCTTGCGCGACCTGTCAAGTCCGCGCGCGCTGGTCATTCGCGAAGGCGTCGAGCGGCGCGTTGCAGGGCGCGATGTCGTGCGCGAGGATATTCTCGTGCTTTCGGAAGGCGACCGTGTGCCCGCCGACGCGGTGATGCTGGCATGCAACTACATGACCGTCGACGAATCCCTGTTGACGGGCGAATCGGTCCCCGTTCGGAAAAGCCCTGCCGCGTCCGCTTCCGAGCAACTCGGCAAGCCGGGCGGCGACGACCAGCCCAGCCTTTTCTCGGGCACACTCATCGTCCAGGGCAAAGGCATCGCTCTCGTGCGCGCGACCGGGGCGTCGACCGAACTCGGCAAGATCGGCAAGGCATTGCAGAAAGTCGAGGAAGAACCCACCCGCCTGTCGATCGAGGTCGGCCGAATCGTCAAGCGCCTCGCCGCCACCGGCGTTGTGCTCTGCGTGCTTGTCGTGGTTCTTTACGGCATTACCCGGGCCAACTGGACCCAGGGATTTCTCGCCGGCATCACGCTGGCCATGGCCATCATGCCCGAGGAATTCCCGGTCGTGCTGACGATCTTTATGGCGCTCGGCGCGTGGCGCATCGCGCAGAAACAAGTCCTCACGCGCAAAGTGCCCGCGGTCGAGACGCTGGGCGCGGCGACGGTGCTGTGCGTGGACAAGACGGGCACGCTCACGCAGAACCGCATGACCGTCCACACGATCTTCGCGCACGACGCGTTCCATCGGGTCGATTACGAAAACGAGGAGCGCCTGCCGGAGACCTTCCACGAGGCCGTCGAGTACAGTATCCTCGCGAGCCAGATCGATCCCTTCGATCCGATGGAAAAGGCGTTCAAACTCCTTGGCGACCGCTATTTGAAGGACACGGAACATCTGCACGCGAACTGGACGCTCGCGCAAGAGTACCCCCTGTCCAATGAACTGCTTGCCATGTCGCACGTCTGGAAATCTCCCGACAGCCGCGACTACGTGATCGCGGCCAAGGGCGCGCCGGAAGCCATCGCCGATCTCTGCCACTTCGACGCGCCTCGCATCGACGCCTTGCAGCGAAATGTCAGCGTCCTCGCGGGCGAAGGACTTCGCGTGCTCGGTGTGGCGAAAGCGCATTTCAAACCGGGCGCGATGCCCGACGAGCAGCACGAGTTCGAGTTCGAGTTCCTTGGCCTGATCGGCTTCGAAGACCCGATCCGGCCTACGGTGCCGGAGGCCGTGCGCGAATGCTACAACGCCGGCATCCGCGTCGTCATGATCACGGGCGACTATCCCGAGACCGCGCTGAATATCGCGCGCCAGATCGGCCTCGTGCCCTCCAATGCGTGCATCACGGGTAGCGAACTCGACGCCATGAGCGGTGCGGAACTCGCGCGGCGCATCAAAGATGTCAACGTGTTCGCGCGCGTCGTGCCCGAGCAAAAACTTCGCATCGTCGAAGCGCTCAAGGCCTCGGGCGAAGTCGTTGCGATGACCGGCGACGGTGTCAACGACGCGCCCGCGCTCAAGTCCTCGCACATCGGTATCGCCATGGGCGGGCGCGGGACCGACGTCGCCCGCGAGGCCGCGGCGCTGGTACTGCTCGACGACGATTTCTCGTCCATCGTGCAGGCTGTGCGGCTGGGCCGCCGAATCTTCGACAACCTCAAGAAGGCCATGGCCTATATCCTCGCCGTGCACGTGCCCATCGCGGGGCTTTCCTTGATTCCTGTCCTGTTCAAATGGCCGCTGATTCTGTTTCCCGTCCACATCGTCTTCCTCGAACTCATCATCGACCCCGCGTGTTCGGTCGTCTTCGAGGCGGAAGTCGAGGAAGCCAACGTCATGCGCCGCCCGCCCAGACATCCCAAGACACCGTTGTTCGGTAAACGCGACGTTCTGTTGAGCCTGCTGCAGGGCGTGAGCGTGCTGGCTATCGTGCTGGCCGTGTACGGCGTTGCGCTGCAGCTCTATCAAGCCGAAGGCGACGCGGGTATCGAGAATGCCCGCAGTCTGACGTTCGCGTCGCTGATCGTCGCAAACCTGGGCCTCATCCTAACCAACCGTTCGTGGTCGCGCACCGCGTGGTCCATGTTTGCCGAGCGCAACCGTGCACTGTGGTGGGTTATAGGCGGCGCGATTGCATTTCTGGGACTCGTACTGTACGTCCCGTTTCTATGCGATCTCTTTCACTTTACCACGCTGCATCCCGTCGATCTGTGCGTGGCGACCATCGCGGGCGTTGCGGGCGTAATGTGGTTCGAACTACTCAAAGTCTTTCGAGCGCGAACGAATGGATAACGCCTTACCCTCCCATCCAACTCCAAGCCAATGGCTCGCGCGTCTGGAACATCCGGACGATGCGTTTCGGTCGCGGTTGCGCGAAGTCTACGGCCGCGACCCGAGTGTGATCGACGCGCGCGTGGCGTTGATTCGGCGCGTCGTCCAGACGTTTCTCGCGCGGTTCGGTGACATGCCCGTGGCGCTGTTTCGCGCGCCGGGACGGATTAACTTGCGCGGGATGCACGTCGACACGCACGGCGGCTATCTCAACCTGATGACCCATCAACGGGAGGTCGTCGTCGCCGTGGCATCGCGCAACGACGATACGGTGGCCTTTGCGAACGTTGACCCGCAGTTCGCCGAAACGACGTTTCGTCTTGGCGCCTACGCTGCGCATTCCGCGTTTTCGGGCGATTGGCTCTCCTATATCGTGCATCCCGAAATTCGCGACGAAGTCGTGGCGGACCGCGGCGGTTGGGGCCATTACATCAAGGGCGCGTTCCTCAGCGTGCAACACCGTTTTCCGGGCGAACCGTTGCGCGGCATGGACGGCGTGATCGGCAGCGACGTGCCCCGAGGCGCCGCGCTAAGTTCCTCGGCCGCGCTGTGCGTTGCGGTGACCATCGCCGCGCAGAGCGGCATCGGCCGCGCGCTCGATTCGGCGTCGCTGATCCTCGCCGCGCGCGATGCGGAGTGGTTCACCGGGTCGCGGTGCGGCTTGAGCGATCAGGCGGCCATCGTGCTCGGCGGGCCTAATACGTTCGTGAACATCGCCCTCTATCCGCCGAGGCTCGACGTATCGGCGGCACGGCGCGTGGCCGTTCCGGACGATGTCCGCATCCTCGTCGTCAACTCGTACACGGAACGCAGTCTGAGCGGCGCGGCGCAGGTCGACTACACGCGCAACCGGTTTGCCTACTCGCTGGCCATGGAGATCCTGCGCCAGGAAATGCGCGCCCATCGCGCGCCCGAAGCCGTCGTCGCTCGAATCGATCGCCTTTCCAACGTGACGCCCTCGGTGCTCGAACCCGCGGGAGGCATGCTCGCGCTGCTGCAATGGCTCAAGAGCATCCCGGAATCGATGTCCCTCGATACTCTGCGCGCGCGTTACGACCTGCCCGAACTCGATCGCGCGTACGAGCAGTGCTTCGGAGGAGCGCCGCCAGAACTGCGTCCAACGCATTTCGGACTGCGCGGACCGTTGCTGTTTGGCATCGCGGAATCCGAGCGCGCGCGCCTGTTCGCGGAGCGTATCGAGCAAGGCCGTTATGCCGAAGCCGGCGCTCTAATGACTTGTGGACACGACGGCGATCGCCGTTTCGATAGGAACGGGCAGCCCTTCGTTGTGGATGTCAGCGACGCCGCGCTCGATGGCATCGCAAGCGACGGCGCCGCGATCGAACGCTTCCCGGGCGCCTACGGCGCGAGCAGTCCCGCGCTCGATGCTCTCGTGGATCTCGCGCTCGAAGCGGGCGCACTGGGGGCCTCGCTTACCGGCGCGGGTATGGCCGGGACCGTTCTCGTGCTATGCCGCGCGGACGACGCGGAACCCATCGCCGCGCACATTCGCGAAGGCATGCAATCGCCCGCATACAGGTCAGCGGCCCAACGCATCGAACCCTTCACCGCCGATCAACTCGCCCAAGCGGTCGTTCCCAACACCGCCACCGCGAGCGCCTGCCCCTTGCATCCGGCATAAGAACTCGTCTTGTGCTGTGCCCCTTGCGCCCTTTGGGGGCATTTTCGTTAGCCACAAAGAGCGCAAGGAACACAAAGGCGTTTGCCGCAAACAGGCTTCCTGCTACTCTTCGTACATGTAATCGATCTTGCCCACGACAGTGGCGTCGCCGGAGCCGACAAAGGCGATGCTTCCGGGGCCTGCGAGCGTCACGGCGTTGACGTGCCCGGCGAAGCCGTCGAGCGGGAGGTCCCAAATGAGATTGCCGGCGCTCGTGAGTTTCGCCAGCCCCATGTCCCCTGAATGCTCGCCACCGCCTACCACGATTTCATGGTCCGGCCCGGGAAGTTCCATGAGGCACGTCATACTGGTAATGGTGTCGTCGTTCTTGAACGTCTTCATCCACAACAGATTGCCGTTCTCATCGGCCTTCCCAATCCACCAGCCATGATAAAGCGCTTTGGTAATCCAGTTGTACAGCCCGCCGCCAATTAGGTATCCACCGTCCTCGGTCTGCGTAACCGCATACGCCTCGGCGCCCCAGCCGTCGGCGGTATCCTGGTACACCTTCGAGAATTCGATGGCGCCCGTCGAGTCGAGCTTGATGAGCAACGCCGCATATCCGTGCGGATACCCGTTTTCGGAGTACCCCGCCAACACATAGCCGCCGTCCTGGGTCATGTGGCCGTCCTGGATTTCTTCCTCGTAGGCCTTGGCGTTGTCCTGGATGACCATGTTCAGATTGTCCTCGCCGACCATGCCGGCGCTATCGGTCGTCACGATGCTCGCCACGAAGAACGCGCCCACGTAGGACGAGCCCACCATCATGACGTTCCCTTCGCTGTCGAGGTCGAGCGCCACGGGTATAGTCGACGAACAATAGGGATGGGGATCGCCCGCGGCATAGGGATTCCTGGGGCAAAGAGCCGTCGCCGATTGCTCGATGCCATGGTCGTTCGTTTTCACCAAAACATAATTCTGTTCGGGAAGATCCGGACCCTCGACCGTCCCTCTTCCCAAGAGCATATAGCCGCCGCCGGGCGCTTCCCGCATGCCCGCCGCGGGCGCGCGCCAAAGTTCGCTCGGAGTGCCTTCCGTGCTCATCTTCGAGTAGACCCTGTCCCAATCCTTCGAGCCTACGGACGAGAGTTTCAACGCGTACATGTTGTAGCCGCCGTAACCGCCGCTAACAATGAAACCGCCATCGGTTGTAGGCGCAATGGTCAGGCCTTTCACGGAATCGTCGCTGGCCTTGTAATGCCACGTCAGCGTCGGCTCGGGACCAAGCGAGAAGACCAGGCTCACGGCGGTACCTTTCATAGCGCGCGAACCTGCGGCTGGCAATTGGCTCATCACCGTTCCTTTTGCAACGGTTGCGCTGTAATCCTCGCTCACAGTTCCGACCAGCAGGCCGGCCCCCGTGAACAACGCCGTCGCTTCCACGAGCGTCTTTCCGTGGACGTCCGGCACAACCACACTAGTGATACACCCTGTGAGCGCAACCGCGACTATCGCGACACCTGCCAACATCCGCCCGCATTTCGACATCGTGACATCTCCTTTATGGATAAGCTGAATGGTCCCCGGAGAGCGGCACTCACGCGCCAGCACCTCCCAACGCGCCGTATTTATAGCATGTTCTAAGTTCTTTTCCAAGCGGATATTACGTCGGACCTGTCGGACAGGTCAGACAAGTCCGACAGGTCCGACAACGCGGTTTTGAGGCTCTTCTCGTGGCTATATGGCCTGGTTGACATCCGGGGAATTTTCAGGTACAGTTTACCTGAACAAAGTTTCAGTATACAATCCAGGTTGATGGGCGATGGAACGGCGGATCTTGCATATCGATATGGACGCGTTTTTCGCGTCAGTGGAACAGGTGTTCAACCCTGAATTGCGTGGCAAGCCGCTGATCGTGGGCGGCGCGGCGGGGGATACGCGGGGCGTGGTCTGCACGGCGTCGTACGAGGCGCGGAAGTTTGGGGTGCATTCGGCCATGCCGCTGGTTCAGGCGCGGCGCTTGTGTCCGCACGGGATTTTCATCCGGGGGCATTTCGAGCATTACCAGGCGGCGTCGGAGAAGATTCATACGATCCTCGAAACGGTCTCGCCGCTGGTGGAAGGCGTCTCGATCGACGAGGCGTATGTCGACATCACGGGGTCGCGGCATCTGTTCGGCGGAGACGACGCGATCGCCCACTACCTGAAAACGCGCATCCGCGAGGAGACGCAGCTTCCGTGTACGGTCGCGGTCGCCTCGAACCGGCTGGTGTCGAAGGTCGCGGCCGACCATGCCAAGCCCGATGGCTATCGCAACGTAGCGCCGGGCGAGGAAGGCGCGTTTTTGCGTCCGCTCCCGATCGGCAAGCTGCCGGGCGTCGGCCCGCGCACGCAGGAGATCCTGGAAGCGCTCGGCGTGATGACCATCGGGCGTCTGGCCGATCTGCCGCTGGCGACGTTGATGAATGTCTTCGGGGCCTCGGGTTACGCGTTGCAGCGCGCGGCGCGCGGGATGGGCAGCGCCGAAGTCGTTCCGGAATCGCTGCCGAAATCGATCGGACGCGAGACGACCTTCGAGCGGGACTTGAATGACTGGAACGAGGTCGAGCGGATCCTGGCGTATCTGACGGAACGCGCGACGTATGCCCTGCGCGAACAGCAGATGGAAACACGTTGCGTCACACTGAAGATCCGTTATGGCGATTTCAAGACAAACACCTTCGCGAAGACGCTCACGGAGCCGACGTGTATCGACGCGGAAATCGTCGACGCGCTGCACGGCCTCATCCCGAAAGCGAAAGAGCGCCGGACGCGCGTGCGGCTGGCCGGCGTGTCGCTGTCGTCATTGAGCTACAACCAGCATCAGTTGTCGTTGTTCGACAGGAAAGGCAAAGACAAATGGGAACGCGTCCTGGAAAGCGTCGATCATATCCGCGAACGGCACGGTTTCGAGTTCCTGCGCTTTGCACGCTCAATGGGACTCGGCCGCAAAGTCCAACTAGCCACCCCGTCGTTGTCGAGATAGTTATCAGTGGTCAGTTATCAGTTATCAGTAACTGCTAATCACCAACAACTGATCACTGACAACTGATCACTGAAAACTGACAACATGGTTCACTTACACGTCCATAGCCATTATTCGTTGCTCGAAGGCGTGGCCCACATTCGGGGCCTCGTCGCGCGGGCGGTCGAATACGGGATGAAGTCGCTGGCCCTGACGGATACAGGAGGGTTGTATGCCGCCATCCCGTTTTATCAAACGGCCAAGGCCGCAGGGATCAATCCGATTCTCGGTGTGAAACTCGGGGAAACGATTTTCCTGGCCCGTAACCGCGAAGGGTATGCGGAACTCTGTAAGTTAATCACGGCATATGGGGAAGAAAGGGAAAAGGGGGAGGAAAGGGGAAAAGGGGAAAAGGGGAAGAGGGAAAATGCGGAGAGGGGGAGAGGGGGAGATGAAAGGGGAAAAGGAAAAAAGGGAAAACGGGGAGACGCGGAGAGGGGGAGAGGGGGAGAGGGGGAGAAGGATTCTTATTCGTCATCCGACTACGATCATCCATTTCCCCCTTTCCCCTCTTCCCCTTTTCCCCTTTCCTCCCCCCGTCTCCCCCTCTCCCCGTCTTCCTCTTCCTCCCCCCCTCTCCCTCTCTCCGCGTCTCCCCCTCTCTCTTCCTGTTCCCCCTTTCCCCTTTTTCCCTTTTCCCCTTCTAATCTGTTCGTGCTCTCCTCGGATCCTGCGCTGATCAAACAACTCCATGCCCAGGGCGAGCAGCCCTTGGTGGCGATCACGCATTATGGCGATCGGCAGTCGCGATACGAGGCAGGGCGATTGCGCGAGCTTGCGGCATCGCTTCATCTGCGCGCGGTCGCGGTTAACCCGGTGTATTTTCTCGATGCGGACCATGTGCGGATCCATCGGGTCCTGGCCGCGATCCGGTTGAACACCACGGTCGACGATCTCGCGTCGAAAGACATTGCGCATCCGGGTTCGTGGTTTCGTTCGCCCGCGGACATGCAGCACCTGTACGGCGAATGGCCGGAGACGCTTGACAACACGGAATGGGTCGCGGAACAGTGCGCGCTCGAACTCGAACTCGGGAGGCCGCAGTTCCCGCATTGCGAGTTGCCGCCCGGAGAGACGCCGTTTTCGTATCTGTGGAAACGCGCGTTCGAGGGGTTACAAGCGCGGTACCGTCCGCTCACGCCGCCGGTCATCCAGCGGTTTCATTACGAACTCGGCATCATTCACGACCTCGGCTTCGCGCCGTATTTCCTGATCGTGTGGGATATCGTCGAACACGCGCGTTCGCAGGACATCCCGATCGTCGGACGCGGTTCCGCCGCGAACAGTCTTGTGGCGTACGCGCTCGGCATCACGCGCGTGGACCCGTTCAAGTACGACTTGTATTTCGAGCGATTCCTGAACCCGTCGCGCACGGATTGCCCGGACATCGATCTCGATATCTGCTGGCGTCGGCGCGACGACGTGATCGCGTACGTCTATCGGAAATACGGCGCGGACCGCGTGGCCATGATCTGCACGTTCAACACGTTCCAGGCGCGGTCCGCCGTGCGCGACGTGGCCAAGACCTTCGGCATGACCGACGAGGAAATCGGCGAGATCGCGCGGCAACTTCCCCATTATCGTACGAACGACATCCGCGCGGTCGTCAAGTTCCTGCCCGAATGCCGCCACTTGCGGATCGACGAGGAGCCGCTGAAATCCATCGTCGAAATCAGCGAGGCCATGGACGGATTCCCGCGCCACCTGTCGATCCATTCCGGAGGCGTGGTCATCGCGCCGGAACCCCTGACGCGGTTCGTGCCGCTGCAACGCGCGACGAAGGGCCTGCTCATCACGCAATACGACATGCATCCCATCGAGGACCTCGGGCTGGTCAAAATGGATCTGCTCGGCCACCGGTCGCTGACCGTCCTTCAAGACACCGTCGAAAAGATCCGCGCGAATCGCGGCATGGCGGTCGACATCGAACGCCTGCCCGATCCCGATCCGCTGACGGCGGACCTGATCCGCAACGCGCGCACGATCGGCTGTTTTCAGATCGAGTCGCCGGCCATGCGCGCGCTGTTGAAGAACGTCCACGCCGGCGATACCGACATGCTGATCAAGACCTTGTCGCTCGTGCGTCCGGGGCCGTCGGGCAGCGGCATGAAAAAGCACTTCATCGACCGCCACCTCGGCAAAGAAGAAACCGTCTACCTTCATCCCGCGCTCGAAAACGTCCTGGGCGACACCTACGGCGTCATGCTGTACCAGGAAGACACCCTCAAAGTCGCCCACGTCATCGCCGGGATGGACCTCGCCGAGGCCGACATGCTCCGCCGCGCCATGAGCAAGAAACGGTCGCCGCAGGCCATGGCCAAGAACATGAAACGCTTCATGGAAAAGGCCGCCGCGCACGGTGTCGACGCGAATGTGGCCGAAGCGATTTGGGGGCTGATCGCCAATTTCGCCGAATACTCCTACTGCAAAGCCCACGCGAGCACCTACGGCGAAATCGCCTACCAATGCACCTATCTCAAGGCCCATTTCCCGGCCGAATTCCTGTCAAGCGTGCTGTCGAATCGCGGCGGGTTCTACCACACCGCCGTGTACGTCGAAGAAGCGCGCCGGTGCGGCGTGGCGCTGGTCCCGCCGGACGTCAACAGGAGCGAATTCATGTATACCGTCGAAGGCGACGCGATCCGCGTCGGCCTGATGGAGATCCGCCACCTCACCCAGCACGCCGTCCGCGCGATCCTCGAAGCGCGCGCGGACACGGGGCCGTTTCGTGGACTCGGCGACCTGTGCCAGCGGACCGGGATCGCCTATGCCGATGCCGAAGTGTTGATCGACGCCGGGGCCTGCGACACGTTCGGCACCACCCGTCCCGAACTTCTCTGGACACTCAAGACCATCTTCCAGAACGGCGACCGCGAGACTGCGGCGTCCCCGGGCTTACTCTTCCCTTGCCAGCCGGACGACACGCTCCTGCCGCATCTGCCCGACTACTCGCGCAAGAAACGCGTCGACCTCGAATGGAACGCCCTTGGCCTGCTCGTCTCGACCCATCCCATCGCCTACTACATCCCCGCCCTCATGGACCGCCCGCTCGTGCTCAGCGAAGACATGCCCGTCTACGCCGGGGCTTCCGTGACCATGCTCGGCTGGCTGATCGCCGAACGCCGCGTCGGCCTCAAAGGACGCGGCGCGATGAAATTCCTGACCTTCGAAGACCCCGCCGGCGTTTTCGAAGCCGTCCTCTTCCCCAAGGCCTACCAGCAATACGGCCACCTCCTGACCTCCCACGGCCCCTACTTCCTCACCGGCGAAGTCCAAGATGAAAACGGCTACCTCTCCTTGATCGCCAGCCAGGTCGAACGCGCCGGCTTCACCCCCAAAGCCCCGCGCCTCTCCCACATCACCCCGCCCATGCACTGGCTCCTCCCGCACCTCCGAGAAAACACCATCGTCCACGCGGATTGACACCGATCTTCTTGGTGTGCAGGTTTAGCCTGCATTGTTCACACTCCCGCGGTGTCATTGCGAGGAGGGGTTCAGCCCGACGAAGACCGCTGTGCAAGGGCGGTCAGGCCGGTTGGGGATAACTCAGGAGGATCGGTATAAGCAATCCCCTGATCTTCTGGACATAGCAGGCCGGGAGATTGCTTCGTCGGGCTGAACCCCTCCTCGCAATGACACGAGACAGATCGTTGTTAAGTTGACGCTACGTTTCTAGACGGAAGCATTACTCCCATCAACTGTTGGCTCCTTCGCCTCAAAGCATAGTGTGAACGATCCGGGTTAGGTATGCTGCCACCGTATTGCGGGGTACCTTCATCCTTCAAACTCTGTCCACTCCAGCCCTGCCTGTTGCAGGATGCGCCCAAATACGGATAGCGCGATATCCCTGCGGTGCATGGGAACGACGGTCGTGTAGGTAGTCCCGATACCGCGTAACCGAGGAAGACAAAGCAAATATGGCTCCTCACAAGAATTTGTGCACAAGTTTAGGCTCCGGGAGATTGCCGAGG
>CAYOCT010000082.1:0-26631 GCA_964402555.1 uncultured Nitrospiraceae bacterium | reverse complement strand
GTGGTGGCGGCGGCGCGGGCGCGGGTAGCGGCGGCGGCGGCGGTGGCGGCGCGGGCGGCAAGTCGGTAGGCGCTTCGGGGACGGCAGGCAATCCTTTCCTTACTCCGGCATCCGATGGCGTAGCGGGATCTATCGGCGGAAATGCGGGCAACGGCGGCTCGGCCAATTTCCCCAACTGGCCATCGGTGGTGCCTGCTGGCGGTTCTTCGGGCGCGGGTGGCAATGGCGGCTCCGGTGGCACGGGAGGCACAGGCGGCGTGGGCGGCTCCGGCGTGTCTGGCGCCTCGGGCGGCGGATCGTTCGTGTTGGCCGCGAAAGGCCTCCTGCAAGTCACCGATGCTATCCTGCTTGATGTGTCGGCCGCAGCCCCCGCTTCAGGCGGGCTTGGCGGCGGCTCGGGTCCCATAGCGCCTGTCGCAGGCTTTGGCGCCAATGGCGGTGGGACGGGCACTCGCGGAACGGGCGCTTCGCGTTCCGGCGTAGTAGCGGGCAACGGTGGCTTGGCAGGAACAGGCGGCTTGGGCGGCGGCGGGACCTTTGGCGCGTTGGGCGGCACGGGCGGTGTCGGCGGTACAGCGGGTTATGGTACCCCGGGCATGGTCAAATTACAGGGATCGGTCATCGTCGCGAACGCCGCAACGCTTGTGGCGGCGAATGTCGCGAGCGCCGATCCGAACCAGAACGGCGCATGCACGATGATCTCAAACATGAACGACACGGCCATTCTGCTGGGCCAGCCGGTCATGGGTTCGGGCAGCCTCAACGAGACTCCCGTGCTGGGCACGATCGATAACGACGCCATCCTGGCGGAATCCACGAATGCCCCGTACGAAACGGCCGGCATGGATTATCCCCGCATCCCGACAATGCAGGGCGGGCCTGCGGCGCACGGCTGGTGCGAGGCCAGTTACTGGAACAAGTCGGTTGTGGACGCGCTCATTCCGGACAACGGCGACCTTCAGTACGCCGTGCTGGCACAACCTCCGGCGGGACCGAGCGCATTTGCCAATTACGACCAAATCGTGGTGAAGAACAGCTCGGGTTCCACACTGACCAATGTCGGCATCCAAGTGGGAACGGACGCGGGCCAGCTCATCGCAGGTTCGGGCGGCACGACGGGCGAACTGGCAGACGGCGCAGCGTGGACGACCACGGTCACGGCGGGCACGACAGTCATTGCGGGCATTCTGCCTACTGTCACGTCTGACCCGACCTCGGTCACGGTTAACGAACACGCGGGAACCGGCTTCTCCGTTACGGCAACGGGGACTTCGCCGACGTACAAGTGGGCCAAGGACGGCGTGCCCATCGATGACGGCGTCAAATACACGGGCACCGACACGGCGTCGCTTACGGTCAGCGACTGCGTGCTTGCCGATGGCGGCGCGTACTCTTGCACGGTGACCGCGCTCGGCGCGTCTGTCAGTTCGGCCAGTGCCATACTGACGCTCAATATCCCGCCTTACAACGTGACTACTACCGTCGACCCGTCTGACGGGCAGGTCTACGTGGGCGGCGCGGTTACGTTCAGCGTGACGGCCGGCGGCGTTCCTCCGTTGAGCTATCAGTGGACCGGCCCGAGTGGCCCCATCGGCGGCGCAACGAATGCCACGTACGCGATCGGCTCCGCGGTGTTAGGCGATGCGGGCGGGTATTCGTGCGTGGTCTCGAATGGGTTGGGTTCGACACCCTCGAATACGGTGTCGCTTGCGGTCTCGAATCCCGTAACGTTTGCGGCGAATCACCCGGCAAACGCGAAGCGCTACACGCTGCAGGGCGTTACGTTCGACGTCCAGGCCAGCGGCGGCATCGGCGCGCTGCATTACCAGTGGAAGTTCGACGATGGCATGAAGGCCGTGATTGACGTAGGCGCGGACGCCCCGTCGTACACCGTGCCGAGCGCGACCTCCGCTACCGCTGGCGCGTACTGGTGCGTGGTTTCGGACGACAAGAGCAGCTTCACCTCCCCCACGGCGACGCTCGACGTGGCGAATATGCTCCAGATTACCGACCCGGCCGGCGCGTCGAAAACGCCTGGCGAGTCGGTGACGTTCACGACCGTAGCCTCGAACGGCTTCATGCCCTACAGCTACGAGTGGAAGAAGAACAACGTGGCCATCACCAACGCGACGAACGCCTCCTATACCAAGACGAACCTTCAGGCGTCCGACGCGGGCGACTACACCGTAACGGTCAGCGACTCCAACACGGCCGTGCTGACCTCCAGCGCCGCGCATCTCTCGGTCTCGTCGGATATGCCGGTGTTCGGTCTTGCCGGCCTTGGGATGCTGATGGGCGCGTGCGCGCTGGGCGGCGCCTTGGTTATCCGCAGGAAGAAATAAGACCAAGGCGCGGTAGCGCCGGTCTGGTTAGAACGGGCCGCCGATGGAATCCGTCGGCGGCCCTTGCTTCTTGACAGGGGAAGCGTTGCGAATCAGGCGCGGCCGGCCAGGTAGCGTTCCAAGGCTTCGCGCCAGTCCGGCATGATGTCGATGCCTTCATACCGCAAGCGTTGGTTGTCGAGAACGGAATAGCGCGGCCTGCGCACCGAAGACGGAAACGCCGCAGTCGCAGTCGCTTCGAGTTTTACGCGGGTCCCCGTGAGTTCGAAGAGCGTCTTCGCGAAGACATACCAGGAACACGATCCCTGGCACGTGGCGTGATAGACGCCCCCTCCCCCACGCTCCATAATCACGCGAATTTGCCGCGCCAACGCGGCGGCATGGGTCGGCGTCGTGATCTCGTCGTCAACGACGCGTACCTCGCCACGCGTAGCGGCCAGATGCAGCATCAGCGTAATGAAGTTCCTCCCGCCCTTGGCACGGCACGGCGCCGCGCCGTACATGGCCGCGGTACGGACGATGCAATGGCGTTCGCCCACGGCACGGATCAGGCGCTCGCCGGCCAGCTTGCTTGCGCCATACGCGTTCACGGGATCGGGCGGGTCCGATTCGGTCCACGGACGCGACGCTGTGTCTCCGAACACGTAGTCCGTGCCGATATGTAGCATCCGCGCGCCACACGCCTCGCACGCAAGCGCCACGTTGCGCGCGCCAAGGGCATTGACGTCGAACGCCCATCCGGGCCGCTCTTCGCACAAGGGAACGTCGTGCGCCGCGGCCGTATTGATCACCCAATCGGGCCGCAACTCGTGCTCGATGAGCATGCGGACGGCATATTCGTCGCGGATATCGAGAATGTGCCCCGAGCCGTCCAGATCGGCCCGGCTGAGCGTGGCGTCGGCAAAGACGGCGGCCAGCTCGGCGCCCAACTGGCCCTCCGCGCCTAGAATCAACACCTTCATGTGATCGCCAATTGCCGCCTCACGTGTTCGACCGTCCGCCGCAATCCCTCACGCAGATCCAAAGCCGGTTTCCAGCCCAAGATCTCGGCGGCCTTATCGCCGGTCGTATAGATCCGATCCACTTCACCCGTGCGAAGCGGCTCGAGTACGGGATCCTGCGCAAAACTCATGAGCGCCTTCAATGTCTCGAACACCTCGCGCACGCTCGTGCCGCGTCCCGAGCCGAGATTGATCGTCTCGCCTTCGCCCTTGTCAAGTGCGAGCACGTTGGCGCGGGCGATATCCTCGACATAGACGAAGTCGCGCAACGGCGTTCCGTTGCCGTAGAGCGTCGGGCGCTCCCCTTCGAGCATCATGCGGATGAAAATCGCACAGACGCCCGCTTCGCCTTTCGGATTCTGGCGTGGCCCATAGACATTCGGGAACCGCAAGATCGTGTACGGCAGCCCCAGCACGCGCTTGTACATTCGGATATACTGTTCAACGGTGTACTTGCTCACACCGTAGGGACACAGCGGATGGATAGGCGTCTCCTCCGACGCGGGCAGCACTTCCGGCTCCCCATACACCGCCCCGCCCGTCCCCGCGTAGATGAGCTTCTCGACGCCATGACGCGTGCAGCAATCGAGAAGGCGCAACGCGCCGAGGACGTTCGTCTCAGCGTCGAACATGGGATCCTCGAGGCTGCGCCGCACGTCCATCTGCGCCGCGAGATGATTTACGATAGACGGCTTCTCGCGTTCAAATACGCCGTCAAGCTCCGCCGAACGGAGGTCCATTTCGACCAGGCGCGCCTTCGCATGAACGTTCTCGCGAAATCCGGTCGACAGGTTGTCGACTACGACCACGTCGTGTCCTGCTTTCACGTACAGTTCGACCACGTGCGAGCCGATGAAGCCCGCCCCCCCGGTAACTAGAATCTTGGCCATCGATTTCCTTATCCGCACATCGCCGCGTGGGCGCTACGCATGATGTTTCATCTTGCGAAACACGTTGATGTTGTAAAACACGTCGTCCGAGAAATCGCCATAGGACGCCATGTGTTTGAACAGATCCTCGACCGTGTGATTCACCGAATGCTTCGGCGCGAACCCGAGATAGGTTTTCGCTTTATCGCACGTTACTTTGTAATTACGGAAGTCCTCGCGATGATGCACCGCGATGCGCACCTTTTTGCCGGTCAATTCCTCGACCGCGTCCTTCACGAGGTCGCTCACCTGGCCCACCGTGAAGTTATCATACGCGACATTGAACACGCCGCTGATGCCGTAGTCCGCCTGGACCGCACGCAGAAACGCCGCGCACGTGTCGCGCACGTCGATCAACGGGCGCCAGATCGACGGGTTGTTGACGGTGATCGAACCGTCGAGCACGGCGCCCTTGAACATCGTATTGACGATCAGGTCGAAGCGCATGCGCGGGCTGTACCCGCACACGGTGCCCTGCCGCAACGCGATGGTCGAGAACGCGGCGTCCTGTAACTGCATGACGCCGTGCTCGCCCTGCAGCTTCGAGATGCCGTACGGATACCCGCAGGTCACGGGCGAGGTCTCGTCGTACAGCTCGTTGACCGTGTAGCCGTACACGCTGCACGACGACGCATACACAAACCGCCGCACGCCGGCTTTCTTCGCGATGAAAGCCAGATACGAGGGCAGCGCGCCGTTCTGGATGAAATTCAGGGCCGGGTCGTGCTCGGCCATCGGGTCGTTCGACAACCCCGCAAGGAAGATGATTTGCTCGTACCCTTCCATGTCCTCCTGCGTGAGTTCGAACAAGTTCCGCCGCGCAACCGGCACGCCCTCGGGCAGCCGGTTCCCGAACCAAAGCAGGTCTACCACGTCAGTCTCGTAGCCGTGTTCTTGCAGCAACGGCACCAGCACCGACCCGATGAACCCCGCGCCTCCCGCAACCAGTATCTTCATGGACGTCTCGGCCCTCGATGTGCGTGCGTATGCCGCGTATCAGAATTCAAAGTTGTACTCCGCCCGCTCCAACAGAGGCGCCTCCGCATCCTTCTTGGCGATCAGAAGCGGCTCCATCGGCCATTCGATGCCGACTTGGGGATCGGCAAAATGCAGTGCGCGCTCGGCCTCGGGCACGTGCATCTGCGTGCACTTATAGTAGACGATCGTGTCGTCCTCCAGCGCCACGAAGCCGTGGGCAAACCCCGGCGGGAAATACAGGGCGTGCCCATTCTCCGCCGAGAGCGTCCGTCCAACCCAGCGCCCGAACGCGGGCGACCCTCGGCGCAAGTCGACGCCGACATCGAAGATCGCGCCGGTCACGGCGCGCACCAGCTTCCCGATGCCGAACGGTTCAATCTGGTAGTGCATCCCGCGCAAGGTGCCGCGCTTCGACAAGCTGATGTTATCCTGGACGAATCGCTCCGAGAATCCCGCGCCCTTCCAGACCGTCTCGGAATATACCTCCGAAAAACAACCCCGATGGTCCGAGACGCGGCCCGTCTCGACAAGCAGCACTCCCGGAATCTCAAGTTCCGAGATCGTCACAGGCATCGGCATTCGTATCGCCCCTCCACACCGTCCAATCAACCCATGTGGGATTGTACTGGACCATCCCGCACAGGTCAATCGCGTGCGGGCCCGCATGACGCTGTGGTAAGATGCGGGCCGTTCGCAATGTGCAATCCGGCTTGGTAAACATGGCTATGCTGGCATTCAAAGACGCGCTCCGCGCGGGCGCGATGGGAGTTCTTCTCGCGTGCGCATGCATAGCTTTGCCTCTGCCCGCCGCTAGCGCGGAGTCGGCCATGCCGAACGTGATCCTCGTCGGGTTTGCGCCGGAAAAGAGCGCTGGGGATCGGGACGCGGTCGCTGCCGCGTACGGCGGCGTGGTCGTGCATCGGTACCGCCATATCGCGGTCGATGTCGTGCAGCTTCCGGATAGCGTCGAGCCGGGCGCGAAGGCTGCGGCCATGGCGCAAGCGGACGGCGTGCGTTTCGCGGAACAGAACGCGATGGTCGACGGGGCGGCGGCGCCGGATGATGCCAGGTTCGGCGAGCAATGGGCTCTGAACAACACGGGACAATCGGGCGGTACATCGGGAGCGGACATCCACGCGCTGGACGCCTGGAATCTCGCCGCGGGAGGCGCTTCGGTAGTGGTCGCAATCATCGATTCTGGGATCGACTACAACCACGAGGACCTGGCCGGCGCGATCTGGACAAACGACGCGGAAGCGGCAGGAACCGCAGGCGTCGATGACGACGGCGACGGTGTCGTGGACGATATCCACGGCGCGCGCTGGACGAACGGGAACGGCACGCCGACCAGCGGCGACCCGATGGACGGCAACGGCCACGGCACGCATGTCGCGGGGATTATCGGCGCTGTACGCAACAACGCGATCGGAGTCGCGGGAGTCTGCCCGACGGTCAAGCTGATGGCGTTGCGTTTCAAAGACAGCACCAACAACGGAACGATTGCGGATGCCATCTCTGCCATCGAATACGCCATCGACAAGAAGGCGCGCCTCAGCAACAACTCCTACCGTTTCACGACCTATTCCCAGGCCTTCAAAGAGGCGATCCAGGCGGCCGCCGACGCAGGACAGTTGTTCGTCGCCGCGTCGGCCAACGCAGGCGTCAACAACGACGTCACCCCGAGTTTTCCGTGCGCATTCGATTGCCCGAACATTCTCGGCGTGGCCGCGAGCGACCGATACGATTTGAAGCCAGAGTTCAGCAACTGGGGTTTTGCGACGGTCGACTTGGCCGCGCCGGGCGCGGATATTCTGAGTTTGCAGCCTGGCAATGGCTATCTGGTCATGAGCGGCTCGTCGATGTCGGCCGCGTTTGCGTCGGGAGTCGCGGCCCTGCTGGCATCGCTGCACGCGGACGCTACGCCCGCGACGCTCAAACAGTGGATCATGGAAAGCGCCGATCCCCTCCCCGCGTGGGAAGGGCTAACCCGCACAGGGGGCCGCCTCAACGCGGCGAACGCGGTGGCGCTGGCGGGTTCAGGTCGATAGCCTTGTTTCGTGGTCGTGATCTTGATCGAGGTTCGGTTGCGTATCGCACGCCGCGCAGACAAAGCGAGCAACGCTGGACCACCTGTCATTCTGAGCGAAGCGAAGAATCTCGTAACAGTCAAGGCTTCCATCCCAAGCAAGATTCTTCGCTTCGCTCAGAGCTTGTGAAGAAATTGTGAACCGCGGGCGTTTTGCCTCTTGACTACGTATTGCCTGTCATCCTGAGCGCAGAGAAGGATCTCGCTATGTGCATAGTCATCTAGTGCTTATGAGATCCTTCGCTGCGCTCAGGATGACAGAAAGGGCGAAGCCAACAAAGGAAAGCGCAAGACCTTGATATTTCTTCACACGCTCTCAGAATGACAGGTAGTCGGGTTTGCGTTTTCGAGGTAATAGGGGCACGGCGTGGTTCTTGGTCAGTCTGCAGCTACCCGGAAGCCCAAGGTATACGTCGCGCTATCGGGCAATTCGCCCGAACGGCGCGCGTTCCGGCAATCGCTGCTGTCGTTGAGCCAGCTCGCGCCGCGCGCCACGCGGAACTCGCCGGACGCAGGCCCTTCAGGATCTGTCGCGGCGTCGGCGGTATACTCGGCATACCAATCCGCACACCACTCCCACACGCCGCCGTTCATATCGTAGAGGTTCCACGCATTGGGCAGGCGCGAACCGACGACGGGCGCCGCCTGCTGGCCAAGGTTGGAGACATTGCCGCCCCACGAGACGTAGTTGCCCAAATCGGCGTAATCGAGATCGTCGCCCCAGTAGAATCGCGTCGCCGTGTCCGCGCGCGACGCGTACTCCCACTCGGCCTCGGTCGGCAGACGAAACGCTTTGCCCGTATAGGCGCTCAGCGCATCCACGAAGCCTTGGACGTCGTTCCACGTAACGTACACCGCGGGACTATTCGGATCGCTGGACACGTTGGCCTTCCCGGCCCACGGCGTCGAATGCATGACCGCCTGCCATTGCGCCTTCGTCACCTCGTACTTGCCTATCGAAAACGCCTTGCTGATTATGACTTCATGTTGCGGACTTTCGTTGGCGAGGGCATCCTTTTCGCCCGTTGCCGCGCCCATCGCAAACTGGCCCTCGGGAACCTGCACCATTTCGAGCAGCACGTCGCTCGGCAACACGGCAGTCCATTCGTTCTTGACGCCCGTCTCGAGGCAGACACGTATACCCAGTTGATTTCCCTTGCCATTCGGATCGGCCGAATTGTTGCGTTTGGCCGAACGCGAGTATTTCGCGCCCGAGAGCCACGACCCGCCGCGCGCATCCCGAGTCGTTCCCGTAGCGGGTCCCGTCGGGTCGAAGATGCCTCCCGCCGGATACGCGCCGTACCAATCTTGGCACCACTCCCAAACGTTTCCGCTCATGTCGTACAAGCCCCAAGCGTTGGGCAGCTTCAGACCGACGACATGCGCGTACTGCTGGCCGCTCAAGTCCCCCGACCACCACGCGTAATTGTTGATGTCCGTATAGCTCGCGTCGTCGCCCCAATAGAACCGCGTCGTCGTCCCGGCGCGGCATGCATATTCCCATTGCGCTTCGGTCGGCAAGGTAAACGTCAACGAAGTCGCCGCGTTCAACGCCGTCAGAAATGCGTGCGCGTCGTTCCAGGAGATGTTGACAGCGGGACTGTTCGCATTAGTGATCACGTTCATCATGCCGTTCCACGGGGTCGTGCCCATCACGGCCTGCCATTGGGCCTTGGTCAATTCGTACTTGCCCAGCCAGAATCCCTGCGTGATCGTGACCTGATGTTGCGGGTACTCGATCGCTTCGGCATCCTGTTCACCCGCTTTCGCGCCCATCATAAAGACGCCCGCGGGGACCCACACGAGTTCGAGCGTCGTTCCGCCGGGAAGCGTTACCGTGCGCTCGCCTTCACCTTCACCTTCCCCCTCGCCCTCTCCTTCGCCTTCACCTTCACCTTCGCCTTCCCCTTCGCCGGTCGCAAATACGGTGATGTATTTCAGGAGCCACTTCGTGTCCGAACCGCTGTCCGAAGTGACCTTCAAGATAACGTCATACTTGGAGGGAACGGTGTAGATGTGCGAAGGATTCCGCTCCGTACTCATGTCTCCGTCGCCAAACTGCCACTCCCACACGGTAATGGGTTTGCTGCCCGCCGCGGACGTGTCGGTGAACTGCACGGTAAGTGGCGCGTATCCGGAGGTCACATTCGAAGTGAAGTTTGCGGTTGGCGCCTTCGCCGGTGGACACCCGCCAACGCATACCGCCAACGTAGCGATGCACAGTATCGCTCCCAACTTCTTCATAGGAGTTCTCCCGAAAGCGAACACGTTTACCCGGCTCGCTCCAATAAGTTGACTTCCTTTACTGCTTTGGAATCCACATCGACCGCCAGCGTTTTGATCTCGAATGGACCAAGTTCGACGGCGGTTTCGATGCCCGCGCCCGGAATCGATACGGTCGTCGAGCGCTTCTGCCCGGTCGGTTCGAACAGCCGCAGGATATACTTGCCGTCTTCTTCCGCCAGCTTGAACGCGGTAAGCTGAACCACGTCGTCACTGAGGAGCACGCCGGGCTTGGGCTTCTCGCCCGCGCCGGACGGATAGAACGACAGCCCGAAGGGCCGTTCGTTGCGGACGAGGGCTTCGCGGTCGACATGTGCGAGGCGTTCTTCTTTGGCCCCGGCATTGATCCAGAAGCGGAAGAGGCGCTCGCCTTGATCGATGCGCGGGCTGTAGCGGTCTTGGCGAACCAAGAGCCGTTCGCCGATGGGCAATGCCGAATAGGCCGGCCCGCGCAGGAGACTCAGGCGCATTTCGCCCTCGGAGAAATCCGAACCGTAGGTCCCGGCGTTGATGCACGTCATCGCGAGGCCGGTCTGATCGGAAACGGCCGCAGTCCATTTCTGCGCGGCGACTTCGCGCCCGGTCGTCGGGAACTCTTGTACACCGTACGCGACTTGGCCCCGGTAACTCGCATCCTCGAATGCCGTAGGTACCGAGAGTTTCAGAAACCTGCTCTTTTCGTTCCAGTGCGCGCGCACGGCGACTTCGATTTCCGCGCCTTCCTTCGGGAGCTTGTAGTGGACCACGGCGAACGAATCACCGTAGCTGAACAGCGCCTCGACGACGGTCCGTACGTCGCCGTCTTCGATCACGCGCACGGAGTCGAGCGTCTTTTCGGCAACGCCGGAGAACCGCGTGCCTTCCTTGCGCGACATCAGCTTGAACTCGCCGATGACGTTGCGGAAGCTCTGGTAACGCGATTCCCACGGGTCCTCGTTGTCGTCGATCACGAGCAGCTTGAACGCGCCGGGCTTTAGGATATCGCGGCCTGCGCAGACGTAGCGGTCGATCAAACCTGTCTTCGCGTTGACGACGACCTCGAGGTCCGGCGTCTTGAACGTAAACGCGCCGTCGTGCTTTTTGAGCTTGGGTTTCGGTCGCGCCTTGAGTTCCTTGAGTACGCAGTCGAAACGATTCATCTGCGACGGCGCGAGTTCCGCGATGAAGACCGCGCGCTTGCGCCAATCGAGATTGAGATTGCCCATCTCCTGCTCGTTCTGGCACGGCAGGCGTTTGCCGTTCTGCTTCACGAGGGTCAGCGTGAACTGATCGCCCCACTTGAAGTCGGCCAACTGGCATTCGCACTCGACGATGCCGCGCACCGGGAACGGATGCGGGTTGTACACCAGAATCGGGATCTCGCCTTCCTTGGCCTTCGGCTGTCCGTTCGCGAGCGCGAAGAAGGTGCGCGCGCGGAGCCGCGACAGGATCTCGATGGCGTGATCCATGAGCCGCAGGCCATTGTCCTCGACCGGCTGAATCGACGACCCCGGAAGGATGTCGTGAAACTCAGCGACGAGAAGGTCGCGCAACGCCTCGCGGATCTCTTCGCGCGGATATTCGAGGTAGCCCTGCATCGCCGCCGTCGACGCCATCTTTTCGAGCTGATACAGCATGTTCTCCAACTGGCGATGCTTCTGCTTGATACGGACCTGCGAGGTGTAGCATCCCGGCGCCCACGGGTTGATGTCGTTCTCGTGGCGCGGCAACGGCGTGCCGCTCGCGCGCAGTTCGGCGAAATACGCCTCGGGCGTCGAGTGAACCAGTTCGTAGGACTGGCACTCGGCCTTCAATTGCGCCAGGTCGTTAAGGTCGATGCGCGATGGCCCGCCGCCATGATTGCCAACACCCCACAGCACCAATCCGACGCGCTTGTCCGGCGTGGCCTTGATCCAATTCTCGATCTTCTCGCGCGCCTTGCCGAGAAACGAATTGTAAAACGACGACGCGCGATGGCCCGTGACCTCGGACCCGTCGAATCCGACCCACGTGAAATCGTCCGACGGGAGTTCGCAGTCGTTCTGCATCGGCCGACAGAAAAGATAGGAATCGTAACCGGCCTTCTTCATAATCTGAACGAGGCCTCGGTTGTGTCCGAACGGATCGAAGTTGATCGCGGTCGTCGGCTCGACGCCAAACTTCTCGCGGAAATACGCCTTGCCGATCAGGATTTGCCGCACGAACGATTCGCCGCTCGGCATGTTGCAGTCCGGCTGCAAGTACCACCCGCCCATGATGTGCCACTTGCCCTGCGCTACAAGGCCCTGGATGCGTTGGAACAGCGCCGGCTCGTACTCTTCGACCCAGCGGTAGAGCGTGACCTCGTTGTGATTGAACACGAAGCCGTCGAACTCCTCGCAGAAGCTCGCCGCGCAACGGAACGTCGAGATAGCCTCAGCAGCGCCCTCCTCCCACTCCCACAGCCAGACCGGGTCCAAATGCGCATTGCAGATCAGGTGCAAACGGTTCATAACCACGCCCTCGATTCAAGAATGGAGTCAACCGAATGAGTATACCGCGAGCCAGCGACACGGACAACACGAAACGCGCGCGAGTGAGAATAGGCGGTCCTTTTAGGCGCTGCTCTCAACACTAACAGGACGATTGAGAACAGGACGATTCGATGAAGCGCGGAGATTGACAGAACGATTTCGGACAGAACGATGAGGAACCGATCAAGCAATAAACGCTGTGCCCTGGAAGAAGAGCCTGCTAGAGTCAGGCTAAAGCCAAGGCTCAGACTTGATGTCCCATTTCGCGACTTCCGCTACGGCAATGGCATCCCGTCAATCCTGTTATCCTGTCCAAACAGAGGTCCTGTCGACTACGAGCCAAGACACTACGGTGAGTCGAAATACAGCCGCGCCATCGCATCGGCGCAGTTCAGGCACTTATCCGTAGGGGTTGTCTTGTGCTGGGGCTTGGGGCGCGGGGGCGATGGGACGCACGCCGGGCAGGATCGGGCGGTTGCCGGAGTGGCGGGACTCGTTGGCGCTGGTCACGCGGATGGCCGCGCGGTCTTTGAAGACGCAGACGAACTCGCAGATGCCGCATCCTGTGCAGATATCCGGGTCGACGTGCGGTTGTTTGAGGACGGTCTTCGATCCGTCGCGCCAGGTGATCTCCTGCGGCATGAAGAAGATGGATTTGGTAGGGGTCGGACAATGCTCTTCGCACACCATGCATTCGCGGCCGTAGGCATAGGGCAGGCAACGGGTGGTATCGAGCGTCGCGAGGCCCAGCTTGAGCTTCTTCTTCTCTTCTAGCGGCACGGTCTGGATCGCCTGCGTCGGACACACTTGGCCGCACAGGTTGCAGTTGTATTCGCAATATCCGATGCGCGGAATCATGACCGGTGTCCATAGGCCCTCGAGGCCCGATTCGAGCATCGCAGGCTGGAGTCCGTTGGTCGGGCAGACTTTCATGCACAGCCCGCACTTGATGCAGCGCTGCAGGAACTCGCGCTCCTCGCGCGAGCCGGGCGGACGAATCAGCGACGGTTCGAAGATGCGCCCCTGGGCCTGCGGCGAAAGCCGGAATAGCACAAGGCCCGTAGCGCCGCCGACGCCCGCGGAAATCAATGCGCGTTTGGAAAGATCGAGTTTCGCTTCGGATGGCGCGGGCAGCGGAGACTTCAACTTGAACGTGATCGCGTCGCGATTGCACGCGGCGACGCAGTTCCAGCATCCGAAACACTCGGTGGGCCGCCAGTCGCCGGGCTTGTCGGGATTGGCCGCGGCAGGACATTGCCGCGCGCAGAGGCCGCAGTCGGTGCAGCCGGGCTGGTTCACGAGACGCAACGCGGGGCGTTGCGAGCACAGGCCAAGCAGCCCGCCCAAGGGGCAGACGTACCGGCACCAGAACCTTGTGCGATAGAAGTTCAGCACGACGATCAGCGCGAACACCAGCAGGATGAGATCCGCGCGTGTGAATCCGCGTTTCTCTTTCGGAAACACGTGGGCGCGGAGGAACTGGTAGACAGGCTCCGTGACCGACGTGACGTGCAGCGGCCCGACGTGCGGGTCGCGGTCATAGACGAGGTTCGCGCCGTCCTGCACGGTGTACTGGAATCCGGGGAACAGGGCCGTGGCCACGGTGCGGTACAGCAGCGGGATCGGATCGAAAACGCCGAACCAATTGGCCCCGAACAGGCCCGCGACGAGCAACACGGCGAGCAGATAGTACTTCGCGCGGTGTCCTTTGGACCACGCCTCGCGATAAGGCAGGCGTTTGCGCGCGAACCGGCGAAACCAGCTTGTCGCGGCGTGCACCGTACCGAGCGGGCAGACCCATCCGCAGAACACGCGCCCCATCAGGATCGTGCCGGCTATCGTAATCAGCGCGAGCACGGGCACGACCGGCACGGCGTGCGCGGATATCAATGCGGTCAGCGTGACCAGCGGATCGAGGTCGAAGAACAGCCGCCAGCGCGGACTCGCGGGAACGCCTTCAGTGAGATGCGCGGCCCACAACAGCCACAGGAAGAGACACAAGCACGCCGCCTGCACAAGGCGGCGTGCCCACACCACGCCTTTGGCCGTACGCTTGGAACTCACGCGACGTCAAGTTCCTTTAACGCAAGCTTGCGGTAGTCGATCTGGCCCAGTCCCGCGGCCTGCCCCGCGACGACGCTCTTGATATCCTGCGGTTTGTACCCGAGCAGTTCCGCACCAAACGCGTCGAGCGCGACCACGTCGGTGCTGGCCACGAGCGTATCCGTGCGCTTAACATCGTCTAGGTTCCCACCGGTCGGACCGTGCGCCGTCAGGACGCGAATGCAGTCCAGTACCGTCAACCGCGGCTTCATGTAGGCCGTAATATCGGCCAGGCAGTTCCCGAGGTCCTGATGCCAGTCCGCGCGCTTGCCGCCGATAACGCCCATGTAATTCTTCATGGCCAGCGTCGCCTGCGCGATCGCATGGTTCTTTGCGATAGGCGTATTGATGACAAGATCGCATTCGATGATTTCGGGATAAAGCGGCCACTTGTCGAGACGCTGGCCCTTCAAGGCGACATCCTTGAACCGGCTGTCGTCGATATAGACGATTTCGGCGCCCGCCGCTTTCGCCGCGGCTTCGATGCCGCTCGCGGGATACGATTTGTCAGCGTTGTTGCAGGTCTTGTCGCCGACCTTCACGGTCTTGGCGCCCGCTTCGAGACACAAGCGCACGAGCGTGGCCACGACGTCGGGGTTCGTGTTCGCCGCGAATTCCGGCGCGCGATCCCACGCCATGTTCGGCTTCACCCACACCACGTCGCCGCGTTTCACGAACTTGCTCATGCCGCCCAACGCCGCGATCGCCTGTTCGGTCAGTTTCGTTGCCTCGGTCTTGAATTCGTCGGGGTACGCGCCTTTCGGGGCTTTCCATCGCGCGATGCACATTTGCGCAGGGGCGTCTTGCGCCATCGCCTTGCCCAAGGGAGCCAGGGCCAGCGCGCCGGACGCCATGGCCGACCGCATCAAGAAATCGCGCCGTGTGTGCTTTGCCATCGTTTGTCTACCTCCACGATCTCCGTTGTGGACGCGCACCCCCGCCGCGCCATGCCAATAATCGATATTATACCTTCAGCGCGCGCACAGGTCCAAGCCGGCTTCTGCCTTGATGTGGGGCCTCAGAGCGATTCGCGTTCGATCGCGCCCTCGGCGATCTGGCCAAGTACGCCGACGATGAAGATCAGGCCCGCGAACCGTTCGTCTTTCGTGCTGCCCTGGACATAGCGATAGTAGATTTGCTGCACAATCACGGCGATCTTCAGCAGGCTGAAGACATAGTAGAACAGGATGTTCGACACGTCGCGCCCGGTGATCTCGCCGTACGCTTCCGCCAGTTCAAGGCGGGTAAGACTGCCGGGCAGGCTTGTCAGAAAACACTGCGCGTCTTGAAGGCCGCTGGGATCTTTTGGCTCGGCCCAATACCCGAGCGATGTGCCGAGGTCCATCAGCGGATCGCCGACGGTCGCCATCTCCCAATCGAGCACGCCGACGATGCGTGTAAGGTCGTTCGGATCGAGCACGAGATTGTCGAACTTGTAGTCGTTGTGGATCATCGCGACGCCGGTGTCCGGCGGGATGCGTTCCTTCAACCAGGCGATGGTCCGCTCAATCGAGGGGATCCTATCGGTCTTCGACTTCTCGTACCGATCCGCCCAGCCGAGGACTTGGCGTTGGGTGTACCAGCCGGGACGATACAACGATTCCAGGCCCGCGGCTTGGTAGTCGATCGTATGCAACGCCGCGAGGTTTCGCACGAACGCAAGACAGCACGCGCGCGCCTGTTCCGGACTGACCACGAGTCCTTGCGGAGCCCGGCCGCGCAGGATCGCGCCCTGGACGCGCCCCATCACGTAGAACGGCGCGCCAAGCACCAACGCATCCTCGCAATACGCGACAGGCCGCGGCGCTGGAGGATAGACTTCGCACAGGTGCGACAGGACCGTGTATTCGCGGTTCATGTCGTGCGCGCTCTTGACCTTGCTTGCGAACGGCGGCCGCCGGAGCACGAGTTCGCGCCCGCCGAATCGGATCAGATAGGTGAGGTTCGAGTGCCCTTTGCGAAACTGTTCGATTTCGGTCGTGCCGCTGCACGCGCCGAGCGTCGCAGTCAGGAACGCGTGGAGTTTCTCGAGGTCGAGTTCTTCCCCGTCGCGCACGGGTCCTGCCTGATCGAGCAAGTCAGCCATCACGCGTCTCCGCGCGGCGGAACCATCCCGGCCACGCGTTTCAGCATGCGCTTTGCGACGACGGTCTTGTGCACTTCGTCGGGGCCGTCATAGATGCGGCCCGCGCGTTCGAAGCGCCAGAAGAACGACAGCGGCGTGTAATCGGTCACGCCCAAGCCACCGTGCACCTGGACGGCGCGGTCGATGATGTTCATCATCGCCTTCGCCGTATGGAACTTGATGAGCGACACCAACTCGTGCGCGGCCTTGAGTCCCTCGCGGTCGATCGTCCATGCCGCGCGCAACACGAGCAATCGCGCCGCGTCGATCTCAGCACGGCTCTCCGCAATCCATCCGTGCACGAACTGCTGAAACGCGAGCGGACGACCGGGCGCGATTTCGCGTTTGACGGCGTATTGGCAGAGCAACTCGAAACAGCGTTCGCAAATGCCCAGCCACCGCATGCAGTGGTGAATGCGCCCAGGCCCGAGGCGTTCCTGTGCGATCAAGAAACCCGCGCCCTCCGGTCCAAGCATATTCTCGCGCGGCACGCGGCAGCCCTCGAGCCGGATCTCGCCGTGGCTCATCCAGCCTTCGCCGCGATGACCCATGACCGGCGTGTTGCACACAATCTCGAACCCCGGCGTGTCCGTCGGAACGAGGAACATGCTCGCACGTTGATGACGCGGCGCTTCGGGGTCCGTGATCGCCATGACCACCGAGAACGCCGTGCCTTCCGCGCCGGTCGCAAACCATTTGTTTCCCGTGATCACATACGAGTCGCCGTCGCGCACGGCGCGCGTGCCCATCCATGTCGGATTCGAGCCGGGATGATCCGGCTCGGTCATGCCGAAACAGCTACGGATGCGCCCATCGAGAAGCGGCTCGAGATAGCGCGCGCGCTGTTCGTCCGACCCGTATTGGATCAGGATTTCCATGTTGCCGGCGTCCGGAGCCTGGCAGTTGCACACGTAGTGCCCGAGGATGCTGCGCCCGAGTTCGGCGCTGATCAGCCCGTGGTCCATCAGGCTCAATCCGAGGCCGCCGTGCTCGCGCGCGATCTGCGGCAGCCATAGGCCGAGTTCCTTCGCGCGTTCGCGCTTCGCGTCAAGCGCGGGCAAAACGGGTCCAAACCCGCTGACGAGAAACTCCTTTTCGATGGGATAGATCTCGTCTTCCATAAACCGGCGCGCCTTGTCCAGGAGCGATTGCATCTCTGCCGGTATCGCGAAATCCATAGCACGACCCTCCTCTGCAAACACGTGGGCGCGAGTATACCATACCGCCGCCACCGGCTCGTGGCGGTAGTCTTGCGCGAGCTTCTACGCGTCGTGGCCGGGACGCCAACCGAACCAGGTGCGGACGCGGTAGCGAAGGATCATGGCAATCATTTCGAGGCCGAGCGCGAAGGCTTTGAGCTTGTTTCCGGTCACGGACGACTGGCCGACACGCCTGCGGTAGTTGACGGCGATCTCGACAAAGGGAATCTCGTTGAGAATGGTCAGCAGCATCAGGTGCGGGCCGAAGGACGAGCCACCGACCTGGAATTGCGGCGCGATGCGCTCGTAGGCCTCGCGCTTGAACAGGCGCATCGAGCAGCCGACGTCGGTCAGGATAGTCGTGTTGTACAGAAACTCCATCATCTTCCCGACGGCCCAGTTGCCGTATTTCAGGAAGAACCCCATGTTCGCGCCTTCCCACACGAACTCGCGGCTCGTGCGCGTGCCGAACACCACGGGAACGTCGTCGGAATAGGCGAGCATCTTGATCACGTCATGGCCCGAGAAGGTCCCGTCGGGCTCGGCGATAATCAAGAAGTCGCCCGTGGCCTCGGCGAGTCCCTTCCGGATGGCGTGTCCGTACCCTTGCTGCGTTTCATAGACCAGGCGCGCCTGGGTTTGCCGGACTTCGTCGTCGGTACCGGGCGCGGCGTTATTGTTAACGACGACAATTTCGTCGACCAGGCCGTCCGCGAAGAAGTCTTCGATGGCCTCGCGGATCGAGTCCTTTTCGTTGTAGGTCGGAAAGACAACCGAGACTTTCTTGTTACGCCACATGAGTCACCAATACGTGTAGAAATACGATTCCACGAGCCAGCATTGAAACGCAAGAAACGCCGCCGTCGCCGCGAACGGAACGGCCGAGCGCGCCTCCTCGCCGATACGGTGCATCAGATGCGCGGCGGGGAGGGCCACGAACGGGAAGATGTACAACGCCGATCGTTCGCCCTCGCCGCGTCCCAGATAGAGCACGTCGAGCACGATCAAGGTCAGCGCGCAGATTAGGAAGAGGGCCTTCGTGTCGGGTTCGGGACGCATTATGCGCCAGAGGAACAACAACGACACGGGAATTCCCGCGAAGAAGAACCAGCAGGCCGGATTGAGAAAGCGAAACGCCCAGCCGGGAAAGCGTGGAGTGTAGAGATCGAGGTGGGCCTGGTCGGTCTCGAATTGCTGTTTGCACACGTGGAAACAGGCGACGATGTCGAAGCCGGACCACCATCGCACGAGCAGGTGTACGGAGAGAAACGCGGCCAGCATGAGCACAGCGGTTCTGATGACGCCCCAGCGCCATTGCGCTTCGAGGAATCGCCACACGCCCACGAACGCGAAGAACGCCCCGATCCCGAGCAGGGAGAAGCTGAGCAACGACATCAGCGCAAACCCAACGCCCGCGGCTAGCGCGTAGCGTGTCGAGCCCCGGTGTACCGCGCGCCAGAACAGAAACAGCGTCGCGAGCGTGAAGGGCGTGAACGTAATGTCGGCGCTGGTTGCCGTGAACAGGACCACGGAAGGTATCAGGCTATACAGCGCACAGCACGTCAGCGCGACGCGGCGGTTGGTCAGGTCAGCCGTCCAGAGGTACAAGGGAACGATACCGAGTGCGCCGAGCAGCATGGTCGCGAGCGACAAGCCCATCGGGTCCTGGCCCGCGCCGTAGGACAGGATCCACAGCAGTGCGATGGGACCCGGCGGGTGGACTTTGGCGTGCATCGAGAGATACGGGTGAATCTTGATGTAGTCGTGGAACAACGCCCGGATCGAACTCGTCACGCCGATATCGCTGATGTACTCGTAGCCGTGGCGGTCGTAGGCCTGCACGATGCCGTGGGAACCGTCGCGCAGCATCGCGATGGCGCCGGCAAACGCGAACGCAAACGCCACCAGCCCGACCACGAACCAGGCCGCTGCGCGGCGCGACGGCTCTTCGTCGAACCAGTTCATGCGCCGCAACGTCCCGAACCATCCGCAGAAGAAGACGCCGAACACGGTCAGCGCCAGCAGATGCCATCGCACGAGGTCCCAATGCCCGCGCAGTACGGACACGATGCCTACATGCTGGGCGCGGGCCTGGAACAGCAAGCCCGCCAGGATCGCGACGGCAAACGCGGTCCAGAGTAGGCGCACGCCCAAACTGCTGCGCTCGGGAATCTCGAAGAGATACCGCCTCGCGAGAACGTAAAACAGCCGCATACCCAACAATGCGATTCCGGGAACGTACGCCGACGCAAACGCCGGATACAGCATGGCATAGAACGGCGTGACAGAGCGGTAGATGCTCTCGATGCCGATACACGCCAAGATGACGACGGCAAGCAGATACCAGATTGTCACGCGCGAGTAGATGCCGGCAAGGCTTCCCCCGAGTCGATTTGAGTCGGATACGATGCATTTTTCCGCGGACATGGGCCGTATTGTAAACAAACGCCAGAGTTCGGTCTAGTGTGCGAATTGAGACGTTTGTCCGCTGAATCGCCTCTCAAACGCAGGCGTGAGAAAGGCTGAACCGGCCTAAAATGACGGCCGGCCGGCCGGCGACATTGACAGACGCTCCCGAGGCTTGATTTACTAGCCCGTTTCGTATCTCGAATGGAGTCCGAGTATGGAGAGCGACGCGGGGCGCGTCTTGGTCGTCGACGACGTAGCCGTCAACAGAAAGATCATCGAAGCGGGACTAGCCGCGCTCGGTTGCGAGACCGTGTTGACGGCCAGCGGTCGCGAGGCGGTCGACCTTTTCCATGAACGAGAGTTCGATCTTGTGCTCCTGGATCTCATGATGCCCGAGATGGACGGGTTTCAAGTCCTCGAACAAATCCGGGATCGCGCCCGGCTTCGCCACGTGCCGGTAGTCGTGGTCTCAGCCATGGATGAAGCCGATACTGTCGCACGATGCCTCAAACTTGGCGCGGACGACTACCTCGCCAAACCCATCGACGTGACGGTCCTGCGCGCGCGCGTCGCTTCGTGCATCGAAAAGAAGCGCCTTCGCGATCACGAGGCCGAGCACACGAAGGCCATCGACGCGGAAAGGCGGCGCGCCGATCGTATCCTCGAAAACATCCTTCCTTTGCCGGTCGCCCAGGAACTGCGCGCGACCCACAACGTTGAGCCGCGCCGCTACGAAAATGTCGCGGTCCTGTTTGCCGACGTTACGGGATTCACTACGTACTGCAGCACCCGGGACCCCCGCGAGATCTTCAGCCACCTTCAAGAAATGACCGTCGCCTGCGAAGCGGTCTGCGCCAAACATCAGATGCTCAAGATCAAGACGGTCGGCGATTGCTTCATGGCGACGGGAAACATGTTGAAACCTATCGAGCGTCCCGTCGAGAACGCCGTTCGTTGCGCGCTGGAAATGCTCACGCTCGTCCGTTCGCTGGACGCGGGGTGGGACTTGCACGCCGGGATTCACGTCGGTCCCGTCATCGCCGGCATGGTGGGATTCCGCCAGTACCTGTTCGACGTGTTCGGCGACACGGTTAACACTGCGGCGCATCTACAGGGCTTCTGCCCCCCAGCCTCGGTATGTATAAGTCGCGACGCCTGGGAAACGGTCAACGGTACGTTCACGGCTGCGCCCGCCGGCAGCCTGCGGCTCAAAGGCGAACGAACCATCGAGGTCTTTCAAATCCAGTCGTAGGACGTCAGTCGAGATCCACATCGAAGACGCGCAGTTCGTGGATCGCTGGACTGATCAGACCGTTGCCTCCGGGGATGCGCAATTCGAGCGCTTCGCAATGCGTCTTCGGAACGCGCACCAAGACCTCGTTGTCGTCGTAGTGGGCTTCGCGGACCTCTTTGACCACCGTTCCGTCACAGACGATGTCGAAGTTCTTCGCGCGATACGCTTCGTTGGGATGGCCCACGACGTCGACGACCGATATCTCCACGGCATGCGGAAACGCGAGCTTCAGAACATAGAGCGGCTGATTGTCCTGCTCGTCCCAGTAGGTATCGGGATTGTTGTCGATCGCGGCGCGATCGGGACCGGACGCGCCGTCCGGTTCGATATCGTCCGGACTGCTTGCAGTCGCGCCGCTGGCCAGGTTCGGCGGATTCTCAAGTTTCAGCCATATGGCAAACGCCTTGTCTTTCACTTCGGGGTTCTCGGCGTTCCGCGCAAGCGCACGCAATCCCGACTTGATCTGCTCGCGGTCAGGCCCTTGCAGAGCGTTGGCGATCTGAATGGCGGCGAGGGCCGCTTCGCCGGCAACATCCTGGTCCGGAAGCGACGCCACGGCAAGGTCCATAGCGGCCGGACATGGGTGCTTGCCCAGTTCGCCCAGCGCCGCGCGGCGTTCTTCGGGACGCGTAGCCAGCTTCAGCGCGCTGGCCAGTAGTTCGGTCATCGACTCCGGGGTTCTGCCTTCGACTTGCGCCGTCAATCGGACAAAGCCCTGCAAGGCCAGCACGCGCAGGACCTCGTCCTGCTGCGATTTCGCTAGGTCCAACAGGTCGTCCAGCGGGCCTGGCGTAGGCCAAGCGCTCAACGCGCGAACAGCGACGTCGCGCGGTCCGGCCTGATCGCCCTTGGCTGCTTCGCGCAACGTGTCGAGCCCATGGTCGTCGCCGACACCGCCCAAGACACGCAGCAGCGAGCAACGCGTTTCCGGCGCGGGAGCCGGATCGAGTTTTGCAAGCACCGCTTCAACGCGGTTGGCGCCCGCGTCCATTCTCCGGGCCACCGCAATGACGGCCTTCTCCGCACTCTCGCGCTCTTCGGGCCTTGCGCGCATGAGCAAATCGACAAGTCCCGGAAGATCCTGATCCCGTCCTAGCACTTGGATCGCCTTCCATGACTCGACCCTCACCTCGGGCTGCTCGTCGGAAGCCGAAGCCGCCAACGCGCTAATGCAATCCTTGGCGTTGCGCGCTGCGAGCGTCTTGACGAGCCCGCATTTGAACGCGGCGTCCGCGCCCGTCATCGCCGCAACTAACGCCTCGTCGATCCCGGGCCCGCGAAGTACCGCCAGCGATGCGTAGGCGGCATCGCGTTCGGCGTCGCTCCCGCGAGCATGATCGAGCAACGCCTGCACCGACGACACGCCACCCAGCGCACCTAAAGCGTGCAGCGCCGCAACGCGCACGGACTCGTCCGCATTGGACACGGCTTCCGAAATAGCCGGTAGCGCGGCTACGTCGCCCCGATCCGCCAACGCCGCGATTACGTTCGCCTGGACGCTTGAGGGTAGCGCGGCGAGTTCGGCGGACACCGCGGAAACGACGGAAGCGCCGGGCGCTTCGCGCAGCAACGTGATGGCCATGCTCTCGAAGTCCGGATTCTTCAAGGCGTCGAGAAGCAACGGAATGCCGGCGTCGTTCATGGCCAGCACGAGGCCGCGGAGCGCGGCACGCCGTGTCGGCAACGACTCGTCATTCGAGGAGAGCGCACGATAGATGTCGCACGCCTCTTGCGCGTGGCCTTCCCTTGCGAACGTTTCCGCGCACTGGGCACACGCGTCGGAAACGGCTTGGCGAAGAGGTCCCTGGGCCTTACCGCGGAATGCGTCGAGCGCATTCGCCGCATCGGGCCCGCCGATCTTGCCGAGCGAGGCCGCCGTAGCGGCGGCTGTATCGGGGTCGGCATCGGCAAGCACACTCGACAGCAACGGCACAGCGTCGGGATCGCGGCGCACGCCAAGCGAGTTGATAACACCCACGCGGACCTTGCCGGAGGTCTTGCCCAGCGCCTCGCGCAAGGCGGCGTCCACAGCGGGACCGGGTATACGTTCCAACGCGTATCGCGCGAAGAAGGACAGGTCCTCGTCCTGCAGCAAGTCCGCGAGGACGGGGACTTGCGCCTCGCCGCCGATTGAAGCGAGCTGCCTGCATATGAACTGCCGGGCCTCGATGCTGTACTCCGGGGTAAGCGCCGCGGCAAGCTGCACGGCAAGACGCTCGCGCGGCCCCGGATCGTGGCTCTGCTCACACATGGCGTCCGTCGCACGAACAAGATTCTCGACCGCCACTAACGGCGCGCGGTTCTCACCGAATTTGTACGTAGCGATCGCCTTCAATACCTCATCGGCGTTAACACCGGAAATGCTCGCCGCCGTAGCGCTCGACGGCCAGTCGGCGGGAATCGGAATCGTAACCTCGCCCGTAGCGGCCCACTCCGCACTACGGAGGACGACCGTTTGAAACGCGACGTTGCGCATGGCCTTCGCGTCGTGCCCGAGCACGCACGTGACACCGCGTCCCTTGCCAAAGGGCTGGCACGTAAGCACGGGTTCGACTTTGCCCGTGCCGTTCTTCGCCTTGTCCGAGAAGGCTTCACAGATGACGTGCGGTTGCGCGTCCGACAACGTGACGAGATTCTGATAGAGTTCATCCACCATGAAGAAGTTCGGCATATCGCGTACAATCGGATGCCCCTTGTCCGAGACATTCACCTCGAACGGCGAATAGGCCGTGTGGCTCGACCACTTCTCCTTCCAAGTCAGGCCGACGATCTGCTGAAATTCCGGCCATTCCTGAAATGTGCAACACGCGGCATGCAGCACAACGAATCCGCCGCCATTCCGCACGAAATCGAGAAACGCGCGTTCGAGCGGCTCGGCCCATTCGCGCTTCGTCTGCGGATACGGCGTCCAATTGCTGATGATGACGTCGTAGTTCGCGAACGCGCCGGGGTCCAACTGCTCCGGCGCTTCGGTGATCTCGACGGCGCCAAAGCGCGGACACTCCTTGAATGCCTTCTCGATGACCGGCGTCGTCGTCTTCCAATCGTGATTGTTGCGCCCACTCAAGATGAGCGCGCGCAACGGCGCAGGGCTCGCATAGGCCGGGGCAAGCGTAGCGAGAGCGGACAAGAGAGCAATACTGGACATGGCGGAGACCCGGATTACCCTAAGCATGATATTCCTTTTCCTGCCGGCAATTGCAGTAAGCATCAACATGAACAAGTGCATAATCGGTCCTCACGTTAGGCGCGCGAATCCCTGCGAACGTTGTTTGCATACCTCAGCGCGCCCACGGGCGCCAAGGTCTTCATACCCTACGGCCTAATGCTGCAACCTTGGATCGTCATCCTAGGGGCCATTGTGTGAAAGTCCTTCGAGATAGGCAACGTCCGCGCGGTCCTTAGGACGGTCCACCGCCCGTTTATTCTTCAGGAGCTGCCTCAACCCGATGAAGTAGACTTCCAGACCCTCGGAGACATCAAGGACTCGCTCGGCAAACACTTCATCGTTCTCCACCCCGTCGATGGCCGTAATAAGATCCACGCGCAATGGCGGAAATCCAATTTGCACGACGCGCCGTGGAGCTAGAAGATCGTCCACACTGAGGTCGTCGAAATGAGTACCGAACGCGTCCAACGCAGCTAGAAGACGCTCGACATTGCCTTCGTTTGGGCGGATCAAGATATCTAAATCGCCCGTCAATCGAGGATGGCCGTACCGCGACACCGCATAGCCCCCGACGACAACGTACTCAACGGAGTGGGCGTTTAGTGAGCGTAACAGGTCCTGAAAATCTGTAGGTAACTTCGGCATCGAAATTGTAGTACTGCGCCATTAGAAATGTGGTAGCCGATAGGCGTGCGGATACGGATTGCCCAGCCCAGTACTGGGCATCGCTCTCATCCGAAGCTTTCAGAGAAAGCTTCCTCATCACGCGCTTATTCATCTTCATGGAGTGCATTATAGTTGAGTCGCTTCACAAACGCCACGGCTCGCGCAACGCGCGATGCTGCCGCGCGTTGGCTTCCGGGTCGCCGACGAACGTCTCAGCTTGCGGGTCCCACTGCAATCTTCGACCCAGTTGAAACGCCATCCAGGCCAATTGGCATACGGTATCGGAACGCACAGCCACGTCGATATTCGAAATCGTGCGCCCACGCGAGCGCACGCACTCGATGAAGTCCCGCTGATGCAGCGTACTCACGGGAAGGTGGATTTCGTCCGGACCGATGCGCTCCTGCAGGAGCGACTTCGGGTGCGCCTCGATGGCGCCGCGGTTCACCCAGACCCAGCCGTCGTCGCCCTCAAATGTGATGCCATGGCGGTTGCCGTCGAAACCGGGGCCGCTGCCCGTGTAACTCATCGTAACGCCGTTCTCGTAGCGATATGCGACATCCCAACGAATGGGATTGTCGCACAGGACATCGTCTTTGGGAAACACGGCCGTCCCTTCGACCTCAACCGGTCCGGTCAATTCCGTGCCATTGCCCCACTGGGCAATGTCGATGTGATGAATGCCCCAGCCCGAGACATAGCCAAGCGAGTAGTCGCTGATGTGAAACCAGTGCGGGTAGACGAGGCGGGCCGTCGTGTAAGGCGCCCGCGGCGCCGGGCCAAGCCAGAGATCGTAGTCGAACCCATCCGGCACGGGCTCGGGTTGATACGACGTAAGCCCCGTTCGTTCGTTGGAACCCGAATGGACACCCACTTTGATTGAACGTAGCGCGCCGATACGCCGGTTGCGCACGAGTTCGCAAGCCTGCCGAAACTCCTGGCTCGACCGCTGCTGGGTCCCGAACTGAAAGACACGCCCGTAGCGGTGTACCGCATCGCGTAGGACCTTGATCTCTCCGATACTCATGCCCAGCGGCTTCTCGACGTACACGTCCTTCCCCGCGCGAACGGCAGCAAGCGCGTGCAACACATGCCACGAATCGAGCGTCGCAATGCAGACCGCATCGATGTCGTCGCGCGCGACCAACTCGCGAAAGTCATTATAGGCTGCGCATGTGCCCTTGCCGCCTTGCGCTTCCACGCGCGCCTGCGCTGCTTCTCGGACGTTGCGCTTGACGTCGCACACGGCGACAACCTGCACTTCGGGCAGGCCGAGGAAGGTGTTCATGTCGTTGGAGCCCATCGTGCCCAGCCCGATGAATCCCATCGTGGTCCGTTCGCTGGGCGCCAGCGCTCCGCCCCGGCCAAGCACGCGCGCGGGCACGACGAACGGGAATGCGCCGCCCGCGGATGCGGCTAGCGCGGCGCGTTTGAGAAACGAACGCCGCGGGATGAGTCGCCTCGACGCCATGGTATGGCCTCCGGTGCACCGGCTCGTATTCTAAATACGCGGTACTTGTTTTCGGACATTTCAGGCTGCCCATTTCAGTGTTGA
>CAYOCT010000081.1:0-27231 GCA_964402555.1 uncultured Nitrospiraceae bacterium | reverse complement strand
TTGGTTACACAGATTAGCCTAATTCCGTGTCCAAGAAAATCGGGGCCGCCGCACCGCGCGCTCCTAGTTCCGCAACGGTCTGTTATTGAGAAGCAGGCGCTGAATATGGGCCTGCGTCTTCGCCATGCCGAAAAGCCCAGGAACGCCTCGCACTCGCGATCGAGCGCGCCTTGTTCGGCAATCTGCGCGCCGGGAGCCGGTCAGAGCGTGCACCAACATGGAGACACTCCCTCACAAACTAGGAATTAGTATAATTCATAGTCATCGTTCACCACAATTGAAAATGTCATTACATTTGCGCTACAATCACCCTAGAGCAAGTCATGGTGGTTGTTTGCATACCATACGGAGTTGTCGTAATGATGTCCAGAGCCAAAGTAACTTCCCTCACGCTCATAATCTTGACCGCATTTTTTGTACTTTCTCAAAGCGCTCCGGCGCAGACCCTTCCTCAGCGAAGCCCGCATTTCATTCCGTTGGGGGTCTACTTTGCGTGGGAAGGGCTCAATACGATTGGGGATAAATGGCAGTGGGTCGAACAAGCCCTTACGGACATGAGCGCACATCACATCAATACGGTGTGGCTTGTCAATTGCTCGACTTCCGTTGCGAGAGAATTCGCCGTCAGAGCCGCTTCACACGATGTCTACGTCATCCCCAATCCGCCGGAAATCAATGGGCGCAAGGACGTTTACAGCTTAAGTTCGGAAGAGCAGCAAGCCCGCGTGGCGGCCCTTATGGCGTTCTGGGGCGACGCTCCGGCCCCGGTTGCTTGGGGACACTACGATGAGCCTGGCCCCGAACACGCCGAGAGCATGAGCGCGTTCCTCCAGTCTTGGAATGCGGTGTCCCCGCACGAGCCGGTTACGGTGGTCACTTTCGGCGCCGTGCCGGCCTCCAGTCTGTCTTCCGTTGGCCTGGCCTACTTGTGCGCGGACGTGTACATGTTCTTCTACTCAAGGCTCAGTAACGCCGAGGTTTACAGTTACTGGAGCGGCCACATGAACTACCTGACGAACAGCTTGGCCGGCAGCCCCACGATTCCGTGGGTAATGGGGCAGACCTTTCAGGATGTCAAGCTTCCGCTTCATAGGGATGCCGAAGAGCATATTGTGATTGAACCTGGCGGCGCCATGGATTGGCGTATGCCGTCTCCCGCCGAGACGCGCTGGCAGATATGGACCTCTTTTGCGGCTGGCGCCAAAGGGTACTTCAACTTCATTTACGCCTATCCCCCTCTAATTACTTCTGCGCCGGACGCGCACGTCTTCCCCGAGGGGTATGACACGGGTGCTCCCACAGGTTTGGCAACCTTTCCAAGCCTGCATTCGACGCCCACTTATGAAGCGGCGACGGAAGCCTACGGCCGCGTGGCCGCGAACCAAGCCCTGATCGCCTCACTTGAACCTCTGTCCTCCTCGACAGACCTCGTATTGCTCGGGACCAATAGCATTGGAACCGCACTGCGCGTATTCCAGGATCCCGCAACGGGAAAGAAGTACGCCTACTTGGTTGCGGGCTTTGCCGGTCCAGAGAACCAAACCCTCGCCCTCTACTCCTCGGTGCCAAACATCTGGCTCATCGACGTGTTCTCAGACCGGGCGTTTGTCGCGAACAAAGCGAAACCTGGCGCCCTGTTTTCGGTTCCCGAGCGTAGCGGGGATGCGGCGCTGCTCGAAATTCATTACGACGTCAACGAAGACAGCGATGGCGAAGGACTGCCCGACCTCCTTGAGTATCAGTTGCACACGGACCCCAGCTCGCCGGATACCGACGGCGACGGTTACAGCGATATGATCGAGTACACCTTCGGGTACTCCCCCACCAACCCTAACAATGCCCCACCTTCGGTGCCGCTCAAAGCATGGCCTCTCGTCGTCGCGATGGGCGCGGCGGCGTTGCAGGCCCGAAGGCGCAAGCTTTCTACTTGCCGGCGGGGATAGACAGCGGGCGGCCCGTCCGCGTGAGTGACAGACTGAAGCGCTCGCAGGCCATCGTCAGAAACACGCAGGCCCCGCTCGTTGCCGAGCGGGGCCTGAGATTTATAGCCGTACGATTAGCTGCAGAGTTCGAAGACGCCAGCGCCGCCCATGCCGCCGCCGATACACATGGTCACCATGCCGTACTGCACGCCACGCGCGCGCATCTCGTAGATGACCTGCGTCGTCAGTTTCGACCCGGTGCAGCCGAGCGGATGGCCGAGCGCGATCGCGCCGCCGTTCACGTTGACCTTCTCGGGATCGAGGTTGAGTTCGCGTCGGACGTACAGGCACTGCGCCGCGAAGGCTTCGTTGGACTCGAACAGGCCGACATCTTCCACTTTGATGCCCGACAGTTCGCAGGCCCTCGGGATTGCAACCAGCTGAGCGGGACCGAGGTACATGCACGACGCGGCCGCGATGTTGTACCCGAGCACCTTGGCGAGCGGTTTCACGCCGTATTCCTTGACGGCCTTCTCGCTCATTAGGCATACGGCGGAGGCGCCGTCGCTCATCTGGCTCGAATTGCCCGCAGTCGAGACCGCGCCTTTGCGGCCCGGTCCGGCGAACGCCGGCTTCAGCTTGGCCAGGCCTTCGAGGGTCGTGTCGGCGCGCGGGCCTTCGTCGACCTCGAACGAGATCACGCCCTTCGGCGTCTGCACCGGCACGGGCACAATCTGTTCCTTGAACTTGCCTTCGGCATTCGCGGCCGAGGCGCGCAGGTTACTGCGCACCGCCCACTCGTCGCATTCCTGGCGGGTGATGTTGAAATCGCGCGCCACGTTATCGGCGCAGTTGCCCATGCCGATATAGACGTCCGGGTGAAGGCGCACGGTCTCGGGATCTGGAGCGAACTTGACGCCGCCCATCGGGATCATGCTCATCGACTCGGCGCCGCCCGAAACGGCCACATCCATCAGGCCGCAGCGAATCTTCGAGGCGGTCAGCATGAGGGCTTCGAGACCCGACGAGCAGTAGCGATTGATCGTGAACGCGGGAACCGTGTCAGGCAGGCCGGCGGCCAGGCCGATCACGCGCGCCATGTTCATGCCCTGTTCGCCTTCCGGGAAGGCGCAGCCCATGCAGATGTCTTCGATTTTGTCGCCCGGCACGCCGGCGCGCGCGACGGCTTCTTTGACAACAATGGCGCCCAACTGGACGGGATTGACTTGCGACAGGGCGCGCTTGGCTTTACCTACCGCCGTGCGAACCGCTGATACGACATACACATCATTCATGACTTACTTCCTCCTTGGCACTTAGGGACCGCGAGCGCCTCTCGGGCGCCGAAAGTCCGCGCACTCCTAGTTCCGCAACGGTTTGTTGTTGAGCAGCATGTGCTGGATACGGGCCTGCGTCTTCTCCATGCCGCAAAGACTCAGGAACGCTTCGCACTCGAGATCGAGCGCGTCTTGTTCGGTAATCGGCGTGCCGGGAGCCCGGTCGCCGCCGGTCAGGATATGGGCGACCTTCATCGCGATGCACGCATCGTGTTCGGAGGCCCAGCCGGCTTGCTGCATGTTGAACAGCGCCGCGCCGAATACCGCGCGGGCCGGTTCACCGAACGCGGTCAGACGCGCCGGCTGCGGCCGCTTGTAACCGCCCGCGATCAAGCCGAGGCAGACATCCTTGGCGCGCTTAATCTGCTGGTCCCAGTTCGCCACGACCAGGTCGGCCTCGAGGAAGTAGCCGTACTCCACCAGTTCCTTGCCGCTCGTGCTGACCTTCGCCGTCGCGATGCTCTCAAACGCGCGGCGCAGATACGGCATCGGGTTGGGATCGGGAAGGCCGACCGGCACATACGTCATCGCGCGGCGCAGCATTTCCTTCGTGCCGCCGCCCGCAGGGATCAGGCCGACGCCCGCTTCGACCAAGCCGCCGTACGTCTCGCCCGCGATCACGGAACGGGCCGCGTGCTGCGCGACTTCGATGCCGCCGCCGAACGTGTAGTGGTGCGGAGCGGACACGACCGGGCCGCGGCAGAAGCGCATGGCCATGTTCGCGCCCTGCAGCCCGCCAATCATCTGCCCAATGGCGTCCCAATTCTTGTCATTGATGTACATGAGGATGAGCATCAGGTTGGCGCCCGCCGAGAAATGCGGACCCTGGTTGCCGACCACCATGCCCTCGAACTGGCCATCGTTGACCAGCTTCGTGCCTTCGGCCAGCATCTCGACGATGCCCGCGCCGATCGCGTTCATCTTGCAGTGGAACTCGCAGCACACGATGCCGTCGCCGAGGTCGATCAAGCTCGCGTCGTCGTTCTTCTTGATCTCTTTGCCCGTCTCGCGCAAGGTGTCGAGCACGATGAACGTCGAAGGCAGCGCCACCGGCTTGTAGCTCTTCGACCCCAGGTCCCAATACAGCTTCTTGCCGTTTTCGACCTTGTAGAACGACTCGGCGCCGGCGGCTTTCATCGCCACGGCCAGCGCGGGCAGCGGCAGGCCTTCCGCCTCGATCGCGTCGCACACCTTGGCGAAGCCGAGCGTGTCCCACGCCTCGAAAATGCCCTGTTCCCACGCAAAGCCCCACTTCAGGGCGTTGTCGATGTTGACGATGTCGTCGGCGATCTCGGGGACGCGATTCGCCGTGTAGGCGGCGGAGTTCGCGAAAACCTTGCACAGGAACTTCGACCCCTTGTCTTCGCCCGAGTGCATGATCTTCACTTTGTCTTCGAGCGTCTTCGCCTTCCTGGCCGCCCCGATGCAGTCGAACATCGGCTTCACTTGCGGCACATACTCGAGCGTTTTCGGGTCGAGCGACAGGATGATCGGCTTGCCCTTCTCGTTTTTCTCGGCGGTCTTCTTGAAGAAACCCGAGCCGGACTTCGCGCCGTAGTATCCCTTTTCGAGCATCTTCGTGAGCCATTCCGGCGACACGAGCAGGTCGCGACGCTCGTCGTTCGGGCAGCCGTTGTAGACGTTCGCGACGACGTGGACGAACGTGTCCATGCCGACGAGGTCGCCCGTGCGGAACGTGGCCGACGACGCGTGGCCGATGATCGGGCCCGTGAGCGCGTCGACTTCTTCGAAGGCCAGGCCGAATTCCGGCTTGGTCATTTCATGCATGATGTACGACATCATGAAGGTGAGGATGCGGTTCGCGACGAAGTTCGGCGTGTCCTTCGCGTAGACGATGCCCTTGCCCAGCACGTCTTCGCCGAACGCGGCCATGCACTCGACCACTTCCGGAAGCGTGTCCGGGCCGGGGATGATCTCGAGCAGCTTGAGGTAGCGCGGAGGATTGAAGAAGTGGGTGCCGACGAAGTGCTTGCGCATGTCCTCGTCCATGGGCTCCAGCATCGAAGCGATCGGGACGCCGCTCGTGTTCGTGCTGACGATCGAGCCTTTCGAGCGGTTCTTCGAGACCATCTCGAACACCGCCTTCTTGATCTTGAGATCCTCTTTGACGACTTCGCAGATCCAGTCGCAGTCGGCGATCTTCGCCATGTCGTCGTCGAAGTTCCCGATCTCGATCATGTCGACCAGGCATTTCTGGTAGACAGGGGACGGCTTGGTCTTGAGCAGGGCCGCTTTGCTGGCCGCCGCGAACCCGTTGCGTTTGTCCCGGTTCTGCTTGTCCTTGTCGGAGAGGTTCGGGGGCACGATGTCCAACATGAGTGACGGGATGCCGCAATTGGCGAGATGCGCCGCGATGGCGCCCCCCATCACCCCCGAGCCCAACACTGCCACACGCTTGATTTCCCTCATTGCTTGGAACCTCCTTCCACTTCTTGTTCAATACAACACTGTTTCACATAGTACTCTTATGCCACCCTCCGCGATTCACGAACAGGTCATGCTACACTTTTTCCCCAAATAGGTCAAGCACATGTTAAATTGTTCACAACGCTCCCCGAGCCGCCTTCTGTTCGCCTCGTTATAAGGAGGGATTGACAGCCTGCGATCGAAGGGGTAGACTAACTACATAGGGCTGGGGATTCGATCCGTGGAGCGAGGCCGCTCGCGTGAGGGAGGATGTCATGAAGACCCGCATCGTGGCGCTCTGGATTTGTATCTGTGTCGCGGCAAGCATGGGATCGGCTCCGGCCGCCTATGCGTGGGATACGGTCACGCTGGTGCAAGATACGGCGCAGACCCCAGCTGGTTCGGATCCGGAATCGTTAACCGGCGTGGGCAATCGCGTCTATTTTACCGCCAATGACGGAGCTCACGGGCGCGAGCTATGGAAGAGCGATGGCGCCAGCGCAGGCACGGCGCTGGTCAAGGATCTGCATCACGGATGGCAGGACTCCTATTGCAGCGCGTTCGTGAGCATGGGAGGAGCCTTGTATTTCGCGGGAGACGATGGGACCGGGTCGGCGGGACTTTGGAGGACCGACGGGACAGAAGCGGGCACCGTACTCGTCCAGCCGGTTCCAATGGTTGAGTATGCCTTTCTCTTTGGGTCGCTGGACGGTCTGCTCGTGTCCGTTAACGACACCACACTGTTCTTCTTCAATTTCGACTTAGACACGTTCGTTTGGGAGCTCTGGAAGAGCGACGGGACTTCCGCGGGTACCGTCCGTGTGGCTGTGGTGCCCGGCGATCCCTTCAATGTTCCGGGTAATCTGACGGATGTAGACGGTCTACTGTATTTCACCTTCGACGATTACCTTGGCGCGGGCGCGGTGTGGCGAAGCGACGGCACCGAAGCGGGCACCTTCGCGCTCCTGGAATTTCCCATGGTCGAATACATGTCGTCGGTCGCCCATATCGGAGACACAGCCTATTTCGCTGTCGGGGACTATGCCATGGGAGTTGCCCTGTGGAAGACGCAGGGAACCGTGGCTACCACAACCGAGGTAAAGGAGTTTTTCGACGAATACTACTTGGGCACTCCCATCATCGTAGCCGGAAAGATCTACTTCACTGTCGACATCTTTGTAACAAGCACAGCCATCTGGCAATCGGACGGGACTCCGGCTGGCACAATGCGGGTCACCAACCTGCCAAACAACTTGTTCTGCGATGACCTCCTCTACGCGGTAGGCAGTCTCTTGATGTTCACGGCGGAGGACGTGGCTACGTCTACCCATTCACTTTGGAGGAGCGATGGCACAGCGGGCGGCACGGCCCAGGTGGACGCGTTGCGGTCGATGGCCTTCGGTAGCGCCGCCTTCTTGAACGGCACGCTGGTGTTCGGGTGCGCGAACTACCTTACCCACTCGTATGATCTCTGGAAAAGCGATGGCACCGACGGGGGAACGAGTATCGTCCGAGCGTTTCCGTGGGGCACGGCCATCCAATCGCTTACGACGGCCGGTAGCGCCGTGTACTTCGTGGGGTCGGACGAAACGCACGGCCGCGAGATTTGGAAGACCGACGGGACTTACGCGGGAACCTCCATGATCAAGGACATTCGCCCCGGCACGGAAGACGCGAGCCCAGATTCGCTGGTGGGGCTGAGTGGCGCGGCCTTGTACACGGCGGATGACGGAATTCACGGCACGCAAGTATGGAGAAGCGATGGGACAACCAGTGGGACCCACATACTCAAGCTCGTGAATCCACGATACGGAAGCTACGCGCACGGTTTGACTGCCGTTAACGATGCGGTTTTCTTCAGCGCGAACGACGGCGACCACGGATCCGAACTCTGGAAAACCGACGGGAGCGAGAACGGCACGGTTCTGCTTAAAGACATCAGCCCTTCCTATGGTAGTTATCCGGATTCGCTCGGAAAAGCGGGCAACATGCTGTTCTTCTGGGCGGACGACTTTGTCCATGGATCGGAATTGTGGAAGAGCGACGGAACCGAGGCGGGCACCGTGATGGTCAAAGACATTGTTCCAGGGTCGTACTACGACGGGTCGTACCCGCTGGCATCGGTGGACCTGGAAGGACTCTTTCTGTTCTCGGTAAGCGACGCCACGCACGGCTACGAGTTGTGGAGGAGCGACGGCTCAGACGCTGGCACGATTCTCGTCAAAGACATCAACGCGGCGTCCAGCAGTTCGTACCCCGAAGGATTCGTGGCGTTGAATGGCGTGGCGTATTTTCGAGCGTATGACAGCACACACGGAACCGAGTTGTGGAAGAGCCAGGGCACGGCGCTCGATACGGTCATGGTCAAGGATATCGCTTCCGGCCCGGCCGAATCCTATCCCGAATCGCTCACGGCAATGAACGGACTCCTGTATTTCACGGCAGACGACGGCGCCCACGGACGGCAACTCTGGCAAAGCGATGGTAACCCGAACGGGACCGCCATGGCCGGGATGATTCCCCAGGGGTCTGTCGACGACAGCGACACGAATCTTGTAGCCATCGATACCGTGTTGTTCTTCGCGGCCACGGACAGCGCTAACGGCTCCGAACTGTGGCGCAGCGATGGAACGCAGGCTGGCACCTATCTTGTGAAGGACATTCGTCCGGGTTCCGGCAGTTCGTCGCCGGCTTCCTTGACCGTCGTTGACGGGGTTCTCTATTTCGTGGCGGACGACGGGGTGCATGGCCAGGAACCTTGGACCAGCGACGGCACCGCCGCCGGCACCGTGATGCTGACCGACATATGGCCCGGACCCAACGATTCCGCATGCATGCCGCTGGGTGGCGTCCTCCCGGGAGGCAAGACCGGCAACGGCATGTTCTATTTCAGCGCGGACGACGGGGCGCACGGACGCGAACTTTGGTGCACGTATCCGGCCAGCGCGTCGAGCGATTATGACGGCGACGGAATCCCCGATCTTGTCGAGGGCAATGGGGACTTTGACGGCGACGGCATCGCGAACTATGCCGACCTCGATTCGGACAATGATGCCATTCCCGACAGTATCGAAGGCGCGGACGACACCGACCTTGACGGCACGCCGAACTTCCTCGACCGCGATTCCGACGGCGACGGCGTCACGGATCAGATGGAATGGCTGTTCGGGTCCGACCCCTATGACGCCGGCAGCATGGTCCCAGTTCCGATATCGTGGCAAGCGCTTGCCTGCTTGTTGGGGCTTGCCGCGGTAATAGTGGTACGCCGCGCCCGAATGGTTTGAGCGGCGACTTGGAAACCAGCGTTTTCTACACGGACTCTCGCCCGCGCGCACGTGCCATGACATCGCGCTCAACGGTCACGGCAATCAAACGCAACTGAAATTCGCATCGCGAATCAAAGTGGGGATTGACGTGCGCGACGGATTCTGATTGAATGGCGGTATTGACGGCCACGCGAAGTGAGCGGTGTCGCCGCAGCTGAGAAGGGGAGGGACTTGGCCGGGGGAACTTGGCCCGATACGGGGAACTCCGAGGACTTTCGAAGGCGGGAGGAGAATTAAAACGCCATGGCGGACAGCGGATGTTTGCATGAGTTTCTGCAGGACGTCGAGTGCTTTGCGTCGCTCGACGCGGACGCCCTCAGATCGCTTGAAAACCGCATGCGCCTGGTAGCCTATGACCGAGGCGACACGGTATGCGAGGAGGGGGAGCCGGGACATTGGATGTTCGTAGTCGAGTCGGGTGAACTGGCGGTGTTGAAGAACGCCGAAGGGGAATCGCCGATCCAAGTGGCGTTGCTTCATCCGGGCGATTTCGGCGGCATGATGAGCCTGTTCGACCAGGAACCACGCTCGGCCACGCTGGTCGCGCGATCTCCCACGCGCCTTTGGATACTGTCGCATGAGACCTTCGAGGAACTGCTCCAAGCCAATCACGCGTTCGCCATGAAGATGCTGAGGTTTCTCAGCCAGCGCATGCGGCGCGATTCGCACAATCTGGCGGCCACGCTCCGCTACACGCATGTCTCGGGACTTGACAAGGTGTACGTCGAGTGTTCGCCGCAGGAACGGTTGATCCTGGACACGATCAATCACAAGGTGGCCGCAGCGAATTCGCTCGACGAAGTCATGAACTTCTATTTCGACTCGATGCAGAAGGTCGGACCGTGCGACCGCGTTGGGCTCGCGTTTGTCGAGCAGGACGGCAACCGCGTCGTCTCCTACTGGAACCGGGCGCGGTACGCGCCTCTCGCCATCGAGAAGGGATTCGGCGCCGACTTGCGCGGCAGTTCGCTCGAAAGCATGCTGTCCAGCGGAGCCCCGCGCATCATCAACGATCTGGAGGCTTACGCGCGGGAACATCCGAACAGCCAATCCAGCCGCCTCATCCTGAGCGAGGGCATCCGTTCGAGCATCGCCTGTCCGTTATCCGTCGAAGGGCGGCCCGTGGGCATCCTGTTTCGGAGTGCGCGGCTTCCCAATGCCTATGACGAGCACCAGGTCCGCATTCACTATGCCGTGGCCGATCGGTTGAGCCAGGCAGTCGATAAGGCCTATCGCATCGAACAACTGACCGCCGCTAACCAGGGCTATTTCGAGATGCTCGGCTTCGTGACCCACGAACTCCGTAGCCCCCTGTCGTCCATGGTCATGACCGGCAACACACTATTGGGAGGGTATCTCGGAGAGCTGGAAGCGCCGCATCGCGAAAGCCTCGAAAAGATGATGCGGCAAGCCCACTATCTTCTCGGATTGATCAACGACTATCTGAACCTCGCCCGGATGGAGGGAGGCCAATTCGAGGTGCGTGTGCAGCGGGACGTGGACTTCATCGAAACCGTCTTGAAACCCGCGCTCGATCTGGTGCGTCCGCAGCTCGAAGAGAAGCGCATCACGTTGGAGTGCAACGGAGCCGACAGCCCGGTGCTCGTCGAGTGCGCGCCAGAGTTATTGCAGATTGTGATGGTGAATCTGCTGAGCAATGCCGTCAAGTACGGCGTCGAACACGGAATGGCGCGAGTCGACATAACGCGAGAAAGAAACGCGCTACATATCGCAGTGTGGAACGAAGGTCCGGGGTTTCCTGCCAATCAACACGCGCGCCTGTTCCGCAAATTCTCGCGCATTCAGACGGCGGAGCTCCTGCAACGCAAAGGCACGGGCGTAGGCCTCTACACGACGTGGCGCATTGTCCAGGCCCATCACGGCCATATCGAAGCGCGGTCGCAACTAGGCAAGTGGGCCGAGTTCTCATTCGAAATTCCTCAGCCTATCGACCAAGGCCTGTGAACTCACCGCCCGACTGCAACCGCTCTGTCATCTACAGACACGGCAGATTCACGTCGAAGGGCGGAAACTCGGCCTCGAAGATGAAGTAGCCTTGGTTGCCGAGAGCGCCCTGGTCGGGATGGTTGGAGATGGCGTATAACTCCCATCCGAAGCAACTCGTCGGCGAGGCGTACCGGCTGGTTATCCAGTGGCTCTTGTTCCAAATGGCCTTCTCGTATGCGGTCGGATAGACCTTGATAGACCCAGTCAGTGTATTGACGGTAATCGGCGGGTCGGGGGGCAGCCCATCCAGATCGGGTTGGAGCACCATGATGTAACGGATGGGCGGCTCGGCGCCTTGCTTGGGTAAGGCGACCGGCAGGTTGACGATCCGATCTTTGTAAATGTGTTGGAAATTCCCAAGGCTCCTACTTAACACCAACGTGGGTTCGTAGTAGAAAGGCTTCGTGGTGCCGGGGCCAAAAAGGTCTATCGTCAGGAAGGCCGGTTTGAATTGAATGTCGGGCACAAGCCAGTCCGGCAAGTTGGCGACATGGTAGCCCGTCTTCATGTCGTCGATGGCTTTCTTGGCGAAAGTCTGCGCTTGGTCGGAAGCGTAGTTGACCACTTCCGGCGGTATACCGGTCTGCGAGGCCACCTGGGCCGCAAGGTAGTCGACGCCCTGGTCCACGAGCTGATCGAAGTTGGGAAGCGACGGGGGAATGCCCATGCTCGCCAGGCCTACCTCGAGGCCCGTTTCGAGCACATCGCGGCATGTCTTTCCACAATCAACGATGTTCGCGGCGTTAATCGCGTCCACCACCACATTGACCACGGCGTCCTGGATGTCTTCCCACAATTTCGAGACGTAATTCACGGCGTCGGAGACCAAATCGATCGCGCCCGTCAGGATCGAGGCCCCGGCATCGAAGAAATCCTCGATGAAATTGCTGTCGTTCGAAGACGGCGGAACGCAGAATGTCGTATTGCGTTTGATCGTAGCGCCGTTGACCGCGCCTTTGAGGTAGTTATTCATGAGGAGGTTGAAGACATACGATTCGTCTATTTTGAAGACATTGACCTTGTGATCCTTGGTCAGGCGATAGCAGGTTTCGCCCTTGACGGGGTGCGCCCCGTAGTCCGGTTTCGTGTACCAAACGGTACCTACCGAAACCTTCGACACAGGCGCCGGCTTGACCTCGATGAAAGGCAACAGATCGAGAAAGGCCAGGATCACTTCGGGCGTAGCCCCGCCTTTGTTGGGATCGCACAGAAGCTCCTCCCCCACTTTCGGCATGATGCGGACATACAGCGGATGGCCCGCCATGAGCTTCGGCAAATAGACGGTGTCCCAATCCGGGCCATCGAGCGCGGGTCCGGTAGTCCCGGGCTGCGCCCTGTTCTCGCGGCTGGGTCCCTGCAGCAAGGTGTGGAAGTCCACGGTCGGCGGCGTGACCCATTCACCGGAGGCCACATCCGCTTCAAAGTCCTGTCTGAAGAGAATGCCCTCGTCGCCGTTCGCGCACGGGTCATAATTCTGCGCGGCGATTCGAGGAAACGGCTCAAACGACACTTGGATCTGCCCGCCCGTCACGTCTGGCAGCGTGCTGCGCCAACGGAACGAACGTAGCGCGAGCGCCCGATCGGAGAACTCCAGATTGTCCGCCGCGACCCAATCCGCCCGTTCGCGGCCCTCCGCCCCGCCCATGACTTCGATTTCGGACCGCACCGCGTACGCGTCGAAGTGAAGCGACGTATCGCCGGCCGCGGCGAGCGGGTCACGGCTGGCGCTCCACACCAGGCGCGGGTACAACTCTTGATGGTCGAGCTTCAATCCGATACGGTACGGGAACTTCGTGGAGACGCCCATCACGCGAAACGCGAATTCGGTCGTGCCGCCTCCCTGCACGCGAGAGGCGCTTACCACGAACTCGCGGTTCTCCTCGGCGGACGCGCCATCGCCAGGCATCGGGCGGGCACGGACGACAATGTCGGCCGGATCGAGGCCGTACCCGTGCACCGAGATCGTGCCGCGAATATCCCCGGTGGTTGGCGGGCATCCCGAAAGCGCGATAACCGATGCGGACGCCACAAGTACTGCGAGGAGCGCCCCAAGACCAAGCCGTTTTGAACGCCGCATACCGATGCCTCCTTTCCTCGCCGTGTGCCTCCAGTTCCAAGTCTTCGCCTGGCTGCTACGATTCCGCCGCATGGCGGATCAAGGCCCCGGAATGGTTCCGTGCATCCCGGGGCCGTTATTCCACAGTCATTCGTGAGGCGGTGTCTATTTCGCGGACGCCACCTGCACGACCGGATAGGCCGCCGTCAATTGTTCAAGTTTGGCAAGACGCGCTTTCACATCGCCCATTTCGCGGTTTTCGGTCTCTACTTCGCCAAGTTTCTTTTCGAGGGCGGCGTTGGCTGCTTGAAGATCCCTCACTTGCGACTCGAGCGCCGCGACCCTGGCAAACTCGCATTGAGAACGATGATTGAGCGCCTGGATCGAGGCTAGCGCGATGCCGTCGGCATCGACCGTACCGATCGCTTTGTCGCTGTCTCCGAGCGTGAACGCGGCGTACATGTCCTGGGCCATCGGACCGATGTGGCGGACGCCGGCGCCTTCCGCCTTATAGTTCCAGGTGGTAATCGGCATTGCCGCGACCCTTTCGAGGACGGCTTGCGGGTTAACCGTCTGGAAGTTTTCCTTCGCATTACGATCGCTCACGGAATTCCAGGTTCCCGATCCACCGTTCACATAGACTCCGCTGGTTGCCGCTGAGTTGGTGTAGAGAAAAACGCCACCCGAAGCGCGCACCCCGAACCGATTGGCCGTCGACACGGTAAACGGACTGGCGCCGATATCGGCCCATGCAAATGCCCCGGCGGCCGTCGCGTGGGCGTTGTCCCCGGCTGCAAAACTGTAGTTGCCCGAGGCCTCGTTTTGCAGTCCGCCGGGAACCATGGCCGCGTAGCCCGTGGCCGCGTTGAGTCTTCCGCCACTCACGGTCGATACGGTTGCCGTGGCCTGATTGCCCGAACCGCCGGCCACGGTCGCCGCGGTAGCCGTGCCGGAATTACTGTCGTTCGATCCCGCGAAGTTACTCGTCCCCCCTCCGACGGTACCGTAATCGTCAAAGACATAGTTGTAGTAGCCGCCGCCGATAATCGCGAACTTGCCGAGCGCGGCATTGGCTTCGCCTCCGCCAATCGTGGCGTATTCGAAGGTGGCGGAGTTGGATTCACCTCCGCCCACGGTAGCGTAGGTCGCATCAGTCGTATCCTCATTGAGGTTGCCTGCGACGTTTGCTGCGCCGCCGCCAATGGTGGTGTAATCATCGGTCGCGTCGTTCACGAAGATCCCGCCGGCCGGTCCGCCACCTGCTATGGTGGCGTAGTTCCCCAACGCTTGGTTGTACTCGCCGCCGCCAACCGTCGACCTGGCTCCGCTCGCGATGTTGTTCTTGCCGCCGCTGACCGTGGCAAACGGGGCATCGTCATAGGCTCCGCCATTTCCGGCCCGGTTCGCTTGGCCGCCGCCGACGGTGCACCAGTTATCCGTGGCCGTATTGGCCGTGTTGGTACCCCCCGCGCCGTCTGAAGGGTCGCCGCCGCCACCCGCAACGACCGAACTCTGCCCCAAGGCCGTATTGGCAAGCCCGCCGCTTACCGTTCCGTAGTCCGACTGGGCAGTGTTCCTCGATCCACCCGCGACGACTCCGTACTGCCCGTTGGCACTGTTAATGACGCCGCCCGAAACGGTCGAACGAGTCCCGAAGGCCGTGTTGCGATATCCGCCCGCGACCGTCGACTCGAGCGCGCCGGCCGTGTTGCCCGCGCCGCCGCCTACCGTTCCGAGGGCGCCAAGAACACGGTTCACCCAGCCGCTGTATCCGCCGCCAGCAATGACGGACCCGTACATGCCGCCGGTAACTGAATTGCCGAGGTATCCGCCCACAAGATTGGGGCTAGCGGCCTGCGGTTCGACTCGAAGCGCCCGCGAGCCGTTGACTTTGATTTCCAGCGCCTTGTTATCCGAGGTGCCGAGGTAATTGGCGCCCGGCGTCGTACCCGCGTTGCCCGTCGTATTCCACGACTGCGCCGAGGCCGCCGGAGATACGGCGTATGCACTCACACAGATTGCCGCTACGAATCGCATTACAGTAACGCAACTGCTCTTAGTCATCGTTTGACCCTCCGAATAGCATCCTTATCCATAGGAACGGCCAGCCCGCGCTGCCGCCACCAGACGCCTGCCAGGCATCAGGGGACGCGCCCGCTTGACCCGTCCACGTGTTCTTGAAGAACGCTTGAGACGGGTGCTTTGTTCCAGAAAGGATCCACCGGTTGAGTCTGCTCCTTGGTTCGCTGCCAGCGCGCCCAGAGGACGGCCCCGAAAGCAGCCATCACGCCGAGCGAGCCGATGCCGCACAGCAACGGAAGTCCCTGCAAATGGGAGGTGTCATACAGAAGGATTTTGGCGGCTCCCGCCAGGGCAACGATCACGGCCAACACGAGGACTTCTGCGCAGGCCGTTGCTATGCCGATCACGCCAAGCCCGAGGGCGGCTAGATTGACCATCACCGACTGGCAGGCCTGGAACGCCGAATCCACTGCCCCGGCGTGCACCAGGACGGCTCGGGCAGCGAGGCGCGTGCCTCCGAACACACAACCCAATCCCGACAGGAGCGGGATTAGAGCGCTCCGGTACGCGAGGTCGGCGATGAAAGACGCCACCAATCCCTGGCCACCGCCCTCGCCCGTGCTTTCGCGTCCGAATTTGCGGCGTGACGCGGCGTAGTGCGCTATCAGCACCGCAGCCAGCAGTATGAGAACTAGCGCATTGGGTATCGAAGCTTCGCCGCTCGAGTTCAGGAACAGAGTGAAGCCCGCGGCTGCGCCGACCCACCCCAGGAAGAGATGCACGACCATTCGGGCAACGGCGGACTTCCCCAATGGCGTCGCGAACACCATTCCCAACGCGAGAAGGGCGCCGGCCACAAGCGCAAGATAAGGAGATCGGATGCATCCTGGAGCGAAAGCCACGAGTAGTGCCAGGGCGCCGACTAAGAGGCCGGAAGCGACCGGCGATCCGTCTTTGGCCCGGCCTGCAACGCCTATCGCAGCAAGAAGTACTGAGACGCCTGTCAGCGTTCCGAGCATCGGAAGAAGCACTGAAGACCCGTAGTGCGGCAAGACGACGCACCGTCCGATAATGGCCGTTATTGTAATGGCCACGGGGGCGGCTATCGCCGGATACGGGTCCGCGAGTGGGGTACCCTTCAAGGCTTCGCGGAGGGCGGCAATGATGGCCAGCGCAGAGCCTACACCCAGTAGAGGCATCATCCACGGGACGTCTGTGGCAGCGGTCCTCTCAGGCGCGCGAGTCAGCACAAGATAGGCATTGACGGACCAGACCAGCCAGACAACGATCGTAAGGGCAAGTAGGAACCACTTGATCGCGAGGCACCGCCCGGAACACGCGGAAGTGTTTGCCAGCATACTCGCGATCAGGAGCAGCAGCATGAGAGCGGGGTAACTGGGCGCGGGAATCCCGAGTGCAGCCGCCGCAACGCATGTACCGGCCAGCCCGAGCGCCACCAGCACGGGGTCGGACGAATGCCAGCCGATCAGGTACAAGGCTGCGAGCGTGGTGCCGAGAATCGCGTACGCGGCGGGCGCGGGAAGAATGTGAAGCCGGGCGTGGGTCTCGATCACGATCGAGAAAAGGAGGAGCGCGCCGCACACGGCATAGATCGCTGCAAAGCGCCGGGGCCGCGCCCAGTGGCCCAGCAACATGAGCGCCGCGGCATAGGCAATGCCCAACCCAGCGCCAAGCCGGCGCTCGACGAACGCGTTATCGGTGAGCGTCCGAAGGATAAGCGCAATCACAAGAATGAAACAGACGACCGCCAAACCGGAAAGGAGCTGCGGCGCGGAGAAGGAGCGGCTATCCGGCAGGCGCGGGAGGGCCGGCGCGGCCGGGTCGGATGGGCTTGGGACAGTCCTCCATCCCGGGGCGGCAAGGGCAAGTTTCTGCTCGATGCCCTCGACTCTCCCGCCTAAGGTTTCCAACGCATGTTCAAGCCTGCGCAGTCTATCCTCTGTTCCGCCTACGTCGTGTGCCATGCGAGACACCTCCGCCGTCTTTGGAAGACCACGAACGTACTGCAGGCTGGCCCAAACGTGTGCGGCCGGCCGTTACTCGCTTGGACTTGCCGGCGATTCGGCCGGGGCTTGGCGCAAGGGCAACACCCGGTTGAAGACCGCAAGGAAGACAAACGGAATCACGAAGATGACGATGGCGGTGGCTATCCCTTCTTTCTCGAACAGCCCCGGCACGTAACCCTCCCGGAAACCGCGCATGCTCTTTGAGAAGATCTGGCCGCCGATAACCACGTTCCAACGCATCGCGAACACTTGGATAAGCAAGATGAGCGACGCTACGAAGGAAATCGTATTGCGCAACGGGTCGGTTAGGAACGGGCGCATGAGCACTACTATCGCCAGCAACAGAATTGGGATCAGCGAGCCGAACACGAGCTGCAGGCCGATGAAGGAGAACGCAAGCTTGCTGCCCAGCAATGGCGCGATAACGAGCCACTCTTCGTTGCGTTCGTACGCCAAGGTGATGATCTCGAGCAACTCCATCGTGACGGTGAGGATGGTAAACAGCCACAGCCACTGCGCCAGCGATTGCACGCAATTCGCGTCAATACGCTCGCCGTTCAGTCGTGTCAGCGCTTGATAGAGGATGATGATGACGGCCATGCCCGACATCACCGCCGAGAACAGGAAGATGATCGGCATCAGGGGCGTCGACCACCAGTAGTTCGCCTTGACCGAACCGAACATGAACCCGACGTAGCCGTGCAGGATGCAGGCCGCCGGGATACCCAGCGAAGCGAGCACGATCACGGTGCGGCGGTCTATACGGATGGCTTCGTCGGAAATGTCGTATACGCCCAGCGCGAGCGTCGCGAAGAACAGGCGTTTGAGGCCACGGCTCCGCGCCGCCAGCACGATAATATCCTTTCGATACACCAGCCACACTTCGAACAGGAGCAAGATCATGTAGAGCGTATAGATCATACCGAATGCCGCCATCGCCGAAGTGAAATGAGGCGTGATGACGATATTCAGCGCCCGTTCGGGATGCCCGAGATGGCACAGTAACGGCATGGTGGCCACGAGCAGAAACGCAAGCGACGCGACCATGGACAGCCGCGCCACGGGGCGTAGTTCCTCGCGCCCGAAGACATGGTACAGCGACGACACGATAAACGCGCCGGCCACAAGCCCGGTGACGTACGGGTACATCACGATCATCAGGCTCCACATGATGTGGACGTCGTTCGGAAAGGAAAAGCCGGAGACTTCGGGAAGCATTACCGCACCTCCTTGCTCAGCCCAAGGTAGAAGCAGTTGGGCTCGGTCATGAGTTCGGGCTTCAATACAAGGACTTGGCTGCTCGCGATGATGTCGGCAACGCGGTCGTGGAGTTTCTTGGCGTCGCCGAATTGCCGCGCGCCGACGGGACACGCCTGGACGCACGCGGTGACCATTCCTTTGGTGATCCTGTGGTAGCACAAGGTGCACTTCGACGCCGTGTGCGTTTCCGGATGGATAAATCGAGAGCCGTACGGGCAGGCCTGGACGCAATAACTGCATCCGATGCACCGTTTCTCGTCCACCAGGATGACGCCGTCCGGCGATCTGAATGAAGCGCCAACAGGACACAATTGCACGCACGGCGTGAGGGTGCAGTGATTGCAGATCTTCGGCACGAAGAACGCTTTCGTAATCTCTTCTTCGAGCACGATCGGCGTGAACCCATCATGGCCTCCGTTCGGCGAATCGACGTTGGCATGGCCTTCCGCGGACACCATGTAGCGCTCGATCCAGGTTCTGAAGAAGTGGGCGGGCACGTTGTTCTCTTTCTCGCAGGCCCGTACACAGGAACCGCACCCGATGCACTTGGACACATCTACAAGATAGATATAGCGATGCTCCTCGGGTCGATAGGTTGAGGCAGGCTTTGCCGCGTCCTGGCTCTCGCCGGTATTGGCAAAGACCAAGGTCTGCCTTCCGAGGGCAACGATGACGGCCACACCCGTAATCCCCTGGGCCGCGCGGGCGAGGAAATCCCGGCGTGATGGCTCGCCTTCTCGAACTGGTTCATTCATGGTAGCACCTCAATCGGTTGAGCCGCGGAAGACTATTCCATGGGGTTATGTGCGTCATGGCACGTGGTACAGGCCTCTTCGGGAATGGGCTCGCCTGCCGCGATGACGCCGTTCTTTACAAGATGTTCGCCGATGTCAATCTGCGGGAAGGACGCGGGCCGCGCTTGAAGCTTGCTATGGCAGATGCCGCACCATTGACAAGTGGCGTTGGAAGGCATCGTCGCGATCTTTTGGCCGTCCTTGACATGCGTCGAAAGCGGGGCGTGGCAGACCTCGCACGACTGAGACGCGTGCTTGCCTTTCGACTCGGTTTCGACGACGGTCTGATGGCACGAGACGCAGGCATCCCGCCCGCCGTGAATCAACGGCTTGTCCATGTGCTCGGCGAGACTATCGTAACGATAGAATCCCTTCGCCCCGAACGAAGCCGGAACCATGAAGTGCCGTGCACATACGGCGATCACTCCAATCCCAATCAGTAGAATGACAGCACGCCAAATGTGTTTCGTGTGTTCCATGATTAGTGTTTTGCCTTCGACGAGGTTGATGGAGACGGAGGTTTAGATTCTTGGACAAGACCGTCCGTTGAGGGGAGAGCGTCTCGCGCGAGCAGAAACGCCAGAAACGAAGTCGATCCTTGCGCAGGCACGGGATCGTTGGACAACACGCTTTCGAGGCGGGGTAACGATTCAGACGTCCGCAGCCAGCCAAAGAAGGTGCCGCGGCGAGCGACCTCGCCATCGGATGGCGGAAGCTCAGACAATGTCTCCCGAGCCGCAATCCAACGCAGAAACTGCACCCATCGCTTTACAGAAAACACGAAGTCTACACACCTCATCCCACGGACTTGCCTGCCAAGACAGCCAACTGAAGAGAAATGCACACAAAGAGGTAATTGAGGCCAGAGCAAGAAGCATTCCAGCAAATTCAGGATTCAGCCATGCCATCGGGATATCTCGATAAACATTTATCAATCAGCGGTTTATGTCTTGGGCATGCCATTACATGCCGAAGGTAATATACGTAATCCCGCCCGATTTAGGCGGAATTCCACGGATGGCCTGCGGTTCCCCGTAAACGTCTCGGCCATATTCCAGCGGCCACGGCGCGGCGGCATTCCTCCGGGGGCATGGTTTGGCTGCAGTGCGCCGGTCACTGTCTCTTCTGGTGGCGGCGGAGTGGCCATATCCTCTTCTGTGTGAGGCGGCGTGGTAGCGCGCGAACGCAGACAACGGGTCTTGCGGTAGGCAGCTTCGGATGCTATAGTGCGGTGAACGCTCCGAGGTCCTCTCGCCATGAACGTAGCCCAAGTCATTGACCGCCTAAAGGCCGACCGCGAGTTCCGCAGCAATCTGACGGAATGGCGGACGATCCCGGCGCGTCCCGCACGGTACGCGGACTTCCCCGAATCGATGCACCCGAAACTCGCGGAGGCATTGCGGAAGCGGAAAATCCACGCGCTATACACGCATCAGGCAGAGGCTATCGATGCGGTATTGAAGGGCGAGAACGTGTGCGTCGTAACACCGACGGCTTCAGGAAAGACGTTGTGCTACAACCTGCCGGTACTGAACCGGCTCCTCGTCAATCCCGAGGCGCGGGCGCTCTACCTCTTCCCGACGAAGGCCTTGTCGCAAGATCAGGTGCACGAACTGAAATCGACCATCGACGATCTCGAGGTCAAGATCGGCACGTTCACCTTCGATGGCGACACCCCGCAATCAGCGCGCAAGGCGGTGCGATCGGCAGGGCACATCGTGGTGACGAATCCGGACATGCTCCACGCAGGCATCCTCCCGCATCACACGATTTGGATTAAGCTGTTCGAGAACCTCGAGTTCATCGTCATCGACGAGATCCATCACTATCGCGGCGTATTCGGAAGCCATCTCGCGAACGTGGTCCGGCGCTTGAAGCGGATCTGCGCGTTCTACAAATCGGACCCGCAGTTCATCTGCTGCAGCGCGACGATCAACAACCCCAAAGAGATCGCTGAGAAAGTCATTGAAAAGCCGGTGCGCCTGATCGACAACAACGGCGCGCCTTCGGGTGAGAAACACTTCCTCTTCTTCAATCCTCCGGTCGTCAACGCGGAACTCGGCATCCGCAAGTCCTCGGTCAAAGAGGCCACGCGCATCGCGTCGCAGTTGCTCTCGAAGGACATCCAGTCCATCGTGTTTGCGCGCAGCCGCCTGCGAGTCGAGGTCCTGACGACGTACTTGAAGGAAGCCGTGCGGCGCATGGGCAAGAGCGATGCGCTCGTGCGCGGCTATCGCGGCGGTTATCTGCCGACGGAACGCCGCGCGATCGAACAAGGCTTGCGCAACGGCGAGGTCATGTCGGTCGTCAGCACGAACGCGCTCGAACTCGGGATCGACATCGGGTCGCTGGACGTATGCGTTCTGACGGGCTACCCGGGCAACGTGGCGAGCACGTGGCAACAGGCAGGCCGCGCGGGAAGGCGCACGGACATCTCGCTCGTGATCCTCGTCGCGTCGAGCGCGCCGCTCGATCAGTACATCATCACGAACCCGGATTACTTCTTCGGGCTCGCGCCGGAAAGCGCTACTGTCGACCCAAACAACCTGATCATCGTGACGAGCCACATCAAGTGCGCCTCGTTTGAATTGCCGTTCGTCGACGGTGAACCGTTCGGCCTCGACCCGGCGTCGATGCAGGAAGTACTGAGGTTCCTGGAAGAGAACCGCATCTTGCGGCACGTGAAAGACAAGTGGCATTGGTGCGCGGACACCTATCCCGCCGAGGACATCAGCTTGCGGACCGCCGCGCCGGGCAACGTCGTCATTCTCGACACCTCGGACAACGGGCGCGTGATCGGCGAGATCGATCTCTTCGCAGCGCCGGAAACCGTCTACGAAAACGCCGTGTACCTCCATCAGACTGCGCAGTACACGATCGACAAACTCGATCTGGAAGATCGCAAGGCCTACGCGCGGCCCGTCGAAGTCGACTACTACACCGACGCCCAGATCAAGGTCGACCTGAAAGTCTTGAACTCCGATCAACACGAACGTCTCGACCACGCCGACAAGTTCGTGGGCGAACTCAGCGTGACGTGGCTGCCGACGATGTACAAGAAGATCAAGTTCGGCACGCACGAGAACGTCGGCTTTGGCGAGATCTATCTGCCCGAAAGCACGATGCACACGTCGTCGTACTGGGTCGAATTCCCGGAAAACGTCGGCGAGGAACTCGCCCTCGATAACAAGAGCCTCGGGGAAGCCCTCAACGCGCTTGCCAATACCTTGCGCCAGGTGGCTCCCGTGCAAGTCTTATGCGACCTGACGGATATTCGCTCTCAAGGGATGGTACGCGCGCCTTTCTCCGACCGCCCTACGATCTACCTCTACGAAGTCTATCCCGGCGGCGTCGGATTCAGTGAAAAACTATTCACCCACCATCGGCGGCTGTTCGATGCCGCCATCTCGCTTCTCACGCACTGCGCTTGCGCGGAGGGCTGCCCAAGTTGCGTGGGCACCGCGCTCGAGGCCGGCGCCCACGGTAAGTCCGGCGCCGTCAAGCTGGCGGAACTGGCGCGATAACGTTTGGGGTTCTTATGGCAGACACACACGATATTCTGAGGCAATTGCTGGCGAATAAGAACCTGATCAAAGGTTCGGAGTGGCGTGCGCAACGCGACGCGCTCGAAGAGCGGCGCCAGGCGGGCGATTTCGAGATCGACAAGTGTGTCCCGGGCGAAGTAGTCGAGACCGAGGCAGGGAGTTTCTACCGGGTAAAACACACCTTTCCGCTCGATGCGACGCACGGTCCTGTCGCGATCGGCGACGTGCTCGACGCGATCTCGGAACATATCGCGTTGTGCGCATGCGACGCGGACCTCGACGAGTTCGATCCTTCGACGGCGCTGTTTATCGACACGGAAACCACGGGACTCGCCGGCGGCACGGGAACGATGCCTTTTCTGGTCGGTGTCGGCTATTTCGATCAAGGCGCGCTGCAACTCGAACAGTGTTTTATGCGCGATTTCGACGACGAAGAGGGCATGCTCGCGTATCTCGACACGCTGTTCAAACGCGGCGGCACCGTCGTGAGTTTCAACGGCAAGAGCTTCGACGTGCCGTTGCTACGCACGCGCTTCATCTCGAACCGCCGCCCATTCCGGCTCGACGCGAGGGGCCATTTCGATCTGGTCCACGCCGCGCGCCGCATTTGGAAGCTACGCCTCAAGGATTGCAGCCTCGGCAATATCGAGCGCACGGTCATGGGCATCCACCGCCAGGGCGATGTCCCGAGCGCGGAGATCCCACAGATGTGGTTCGACTACTTGCGGACGCGTGACGCGCGCGAGTTGCGCCGCGTGTTCTACCACCACCGAATGGATATTTTGTCGCTCGTCTCGCTGACGGCGTTGCTGTCGAAGTACATGGAAGCAGAATCGGGCGAAGCGTTCGATCACGACGAGGATCGCCTGTCGCTCGTGCGGCTGCATTTCCGGCAGCGGCGCTTCGGCGACGTAGTGAGCCACGCCAACGCGTTCCTCGAAAAGGAAACGGAACCCGTGCTGCGCCGCGAATGCATCGAATTGCTCGCGTTCGCATACAAGCGCCTCCAGAACTTCGCACAGATGGCGTCGGCCTTCGATCTCATGATGCGCGAGTTCCCCCGCGAGTTGCTCCCGCGCGTGGAGCTCGCCAAATACCATGAGCATCGGTCGCGCAACCTGCTCGAAGCCAAACGCATTTGTGAGGACACCCTCCAGTACTTCGAGACGCGTTCCACTCTCGACGCCGACGAAGATCTCGAACTCTCGCAAGCGGGAACCTTCGAGCGCCGCCTGGAACGTATTCGAGGAAAGCTGGGCAGAGGCACGCGCGATTCCCAGTCCTGAATAGATCTGGCTGCGTCTGGGACGCGAGGCCCTCTACGGCGCAAGACTCGGATCTGGATCGCTACTCTAGAGCAAAAGCGCGCCCGGGCTAATGCCCGGGCGCGCCTGATCTGACACTGTGCAAGAACGTATTTACTTCTTGCGACGCAAGACGCTCACGCCTCCCGCGACGCACGCGCCTACCAGCATGGCCAGGCCGACCAAGCCCGCGGCCGGCACCTGCAACTCGACCCACAAGACAGCCGGATTGGACACCTTGACGTCGGTGTAATCGTCCGACACGGTGACCACATACCTGCCCTCATCCTCGGGCACCAAGGGCAAGAAGGCGAGCGAGGACCCGGTTGCGCCGGGCAGGACGATGCCGTCCTTGGTCCAACTGTAGGTCAAGGGCGGGTACCCGCCCGAGACGGTCACGTGGAACGTGTAGTTCTCACCTTCGGTCTGGTAGCCGCCGATCGGGCTCTGGACGATCTCGAGGTGCGGGACGACTTCCAGATCGAACAGGCTCGATTGCGCGCTGTTGACCATGTTCGTGGCCGCGCAACGATACGTGCCTGTGTCGCCGGGAACCGTGGCGGGAATCGAGTAGACCGCCGCCGTGGCGCCGCTTACGGGCACATTGTCCTTGTACCACTGGTACTCGATCGGCTCCGTACCCGTCGCGGTGACGCTGAATGTCGCGGGGCTGTCCTTGTAGAGCTTGCCGTTGGCGGGCGTCATGCTCGATGCCGTAATCACAACCGGATCGTTGACCGTTAAGGTGGCCAAGTCCGTGAAGGGACTGGTACCCAGCTTGATGCTGGCGGAGTTGTAGACGAAGCAGTCGTAGCCGGCCTCATCGGACTCCGCGGCCGAGGCGATAACGAAGTCCGCGCCGGTGGCATCCGGGATCGGATTGCCGTTCTTGCTCCACAGGTAGCTGAACGGCGGCGAACCGTCGGCTGTCACACTGAAGGTAACGGGATCGCCAGGATTGACGGTCTGGCTGACGGGCTGGCTGGCCAGGGTGGCGGGCACGTTCAAGGTGATCGTCGCCGTGTTCGACGTGACCACTTCGTCCGTCCCGTGCACGGTGCAGTAGTAGATCCCTTCGACCGAATTGTCGACGAACGTGAACTGCACGCTCGTGTCCGTGGCGCCGGGAATCTGGCCCGAACCGCTCTTGTACCACTGGTAGTCCAAGACGCCGCTGCCTGCGGCACTCACGCTGAGCGTCACGTCATCCGTCGGGTCGACGGTTTGCGACACGGGCTGAATGCCGAGAACCGGGTCGTTGACCGTCAGGAACGCTTGAACCGTGGATACCGTTTCGCTCGTCCCAGTGACTTCGCAGGCGTATCCGCCCTCGTCTGCATTGACACAGCCTGCAATGAGTAGGACGGGGGTGTCGGTTCCCGAGTACTTAGCGTCGTCGGAGAGAGGCGCGCCGCCCTTCTTCCAACGGTAGAGGAGCGTGCCGCCGCCTTCCGCCGACACCGCGAAACTGGCGTTGATATTGAAGTCGACGGTGGTCGAAGCCGGCTCGCTGGTAATGACGGGATCGATGACCAGCAATTGCACGTTCGGCGTCGTAAGCAGTCCGTCGCCGCCCGTGACATCGCACGCGAAAGATCCCTCGTCGGCGTTGTTGCACTGGATCACCGTCAAGGTGGGTGTGTCAACGCCGCTGTACTTCGCGCCGTTCGTGAGCGGTACCCCATACTTCTTCCACTGGTACGTCAGGACGCCGCTACCCGCCGCCGTAACGTTAAACGTGGCGTCTGCGTTGTAGTTGACCGTTGCCGATACGGGATTCTCGACGAGGATAGGATCGCGCACCGTGAGCGTGGCGGGCGGGCTGGTGATCGTGTTTCCGGCCAGGTCCGTTGCCAAACAGTCGTAGCTTCCTTCGTCGGCGTTCGCGACATCGACGAGATCCAACGACGTGTTCGTCGCGCCACCGATACTGACGCTGTTCTTGCGCCACTGGTACGCGAGAGGCTGGATGCCTGAAGCGCTGACTGCGAACGTTGTGGAAGTCCCGTAATCCTGGGTCTGCGAACTCGGGGTCGACAGAAACGACACGCCAACCAGGCTCACCGTAGTGGCGGGCGCGAATGTCGTTACCCAAATGCCGTCCGCGTCGAGAATTCCGGTCCCGGCGATGAGCACAGGCGCTGCGCCGTTGATGGAAATGCTGACGTTGGTCGCGTTAACGGCCGTATTATTCACGACATACAGCGTATCCAGGTTGTTGAACACGCTATCTCCGCTCGCATACGTCAGGCGGACGATTTGGATTGTGGCGCCACCCAGCCTGCTGGTCACCAGTGCGTTGCGCCAGTAGTTGCCGCTCTTGCAGTAGCCACTCGGGGCCGGTCCACCGACGAGGGTGGGAATCAGTGGGGCGTTTGCCCCGCCGCCGTAGGCGCTGTTGTCGCCGGTCAGAATCGTGTTGTTCGTGGTGCTGCCGAAGACCGGCGATTCGTAAGGCGTGCCCGATCCCATGATCGGGCGGGCCAACGAGATGTAGGTTGGATTCATATTCGAGACAATGGTGCATGCGCCATTGTGGTTGGGCAGTGCGTCATACACATTGGCCGCAGTAATTACGGCCGCGGTCGCCGAAACGACCGATCCTTGCAGCTTGACGATGCCTGGGGTTCCGGTGCCGGCAGCGCCGCCACGGCCGCCCGCGGCGCCATACCCGCCGTTCGCCCCGTTCCCCCCGAAACCACCCGCGCCGCCCAAGCCGCCGCCGCCGGCCGTCACGCCGGTTTGCGTGCCTCCGGTGCCCGGCGAACCTGACGCGCCGCCGTTTCCGGCCAGGCCGCCCTGCGATAGCGTTGTCCCGCCCGCGCCTCCAAGGCCGCCCGAGCCCGCAATCGAGGCCGAAACGTCCAGTTCGACGGCGCCGGGTCCACGCAGGTAGAGCAGACCCTTCGCCGCCAGAACGATCGAGCCGCCGCCGCTGGCGCCGACCCCTCCTTGGCCTCCGATCCCTCCGGAGCCGCCAGTACCGCCGGTACCGCCCGTGCCGCCTGCGCCGCCGGTGCCTACCGCACCCGCGGTTCCACCTACGGGCCAGCCGCTACTGACATTAGCCCAACCGCCGCCGCCGCCCCCGCCTCCCGAGCTACCGGCCGTCGAGATGTTAGGCCGTGTCGTGTTGCCGCCGCCACCGCCGTTGCCGCCGTTCCTATCGCCGCTACCGCCGCCGCCGCCGCCGCCGGTGCCACC
>CAYOCT010000080.1:0-27330 GCA_964402555.1 uncultured Nitrospiraceae bacterium | reverse complement strand
CCTCGCCTTCACCTTCGCCCTCGCCTTCACCCTCGCCCTCGCCTTCACCTTCGCCCTCGCCTTCACCCTCGCCCTCGCCTTCACCCTCACCTTCACCCTCACCTTCGCCCTCGCCTTCACCCTCACCTTCGCCTTCACCCTCGCCTTCACCCTCGCCTTCACCTTCGCCCTCGCCCTCACCCTCGCCCTCACCCTCGCCTTCACCTTCGCCCTCGCCTTCACCCTCGCCCTCGCCTTCACCTTCGCCTTCACCTTCGCCTTCGCCTTCGCCCTCGCCTTCGCCCTCTCCCTCACCTTCGCCTTCACCTTCGCCCTCACCCTCGCCTTCGCCTTCACCCTCGCCCTCGCCTTCGCCCTCACCCTCGCCTTCACCTTCACCTTCACCTTCACCTTCACCTTCACCTTCACCTTCACCTTCACCTTCGCCTTCGCCTTCGCCCTCACCCTCGCCTTCACCTTCGCCCTCGCCTTCACCTTCGCCCTCGCCTTCGCCCTCGCCTTCGCCCTCGCCGGCTTCGGGGGTGAACTCGACCTCGACGATGGTCTGTCCTTGGTCGTCGAGCTTCTTCTCGAAGATGTCCACGAGTCCTTCGTACTCGATGGTCAGGATAGCTGTCACCCGATTGGGAGCGATTTCAGGACGATTCAATCCGAAGATGTGGAACCAACCATCGGCATTTGTCTTGTAGCGGCTGCATCCGTCATCGCTGGGAATCGATCCGGCATAATCGGACTCCACCGTAACCGTCGCGCCCGTAACAAGCGTGCCGTCGTGCAAGCGCACACGTCCGGAGATTCCAAAGATGTGCTTGCTCACGACGCCCTGATCCTCGGCAACGATTAACGAACGGTCGTAAGGGCCAAGCTCGATGTCACCGGGCTTGTTGACGCACGTCAGGAAGTGGATGCCGCGTCCGCCGGGCGGGATCACGACGACGGAGTTGTTCTCGCTATCCGACACGTAGATGCGGTCCTCGCTGTCGATGGCGAGGCCCGCCGGATTCTTCACTACGGCCGTGCGCACGGTCGCGTCCGCGGTCGCCAGCAGGTCATTGAACGGGTTCACGTTCTCGCCGTCCAGCGTGACCTCGGCCTGAATCTGGCCGTGTCCCGGCGCGTCGCCCGTTGTGTAATGCCACTCGTCACCGACCGGATTCACTGTCCCAAGGTCGTCCGGAACCGTCCAGACAACCACATACTCGCCATCAGCAACGATGCCGGGGAAGGGCGGACTCTTCGCGTCGATGGCTTGAAACACCAGATTCAACGTAGAGGTCGTGCCCATGTCCAACGCCACCATAGGTGGATCGATAACGGCACGCACGGCCGTGAACGTGGTCAGAACGTCCTGTCCGGACTTGAGCAAAACCTGGCCGTGGATGTCGATCCCGAGGTCGTTGGGCAGATGGAAGTAGCGCAACTCCGAACCGTGATACGTTCTTGCGGTGATCGCGACGGGCTGATCGGCCGGCACGGTTAAGACCTTGCGCCGGTCCTCTCCGGTCACGGTGTCCACGATATCGTTGCTGGTGACAACGACGCTGTAGACTTTCTTCGAGCTGCCTTCGCCGACACGCGCGTACACCTTGAGCTTGTCGATGTCCTCGACGAAGATCCCCTGCGGATCGATCTTAATATCGGCGCTGTAGATCAAGTCCGGCAGGTCGTCGACCGAATAAGTCGGGTCACCCCATAGGTCCTTGTCCATCATGACTTCAATGTCGTTGCCGGACGCAGCGGCCACATGCAGTTCTCCGTCGCCGTTGAAGTCGCAACGCGGATAGACATTTTCCAGCGCGGGGGCTTCATTCTTGCCGTCGCCATTGAGATCTCGCTTGAGACTGGCGGCGGGGCCGTCAAGATTGGCGGCGAGACCCTTCACAATCAGGCACGCGTCGCGGAAGCGCCGAAAATCGGCCATGTCGATCGTGATCTCATTCGCCTGAATGACCCCGTCCGCGTTGGTATCGGTCCACGAACCGTGCTGATCATTGGTATCGGGCTGGTTGCGGTCATCGCCATCGGGCGTGCCGTCGTCGATGTTCAGAAGGAGCTTCTTCATGATGTGGCCGTCGGCGGGCCGAAGTTCGTCAATCTTCATGCACGCGGCGAAGGCGTCGATGGACGGTGCCGCGGTCGGAGACCCATGCGAGGTGTCCGTGCGCGCCGAGTTGCGCACGAGGCGAATCAGTTCGTCGTTCGAGAAATAGGGGTCCGCTCCTCGGCCGGTGTGAATGGCCTTATCGATCGACGAGAGGTAGGCAATCAATCCTGTGACGTGCGGCGCGGCCATCGAAGTACCGGACATAGGTTGATAGGCATCGGGATCGGGCACGCCAAGCTGCGTTTCCCGGTAGGTCGTGCTGTAGATGTCCTTGCCCGGAGCGCTGACGGCGTGGTCGATGGGCGTGCCGGAGTCAGTGGCGGTGCTTGAGGCGGCGGTCACGGCATGAACGCTGAAATCCGTACGCTCGATGACGTCTCTGTCGGTATGCCGCACGAGCGCCTCGACGACCAGGACATTCCGCGCTCCATTATACGCAGCCCACGCAAACGGGTTCGAGTATTCTGCGCGGAAATTCTCTTCGTTCCACGTGGCCAGGCGCTGCTGGCCGGCGGCGGCCAAGCCATTCACCATCCAGTTCAGACCATTCCAGGTCGATACGCCCAGGATCCTCGCGAAATCCGTGCGGTCGTTGCCGGCCGCGGTCACAAAGAGGATACTGGGGGACGCCGCCGTGCCCGGAGGCGGGTTGTCGACGCGATTGAGCACGGCCAGCGCCATCGCGCCCTGCGCGGCGACCACGCGAACCTGGCCCGGATTGTGTTGCGGCGTGGCGGTACAATCGGTCAAGGTCGGCCGGACCGGTCCGCCTGGAGCAATCGGGGCATCGACGACGGTCCATCGGCCCGAGACCCACTCGCCCGCATCGTAGACCCCGTTATTAAACCCGGCGCCCAGCAAGCCGTCATTCCAGAACCCCGTTACCCACTGGTACCAATTGTAGCCCTCGCTCATGTTGACCACGCGGATATTGCGGCCCGCGGTGACGGCCTGATTGAAAAGACTCCGAACGTGATCGAGCATGCCGTAACCGAACGAGGACGGCGTCGCCGAGGTACCTGCAGGCGCCCACGCGCCGTTCGGCGCCCAGTCGGCGCGATTGACGATGCGCGCGAACGGCGATACGCCCGTCACGCCGCGCTCGTTCCCCCAAATTGCGCCGATCGTGCCGGCGACATGGTTCGAGTGATCCTCGTACGGGACGGGACCTGCAGGCGGCGCGACGGCCGGCGTCAGCTCCGTGATCCTGCCCGTGAAGTCGGTATGGGATTGCAGCAGGCGGCCCACGTCGACCACGCCGACGTCTACAAACGGGTTGGCGATATCGCGCAACGCCTCCGACCAGTTCCACGCCTGCGGCGCATTGATGTATTCGAGGCCCCAATTGCGCCCCAGAGGATTAACTTGCCAGGACCACGTTTGGTCGGCAGGCTCGGCGTTGAACGCATACTTGGAATTCTGGGGGTAGATATGGTTGACGCCCTCCTCGCGAGGCTCGATGAGGGTCGCGCCCATGATGGTGTCCTCGACCGCGACCGCGACGCCGGGCGCGGCGGCCAGCGCCGTTCGGGCGTTTTCAAGGGCGGTGAAATCTCCCGTATCCGGAATCTCGACCATCATGATGTTGAAGTCGGAACTGCTGCCGATAACGGCCCCGCCAATCGTCGCGAGGACCGGACCGAGACCGGCCACTCCTGCCCCATCGTTCATCATCACGAGGATCTGAGTCCGCGACGTGGGCAGTCCGAGGTCGGTGTTGATACTGAACGAGGCCGGATTGAACGGAGGCAAATCGATGTCGGGCACTGCGCCGGTCAACGTAAACACTCTGACGGTAGCGATGGCCTTAACGTCCGGATTCGCGTCGCACACCGCGGCGACGGTCACTGTGGCCGGGTCCGGCACAGTCTCAGGCGCGGCATACGCGGCGGGATTGGATTGAGTAATAGTCCCGGTCGCGGCGTCGCCGCCTTGGACGCCGTTGACCAACCAGCGTACGGCCAGATTGGCGCCGCCCGATACAGCGGCGGAAAAGGATTTCTGCGTACCCACCAAGGCGCTGGCCTTCGAAGGTTCGATAGCGATGGTCAAAGGAGAAACGACGAAGGGGTCGGCGCTACGGACGTTGCCGGAGGGCGTTTCCACGTTGATGTAATCGGTGCTGGCGCCCGCGGGCACTTGGAACCAGATCTCGCCGGGAAGTACGGTCGCGACTTCGGCGGTCACAGCGCCGATCGTAACGTGGTTATTGGCGGGTACGGCCGCATCGAACCCGGCGCCGTACAGAACGACCACGGTGCCCTCAGGGCCGCCGGTCGGCGTGAAATACGCAATCGTGGGCGCCGCTTGCGCGAAGGCCAGCGGAGCAAATAGGAGCGCTATCGCGGCGCAACAAGACACACGTCCCGCGCGGACGTGTCGATATTCAGGCATTCTCTGGGCGCCAGGCCAACCCGAAATCCGAAACCCGAAACCCGAAACCCGCCTTAGTCCCTTCGTCATGGCCACTACGCATCCTCTTAGTTAGAAATGGGAAGCCGCATGATCGACGACGCTATTCTTGAGTGAAATAAGCCACCGGCTTCCACACCCCGCCGGCAGTCTTGAGCTGGATAACGCGCCACCCGTCGAGCAGATAGTAAGCCTGGTGCCAATCGAATTCCGCGTCGATGGCACGGCCCCACCCCCCCGGCGGAATCTGGCCAAAAGGCTGGCCGACACGCCGGGCCGGATCATAAGTTGCATTGACCGGAACCCTGAGCACTTGCTGGTTCAGGTTTTCGACAACGAGCAGGTCCTGTTCCGCAAGCGTAGGTCCGGGGTAAACGACCATCGGGCCGGCGTCGCACGGGTGCGCGAACATCAGCATCTGGCTAAAGTAGTTGATCGTCCCGCAGAACTCGCGCGACCCGCTGGGCTGGAGGAATCGGAAGATGCGCCCGCCGAAGGCCTCGTTCGAGGCGTTGTTGTCGCAGTAGAGATGGCCTTCACTATCGATCGCGAGGCCGTACTGCACGATCGTTTCGCCATCGCGGAACGAAGGCTTGAAGCCTGCGTTGGCAAACGCTGTCCTCGGTCCCGAACCGCTCTGCTCAATTTGATAGAGCACGCCGTTGCGTGCATCGCTGTAGTACACCACATCCTTCTTGGGATCGGGGTCGGGCTCGAGGCCGTCGAGCGAGGGCGTCAAGTCGCCCGGCCCGGTGTAGACGTTCACGGGCGCGGAGTAGTCGCTCGTAAGCCGGTACGCGGACTTCTGGAAAATGTTGAGTCCGGTAGCCATCGCCGAAGGCCACCACGAATCCGTGGGATCGGAGCGCAGCCCCGTGTAACGGGTCACATTCACCGCGTAGAAATCCAGTCCGGTCAGCGGGTGCGCGTCGGAGATTACGAAGATCTCCGGCTGGTCCGTCACCATCGCGGGTTCGTCGATGAAATCGCGATCTTCGCTGTCTCCGTGGAAACGATAGAGGTTGTAAATGTAGACGGGAGTGCCCGTATTGGCGAGATCGGACGGACTCCTGCGAAACACAACATTGACCAACTTGCTACCGTCCGGCTGGGCGATCACGTCGGCCCGAATCATCGTCGGCGGCTCGGGAAGATGGAACACGATCGACGCATTGATCATGGCATCGTTGAGATACGATGGGGCTTCCCCGGCCAGCACGGCGCCCACCGTCGCGCCGAGAATACCTCCGGAGGACGACGCCAGCATCCACCTGGCCATGACGTTCGCTTCGTCGACGGCGCCGGCCATGATCGTGCTTCGGATATAGGAGTCTTTGCTTGTGAAGAAGTTCCGCCAATAGCGCGTGAAGTAGCTCTTGTCTTTCGACCTCGAGTACTTCGGCGCATCGGCAAACTTCTTGGGAGGATGATCCTCGGCGCTGGTGGCAAGAATACTCGACACGAGCAGATGCGCTTGAAGCGCGTTGAGCCGGGTGAACGGCGAAAGTTTCGGCGTGTCGAAGGAGACCATGCGCCCCTTGTTAAACAACAGCACCATCAACGAATTCTCGGGATTCGTCGGGTCGCGCCAAGCTTCGTTGACCTGCTGCTGCAGAATCGAAAGCCATTCGCCCAGATCCGGGATGCCGTTGCTCCACTCGAATGCGAACGACAGAACGTACAGCACTTCCTGAAGCGAAACCGTCTCGCCGCGCTCCATGCGGTCCGCGATCAGGTCGCGCCCCTTCGGTTTCAGGCTCACGACGCCCGCCCCGGTGACATCCGGATTAAGCTGGTTGCCGTACTCGTCGAGGACGCCGGCCTCGTTGCCGCCGACAAGCAGCATGGCATCCTCGATCATCTTCTTGGCTTCCTCGACGCCAATCTCGCCGATAGTGTCGCTCGCGTGCCGGCCAATGACGCTGTACGTAGTCGCGGAGGGCGGAGCGCTCGGGTCGAAAACGAGCGATTGCGTCTCGGTTGTGCCGAGGTCGGTGGTATCGCCGTACTGCGCGTCGATATCCATGACGATCAACTCATGGTTAGGCGCGTTGACGATCAGGCGCTGCGGGCCGGTGGGCACGTCGCCCAGATCGTAGCGTCCCTGCTCGTCGGTGACAGCGGTGATGGTCGTGCCTTCGATCGAAACGATGGCCCCGGCGAGCGGATTGCCCGTCGCCGGGTCGACGACGACGCCGGTCACACGCGCGCGCCCCTTGATGACGTTGAAGGCCAGAAGGCTAACCGCGGTCTCGGCGCCGGTCGTCAAACGGATCGAACGCGTTCCGAGTTCGGCGTCCGGGTCAATCGTAATCCGGACCACGGCCTGCGCGGGATTGGCCACGGTCGTTGAGATGACGGTAATGCCGGAGCCGAAATTGGCGTTGGTCGTGCCGTTAACGAAATGCGTCTCGAAGGCCTTCCGTTTGCTTTCGCCGGTCAAGAGGACGTCGATCGTCTGGCCTTGCTGGCCTTGGGCCGGATCCATGCCGGTAATCAGCGCGGAGGTAAGGGTCTCCGGCGGAGGCAATTCGCCCGTGGGATTGACGACGCCGGTCACGCGGGTCTTGTTGAGCAGCGTCGGCGATTCGACGGGATCCACGATCATGTCGAGCTTGGCCGCCGTACCGCCCGACGTGACGTTGTTGACGGTGACGTGGCAGACCTGCGGCCCGCTCGACAATTCGCCGTCGCTGGCCTCGCACGTGAAGTCGTATTCGCCCGCCTGCTCGTAGTCCGGCGCGAATGTAATCGTGGCCGTCGAAGGCACGAAGATCGCGTTGCGCTCCGGAAGCCCGAGAGCGGTCAAGGTTAGCAAATCGCCATCCGGGTCCGAGGCCGTCAGGGGCACGGTCAAGGTCTTGCCTTCGTCGACGGTCAGGGACGCAGGTACGGACAGGATCGGCGCGTGATTGACGCGCACGACGGTAATCTGCACTTGCTTCTGATCGGTCAGGCCGAAAGGATCGCGCGCGGTAAACGCAACCACGTGAATGCCCAATTGCGTGGCATCGGGCGTGAACGTGAAAACGCCGGATGCCAAGACCCCCGGCGTCGCGGCGAACTGCGCGTTCGCGAGAGCGGGCTTGGCCACGAGATTGACGACATCGTCGTCGGGGTCGGTGCCGGTTACATGGAGCTCAAGCGTATCCCCAGCGAGAACGCTGAAGGAAGCTACGTCTTTGCTTCCGCCCGCGGGCTGCACCTCCACCTCAGGCGGGCCATTCGCGATAGCCGTGACGACGACGGTGTCGGGAGCGCTGTCGGCCTCGCCGTCGTTGACTATCAGTTGGAGTACGTACTGGCCGGTGACGTCGCTCGCGAAGGTCGGCGCAACCGCCGTTGCATCGGACAGGCCGGCCGCCGAACCCGAAGGCCGCGTTACGAACGACCAGACATACGTGAGCGCGTTGCCGTCGGCATCGCTCGAACCGCTGCCGTCCAGATGCACCGTACCGGTCAGGAAGACCGTCTGGTCCGCGCCGGCATTCGCAACGGGAACGATGTTCGCCCGGCCGGTCACGGTGACTTTGACGGTGTCAGGTTCGCTGTCGACTTTGCCGTCGTTGACGATCAATTGGAACACGTAGTCGCCCACGAGCGCCGCCGTGAACGACGGCGCGACGCTGTCCGCGCCGGACAGGGCCGGGGCAATCCCGCCGGGCCATGCCGTCACGCTCCATTGATACGAGAGCGGATCGTGATCCGGGTCGCTCGATCCGCTGCCATCGAGAGTCACCACGGAGTTCCGTGGCGTCTCCATGTCGGGACCGGCGTCCGCAGTCGGCGCGCTGTTCGGCGCCGTAGCGGTCTCGATAGTCACCGTGTCATGCGGACTGTCGAGGCGTCCGTCGTCGACATAGAGGTCGACAACGTAGGTACCGGGAGTGTCCGCAACGAAAACCGGCTTCACCAGGTCCGGATCGAATAGTTGCGCGCGGCTGCCGGAAGGCACACTCAGGAAAGACCAGTGGAACGTCAACGCGTCGCCATCGGGGTCGCTCGATGCGGAACCATCGAGCTGGACCTCCGCCGATAACGCCACGTTCTGGTCGGGACCGGCGTTGGCCGCAGGGGCGCGGTTCTCGACTTCTCCGGCGACAATGCGCACCTGGACGGGCGCGCTATCCACCTCGCCGTCGTTGACCGTGAGTTGGACCACATAGATGCCGGCTATAGGAGGCACGAAACTGGTCTGTACACCGGTCTCGCTCGAAAGCGCCGGAATCGAGGTCTCGGGCCAGGAGATCAGTTTCCACTGGTAGGTCAGCGGATCGCCGTCGGGATCGCTGGACTTGCTGCCGTCAAGCGTGACCGTCGCCCCGACAAGGACCTCCTGATCGCCGCCTGCATCCGCCACTGGGGGATGGTTTTCTCCTTCTCCTTCGCCCTCTCCCTCGCCTTCGCCTTCGCCTTCACCCTCGCCTTCGCCTTCGCCTTCACCTTCACCCTCGCCTTCGCCTTCGCCTTCACCCTCACCCTCGCCCTCACCCTCACCCTCGCCTTCTCCTTCACCTTCACCTTCACCTTCGCCCTCACCTTCGCCTTCGCCCTCGCCCTCGCCTTCGCCTTCGCCTTCGCCTTCACCTTCGCCCTCACCTTCGCCTTCGCCTCCGGTTACTACGATATAGTCCACCTCCGTGACATCCGCGCACGCTCCGTTAGTGAGAAACACGTAGAGCGACACGGTGTAGGTACCGGGCGCAGTGTAGGTGTGCTCGACGTCCTTTCCGACGCCGGTCTCGCCATCGCCGAACTTCCATTTCCATGAGGCGATTTCGATACTGTAATCGGGGATTACCGGGTTGTAAATCGGCGGATTCACCGGGGGCGGATTCTCTTCCCCGGGAGGCCCGGTAACGTCGCGGAATTTGGCGAAGTAGTACGGCGCCAGGGCCTGGGCTTTCCCCTCGAACGCCACGGTAAGCGGCGCGGGACCGGTTCGCGGCGCTCCCTCGAGGGACACCTTGAGTGGCGCCCGTGCAGGATGGCACCCTGTGGCCGCCATCATGAGGAATGTTGCCGTCATGGCAAGAATAGGCAGCTTACGCCCGTGACCAAGCGCACTCATGGACTAGCTCCTTCTCGTGTGCACCGCGCGGCACCCCGTACCGCGCTCTCTTCGCGGAGCCTGGAGAGAATTCAAGCGGGGATATTCCCCCATCCAGCGGGTAATATACCCCACCTCGTACTCTCTTCCCCAAGCCCTAGCATGTTTTAACTATGCGTCAAACTATGTATTTTGTCAAGTACTTTCTGTATTACTTGCGAGAATTGTCCGTGTTGGGATATGGTCTTCGCGTGATACGTCAGACGAGGCGAACGAGGGGAATCAAGCTTGGACGAGGTGGATGAAGTGGACCCACTCTATAGGGAAAAGGCCTCGTCGCTGAGGCTTGCGGTGCTCCTCTTGCTCGGAGCCTGCACGGTAGCCGCCCAGGAATATCGGGTCGCGGTTCTTGACGATCCGAGCTTGCCGGTGTCGGGAATGCCCACGCCGGCCTCGACATTTGAGGCGGCGTTGGCCGGACCGGGAGTTCAGATCGTTCGGCTGGACTCGGATGGCCTGGCCGACGTGCAACGCCTCAACGCAGACAAACTTGATCTGCTTGTTGTGCCGACGGGGTCGTCGTTTCCAGCCGAGGCGAAAGACGCCTTGCTCGCATTCCTCGTACAAGGTGGCGATTTACTGTGCACAGGGGGATACGCGTTTGACGCGTTGTGGTCAAGAACTGCCGATGGTTGGAAGCCGAGCGCGGAACAGTGGAATGTCGAAAAGGCACACGCGCGTGACCCTCAAACGGCGTCGGTAGCCAACGGGGGATTCGAGAAGGGCGCAGAAAGCTGGGACGCGGCCGGGACGGTGTGTTCGATGGATCGCGAGCATGCCTTCTCGGGCCAGGCGTGTGGGCAGGTCTCGACGGACAACGCGGCGAACGGGGGCGCGTGGGTCAAGACGCTGGATGTGCGCCCCGGCGGGCATTATCTGGTCGGCGCAGAGATGAAGACCTCGGGCATACAGGGCACGGGGTTCGCGTTCCTGGCCGTATACCAGGAGGACGCGCAGGGGAAACTGCTCCAATTCGTCGATTTCGTTCAGGTTAAGGAAGACCGCGATTGGCGGCGCTACGAAACGGACGTGGAAATCGCGCCGGCGGCCGCCAGGGTCACGTTTCGCGGGGGGCTGTATCTCGCCAGCGGCACGGTGTGGCTGGACGAGGTGACTTGCGCGCCGCTGCCCATGGAACCGCGCATCAACGCGCATTACGGCATCCCCGAAGACGGCCTGCGCATCGAGCCGTGGCAATTGACGCTGTTCAGCCCGGACCAGCGCATCGAGGGGGCGTCGCTGGCGGCCATGCAAGATTCCGTTCTCCCGGCGGACTGGTCGTCGCCCGGGCCTATCGAGGGCTTCGAGGCCTCGGCGCAGTTGCAGCAAGCGGCGCGATGGGTTCCGCTTGTGGAGGCGCGGGACGCCTGGGGCCGCGACGCGGGCACGGCCGGGGCCTTCGTGCATCATTATGCCGGACCGTACGCCCAGTCGTCCTGGGCGATCTTCGGGGTCACAAACCGGGACATGTTCGAGGGAGAGCAAGGGAAACGGCTTCTGGTCGAGGTTGTGCGACGGCTCCGGACAGGCGTCTCGTTCCTGCCGCCGCGCACGGATTTCGCGACCTATCGGCGCGGTGAGACGGTCCACGTCACACTGGGCATTCTCAACGCCGCGCGCGAGGCCCGGACGGTCGAGGCGGCATGGGAACTTCGCTACGCGAATTCGGACGGCCTCTTCACCGCTGCGCATTCCGAAACGCGCACCATCGATATCGCCTCGGGCGCAACGCAGAACATCGACGTTGCATGGGAAATTCCGCCGGAGGCCACGGACTTCGTACAAATCCACGCGCGGCTTCGCTACAACGGTCTCGACGTGGATTGCGCGGACTCCGGGTTTTGCGTCTATGACGAAAAGACCGTCGCGCGCGGCACACGCGTGCGGTTCTCCGATAACGCATTCACGTCGGTTCCGCAAGATGGTGCGCCACGCCGCGTCTGCCTGTTCGGAACCGACACCTACGCGAACATGTTCTCCCTGCCGGCGCAATCGCCGTGGACGTGGTACAAAGATCTGCGGGCCATGCGGGATTATGGCCTGCACATGTACGAGAACCTGCAATACACGCCCAAAGACTACACGTTCACCGAGGAACAGTGGCGGCAACTCGATGGGCTGATCCAGTTGTCGCAACGGTTCGGGCTGCCATACATGGCCGGACTGTTGATTGGGCACAACGTGGCGGTGAGCGACGACGAACTCGCAAAGCAGGCCGCGTTCTGCAAGACCTTCGCCGCACGCTACAAGCAGACGCCGGGGTTGATCTACTACCTCAACGGGGATTTCCGGATGGACCTCACGGACGCCCCGGACCTCCGCAGGATCTGGAACGAGTTCTTGAAACAGCGTTACGCATCGGACGACGCGCTCCGGCAGGCGTGGTCCATCGAACCGCCGGAAGCGCCGCTCGGCGAGGTTCCAGTCAAGGACCACGCCGCGCAACGCTGGTACGACCCGCACGCGCGCGACGCGACCGAGTTCAAATCGCTGTTGATGCGGCGTTGGATAGGGGCGCTCTGTGAGGCCATCCGCGAAGTGGATGCCGAGCATCCGATCACGAGCGAGTATTACCAGCGGCCGTTCGGCGGGATGGACCTGCGTCTGACGGTCGAACCGATGGACGCGGCGAACTTCGGCTACTTCGACCGTCCGGGCTGCGGCGTGGCGTATCTGCCCGCGGCAATCAAGTGGAACGACATGCGGCGCGCGGGCAAGACGGTCAACATCGGCGAGTTCGGTGTCAAGACGCATGACGCATGGAGCGCGGAACGCGGAGGCAAAGACTATCATCTCCAACATACGCAAGCGGAGGCGGAGCAACTGTTCTGGAGCGTGGCGCATGCGGCGTGGGCCTTTGGGGTAACGAAGATCCAGAACTGGTGCTGGAGCGACGACCCGGACCGGATCTTCCCCTGGGGCCTGGCGTGGAACAATCCCCTGCGCGCAAAGCCGGTGCTGAAACTGTACCGCAACCTGCGCGTACTCTCGGACCGCATCCCGATGCCCTACCGGCCCGCGGACATCGTGCTGGCCATGCCCGACACGTGGCGGCAGGGCGCGCCTGAAGCCTCGGCGCATCGGATGATCCTCAACGCCATCGCGTCCCTCCTCGCCACGAACACGCCGTTCGACGTGGTCAACGAAGCGGCGTTGGATCAGCTTGAGGATCGCCTGCCGAAGCTGATCGTCATGCCGTTTGCGTATGCGTTGCCAAAAGACACGCTGCGCGAACTCGATCATCTCGCTGAACTGGGGTGCTGCGTGTACCTCTCGGGCGATCCGTCAATTGCCCCCGACGGCACGCGGGATACGGCGCGGCTGGAAGCGTTCGCGGGCGTTCGCCTCGAAAAGGACTCGGAGCACGGTTCAGGTCTTCCGATGGCCGTCGTCACGGCGAACAGCGCGGAACCGCTTCCCAACCCCGCGAACGTGAGCGTCTTCCATAGGCCGCATGGAAAAGGCCGCATCGTGTGGGCGCCGGAGCCGTGGGAGGCCTTCGCGGGCCGCGACCTGTTCATGGCGGAGCCCGAACTCGCTGTGCGGCCCGAGTGCAACGTCTATCTCGGCTTGCTCAGTGCAGCCGGAATCGAACCGTCCGTTCAACTCACGGTCGACCGCGGGACTTGGACCGGTGTCATCACACCGTCGGACGAGAACCGCCTGCTTTCGATCTACCCGCGCGCATTAGGAACTGGGGCCTCAACCGTGCACGCAAAGGTCTCGGGAATCGAAATCGAGTTCGCGACGCAGATGCCCTGGCCGTCCTGCGTGTTACTAGATCGGGAAGGCCGCCCGCTCGCGGCAACCGGGACAGGCTCCCTGTCCGTGTCCACTCAGTCCACCCCGTCCATCTTCGCACAAGGCGCAGGAGCCTGGATGATCGTCAGCCTGGACGGAACCCCAATCGACGTCTCGCGACATTTGGCCATAAGCGCAACGGAGCGCGGCACATTCCGCTGGAGAGGAGATGCTGCGGGGCTTCAGGCCACTTGGGTGGAACGGAATGGCCCCAGTTGCCACGCGCTGGCCAAGACGCCGATTACAAGTACAGACGGCGTGAACGCGATCGAAACGGAAGCGCACGAGCTATGCGTCATCGCTCCGGAGAGCGAATCCGCGGCGCAGATCTTCGAGTAGGCTATACGAAGATCGACATGAGGAAGGCGGCCAGCCCGCTAAACAAATGCTGAAGAAACGAGCCAAGGCCGTTCAACAGATCAAACGCCCACATGTGATGCCAGTCCATGCTCCGCTCCTTACCGACTCGAAAACCCACGAGAAACGGGGACCGACTCGCTTTTCGGCGGTTTGAAAAGCGCGTCTGTCCCTCTTCGTCCCTATTTTACCCCATCCTGCGCATAATCGCTACTTCGGCTCGACCCGCTTGTCTCTGAGCGCCGCGGCCGCTGGAAAATCGTGCGCGACCTTGGCCAGCAGCGACTTAGGATCGTTGGGCATCGCGTAGACCTTCACGTCACAAAATCGAGCGCTCGAGCCCCGACAGAATCCACCGCCGACTCGTAGCACCACGACTCGCAGACAAAGTCCGGAACGTTCGGAAACCGCGCCGCCACCATCAGCAATTTCTCGTCATTCTCATAGACCTAAGTCGAAGGCCAGTCATCCGGATTAGAATCCGACGCTCGCGCAACGACACGAGCATCGCCCTGCGCCCAAGCACCACAACCGCCAAGCACCACAACGAACAAACAAACAAATCAAGGAAACCCTTCGCCAGAGTAGACCACGCGGCCTTACATGACCATGGCGAGTCGAAAGGTACAACATACGCAACTCATGGCCTACATCCAGCATGCACGGATGAACCAACCATGTCGAATTTGACGTGGGTAGCGCGCCCCGAATTCTCCAGACGGAGGAATTGTGTATGGCGCCCCACTGATTGTCCCCCAAGTGAACGTCCCCCGAAGTCCGAAGTCCCGAATTTCCGCCGGAGTTCCCGCCGAATTCCGAATTCTAAGTATTGTTAATAACGTTATGACAAGTATCTACTTATAGGGTATTCCTAGTGTGTCCTCTTAGCGAGGCATGCACTTTCTCCGAGCGCAACATCTATCCAAGGTATGACCGAAGAGGCGGGCAATGCCAACTTGTCAGAAATGACAACCACCTCCTTGCCCTTATAAGCTCTCGCGGCATTGTACTGAAGGTCGTATATGAATGACCGACGATTCGAATACAATGCCGTAATCTCCGGCGCGTTGTCATACGAGACAATCCAAGGGCGGGCGATCTCATCTTGAAAAACTTGAGCAATTCGAATGTGATCTGCTGGCTGGTAGTGACTGCTATAAAGTCGATGTGCTTTGTGGAAATACGGCGGATCACAATACACGATCGCCTTCTCAGGGAGTTTTGGAATGTAGTCTCTTATGAAGCGCTCGGCGTCCCAGTTTCTCAGCGCGATAGATCGCCTTCTGGCAGCAATCAACTCAATACGCCTAATCAATTCGTTCTTGGGAAACCGAGCATCCATTTTCCATCTTCCGTCTTGTCTTAGGCCTCCGATCAGGCCTCCAGATAAGATTCCGGACCGATTACACCGGTTCAGATAGAACAAGCTGAAACCGAGATCGACTCGATCATGTTCCCGAGGAGAAGCCAGGATACCTTTCTGGCGACGCCACTCCTCGACCGTGAGTGAGGCACACGAGATACGACGGCAGAATTCCTCGGTCCTATTAAGGATTGAATGCCAGAAGGAAAAAACGGCTTCACACGAATCGTTCAAATGGATGCGGGCAACCTTACCACTCAGCAGCAAATCGACCGCTATACCTGCACCACCGGCGTACGGTTCGACGTAATGCCCTCCGACCAGTCCGTTCTCCATCATCACCTCAAGGATAAACGGCGCCAATTTCTGTTTTCCTCCGGGATAACGGAGAGGAGACTTGTAGCGACTCATGACACGCCCTTTGCCGCAGACCTCAAGACGGAACCTGTTAACCAACTTCTAGCAGTTCATCTCTTTCAACAAAGGAAAGATGTTGCCAAACACTGTGCTGATATGAGTTTCATCGACAGAGAAATGAGGGTTGTGTACGAGTTGGTTCAGCGACCTCACAGATAGAAAACTCTCTGGGGTTGCCAGTTCAGCCATGGCCCCGTGGAGTATCTTTGTCATTGCCTTGTCTGCGCCCTGCTTTGTCAGATATTGCTCAATGTCACGCAACAAGTCTACCAGAAACTTGTCCTCTCCATTCTTCTTCTGTGTCGATGGTCCTCCGTTCGCCAGATTATCATCGCAGAACGCTTTTGCCGATATTTCGAACATGCTCCTTAATAGAAAGCAGAAGCAGTGCGGGTTCTTCTTGAGCTTGAGCGTCCGCGCTTCGTTTAGCAAGGTTACCAGCTTTTCTCGACCGTTCCCCACCGGGGTGAACTTCTTCAGTAGGCGAGTCACAGCCTTGGGGTCATTGTTTGCCGCTGCACCTGTCTTATTAGTACCCGAAGCAGAAGAAGAAGTGGTACTGCCGCTCGTGCGCCCCGTACCTGCTGTAGCACTTCCGGCTGTTGAACTCGTGCCTGAAGAGCCGGGCGTCTTCTTCGCGGCCGGTATTCCATATCTGGTTTCGGCGAAATCCTCACTGGAGTTTCGAATATCTTTGAAGACTAGCGCCTCGAGACCCACGTCCCTGAGAATGTCGTCCAGTCCAGCTCTGTGGTGTACCTTGGGGTAGCGATCTGCTAACTCACCAGACGATGCCACTCCGAACCTTGAGGCGATTCGCTTGATTGCTTCGTCCAGCACGGATAGTGGGTACTCACCGCTCCATCTCTCGCCCTGCTGAGCCGTAAGGTTCTTTCCCGCTCTGAGGTATTTTTCTAGAAGATCCAACGCCGGCTCGCAGGCACCATTCTTGTCGCGGTTATGGCGGGCTCTCGCGACTGCATTCCACTTGTCGCGCCCGGCCCGCTCTCCCTTGCCGTGAGTGAGGGTCACCAACCTGTCTACCACGGTTGCTTCATTCGGTTCAAAAACGGCACAAGGGACCGCCACATTCTCCGCCTTCCACTCTTCTGTCGCATCACCAATCCTCGACACAATGTGTGACGGAATATCTATGTTCTTGATGCTAATATATCCATGTATTAGCTTAAGTGCTCCGATCCGGCGATTTCCTTCCCTAACGATCATCTCCCCGTTCTCTTTGCCACCCTTGAGAACGATGATGTTTTCGGTAGGATGATATCCATCATTCAACAGGCTCTCCGTCAACGCCCAGAACCATTCTGGCCTGATGGCGATCATCGCGTGAACTGCTTTGGTCTCATTTTGCTGCTGGACCATGCGGAAATTTCGCAGGTCCAGCTTCAGGTCCTTAACGTTGATCCTCGCCGGCATTGACATCGTCTTCCCCTTGTCTTCCGATTGAGAGGCACTCGGAGAACCGTTGAATTCCCTACCATGTTACGATTAGCTGCACTCACAGTCACAGTTATGCATTAAATAACGTATAGTAGATCTATAAGCTTACAAGCGTTCTTGAAAAAGAGCGTGGCATCAATTACCTTTCTCGCGCGACCTTTCCCCATCGTCCGATGATTCTAACCGCGGCATCCTTTGGCCCTTTCCAGGCCGGGATTACCTACCTCTGTTCCGCTCGGTAGGCGTAGTGTGCCACGACTTTCTGTAATACGCAAGCGATTTGTTGAACAGTTCCAGAACAGTTCCAGGGACACCATACTCAATTCGCTCTCCCCGGACCTCTTGGCCAAGCCTGCGATTCTGCTGATGCCTGGCCAGCCCATTCGAATGAGCGCTTCGTCGAGGTCGCTCGGGTACGCGTCTGCGTTCGTCGATGGGCAGGGATCGAGGCGCGGCGCCACCCCCTGGCCTAATGGATTCAACTTGACTGGGATGGCCGGCATACGGCGGCTCGCGCGTTGCATGAAAGGCAATGGATTCCCCGGCTGCGAGTCCCCGGTTACATTGGCTTCAGGTTCTTATTCAACCGGTCCACAATCCTGTCGAATGTTCGCTTCCGGGCATCGTCGCTCTTGGGTGCTGAGTAGGCGGCCGTGTAGGTGCGTCTGACCGAGGGAGACATCTTCATGAAGTTCTCGTACGCAGGGGAAATGCCACGCAATCGTTCCGCAAGCACTGCTATTTGTTCGTCGGTTATCGGGTCGCGCTTCGGTGCATCCCATGTTCGGTTCTGTATGGCAAGCGCGATGGTCTGTTCACCCGCGTCGGTCAGCAGCCCCTTTTCACGCAACGCTTGAACGGTCTTCTTGTTTTTGTCCGACCAAACGCTTTTGGCACGGCGGCGGGCGAAGTACTTCATGTACTTCGTTTCGTCCACGCTCTTCATCTGGCCGTCTATCCATCCGAAGCACAGCGCTTCCTCAAGCGCTTCGTTGGCAGTGAGAGTGGCCACGGCTTTGGTCTTTCCAAACACAAGCCAAACCCCTTCGCTCGTTTGGCCATGGTCCGATAACCACTTGCGAAAATCCTTACGTGTGGAGAACAGCAACTGAATCGCTTCGTTCTTCATGGTCTCAACAACTCCCTTTACAGACTTCCAGGGCATTGAACCGTGCGCTCGACGGCGCACCGAGCACTTCCCTAACCGCCCTGCCCCCAAATTGTCTTGCCCAACTGCGCATTCATGTCCATTCGCGTTCATTCGCGGTTCTCAGGCCTGTTCCTTGCGCTTCTTGAGGTCGAGCGCGGCCTTGAGTCCCTTTTCCATGACGACACGCAGCTTGAGCCGCCCCTCGGTCATGCGGAAGAACCGCTTGCCGTATTTCCTCAGCAGCGCGGGATCGATCTCGAAACCGAGCCCGGGCTTCGTAAACGGCGCGAGCATGCCGTTCGCATCGGGCATGATCGGCGCGATGATGCCTTCTCTGAACTCGGGGACCCACGACGGTTCTTCGAGCGGATACTCGAGCGGCAGCACGTTGCCGCGATCGGCAAGGACCATGTTCCAATTGACGTAGAAGCCGATCCCGTTGGTCCACGTATGCGGCGAATACTCGCGCTGATGCGCGTGGCACGCGTCGATGACCTGCTTGACCTGCGCAATGCCGCCGGCAAAGGTCGCGTCGGGCTGGTAGACGTGGAAGCAGTCCTTCTCGAACATGATCTTGATTTCGTCCCAGCCGTAGTTGAGTTCCGCGCCCGAGATGCGAATCGGCGAGACTTTCTTGAGCGCGGCATTGCCGTCATAGTCGCGCGAGTCGAGCGGTTCTTCGAGCCAGCGCAGGCCGTTGGCATGGCAGGCTTCGGCGAAGGCCTTCGCGCGTTCGAGGTCCCACGCGGGGATGCGGTCGACAATCGACACCAGCCACCCCTGGTTCGCGTCAACGCCGAGCGTGAGCTTATCCCCCACACCCTTCGCGACGACCTCGACGTGCCGGATATCGTCGCGCAGGTCGCGGTTCTTCACGCGCAACTTCGCGGTCTTGAACCCGCGCGCGCGCATGGCAAGCAACTCGTCGACGCGACGCTCGGGATCGTGCATCTCGCCGGTCGAACAGTAGACCGCGATGGGCCGCGCCTCGCCGCCGAGCAGTTCATACACGGGCTTGCCCTTGGCCTTGCCCAGAATGTCCCAGCACGCGGGTTCGATCCAGAAGTTGCGCCACCCGAGGAAGCCCGCTTGTTTGAGCAGGCTCTGCACGCGGTCGATGTCCGTCGGGTCCGTGCCGAGGAGATAGCCCCCCATCAACTCCCCCAGCCCTTCGCGCTCGCGTCCCATCGCCGAGCCCGCCGCGTACCCCTCGATGCCCTCGTCCGTGACAATCTTGACGAGCGTGAACCGGTTGTGCGTCTGCGGGTACCCGGGGATCCACGTCGGCCAGAACGTGTGTTTCAACGGAACGGACACATGATAGAGTTCGATCGCCGCGATCTTCATGGGCGTCTCCCGAGGGTTGCGGTTCGCTCGCCTGCGCGCAAGTCAGCCCACGCGCGGGGTGCGGTATTGCTTCGGATTGATCCCGTAGCGTTCGACGCGAAGGCCCATGACGCGCTCGGTCAGCCCGAGGGCCTTGGCCGCTTTCGCCTTGTTGCCGCGCGTGTTCTTCAGGGCATCGATAATCATGTCGCGTTCGAGGCTTTCGAGGCTCGCCTCGAGCGGACTTTCGACGATGGTTCCCGTGGCCTCGGCCGTCTGAAGCGTCGGCGGAAGATGGTGGCCGTGGACGACGTCGTCGTTGGTCATGAGCACGGCGCGCTCGATGCAGTTCTCGAGTTCGCGGACGTTCCCCGGCCAATGATACCGGGAAAGCATGTCAATCGCGGCCGTCGAGATCCGGCGCACATTCTTGTGGTTTGCATGGCCGTACTTCTCGACGAAGTAGTCCGCAAGCAGGAGGATATCGCTGCGCCGCTCGCGCAACGGCGGGATGTGGATGGGAAAGACGTTCAGCCGGTAATAGAGATCCTGCCGGAACTGCCATTTCTTGACGAGGTCTTCGAGGTCGCGATTCGTCGCCGCGAGCACGCGCACGTCGATGTGAATTGTTTCGGAGCCGCCCACGCGCTCGAATTCGCGTTCCTGCAAGACCCGCAGCAGATGGATCTGCGTCGCGGGCGACAAGTCGCCGATTTCGTCGAGAAAGATCGTGCCGCCCTGGGCAAGTTCAAAACGCCCCTTGCGCTGCGTGATCGCGCCGGTAAACGCGCCTTTCTCGTGGCCGAACAGTTCGCTCTCGATCACGCTCTCGGGCAGCGCGGCGCAGTTGACGCGAATGAACGGCTTCGACGCGCGCATGCTGTTGTAATGGATGGCGTGCGCAACGAGTTCCTTGCCGACGCCCGTCTCGCCGCGAATGAGCACGGTCGCGTCGCTCTTGGCCACTTGCGCGATGAGACTGAACACGTCCTGCATGGCGCTCGAGTTGCCGATGATATTCGCGGGGCGAAACCGTTCCTGCAACTCCTCGTTCAGCCGCTTGTTCTCGTCCATAAGGCGCTGGTGTTCTTCTTGAGCCTCCTGGCGCAGACGCACGGCCTGGGCGACCATCGAGGCGATAATGGCCAGCAGCCGGACATCTTCTTCGAGGCTGACCGTTTCCGCGAACAGGCGGTCGACGCTGAGCGTCCCGATTACTTCATTGCCAATCTTGATCGGAACGCAGATGAACGAAATAGCCTCTTTCGAGAGGTTGCGCGACCGCGTCCGGTTGAGGAACAGCGGCTCTTCGGAGACCTTCGGGATCACCATGGAACGCCCCGTTTGCACGACCATCCCCGTTACGCCTTCGCCGCGCTTGTAACGTCCGCGTTCGAGCTGCTTTTCGGAAAGCCCGTGCGCCGCCTCGATCGAGATTTCGCCCGTCTCGCGATTCAGCAGCGTCAACGTACCGCGGACCATGCCCGTATGCTTCGCGATAGCCGTGAGGACAGCCGACAACTCGCCGCTCAAATCCATGCTACGATCCAACGTCTGGCTGATCTCGAAGAGCAACGACAATTCTGATAATTCACTACGGACTTCGTGCTGTGTAGCAACCATTACAGGTTTCCCTCTGCCCATTCCTACGTCATCGTAGGAAATCCCCAACCAATATGTCAACTTCCCTCGTGTCGCCCGAACGTTATAGTACTGATGTTCAATGCGTGGATGGGTTACCGGCATGACTCAATTCGAAGGACACCGAAGCCGCCTACCGCCGCCGGATCCACTCCGGCGTACCGTACTTCTCTTCGACGAGTTCTTTCGTCTTCGCAAGTTCCCAGCGGTGTGGGGTGGCGGGGCGGCATTCGACGCCGAAGGCTTCGCACACGGCCTCACGGAGCTCGGCGGGGGTCAAGGGAATCTCGCGGACAAATCCTCGATGGGTTCGGACGCCGCGATACTGCGGGCGATCTTCGGGTTCGCGCAGATAGCGTTCCATGGCGTCGAAATCGACACGGTACAGCAAGGTGCCATGGTGAAGGATGCAGCGTTTGCGGCGCTTCTGCGCGCTTCCGGAAACCTTCTTGCCCCCTACGGCGATGTCCGAAATGCCTTTATGATGCGCGAGGACGCCGCGTTTGCGGAGGGCGTCGCAAATGCTCTCGAGGATGAAGCAGTACGAGCCTCGAATCGTTTGGATCTCGGGCCGTTCCGCATGCGCGAGGACCAGCGAGAAGTTCAAACATCCTGGCCCTTGCAGCACACACCCGCCCGCGGAGGACCTTCGCGCAATGCGGATGTGGTCTTCCATACAGTGCTTCTCGATGACTTCCTGGCGCAGGACCTGCGACACGCCCAGCACGACAAACGGAATCCGGCCTTCCCAGAAACGAAGGGTCTCGCCGGTCCGGCCCGACTCGGCGCCGTCCAGCAGCACTTCGTCCAGCGCGAGATTCTCGGCGGGACTCCAGTAGGATTCGTCAATCAAACGCATGGGTTCAGGCTCGCAGTTGCGACCGCAAAAAAAGCACAAAAGACACAGGAGACATCGCTATAGACTCATGTGTCTTTTGTGCCTCGCGGCTCAAGTATACGACTAGAGACAGGCGCAGTCCAACTCGCGCGCGGCGCGGACCTCGTCGAGGCGGCCCACGGGCAGGCTCACCGGCGCCGCATGCAACGAATCGGGATCGCTGTCGACCAGCGCCGCGATCTCGATCAACGCGTCGCTGAACGCGTCGAGCGTTTCTTTGGACTCGGTCTCAGTCGGCTCAATCATCAGACTCTCTTTCACGGTCAACGGGAAGTACACCGTCGGCGCGTGGAAGCCGCGGTCGAGCAGCGCCTTCGCAATGTCGAGCGCCTTCACGCCTTTCGCCGCTTGCGGCGACGCGGTCATCACACACTCGTGCATCGCGAGTCCCTCGAACGCCGGCGTATACGCGTGGCGCAATCGCGCGAGCAGGTAATTCGCGTTAAGCACCGCGTGCCGCGACACCTCGCGCAGTCCCGCATCGCCCAGGTGGCGGATGTACGCATACGCGCGCACGGCCACGATGAAGTTCCCGAAGAACGCGGCCATCTTGCCGATCGATTTGGGCGGCATGGCCAGCGCGAACAGGTCCTGTTTGCGGACTACGCGCGGCCCGGGCAAGTACGGCGCAAGACGCTCGCCCACGCCGACCGGCCCGGAACCGGGACCGCCCATGCCGTGCGGCGTGCCGAAGGTCTTGTGCAGATTGAAGTGCATCACGTCAAATCCGAGGTCGCCGGGCCGGCACTGGCCGACGATCGCGTTGAGATTCGCACCGTCGTAGTAGAGGAGCGCGTCGGCCTTGTGCGCGAGATCGGCGATGCGCCGGACGTCCGGCTCGAACTGGCCGTGCGTGTTCGGGCACGTCAGCATCACGCCGGCCACCCTGTCGTTGAGCGCCTCTTTGAAGCGGTCAAGGTGGATCGTGCCGTCGTCGCCGGAGGGCACCTGCACCACCTTGAAGCCCGCGATGGCGGCGCTGGCCGGGTTGGTGCCGTGCGCGGAATCGGGGATCAGGATCGTGTCTTTCGCGTTGCCCTTGTCGCGATGATAGGCCGCGATCAACAGGACGCCCGCAAGTTCGCCGTGCGCGCCCGCGATGGGTTGCAGGCTAACCTCGCGCATGCCGCTGATCTCGGCAAGCAGGCGTTCGGTGTCGTAAATCAACGCGAGCGCGCCCTGGCAGCACGGCTCGTATACCGTCGCGCTGGCGAGGTGCGGATGCAGGCCCGCAAGCCCCGGCAGCGACGCGACCGCGTCGGCGAGTTTCGGGTTATATTTCATCGTGCACGAGCCGAGCGGATAGAACTGGCTGTCGACGCCATAATTGCGTTGCGACAAGCGCGTGAAATGACGCACTACGTCAAGCTCGCTCAGCTCAGGCAACGGCGCGGACGCGGAACGCGCGAGTCCGTCCGGCAGTTGCGCCGGAGGCACGTCGAGCGGATCGAGCACGATCCCGCGGCGTCCGGGACGGGACGCTTCAAAGGCTAGCTGCATGCTTCTGCCTCCAGCGCGGCCGCGAAGTCGTCGAGTTCGTGGCGCGCGCGCTTTTCGGTCACGGCAATCAAGAGGTCCCGCACATCGCCGCGCCCGACGGACGCGAGCGGCAATCCCGCGAGGAACCCGCGGCCCAGCATACGGTCCGCAACTTCGGACGCGTCGCGCGGCAAGCGCACGGCGAACTCGTTGAACGTCGCGCCTTCGTTGAGCACGCGGATCGTGGACTGCGTGCCGCGGAACTTGGATTTCAGATATTCGGCTTTCGAGTGGCAATGCACGGCCACTTCGCGGAAACCGTCTTTGCCCATCAGGCAGAGATAGATCAACGCGCGCAACGCGCACAGCGCTTCGTTCGAGCAAATGTTGGACATCGCCTTTTCGCGGCGGATGTGCTGCTCGCGCGCCTGCAACGTCAGCACGAAACCCTTTCGGCCCTTTGCGTCCTGTGTCGCGCCGGCAATGCGGCCCGGCATCTTGCGGATGTGGGCCTTGCGCGCCGCCATGACGCCGAGGTATGGGCCGCCAAATCCTAAAGCAAGCCCAAGGCTTTGGCCTTCCGCAACCGCAATATCCGCGCCCATCTCGCCGGGCGTCTTCAGGATGCCGAGCGATACGGGATAGAACGACATCACCAGAAGCGCCTTCGATTCGTGGCAGCGTTCGGCGAGCGCGGTGAAGTCCTCGATGTCGCCGAGGAATCCCGGATTCTGCACGATGATGGCCGCCGCGCCGTCGAGCGCCGCCTCGGCCTCTGCCGTCGTCGCCACATCGACGAGTTCAAGTCCGAGGTTCGCGCTGTGCGTGGCAAGCATCGTGCGGTAGATCGGATTGAGCGAAGCATGGCAGACGATCTTCGTGCGGCCGGTCAGGCGTACGGCCATGGTCGCGGATTCGAACACCGCCGTGCCGCCGTCGTAGAGCGACGCGTTCGCGCATTCCATGTCCGTCAATCGGCACACGGAAGACTGATACTCGTAGATGGCCTGCAACGTGCCTTGCGCGCATTCGGGCTGGTACGGCGTGTAGGCCGTAAGGAACTCGCTGCGTGACGAGAGCGCATCCACGGCGGCGGGGATGAAGTGGTCATAGTATCCGCCGCCCAGGAACGAACTCTTCACGAGCGTGTTCTTCGCCGCGAGCGCCGCGACGCTATCGCGCACGGCCATTTCGGACTGGCCGGGCGGGACGTTCCACGCGCGCAGGCGCAACTCTTCGGGAATGACGCCGAACAGGTCGTCGATGGAGGCTACGCCAATCGCGGCGAGCATCTCCGACTGTTCGGCCGGAGTCGTAGGAATCCAGCTCATCCTAGAGTTCCTTCAAGAACTTCTCGTACGCGTCGGCCGTCATGAGCGCGTCGAACTCGGCCACGTCTACGCCTTCGAGCTTGAAGAACCAGCCGTCGCCATACGGACTCTTATTGACGACCTCCGGCTCCTGTTCGAGGCGTTCGTTGACGGCCGAAATGGTCCCGCCGACCGGCGCGTAGACTTCGCTCGCCGCCTTGACCGATTCGACGGTCGCGGCCTCGTCGTCCTGGCCGAACTCTTCGCCGACTTCAGGCAACTCGACGTACGTGATGTCGCCAAGCTGTTCGGCGGCATGGGCCGTGATGCCGACGGTGTAGACTCCCCCGTCATCGCTAATCCACTCATGGTTTTCAGTGTACTTAAGGTGTTTAGGATTCATCGTGTCACTCCTTGATAAGGTTCCCTTCCGCTATCGAGAAAGCAACCGCATTGGCCTCTTCCAACTCGTGCTCGTGCTCGTGCTCGTGCTCGTAATCGAGCCGTTCGCGATTCATCCCGCATCTGGTTCTAAAGCCATCCGCATCTGGTTCCCAAGCTGTGCTTGGGAACCCAATTGAACGCGAAGCTCCGCTTCGCGGCAAACGAAGCTCAGCTTCGTCACCAAGTGCGTCCCAAGCACAGCTTGGGAACGAGACGTACCCGCGCAAGCCAGACCATCGATTACGATTAAGAGCAAGAGCACGAGCAAGAAAGATCCTCTCAGTTACGGCACGTGCCGTTCCTGTAAAAGGGAAACTCCGCCGTTTCGATTTCCATATCCTTCGGTCCCGCGGTCAACTTCGTGCCCGGCGTCGAAAGCTCGACCGGCACGTACGCCATCCCGATGCCATAACCGACGCTGGGTCCGTAGCACCCGCTCGTCACGACCCCTACCGGCCGCCCTTCGTGAAAGACCTCATAGCCCTGGCGCGGCGCGCGCCGATCCTTGGAACGGATGCCCGTGCGCATTTTATACCGCCCCATCTGCCTTTGCATCAAGAGAAATTCTTTGGCGTGGAACTCGCTTTCCCAATCGATGAACCGGCCCATCCCCGCTTCAAGCGTCGTGTGCGATTCGTCAACGTCCTGCCCGTAGAGCGTGTAGCCCATTTCGAGGCGCAACGTGTCACGCGCGCCAAGCCCTGCCGGGGCGACGTCCTCGTGTTCGAGCAACGCGTCCCAAAGCCGCGTGGCGAGGTCGTTGGGCACAAACAGCTCGTACCCGATCTCGCCGGTGTAGCCCGCGCGCGAAACGATGATTTCGGTATCGCGCCAGCGCGTCCGGCACACGGTGAAATACTTCAACGATTCGATGCCGTCAAGGCCCATCTCGACCAGGACCTTGCGTGCGAGCGGACCTTGGAGGTCAATCTTCGCCGTTTCCGCGGACAAGTCCTGCGCGCCGCAGACGCGGTACAGGATACGAGCGACCTTTGCATATGGCCCCGCGTTGCTCGCGATGTACAGTTCGTCTTCGGACAGGCGCATCGTGATGATGTCGTCGATGATCCCGCCGCACGTGTCGAGGATGCTCGAATAGCGGCAGCGGCCGACGCGCAGGCAGATCATATCGTTGAACACCATACCTTCGAGCGCGCGGATGGCCTTCGCGCCTTTGAGCAGAAACTCGCCCATGTGCGAGCAGTCGAAGACCGAGGCCTTGGTCCGCGTGTGGTGATGCTCGTCGAGGATGCCCTTGAATTGGATCGGCAACAGCCACCCGTGAAAGTCGACGATTTTGCCGCCGCGCGCGGCATGATCGTCATAAAGAGGAGTACGGCGAGGCGCCGTGTCGATATGCATGTTCGCCTCCCGGAGCGGACGCCTCGCGCCCGCAAATCCGTCCCGAGCCATCGTGCGGCTTCGGAACTTGATGCAGCCTCCGGGATACGCATCCTAACCACGCGATCCCGGCGCCCAGGCGAACGGCGAACCCTCCCCCCTGCTTCCCTGTGGTTTCTTCCACGTCAATGTCGCCAGTCACAGGAGGGCAAACAACGCCGGTACTTTGCCAGATTCGATCGGCCCTGTCAAGCGACTCAGTGTCCCCGTTTCGTAAAGAGCCGCGCTTCACTAGGCCTAGCGCTCTTGCTCTTGCTCTTGCTCTTGCTCTTGCTCTTGCTCGTGCTCGTGCTCGTGCTCGTAATCGTAGTCGACCGAAGATCTAAAGACTGTAGCCTTAACAGGACGGCAGTCTTCTCGGGGGGTATGACGGCTGCCAACACCCAGCCGCGAGTAACTCGATTAGGATTACGATTACGAGTCGTCATGAAGCGTGGCTTCACTCGGGAGGATGAAAATGCGGCGCTTCTTAAGTGGCGCGCCGATACTTCAAGCGACACCGGCCCCCCCTGTCATTCTGAGAGCTTGTGAAGAAATGACAAGGTCCCGCGATTTTCTTTGTCGGCTCCGCCCTTCCTGTCATCCTGAGAACCCGTGAAGGAATATCAAAGTCTTGCGCTTTCCTTTGTCGGCTCCGCCCTTCCTGTCATCCTGAGCGC
>CAYOCT010000079.1:0-28647 GCA_964402555.1 uncultured Nitrospiraceae bacterium | reverse complement strand
GGCGAAGCCAACAAAGGAAAGCGCAAGACCTTGATATTTCTTCACACGCTCTCAGGATGACAGAAAGGGCGAAGACAAAGGAAAGCGCTAGACCTTGATATTTCTTCACACGCTCTCAGCGCGCCGCGTCGTTTTACCAGAAGGCTGGGCATAGGGTATAATAGTGCGGAGCGGCCTTAGAGAAATCGCTTCACGCTCAGGCCGCGAAAGGGGAATCATTCATGGATCTGCTGGACATCAAACTCCAGAGTATGTTGTGTATTCCGCGGGTGTATCAGCTCGGAATGGTGGTGCGAGACATTGAGAAAGCGATGTTCTTTTATACCCGATTCCTGTGCATTGGCCCGTGGTATCGCGTCGCCGTGAAAGACCGCGAGACCCTCCGCGAGGGAAGGCGTATCGACTTCGAATTGGACATGGTTTTCGGGTATTCGGGGAATCTTGCGGTGCGATTGCTGTGTCCCGGTAAGGGCGATCCGAACATCTTCGGCGAACATCTCGCCCGGCACGGCGAAGGCCTCCATCATCTCGGGTTCGAGATTGGGGATTTCGACCGGCAAATGCATGTGATAGACGACCTAGGCATACCCATCCTGCAATCGACGACCGTTCGTCTCATGAGTGGCGCTGTCTCGCGATGTGTATTCCTGGACACCACGCCCCTATGCGGCTATCCGATTGCCCTGATGGAGACACGCCTGCTCGGAATCGCGTGCGGCAAGTCCCGCTATATGATGAAGATCGCGAGGCTCCTCGGCGATGCGGTCCGTCTGCCCGCGCCCGCACTTCCGGCATGATGGATCTCCGCAACACGCTGATATGCGCGGTATGTGCCATAGCGGCCGTTTCCATCGTATCGTGCGCGACCAACCAAATAAGGAGCGCCGAAAAGTACCCCGCTTCCTTCGAGACATGGGTGCGCGATCGTGTGGGACCGGTCGTCTATCCCGAAGGCAGTTCAAAGACGTGGGACGACGTGATTGCTATCACCGATCGGCTTGGCGCGCGCGCTGTAAAGACTTGGGTGCGGTCGGACACGCCGGGCGACGCGCTCGCCCGGCTCCAGACGGAATCGTATCGCGCTTTGATCCGCCGATCGCGAACCGTCCTGTTCAACATCAGCCCGGCGTACATCGTCAACAACTACCGCGACGGGACCATTGACCCAGCGTCGCTTGAGGGCATCCGGAACGAGTGGCGCGATATCACGCTCATGCTCTGCCGTGAATGGCCCTCGCGGGATCGGACATTCCTGCTCAGCGTGGGCGGCGAGATTAACGTGTATCTTGGGACCAAGGATGCGTACCCGGATTTCCCCGTGGCGGAATACGTGAACGCCTGCCACGCGGGAATGGCCGCGGCGCTCGACGCGACAGGCAGGACTCAGCGTCCGCGCGTATTCAGCGTCGCGGAGTTCCAGGGCGACAAGGAATACGAACGCTTCGCCGCGCAATGGGCGCCTCAGTTCGAGACCGATCTGATCAGCCTCTCGTACTACACCTTCTACCGAAGCCTCGAATATGCGCTCGCGCTCTTGCGTCCGCACGTCAAGGCGCTTGGACCGTTCCGCGAACACCGCCTGATGCTCGGCGAATACGGGCCGAGCCTCGAATCCTGCAACTGGAATCAGGCCGAACACACGCGATGGCATCACGACATCCTGAAGGAAGCGTATCGGGAACGGCTCCAGTTCGCATTCTTCTATGAGATCGCCGACCACGAGTTCGTGATCAAGACCGGGAGCCACGACGGACTCGTACGCTGGACCCCGAACGCCGAACCGCGTCTCGCGTGGGACTACTATCGTGCCTTGTATCGCGAAGGCAGTGTTCGCCTACCCGAAGGCAACGTGTACGAGAAACCCTCCGACCTCTCCCCCACACCCTCCGCCCCCAACTTCACGGTATCGGCCGTCACTCCCGTGTCCGATTCCATTCATGCGGGTGACCGAGTGTCCTTTGCCGTGACGGTCGATAACACCGGAACGCAGCCGTCGCCCGACTCGACCGTCAACCTCTTCGTCGACGACCGCATGGTGGCCTGGATTTGGTTCGCCGGAATCGATCCTGGATCGAGCATCCATATCGAGAGCGGGAAGCAGGCCCCCCGGTTTGTTTGGAACGCAAGACCCGGCGAACACCGAGTCACTGCGTTTGCGGATCCTCTGCTTCGCATTCAAGAGACTTCCGAATGCGACAACGCAAAGACCGACGTCTTCAATGTGACGGAGCAAGGGCGTTAACGCGCCTGCTCCTCGGGCAGCCCAAGCAGCCGGCTCGCGTTCCTATACAGAATGTTGCGCATCTCGTCCTCGCGGAGATGCGCGAACGTCACGCATCCAACGGCCACCATCGGATCGAACCAAGGATAGTCCGTGCCGAATAGGACCTTCTCGCTGCCCGCTTCGCGGCACATCCATTCAAGCAGTCCGAACACGTGATACGCCGCCGTCAGTTCGAGATAGACGTTCGGGAATTCCGCCGCGAGACGAATCGCCTGTTCCCACGCGCCATAGCACGAATGCCCGAGCAGGAGCCGCACCTCGGGATACCGTTCCGCCACGCGCCGCATGTCGTTCGCACCGCACCCGCCCTCCAAGCCCCACGTGTGCGACAACACCAGCAGCTTGTCATGCTGCGCGCGTTCCCACACAGGCGCGTACCGGTCCCCGTGGGCCGGATACGCATGCATCGAAGGATGGACCTTCATCCCCACGACACCCGGCTCCGCCAGATAGCGATCCAGTTCCGCTTCGATGTCGTCCGGGAAGTTCGGATTGATTGTGCAGTAGCCGTAGACGCGGCCCGGATAGCGCCGCACGGCATCGAGCATCTCGCGATTGCCTTCGCGCGTATCGCCGGACAACGCGTTGTGCGGCGACAGCACGATGCTCTCGACGCCCCTGCGGTCCATCCCCGCGATCATCAATTCCAGCCGCGCTTCGGGCATAAAGATCCCGAAGAACGGCCCCAGATGGCCATGCATATCGATGACGGGGCATCCCCCGCCACTCATAAACGCTTTGCTCAGGTCCATGGCTAAAGGCTAATGCAAAGGCCGCGCGATTACAAGGCGCGCGGCATCGAAAGACTCGGACCGCCCCCTTACATCTGAGTCCGTCTCTATCTCTCCGCGTGCGTCCGTGCGAGTCCGTGTTCTTCTCGCCCGCCGCGACGATTAGGATCCCTCGACCCGAATCACAGACGCGGTCACGTTCCCGTACACATCCATCAAACCTTCGAGTGAAATAGGCACGCCCACGGACAGGTCTGCGGGACTGCCAGTAGCGGTGTCCGTGTCTTCGGGCAGGTAGACTTGCGCCGACCCGTAGCTCACTTGAACAACGGAATCCGAATCGGCCACGGCAAGATCGAGCGTAAGCGCCTCCTCGTTGACGGACTGTATCGTGCCCGAAACGAGGACTTCCGCGGACGACACCTCGATGGATGCGCGAAGCTGCGGCGTCCAGACGCACTTGCCCTGGCCGGTCTGCACGAGATGGATTCCCGCGAAATCAAGCTTGATCAGCGAGACCTGTCCCTCGGGCACGACGAAGGTGTCCGACACAAAGAGATGAGCGTTGGCGGTCAACTGGATGTCGGTGATAACGGTCGAGGGATCTTCCACAAGGACAAGCTCGGGGTCTTTGATCCCAAGCCGGATCTTAGTGTAGGTCCCGGGCTCAAGCGATGCCGTAGAAATCACCTCCGAGATCCCCGTAAGGTCGCGCAGGTCAACGCGCTTCTCTCCGGAGAACACGACGACCTTCCCCGGCGTTTCTGCTTCGCCTTCACCCTCGCCCTCCGACGCCTTGGATTCGGTCGCGTCTTCAACCGCGCCCGAGACGTCCAGCGACACTTCGGTGACGGTTACGGTCAGGCTCTGAATCGCGTCCAGACTCACCTCGCCGCCTTTCGTTGGGATGACCATACCGTTGTCGCCTGACAAAAGTACCGTTGCTTTGACGGGTTGGGATGGACACCCGGTAGTAGCTATCACGAGAACACCTATGCAAAACCACATGGACGCCCCTGCAATCAACTGCTTTGCTCTGGCCATGACAGATCCTCCTTGAGGAAACAAGGTGAGACGGCCATGGCCACTCGCCATGCCGTCCAACACGTTCTCTTATCTTCACCCAAGGCAAGCAACGAACATACCCAAGAACGGTCATACTGCGGATCTGGTTTCTTGAGCGTCGCTTACAACTCAGACAGGAACCTTAGAACTCCCAACTCGTACCCCCAAACAGCCCGATTCTTGGCACTTCGCTACAATTATTGGCGGAGAGTTGCCTGTACCGCGCATCGAGGGAATATTATTGGTTACTGTCCCTATTTAATTTCTGTCCCTATTTAATTTGGTACAGGCGGAGGTTGGGCCAGCCTTTGAAATCGTGCGTGATGTAGTTTAGGCCGTGTTCGTGGAAGCAGGCTTCGATGTTGGAGGGATTGGACCATAGCCATACTAGGAGCCAGACGGCGCGGCCTTCGTCGTGGGCTTTGAGCAGGGGTTCGCAGATCTCGGACCACACGGGGATACAGCGCATTTGGTCGGGCGGGAGCGTGGAATTGTATTCGAGGGCGGCGAGGTTGATGTCTTGGAACACGAGGATTTCGTCCGTGGGCTGGACTTCGGTTTCGAGGTAGCGCGCTACGGATTGCCAGTCGGGACGGAAGGGGCCTGCGGCCAGGGCGGTCAGTTGATACCCGTACAGCGCAAGTAACAGGGCCAGGCATGCTGCACGCAAACGTACGGGACGCATTGCGGCGAGCGCGGAGCCGAGGAGAATGTGAATCGGGAGCGCACTGTACAGGATATATCGATACACGAAACACGGACGCCATACGTACGATGCTATGCACAACACCATGCCGGGAAAGATCAGCCACAGCAGAGACAGGCCTAACGCTTCGCTTTGTGGCGTCTGCCGCGCACTGTACCATGACGAGTACACGATGAATCCGGCAATCAACAGGAAAACCATGGCGGCAAGGGGCAGGTCAAGCGAGAAGCCCGCGGGAAGATGGGACGCGGGGTTTTCGTTGGAGGCGCGCCCGCCTGCGAACACAAGAAACGCCATGCCGATTTCGCGGACGCCCGGTTTCACGATCCAGGAGGTGACGCCGTGCACGTTGGCCCTATCGATGCTTGCGATCCACGCGAGCACGGCGAGGGCTATCGGGACGTGGCCCGCTATCCACAGGAGGAGCGTGCGTCGGTCATTGCGACGGAATCCCACGAGGTAGAGCCATTCGGCGGCGATAAGCAGGACCGTAAAGAAATGCGTGAAGGCCAGCAATGCGTTCGCGATGAGATGCAGCAGAAGCCACGCGCGCCGTCCTTCGGAAGCGCGAATGAATGTATACACGGATACGAGCGCGAGGAGCGGCACGAGGGCGTATACGCGGATTTCCTGGGCATAGTAAATCTGCACGAGCGAAAGGGCCATGGTGAGCGCGGCAAACAGTCCGGCGCGCGCTCCGTACATGGCCCGCGCGACGAGATACATCATTTGCAGCGCGAGCAGGCCGAGGAAGAGAGAGAGAAACCGCATCGCCATGGGCGACGAGCCGAGCAGGCGCGACCACGCGTATTCGAGGATGAAGTAGACCGGCGGCATGGCGGGATCATCAACGCGCTCCAGGTGGAGGAATTGCAGTAGGGTTGGCGCGCCGAGCCATTTCAGACTCGCGACTTCGTCCCACCACGGCGACTCGTGGCCCAGTTGCCACGAGCGGAGTAGCAGCCCGATAAGCGTGATTACGAGAAGCGCCGCGGCATACCGCGCTCGCGCGCTACGCACTTCGGGACGGATGTCACGTTCCATCTTGATGGCCGCAGCCGCGGACTACGCGGCTACTCCTTCTTCGCCGCCAACGCCTTGTCCAACACTTCCTGCGCCGCCTTCATGTGGGGATCGATCGCAAGCGCCTTGCGAAGATGCGCTATCCCCTCGTCGTACCGCTTTGCATAAACCTGGAGCGTTCCCAAATTGCAGTGCGCCTGGGGATAGTTGGGATCGATATGAATCGCCAGTTCGTAGTAGTGCGCCGCTTCGTCATAGCGCTGCTTGCCGGCCAGCGCGTTGGCCAGATTGTTCGGCACGTTCGGATTGCGCGGCGCGTTGGCCAGGCCTTTGGTAAGCGCGTCGATGGCCTCGTCCGGTTTGCCCATGGCAAGATACGCGTTGCCGAGGTTCAGATAGGCATTCTCGTCTTTGGGATAGATGGCAAGCGCTTTCTTGTAATGCTCGATCGCTTCCTCGTTCTTCCCCTGGCGAAGGAGCGCGTTGCCGAGATTGTTGTGCGCGAGGGGGAATTCCGGAACGCTCTCCAGGGCCTTCGTAAACTCTTCGATCGCCTTGGCATCGTCGCCCTTGAGGTAATACTGATAGCCGAGGCTGTTGAGGATATTCGCGTCATCCGGCCGCACCGTGAGTGCCTTGACGTACTGCGCAATCGCGTCGTCCGTCTTTCCCTGCACGGCAAACACGGTGCCGAGATTGTTCATCGCCAGCACGTAGCTGGGCATAATCTCGAGCGCCTTTCGGTACCAGTCGATGGCTTCCTCGTACTTGCCCAGTTTGAACTTCTCGTATCCGAGATCGTTGTACGGCGTCGGATTGCGCGGGTCCACCTGCATGGCCGTGCGGAACATAGCGATAGCATCGTCGGAACGGCCGAGTTTCGAGTAGAGCGCGCCAAGGGCGTTGGGGACCCCCGAACTGGTGGGATTATTCTTGATGGCGAGCTTGTACTCCGCTATCGCCTCGTCGTAATGCTTCTGCATGTCGTCAATGTGCGCGAGATTCTGATGCGCATATTCGTCCGTCGGCCGGATCTCGAGGGCTTTGCGGTACCGTTCCGCCGCCTCGGCATACTTGCCCTGGCTCGCGTAGACGTTGCCCCAGTTGTTCAACGCCAGCGTGAAGTCCGGCACGATTTCGATAGCCTTCTGGAAATGCTCGATGGCCTCAGCGGGACGGTCCAGGTTGGCGAGCAAGAGACCCAAGTTGTTGTGTGCGCGCGCGTCGCCGGGATTGAGCCGGATGGCTTCCTCGAAACGCGCGATCGCCTCGTCGGTCCGTCCATGTTCGGCGAAGGTCCGGCCCATAAGGTAATAGACATCCTGGTTATCGGGATTGTAGTTCAGCGCGGCTTCGTAATACGCGATGGCTTCGTCGAATCGATTGAGCTTGCCGAGCAGCGTGCCCAGGTTCTTGAGGACGACCTCGAAATCCGGCACGACGCGAAGGGCCTCTTTGTAATGCGCGATCGCTTCGTCCGGTTTGCCCCGGTCCGCGAGGAGATCGCCCAGTTCGTGCTGGGCGCGCGCGTCATCCGGATTCAGGCGGATGGCCTCTTCAAAATGAGGTATGGCCTCATCCCCTTTGCCCTGGGCAACGAGTTCGCGCGCGAGCAAGTATTGCACGTCCTGGTTCTCGGGATTGAGGCGCAACGCCTCTTGATAACGTGCGATCGCTTCGTCGTACTTGCCTTCCGCGGTGAGGATTCGGCCTAGCCGGTCCAGCGCATGCGCGAACCCCGGGTCCACGCGGACCGCCTCTTCGTAGTGCTGTTTGGCTTCGTCTATCTTGCCCTGGTCTTCGAGGAACCCGCCGATGGCGTTGTGCGCGCGGGCGTCATCGGGATTCAGCCGCAGCGCCTCCTCGAACTGTTTCATGGCCTCGTCATTCTTGCCCTCCGCAGCCAGCGCGCGGCCCATCTGGTAGCGTGCGTCCTGGAACGAAGGATCGATGGCCAGCGCCGCCTGAAAATGCTCCATGGCCTCGTCGTGCCGGCCCAGTTCGTCCAACTCGCGCCCGAGCACATAATGGACGTACTTGAGTTTCGGATTCGCTTCGAGCGTTTTCTTGTACTTGTCGATGGCTTCCTCGATGCGCCCCTGCGACTTGAGCAGTTTCCCGAGCCGGTCGAGTACGTCGCCGTAGTCGGGCGCGACGCGCAAAGCCTCGTTGAAATGCGCTTCGGCCTCGTCCAATTTGCCTTGCTTCACCAGCAGCGCCCCGATCTCGTTGTGCGCCCGGGCGTCGTACGGATTGAGTTTCAGGGCGTCGTTATAGCGCGCGATAGCCGCATCGAGCTTGTCTTGCTTGGCAAGAACGGACCCTTCGAGGTAATACGCATCCTGGAAGTTCGGGTCGCGCTTGACCGCGGCGGCGTAGTAGGTCTCGGCCTCGTCGAGTTTACCAGCCGCGGCCAGCATGTTGCCGATGCGCTGGTACATGTACGGCGCGCCGCTCTCGATATCCAGGAGCTTGCGCCCTTCTTCGAGGGCCGCGTCCACCTTGCCTTCGCGCAGATACGATTCGGCGCGTTGATAGTGCCACCGCGCAACGTCCGGAACGAAGGGCACATATTCGACCGATGCCGCCACGTAGACCGCCACGAACGCCACGCCCAGCCCCACCACGCGGCGATACTCCTGCGTGCGCACGTATTCGACCGCGCGCCCGACGCCGTATGCGCCCACCAACAGGAAGAATGGGATCAGCGGCACACGCGCGCGGCCATTTACGAAGAACGGAATGAAGGACACGTAGTAGACCAGGAGAAACGCGAAGATCAGCGCCAACATTTCGGTCGAGCGCACAATGCGCGAAGCGCTGCCTTCGGTCACGCGCCGTTTCACGAGGTCGATGAGGAGCAGCGCCGTTCCGCAGAAGAACAGGGCCACGACGCCCGGAAAGCCCGGAAGGTATTTCAGCGGCGCGTAGAAGCTCTTTTCGTTCTCCACCACTTTGTTGCAGGTAATCTCGACCGGCGACCAGAACAAGACCGATTTTCGGATCGCAAGTTTCAGCGTGCGCCATTTATGATCGCGAATGAAGGCGAGGGTTTTGCGCGCGAAGTACGACGACGCCTCCGAGTGTTTCAGGTCCGGCTTTCCGAGCTCTTTGCCCAGGCCCTTGACCACGTTGTCGTAGTCCCACACCGACCAACTGCCCGTGCCCTCGAGTTGTTGAAGATACGGCGTCCACGGTGTCACCCCGTCGGAATCTTCGCCGTTGCCGATCAGGAAATTCTCCCCGAAGTAGGTCGAGATCGGCACGAACTCACCGGAGACTTTGTAGTTGCGGATCGTGACGGGCGCGATCACCGCGAAGGTCGCCACCGCCAGCGCCGCCCATGAACCGAGCACGCGGAGCGTCTTGCCGCGGCGATAGGCAATCCACAGCATCCACAGCGCGACGAACGGCCCGAGCATCAGGATGTTCGGGCGCATGATGGCGTAGCTGCCCACGATCAGTCCGGCCAGCAACGCCCACGCTATCGAGAGCCGCTCGACCCAGCGCATCAGCACGAGCATCAGCCACGTGCCGAGGAACACGAACAGCACCGGGTCGTTCAACTCGCCTTCCCAATAGATGAACACCCAGTACACCGCCATGAACAGCGCGGACACCAGTCCTACCCGGCTTCCGAACAGCCCTTTGCCAAGCCGGAACATCAGGATGATGCTCGCCAGGCCCAGGAGCATATTCACTATGCGCGGCGCGAGATAACTGCCACCGGTCAGGTAGTAAATCGCGGCAAGATAGTAGGCGTGGCCAGGCGGACGGAAATAGGGCGTCGTCTCCATGTGCGGGTCGTTAACGCCTTCCCGCACGCTGAAGTCTCCCGACAGCAGCGCGCGCGCATAGTAATCCTGCACGTCCGGGTCTTGCTGCGGCGCGTCGAAGTCCGGCGCATGCACAATTGACAGCAGGAACCACACCCGAAGCAACAGTCCTACCAGCACGATCCCAGCTAGCAGCACGCCCTCACGGCGATACCACGGGACATGGGCTTCCTGCTGCGCGGACACTTCACTCTTGGTTTCTATTTCTATGGACACTGAACCAGAACCTTCCTTGAAAATTGCGGCCTGATAACAAACGATTATAGCCGACGCGCGACGAAAGGAAAACTGGGCACGAATCAGCGAGCGCGGGAACTTGCATGCAGCGCCGTGAACCCGATGGCCATGTCGCCTTCGCATCGCTCGAAAGGTCGTTGCCCAAACCGTGCGCAGGTCTTATCATGGGCTTTGGCCTGTGGATACAATCGTGGGTACGGGTATGGCTGAGTCCTCTTGGATGGCGCGTTGATTCACGCGGGCCCCTTCGGCGTACAATGCGGCATCTACAGGACGATTTCGCATGCGCCCACACAAAGTCGAGCAAAAGAAGCCCAAGACCCTGAGCCTTCGCCGAATAATCCTCTCCGTTACGGCGGTCCTCGTTATCCTACTCGCGATCCTCGCCTGGTACTATGGCCTCCATGACCGCGGCATGCGCAAGCACCTCGACGCGGATTGGATCGCGGCCTCCGAGGTGCGCATGTGGAAATCCTACTACGGCCAAGCTTCGCAGGTTTCGCTGGGACTCGAACTCATTGCGCTGCTTCGAGGCCAGTTCGGGCTCTCGTACCGCACCGCGCTCCTCGTGGGCAAGGACCTTCAGAAAGCGGCGGTTGCGTTTCGTGGCACGCGCGATCGCTATGAGGAGGACGTACTGCCGCCGCTGACAAGCGCGTATGCACGGCTGCGCACGGCGGTCGACGGCACGTGGGAGCCCGAGGAGGTAGCGCGGGCCGAGCTGGCGTGGTGGGTCGCGCGGCGCACGCCCGAGCAGAGCGATCCGGTAACGGTGGGCAAGACGATCGCTCATCAGTACAGCTTACTCTACGGCGCGTCGAATCCCGACATCGACAAGGCGGGGCTGCTGCGAGCGCAGGCCGCGCATCTACGGGATATGCAGAAGGAGCGCGCCGACTGGAACAAGATCGGGGGCATGCTCCAGGAGTCTTACCGCGCGCTCGTGCGCGGCACGGAACATTGATCTGGCGATCTGCCCTTAGTCCGGTTTGTCCTCAAACGAGCGTGTCATTGCGAGCGCAGCGAAGCAATCTCGCACACCTCAAGCGTGTCATTGCGAGCGCAGCGAAGCAATCTCGCACACCTCAAGCTTGTCCTTTCAGGAGATTGCTTCGCTGCGCTCGCAATGACACATGGGCTTCTTGTCGTCAGTCGACCCGCCATTCGAGCACGCCGCCGGAAAACCCTTCCTGGAGTTCCACCTCGATGCGCAGGGCGGTAGTCCGCACGGGATCGAACTCGAGCGTGTTGTACTTGTCCTTTTCGACCTTGTACTTGCCGCGCGCCTTGACGGGTTTCCAGGCGTCGCCATCCTTGGCAAGCAATTGCCACGACTTCGGCACGCGGCAGCCGCCGATACCGGTGTCATCGAACCAATAGACCTCGACGCGGCTCACCTTGGTCCTCTCTTTGAAATCGTATTGGACCCACTCCCGGGCGCCGCGATGGTCCCACCAGGTAAGGCGCGGGATCTGCATGTCATGGCTATTGGCGGGTTCGGCAAGGTCGTGCGCCGCTTCAGGCGTGTCCTGTGGGAAACAATACGAGGCCGAGACGCGGCTTTGCGTGGCGATGGTCGGTTCGGGAGGCGTTTGGGCCATGGCAATATCTTCAGGAATCCAGACTTCCATCGCCCCCGGGTCGCGATTGTCCCATGCGTAGTACGGCACGGCCGTGAACGCGGCCTCCTTCGGCGCTTCGCCCTGCTTGCCACGCGCGAGGGCCTTTCCCGTCAACACACTAACGCCGCCGAGCAACTCGGGCCGGTCTTCCACGGCAACCGGATTGCCTTGCGGGAGGGCCAGGCTGAAGATGCCGGCCTCGTTATCGACGCCTTCAAGGCAATAGACGACAGGACCTCGTTGCAGGGCCACGCGTCCGACATCCTCTTTGACCTCGGGATGCGCTTTGACGCGAAGGACGGGCATCGGCAGCGACAGGTCGACGGAGTCGCCCGGCTTCCATTGGCGCTCGATGCGAAGGTAGCCGCCGCGCAACTCGGGATTAGCCATGGCCTCGCCGTTGACCTTGACCGTAGCCGCGCCCGATTCTGGCCTGCCCTCGTAGCGATACAAGTCGTCCGGCGAGTTCTTGCCCTGGCACCACGACGGCACACGGAGGTTGAGGACCATGTCGCACGGCTTCTCGCCGCCGACCGAAATGGCCACCGCGCCATCCCACGGATACCGCGTCTGCTGAGTAAGGGTCAGTTTCGCATCACGGACTTGGAGTGTGGCGGTGCTGGCGACGTACTGATTTACATACACCCCGTCACCACCAATGGCGTACATATATCCGCCGATGGTCGGGAGAAATCGCACCACGTTCGTCGGACAGCATGCGCACCCGTGCCAGGGCTGCCGATGGTGCGTGCCGCGGCTGGCGAGTGGATTGACGTAAAAGAACTTGACCCCGTCGAGCGACACGCCGGACAGCGCGCCATTGTAGAGTTCGCGCTCGACGATGTCGGCGTACCTGGCATCGGCGTGCAGCAGGGCCATGCGCTGGTTCCAGAAGGCCATCCCGATGGCGGCGCAGGTCTCGCAATAGGCGGACTGATTGGGCAGGTCGTAGGCGACGGTGAACCCTTCGTTGCGCGCGGACGGGCCAATGCCGCCGGTGATGTACATCTTGCGTTGCGTCACGTCGTTCCAGATGCGATTCATGGCGTCGATGTAGCCTTGGTCGCCGGTGATGGCCGCGATATCGGCGACGCCGCTGTAGAGATACATCGCGCGTACGGCGTGGCCGACGATCTCCGTCTGCACGCGGACGGGAACATGGTCTTGGCAGTACTCGCCCCACGCGAACTTCGAGCTTGCGGGCACGGGCTTGCGGCCTTCGGTGTGGCCTCGGCCTTCGACGAAGAACTCGGCGAGTTTGAGATAGCGGTCCTCGTGGGTCACGCGCCACAGCTTCACGAGCGCGAGTTCGATTTCCTCATGCTCGGAAACGTCCGTTTGCTTGCCGGGACCGAAGGTCGCGTCGATATGATCGGCGAGTTTGATGGCGACATCGAGGAAGTTCCGCTTGCCCGTGGCCTGGTAGTACGCGACGGCGGCTTCGATCAGATGTCCCGCGCAATACGTCTCGTGCTTCGTGTCGTCGGTCCAGCGGTTGGCGTGGTCGCCGAGCGTGTAGAACGTGTCGAGATAGCCGTCAGGCTCCTGCGCGGCCGCGATCTTGGCAACGAGGTCGTCAACGGTCGCTTCGAGTTCGGGGTCGCGCTCGTGCGCGAGACAGTACGCCGCTCCTTCGATGACTTTGTAGACGTCGGAATCTTCCCAGGGCGCGCCGATATGCTTGCCTTCCATCTGCTTGGCGGCCTTGAGAAAGTTGTCGACCTTGCCCACGTCGCGGCAGTACTTGAAATTGTGCGGCAGCACCTTCTCGCGATCGAGCGTGATACGCGGCGCCCAGAACGTATCGTGGATCTTCACGTCCGTAAACGGGACCGCCTGCAACGGCTCCGCGGCATAAGTGCCCACACCCGCCAGGATCGCGCAGAGGCCGCCCATGATCTTGAATCCTCTCATCTCGCCACTCCTTCAGGTCCAAACGATAGGTGCTTCACCCTAACGAAACTCCCCGCCTTATTCCAGCGGCGAGACTACGCCTGGGGCGAGTGGCGCTTGAGGAATGATTCAAGGCGCTCGCCTGGAAGGGAACCCCACAACGCCCACAGGTGATCCGCCTTAGGCACGACGAGGTACTCCATGCCCGCCGTGGCCTCGGCCATCTGGTCGGCGAACTGGCGGATGGGATCGATCTCACCGATGATAGCGAGACACGGCACGCGGTTGGTACGAAGTTCCTTTTCGGTGACGGCGAGGTCCTGCATGCCTCTAAGCAATGGCGCGATAGCATTCAAGTCGTTAATGAGGCGCATCAGCGTGTCCGGCAGCCATGGTTCGAAGAACTTTGGCGGCATGCCCTTGGGTTGCAGCCAACGAATCAGCGGCAGAAAGCCGGCGCCCTGCTCAACGGAAACGGCGCATTCGGTAATGAACGCGAGTTCGGCCTCGGGATGTGGGGTCCATCCCGCGCCGCAGGGGCACGCGGACAACAGGCGCTCGGGGTGCATCGTCAGCATCTTGAGCGTGATAAACCCACCCATCGAGTACCCGACGACGTGGGCGCGTTCGAAGCCGAAATGGTCCATGACGCGGACGATGTCCCCGACCATTTCCGTGCCGTATTGGCGTTGGTCGTGCGGCTTGCCGCTCCGTCCGTGCCCGCGGCAATCGATCGCGATGACGTGAAACGAGCGCGCCAAACGCCGGACGATCCCGGGCACGATCCAGTTCAGCCCCCCCGTGATGCCAAGGCCGTGTACGAGAATGACCGGCGTGCCGCGGCCGCGTTCAAAGTAGTGGATGCGTGCATCGCCGGAACCGACATACCGCCCTTTCGGATTCAGCAGCAGCCAGCCGCCGGCTACAAGCCCCACGAGTATAGCGAGCGATACGAGCAGCGACATCATGGCGAGTCTCCCCTTACTGGCGTGCGATTCTAACCGGATCGGTTCGCCAAGACAATCCCCACGATTCGAGCGGTTTCTCTTTGCGCGGTGCTTTGCTAGAATCACGCGAAAAGTGGAACGAGTAGCAATCGAAAGGGAGCGCGGCAATGAAGTTATCAGTTCAAGACGGAATGGTGCCGGGGCGGTGTTTGGCCGAGAAGCTCGACAACGCGGCGGCGTACGGATTCGAGGGCGTGGAAATCGGCGGAGGCGTGTTGTTGCACCAGTTCGACGAGGTCGCGCGCGCCTTCGAAGGGCACTCAGTGAAGCTATCGACGATCTGTTCGGGATACGGCGGCAGCATCATCGATGCGTCGAAAGAGCAACGGGATCGCGCGTCCGCGGACATCGCGCGGCTGCTCGAAGCCGGCGGCCAGCTTGGCGCGGTAGGATTGATCTGCGTGCCGTGTTTCGGCGGCCCGAAATTGCCGGACATGTCGCCCTGGAAGACCGCCGAGGAAGCCGAACGAGACCTGCTGGTCGAGTCGCTGATTCCCATTGGGGAAGTTGCTGTCAGGAGCGGGTGCCGGCTGCTGGTCGAGCCGCTGAACCGATATGAGACGCACCTCCTGAAGCGCCTCGCGGATGCCGTGGCCATCGTGAAACGCGTGAAGAGCAAGGGCGTCGTCATCATGGCGGATTTGTTCCATATGAGTATCGAAGAGGACGACATCCCCGCGGCGATCCGCGACGCGGGCAAGCTGATCCGCCACGTGCATCTGGCCGATAGCCAGCGCTTGCAGCCCGGCACCGGCATGACCAATTTCCGCGCGGCATTCAAAGCGCTCAAAGAAGTCAGGTTCGGCGACTTCATGGCGCTCGAGTGCGGCGTGCGCGGCGATCGCGCGAAATCACTCAATGCCTGCGCGGCGTTTCTGAAGGCCCAGATGCGATAACGGACAGCCGCGGTCGGTGTTCAACACGGACGTTCACGGACGCACACGGACGAAATGAACTGTACTGGAGGGCTTGCGTGTCCGAGGTCGTTGGAGTAGAGTGAATCGTTCGAGGCAACCCGCGTAGGGCTATGCCGTAACGGGGAGAAGGCGATGTGGAAACAAGCGTGCATGTACGTTGGCGCTGGAGTTTTGTTGGCGGCCTTTGCGTGCGGGGCCTCGGGGCCGCGCGCGGAGGGCATCTTCGTTCCTCCGTCGATGGAAAAGGCCGGTCCCAGCCCGTTTTCCGTGGAGTCGCTCGAACGATGGGTGGACGCGGTCCAGGCGGTCCAGACCATTGACCTGTACGAGGGCAAGAATGACGCGTTGCGCGCGGAAGCCCTGGCCAGAAAGAACGGGGCATTGCGCGGGGGCGCGCTCGTGCCTTTGGGCTTGAACGCGGACGAGCTTTTCGGGCCGCCGATTCAAGACGCTAACGAGTGGGTGTTTCTTGGCAGCCTCATTTCCGTGGACGCGGTGGGCGTGCGTATTCAGATGGATTTGTCCGCGCTGCAGCCGGACGCCGAACTGTGGCTGATCGACCCGAACGTGCCGCGCGCGTCCGGCCCCTACACGACCGAGGATTGCGGCGAGGGCGGATGCTGGCTCTCGACGGTGCTGGGCGAAGAGGCCGTCCTCATGGTGCGGACACCCCAGCAAGAACTGCCCAGCCTGCGCCTGACCGCCTACGCCCATATCTTCTTGACGTTCGCCGACCTCGAAAAGGAACTCTCGTGCAACGTCGATATCGGTTGCGACAGCCGCGAGGACGTTAGGCGTGCGGGCACGGCAACGGCCATCATCAACGTCAGCGGCGAATGGTTTTGCTCGGGGTTCTTGCTCAACAACCCGAAGACCGACCTCCGCGAACCGTATTTCATGACCGCGAACCACTGCATCTGTAGCGGGGCGCAGGCGCGCGCCACGGAGGCGTACTGGGACTACCGCGCCACGGGCTGTGACACGGAGGACGAACCCGACACCGATACGCTGTCGCGCAGCAACGGCACGGCCCTCCTGGCCACGGATGCCGCGCTCGACATTACCTTGATACGACTGGATGCGATCCCGACCGGAGATTACGGACGCGCCTACTTGGGTTGGGACACCGATCCCCCCGAAGAGAACGAAGCCGTGCTGACGATTCACTATCCGGATTCCACGCGGCAGCGCGTCACCAAAGGCACGGTGAAGAGCATCAATCACAAGTTGAGCGGACGCAAGAAATTGACTGAGGTCCATTGGGACGAGGGCGTGACCGAAGCTGGATCGTCCGGCGCGCCGCTGTTGCTCGACGAGGATTTGTCAGTCGTCGGGACGTTGAGTATGGGACCGCAGCATACCTGCGGCTCGGACCGGGCGGGCAACATCGACTATTACTCGTCGTTTCGGGATTTCTATCCGGACATCCGCAAATACATCGACACCAACACGCCGGCGTCCGGCGAGGGCGACGATGACTGCCGCGAGTTTTCGCTCGATTGCCCGTCTATCATCGCGTTTGCGAACTATCCCGGCATGATCGACAACCTGCGCGCCGTACGGGACCGGGCGTTGAAGACGACCGCGCTCGGCCGGACGCTGACTCGGGCTTACTACGCCATGGCTCCCAACATGGCGGACGCCATGCGCCGATCGACCGAAGCGCGCGGCATGTTCATCGCCGTGGTGTCACCCTTTGCGCGGGTCGGCGCGGCATTGACGTGGATCGAAGGGTAGTGTGTCGATTCTTCGCCGCAGTCCATAACGCCGGTTTTCGGTCTTGCGAGCTTTATGCTTCGCGTTTCTCGAGCCGGTCCTGGCGGCGACCTAGGACCAGGAAGGTCCCCATCACAATCGCCGCGACGAGCACGCCGAATACGGACGCATCGACCTTGTCGATGACACCGTAGACGCCCGGTGGCAGCAGTTCCCAGCCGAGCTTGTCTTTGAAGAGCAGCAGGCCGCGATACAGGAAGGTTGCGCCGGTTGCCACCAGCATGGTGACCAGAACGGCTCGATTCAGCCAGCGGGACCGGCCGGTCAGAAGCACGCCCACGCACACGGGGACGATGATCGCGGGCGCCCACAAATGGTACGTGAATAACAGAAGGCCGATGATGTCCGGCCAGATCACCGCCACGGCGATCGCAATCGCGCCGATACCCATCGAGCAGAATCGGGCCAGTTTGAGCATCCTGCCGTTACCGTCGTCGCGCCATCCCATCTGGTGTTCGAACAGGTCCTTGACGAAGATCGCCGTGGACGAATTGAGCGCCGAGTCGGCGGACGACATGACCGCCATGAGCAACGCGCCCATGATAAGCCCGCCGACCAGCGGATTGTTCAGTTCGCGAACGACCATGGGCAGGGCCTGTTGTGGCTGGATGTCGGGGAAATGGATCCGCGCGTACAGGGCTATGAAGAAGAGGACGATGGGAAAAGTGAATGTCAGAAAGAGTCCTGCGCCCGCGACGCCCAGGCGGGTCTCGCGGATGTTCTTGCCCACGCAGAAGCGCGTTGCATAGCCGGGCGCGAACATCTCCCCAAGCAGGAACGCGAAGAAGGTGGTAATCATAAAGACCCATCCCTTCCCCCCCATCACGCTGAAGAATCGGTCGGGAATCTTCCGGTTCTTCGTGATGGCATTCGGATAGGTGTCCTGCAACAGGCTCAGATTCAGCCGTCTCAGACTACGTTTGTCGCGTTCTTTCTCAGCCAGGCTCGCGCGGCTTTGATTGGACAGGGACACCTGGGCGAACCGCTCTTCCGCGTACAGCTCCGGATCCGTGAGCGACGCGTTGAGCATCTTCACGAGGGTTGCCTTAAGTCTCGTGCTGTCCACAGGCTTGGCTATAGGCGCTTGCAGCACCTTCATCTGATCGGGCGACGCCTTCTGTCGCAGATACGACGACAACGGATCGTCCGCGTGGGCAATGGCCTTGGCGAGTGCCTCGGGATCTTTCAGATCGATCTGGCCGAAGCGAATCGGCACGAACGTGCCGGTGGCGAAGTGGTAGGAGCCGACGATATCCGGGACGCAGAACATGAGGGTAACCAGAAACCCCACCATCAAGATCACGAATTGGTACATGTCCGTGTGTATCACAGCCAGCAGCCCCCCGGCGGTGCTGTAGATAATGACCATCGATCCCCCGATAATGATGGCCAGTTTCAGCAGCGTGCCGTTGCCCATCCCTTCGGGCAGTATCGCTGACAATACGCTACCGAACGCCGCCATCTGGGCCGCGAGAATGAACACGGAGAACAGGAGCGACAATACCATCGCAAAGAACCGAGGCCCCTCTCCAAAACGGTGCCCGAAATACCCGGCCACTGTGTAGAGTTCGGCCTCGCGAAACTTCGGCGCGACAACCAGCCCCGAGAACACGAACTGCAAGTACCATCCCATCGAGACGAAGAGCATCAACACGCCCCAGTCGTACGTCTTGGCCACGGCCCCGATCGAGGCGCCGCCTCCGATTACGGTGGCGCCGATGGTGCAGAACAAATAGAACCACCCGATGTCGCGTCCCGCTACGAGAAAGTCGTCCGCGTCGTTAACCCGCCGGACTTTCAGGACACCCTTGCAGAACACAAAGACGACGTAACCACCGACAATCAGCCACAGAAGCCAACGGCTCGACACTATCGCTCCTCCTTTCTTCTTGGGGCCGGACCGATCGAGACTAAGCGGCTATGCGCTCATACCGATCGAAGAAGGCATCCAGCACATGGGCGGGATCCAACAGGGCCAGTTGGGCGGGCGCCGCGCGCAGGCGGTCCAGTCGAGCGCCGGCGAGATGATGGGATGGCAAGCCCCCCCAGTAGAGTTGTATCCAGTTCGCCACGGTTTCGTCCGAATACCAGCGCGATTCGTAATCGGAATACGTGCGGATGTGGCCCGTCCGAATGGTCGCCGCCAGTTCGGCGGGGTCGCGCGAGAGCGTATGGTTGCGCTTCACGCACGCGCCGGCCTTGTCGAACACACTTACCTCGATATCCGGCGACGGATCGAACGCGCGTTTGTAGCGGTGGGGAACCTGAACGAATTGCGGACCGGCGTAGGTGTCTGGAACGAGCCAGCGCGGCTGGCCACTGACGTCCATGGTCGACTCGTAGTTGCCCAACGCATGCGACGCTACGGCCTCGCGCCGGTAGGCGCTAATCAGCGCGATTCCGCCCGCGGATTCCACGCACCGGCGCAATGACTGGAAGAGCTTGGCGGCGCCCTCTTCGCCCTGCATGACGCCGATCGAATTGCACAGCGTTACGGCAATGGGCAGCGGTTCGAACGGCAGCGGTTCCAACTCGAACGCCGACCCTTCCTTGAACCAGAGCCGGTTGCCGAGCAGATCGTTCAGACCACACTCGGCGACTTTCGATTTGGCCAGATCGAGCATCTCCTTCGAGAAGTCCAGACCGCCGACCGATGCAATCCCGCACCCGAGGACCTCGTCGCGCGCGACCGCCGAAGTGGCATCGGGCAACGTCATGGCTCGTCCATAACGGAGATGCAGTCGGCCCGAACCGCACCCGATGTCATACACCATCACCGGGCGTTTGACGGCCGTAATGACGTGGTACAAGAGCCTGTCGAGGAGGTCCTCTTCAAACGCTTCATACGCCGCAACGTCCGGATGGCCGCACACGATCTGCCGCTCGTAGGTTCGCGCACAGGTGTTCCAGACGTCACGGTCGCGCGTGTAGAGTGTGTCGAGCCCCGTGTCCATCAGGATTCCTCCCCGGTCGCGGCAGCCCTAGTTTGGAGAACAGCCTCCTGCTGAAACACGGTGGCAGGCGTGAACGAACGCCTCGCGGGTTGGAACGCCACCACGCGCCCCGCTCGTTCCCGCTCGAACTCATGAATGGACGGTTCCAGGACTTTCGGCACGTACCGGCTGCTCATCAAGCGAAGCAATGAACCGTAGTTGAGCTTAAACGCGATGGTGTCGCCCACGTTAAGGCCGCTCGGTTCGTCTCCCAGATTCACGACGGTCAAGTCGCTGCTGGCGCCGGCGACGGTATGGTTCGGATTCACCGGCGTCAGCCCCGTGATCTCGGTCTCCAAGTGCCCCACGGTGACCAGCGCCCGATACCCGCGTTTGCCCGGAGCCACGGCTTCGCTCGATGCCGTGGCAAACGGTGTGATAGCGCCGGTCTCGCCCATGGGCGCAAGCGGTTTCTCCTTGACCTCGACAATCTCCGTCTCCAACAGGACCACGTCGTCGCGCAGTTCCGGCAGCAATTCCCCGGTGATCAGATTCGTGCCCAGAAAGAGGGCCTCGCCGATACGAAAATGGTTGATGGATTTCGGCAGTTGCCCGTTGAGTATGAGGGGGAGCACGGCGGTGGTTCCCGCCGAAATCAGGGGAAGCCGCCGGTGGAACTTCAACTCGAGCAGCTCGCGATACAGTACGAGTTGCATGAACTGGTCTACCGTGGGCACCGCGCCCGACAGGCAGCCGAGATTCGCGCCGATTCCGACGACTTCAATGTTCGGGAGACAGAACACCTGCTGGTAGAAGCGAACCAGATTGCCCGGCAGAATGCCCTCCCGGAGATCTCCCAACTCGATCATGATCACAACGCGATGCATCTTTCCCTGAAGTCCCGCGGCCTGGTCAAGCGCCCGGATCGTCTCGAGTTCACTGTTCAAACTCACGTGAGCCAGGCTTACGATCTTCTCGACCGTCGACAGGTTGGGCACGCGCAGGTACCAACGTTCGGCGGTGGGAGCAACCCGCGCAATGGCCTGGAGGTGTGTCAAACGCGAATCGCCCAGCGATTGCGCCTCGAAGATTCGAAACGCGCGCAGCATCTCCCGGTGCCCGCAGAGGACTTTCGTTACTGCGGTCCATCGGGCGCCCCATTGCCGCATCCAGTGGTCGATACAGCCCAGGTTGTGTTCCAGCGCGTTCAGATTGATGGTTAAGCGGTTCATGACACTCCTCTCGCTACGCCTTGCCCCACCGCATCTCGGCGTACTTGGTTGTGAACCCCAGGCGTTCATACAGCCTCTTTGCCGGATTCTCGTATTCGACATGGAGTTTGATCGGCCCATGGCAGAGGGATTGAGCGCGGCGCACAAGCGCTCCGCCGATGCCTTGGCCTCGAAGCGATGGATCCACCGCCACGAACAGAAGCAGATTGGGCGGGATGTAGCCCTGCATGCGCGTGCCCAACATGACCAGCGCGCCCGCCAGTTCCCCATCGCCTGCAATGAGCACGAAGTTCCTCAACGGACTTGAAGGTTCAAGCGCGTCAAGGATCCCTCGGCGGACATCCGCCTCGGTATCCTCGTAGGGTCTCATAGTCTCGTGCAGGAACCGGCACAAGATACTCAGTGACGCCCAGTCTGGCAGTCCGCAGACTTGGCGCACCTCACGGATAGGATACTTGCACTGGGACATCGCATACCTCCCCGGCAGTGCTCTCCGTTGGAGGGCATTCGGTCAGCGCAACCTCTTGCGGCGGAAGCAGGTTGTTCGCCAAGTACGGCGCGACATCAAGATTGGCTGCGCCCATCATTTGCGATACACGGTCGAGCACTTGCACGATTCGCCATTGCTCGTCCGGCGGCAGATTACGCATCTCCTGGACAAAGCGGTCCTGTAACAACGGAGGCGCCGCCTCGAGCAGACGATTCCCCGATTCCGTAAGAGTCAGCAGCACTTGACGCCGATCGCGGAGGCTACGAATTCGAGAGACGAACCCGGCGCGTTCCAGCCTATCCACAATCCCCGTCGTCGTTGCGTTGCTGAGACTCACGCGGCTTGCCAAATCCCCAATCCGGATCTGGTCGAAGCGGCCAATCTCTCGCAGCACGACGACTTGGGGACCCGTCAAAGCAAAGAGGTTCAGGAGCTGGCGCGAATGCAGATCGATCGCGCGCGTGATCCGCCTGAGGGCCACGAGCGAACGTTCGACGGTGTCACCTTCCATGGGAGTACTCCGGTTATTTTCAATACAAAATATTTCTATGCATAATATCAGAACAGAAATGAATAAGCAAGGCAAAACGGACCCAATAAATGCTAATTATACTATATTCAAATAATAGATTGAGCAGATCTGCCCTGAAGGCGAGTTGGGTCGGGACAAAAGAGAGCGGATACGCCGTCAGCGACTGGAGCGCTGCGGAGTGGCAACCTTGGGCGTATTGAAGCGTTTCAAGATGAAGAAGAGCACAACGCCCAGCGCCACGGTCACAATGCAGAAGATTTGCTGTTCACTCAGGATACCGATGGTAGGGTTGTGGTCGCCGCGGATGGCTTCTACGAAGAAACGCCCGATGCTGTAGAGAACGAGGTAGACGGGCATGGTCATGCCATCGTAGAGCATATAGTGCTTCCTGACGTAGAGCAGAATGAAGCACAGCGTAAGCAGTCCAACGAATCCGTACAGTTGCGTCGGGTGCACGGGGTAGGACCAGTGGTCGTGGGTCATCGAGAGGCCGCTGAAGCGGTTGCAGTGATCGAGGTAGGCGGGGCTGCCCGTGGCCGGCTGCGAGAAATCCCACGGCACGCGCGGGAACCGGATGCCCCACGGCAGGTCGGTCCGGCAGCCGTAACAGCACCCGTTCATGAAACAGCCGATCCGGCCGAAGGCGTGCGCCAGCGGAAGGTACGGCATGCCCAGATCGGCGGTCTTCCAGAAGGGAATCTTGTAGTAGCGGCATCCGGCCCAGATGGCAAGCACCGCCCCGGGCAGCGCCCCCTGGAACACCAGGCCGCCGCGCCAAATGGCAATCCATCCAATCGGATCGGTCCAGGAATAGCCCTGCGGGAACATCGCGATGTGCAACAGGCGCGTGCCAAGGATGCCGAAGGCCAGCCCGAAGAATGCAAGGTTGCCCACGATATTCGAGTCGATTCCGGCCTTGCTGGCGTCGCGCTGGGCAAGAAACATCGCCAGCAGGAAACCGATGGCAATCATCAGTCCGTAGGAATGGATCGTGATAGGGCCAATCTTAAACAGGGTCGACAGCATCGGGTTGGCCTATCCAATACCAGCTTACGATGAGCAGGAACACGCCGGTACAGATCGAAGAGTCCGCCACGTTGAAGGCGGGGAAGTACTTCCACGGGAAATCGAACGGAATGAAATAGAAATGGAATTGAAGGAAGTCGGTCACGTGTCCCAGGCGCAGCCGATCGATCAGATTGCCGATCGCGCCCCCGGCGATAAGGCCGTATGCAGTCGACTGGAGTCTGGAACCAGGTTCCAGGAACCGAAACAGATAGAGCAGGATGCACGTGGCAAACAGCGGCGCGGCATAGGCGAGGACGGGCTTGTAGCGAAACATCCCCCCTACCACGCCCTCGTTAACTTGATGTGAAAACCGGAAGAACACCGGATGGCTTCCGAGATAATACACGCGCTCGATATCGGGGATCGTGATGCAGATGATCGCCTTGGTAACCTGGTCGACTATAACCACCGTGGCGAACACCGCGAGAATCCAAAGGACCTGTTTCCTGCGGGCGCTCATGAGGCGTCTCCTAGAATGCCGAACCGGCGCGACCGTCCAATTATCGGAATGGCCATCGTGCGTTCGGGCTTAGAGCGTGCCTTCTTTCTCCAGCTTGGATTGGCACTTGATGCAGTAACGCGCAGAGGGAAAGACTTCGAGCCGTTTCTTCGGGATGGCGTCCTCGCATCCCTCGCAGACGCCGTAGGTGCCGTCTTCGATGCGCTTCAGGGCGTCGGTCACGTCGCGGAGGCGCTCGGATTCGCCTGTGGCGATATTGAGCGCGGTCTCCCGCTCGAAGTTGTCGGTGCCGGTTTCGGCGTAGCTATAGAGGTCGCCCGTCGTTTCGCGAACCGATTCATGCAGGGCGCTTTCTTCAATATTGCGAATGCCATTGCTCAGGCGTTCGATGTCGCTAAGAAGCAGCTTCTCGAACTTCTTGGCTTCCTTCTTATTCATCCTGCCAAGTCTCCTCATCGCTGATCACAGCGGCCAAAGATCAAGGGATATGTAGCGTCTTCTACGCTACGCCGTGCCCGTCCCGGCATGGAACTTCACTTTCGCCCACGCCGCCCAACACTGGTTCGGGAGGCCGTGCCCGGCGCCATAATCCCTAATCCGGTCGTTACTTCCACCCTCGAAAGGCACCTATCGCGCGACCCGTCCTCTGCGAGAGTGCGGAGGACAATACCATAGCCCTCTTTGCGTAGTCAAGACTCCGAATTGCGATGGCCTAACCGGATTCATATTCTAACCGTATAGGGGGCTGGGAGGCTGCCCTGCCCGAAAGAGGAATTGAAAAACATAGCGACATCGTAGCGGTCTTCAAGTATCTTTCGAGCGTCAACAACGAAGAGCCGGAAGGAGCCGTCTACGATGTCGTACAAACGTCTTAGCGTAAGTGAACGCAGTCAGATCCAAACATTGCTTGGAGAAGGACAGAGTATGCGCCACATTGGGCGCGTCTTGTGCCGGAGTCGGTCGCCTGTCTCGGGCGAGCGCCGCCCCCGGCGTAGCTACGATGCTCGGCTTGCCCGGCAACGCCAACATCAGCGCCGGTTCAGTTGCCGGTCCGAACGGACATTGGCGCCGAACGGCTTGGGGGCTACGTAATCGAGAAACTACCGCTACGTTGGCCGCCACAGCAAATCGCTGGGCAGTTGCGGATGGCCTGTCCCAGTGACTCGAGTATGCACATCAGTCATGAAAGGCTGTGCCAGTCGTCGTGCCGCAATTCGCGGCTTGCCTCGTTCATGGGATTCGGCGCGCTCTTCCCGCCCGCCCGAACAGAATGAGCAGGAGGCACGCACCGCCAAGGGCGGTTATGTCTCCCGCGAATTCTCGGTATGATCCCTTGGGGGGGATGCTGCTCCCGACACATCCTTTCTTGGCTGTAACGACGATGTAGTCCGTCTTTGTATCAGAATCCGAGCCAGCCGTTGTTGTCACGGTAAGACTGACCGTGTAATTGCCCTCGTCGGCATACGTATGCGTTGGGTTCTGGTCAGTGCTGGAGGTGCCGTCGCCGAAGGTCCATTCCCACGCGGTAATCGGCGAACTGCCTGGCGTCGATTGGTCTTGGAACGTGACGGTCAGCGGAGCCATACCCGTCGTTGCGGACCCGGTAGCCACTCCGAACACGGCGGTTGGACTGGTGATCGGGGTTCCGGTATATGGGACGATCTTCTCGACTACGCCTGTGGCGCCGGCCGGCCCGAGTTCCGCAGAGCCACACACATACACATTTCCGGCTCGGTCCTGTCCAAATCCCTTGATCCAGAGCCCCACCGGTCGATTGTCTCCTCCGATACGCAGTTCATTGATGTTGTTGCCCGAGTCGAGGTTGAAAAGACGGCCGGAAGGCGTATCGAAAGCGGTCCCGAAGTCACCGAAGACGTATAGTCCAGCGAGTTCCGGAATAGCCGTGCCGCGGTATACACGTCCTCCTACTACAACATGGCCTTCGTCGTGGTCGTACTCGGCTATCGGATCGACGAGGTCCGACGGTACTGGATCCACTACTGGGTCGTTCGTGACAAACCCATCCATGGTTCCGTTCGGATTGAAAAAGAAACTCCCTTCCTTCACGCGCCATCCAAAATTGCCCCCTGCGGTTATAAGGTCAACCTCCTCGATGTCATTCTGCCCGGCATCGCCGAGATAGAGGTCGCCTGTGGCTGGGTCAAAACCAAAGGAGTAGGGATTTCTCAGTCCGTAGGCGTAGATCTCCCGCAGTCCGTCGATGCCATTGAACGGGTTACTGGGCGGGAGGCCATACTTTCCGTTGTCTGAGGGCGTTCCCCCACCATCGACGTCAATGCGCAGGATCTTGCCCAAGATCGTATTCAGCGCCTGGGCGTTGCCGCCTGCCTGATGTCCGGGACCTTGGTCGTCGCCCTGGCCGCCATCACCAATCCCGAGATACAGGTATCCGTCGGGGCCAAAATGGATTGCACCTCCATCGTGATTGAACTCTGGGTGGTCATTTCGGAACAACTCTTTTCGCGTGGCTGGATCGACGACATTGGCATCGGACTCCGAGACGCTCCATTCGGCGAGCACGTCTTGATGATCGAAATCGCCATCCATGGGCACGGTGAAATCAGCCGCGCCTTCCACAGGTTCGGAGGTGTAGGTGTAGACTTTCGGATGATGGGCGAAGTCGGGATGCAGGGCGAAACCGAGCAGGCCCCGTTCATCGTAACTCCCCGCTCCTGCAATGCCCAGCGGTACCAGCCGACTGCTGACATCCAGGAAAGGCGCAGGCAACATCGTTTTGCTTGCGTCCACGATCCACACTTTGCCAACTTGGTCATGGATAAAGAGACGATTTGACTCATCGTCCGCCTCGGCAAGGCCGAGCGGTGAGACCAGGCCGCTGGCGGTAGTCTCCAGTTCGACGGTGATACTTCCTTTCGGAATGTGACCGGGAATGGGGTTGACGATCTTCTGCCCGATTACGTCAAAGTCTCCGCGCATGGTGCCCGTGTGCACGGCGCAACGATAACCGGGATTGTTGCCGCCGGCGTTCATGGCGTCCACAAGGGCCTGGGTTACCGTGAACGCAACTTTGCCGTTCGAGGTGTTGCCATCGTCCGTCCATGCGACATCAGCGTCGGATTCCATCGACCCGGTCGCGCTCCCTTGGGATAGCAGAATCACGTCAGATCCGGCCCCCGACCCCTTCGCCAGAACCTGGAAGGGATGGGCGCCGCTGTTGACGTTGATCACCTCGTAGCGCATTCCTACAAGGAGTGTGATGACGGGATTTGCAGCAGGCAAAGAACCTGAGAACAGCCGCGTCGAAGAAACACTCGTCAGCGTGTAGCTGAAGAAGCCTGAGTTGTCAAACGTCCACTGAAAATCCGAGTCCGCGCCGGCCGGCACGGCGAAAGCCGCCAGGAGCGCTGTGGCAAGACCTATGCATTTTGGCATCGTATCCTCTCCTCAAGTTGGCCAGGCAACGCCCCTCGTTTCCCAGGGCGCACTTGTGTCTCTTTACCCGATAGCCCTCCCGCCTTATCGTGGACGAATGGGCGGTCGTAACCATCGCCCGCAAACGCAAGCCCGAATGGGAGGCTAGGCTTTCGACTTCGGTATCCAGTTCTATGGTCATGATTCCGGCGGGTACTGAAGTGCCGAGCGGCACGTCATCGGAACTGGCGGAAACGCCTTTAGCAGTAATCTGAAACGGGTGTGCCGCGGCTGGAGCATCCGCGACCTCATGGCGACTCCCGACGATAAGGGTGATTGTCAGGTTATTTGTTGCCGGTATTGTGTCGCTGAACACGCGAGGCGAGGACACAGCCTGAGGCGCCCAACCGGCAAGACGGGAATCGCTCATGGTCAATTGGTAATCGGAATCGGCGTGCGCTTCAATTCCTGCGAGTACCAGCGCGCCGCATGCCGTCAAGCGTCTCATCGGACGACCACCTCTATGCACGCTTCAACAGGACGAATCACGCCCCAGTTGCAATTCCCGATTGCCACTTACTGCTTTACTACTGACACAACAGTTTGTGAACCAATATTCCCCAATGTCACCCTTATTCCCGACCTATAATCATGTTTTCGGGAAGTTGCGCTGGTCCATTCCAGAGCGTACACCCGCGTGCTGCAGGGTGACGTATTCGGCACAGCCGGCCCGCATCGAAGAAGACCGGTCTTGAAAGAACAGGCCCTGCTTATACATATCATGCGCTCTGTACTCGAAGTACGGCATCTACCGAAGAGCGTTCTCGAACTTCACGAGAGGACAAGACGGAAAGACGCGAAGAACCTTATCCCATGCACTCAGGTTGACATCTCCCCGCGCGATTCAGTAGACTTGATCTGGCATCGGGCGAGCCGCAAGGCTCGCCTTTGTTGCTCCGTGGATGGGTAGCTCAGGTGGTAGAGCATCGGACTTTTAATCCGGTGGCCGCGGGTTCGAGTCCCGCCCCATTCACCATCTTCATTGCCCTGAGAATCCTCACCAGTTCACGTAGGGTAGACCCTCTCCCCCATTCTCCCACGGACGTTGGCTTCAACCGTGCACGAGATTGCATCGCGTCGACCTGAAATGGCGCGTAGCGTGTGGACGTTGAGGTGGACGCAAATCCGATGCGTTTCCAGTAGCCGCCATGAGCGCTCGTTCCAAAATCGCCGGCAAGGTCTGCGGTGCTACGATCATGCTTACGAGGTCGGTCAGGCGTAGCGAGTCTGAGACCTCAAACAAATCCGTGTCGAAGGTATACAGGGGGCATCACAGCCGCACGTCCTGAACGTGCTCGGACGCTTGTGGGGGTTTTCCCGGCCATGATGGGAAGGTGGCATTTCCCTATTGCCCATGATACAGGGACGGCGTTATTCAGCCA
>CAYOCT010000078.1:0-28666 GCA_964402555.1 uncultured Nitrospiraceae bacterium | reverse complement strand
AAGCGCCCGCGTTTCGCAATTCCTTCACAAGCTCTGAGCGAAGCGAAGAATCTCTCGGCAGGCGAGGCTTCTATCGTGGGTGAGATTCTTCGCTTCGCTCAGAATGACAGGTGGTCAGGTTTCGATTTACGAAATAGCACGATCACGAGCGCAGAGCGGCGCGTGGGGCTACACGCGCTTGAAGGCGGAGAGGGTCTTCCAGGCGCAGCGTTCCCAGGTGAACTCGCCGGCGACCTGGCGTCCGAACTTGACGCGGCTGTTGCGGAGCTCGGGGCCTTCTTCGATGGCCCAGCGGACCGTCGACACAATGGACGACGTGTTTTCGGGGTTGAAATAGAAGGGCGTGTCCCCGGCGACTTCGGCGATGCCTCCGGTGCGCGACGTGGCCACGGGCGCGCCGGCGCGCATGGCTTCGAGGACGGCCACGCCCGAGCCTTCGTAGAGCGACGGCTGGACACACACGTCGCAGTGCTGCAAGAGGCCGGCGAGATGGGCCGCGGAACAATACTCGATGCGCATGACACGCGGACCCCAGTCATCCGGTTCGGCTTCGCAAGGGCGTCCCACAACGATGAGCGTGTGGTCGAATTCGTCCTTGAGAATGTCGAACGCTTCGCGCAGCCGCGGGATGTTCTTGAACTCGCGCGTGTCGCCGATGCTGACCAGGAACGGCGGCTCGATCGCGCACGCGTTGGGCTGGGTGAACACGTCCTCGACGCCAAGCGGGGCGACAATCACATGGTTGAGCGGAATATCGAGTAGTTCGAGGTGCTTGCGCTGCATGAATTCCGAGGGGGCCACGATCGCGGCGGCACGGCCGCAGATGCGTTTCACGTCGCGGACGCTCACGTCGGTGCGGCGGCGGTCGCGCAAATAGTCCTTCTCGAAATAGTGCAGGTCCATCGAATACAGGACGAGCGGGGCCGATAACCGCGCCGGCGCGGCCAGCAGCGAGGAGAAGACTAGATCGACGCCGCGCTGTTTCGCCGCGCGATCCAGTTGCGAATCGAGGCCGCCGAACAACCCGGACTTTTGCTGGACATCGAGGTACTCGCGGTCCCACCCTTCAAACGCGTCGTGGCTGAGCGGGCTCGTGAACACGACGAACCGCGTGTCGGGCTGGATCTCGCGCATCTTGGCGAGCACCTGGCGCAGATAGCGTCCGTCGCCACCCGGACATCGCGGGTCGTACAGCAGGGCGTTTACACCAACGAGCATGTCGATATGTTCCTATCCCCGCGCCGCGGTCCCGGCGCGGGACGAAATCCTATTCGATGTAGCCGAGATCCGCAAGCCGCTTGCGGATCTGTTCCTCTTCCTCGGGCGAATAGTCCGCCGACTCGAGCGCCACGGCCCCGGCGTTGGCCAGTTCGTCGATCACTTTCTCGGTGGCGAAATCCGGGGTGTCGTGTTCCTCGATGGCAATATCGAGCCGCGGGCCAGCCGTCTTGAGTCTCGGCTGGGTCATGATCGCCACGACCCCGTTGCGCGCGAGTAGATCGCAGGCGTGCGCGGCGGCCTTCTGCGTGCCGAACGGACGCATCGTCGCGTCGTCGAGATGCTCGGCGTAGCGCCCCATTTCGATCAGGCGGACCGCCAGCATCTTCGCCACGTCGACGGCCTGCGTTCCCGTGAGACATACGGTGATGCCTTGCGTCATGATACGCCCTCCCTACGCGACCGCATGGCCCTGCATGTCCTCCGGGACCTCGACGCCCATCAGGTCAAGCACGGTGGGCGCCACGTCCATCAACTGGAGGCCGGGCAGTTCCATGCCGCCGCGTCCGGCCCGATCGTCCATCACGAACACGCCATGGTAATCGTGATTGGCGTCGTCGGGGCCGGTGTCGTTTTCAAACGTATAGATATCCTCGAACCCTACCATGCCGACGGAGCGCCATGCCAGATCGCCGAAGTAGACGAGCAAGTCCGGTGCGACGCCACGCACGTGCTTGTAGAGATCCTCGGGACGATGCGCCTGGTTGCCCAGGGGCTTGCCGTCGGGACCGGGCATGGCGCGCAGGCGGTCGGCGAGTTCGGATCGAAACGCCTCGTATTCCTCCGGCGCGACGATACCCTCGGGTTCGCGGCCTAGGACGTTGAGAAACACGCGCCCGTAATAGCCGCCCGACGCCCACGCCTTGGTGCGGGACCAGTCGATGTCGCAGTCTTCGATGCGTTTGCGCGCGCTCAAGTTGTCGCGCACCGTGAGGAGACCTTCGCGGATAAGCCACTGATTGATGCAGACCCCGCCGATCATCGAGCGGGCGCCGTGATCGGATACGACCAGCACGGCGGTCTCGGGTCCCACGAGGGCAAGCAGTTCGCCGATGCGCGCGTCGAGCGCCTGATAGTAGTCGCGAATCGCGTGCTCGAAGCGGTTGCCGGGTTCGTATTTCGGATGTGCGCGATCGCAGTACTTCCAGAATCCGTGATGAATACGGTCGACGCCCATCTCGACCATCATGAAGAAATCCCAGGGCTTCTCCGTTAAGAGAAACCGGGCGGTGTCGAAGCGGTTGTGCATCAACGCGTACACATCGGCGAGCAAACGATCCTTGTCGTCGGTGCGGAAGTCTTTCACGTCGATGAGGTATTCGCCCACGGCGCTCTCGATCTCGTTGCGCAACGCCTTGGGGTAGGTGTATTCGGCCTGCGTGTCCGGCGCGAGGAAGTCCGCCACCATCCAGCCGTTGACCGGCGTGACGGGATAGGTCTGCGGCACGCCGAGCACGGCCACCTTCTTGCCGCGCCGCGACAGGATGTCCCAGACGCGTTTCTCGCGTACGGCCGCGGCGTTGGCCGTGAACAGACGGTCGTACGAATGGTCCTTGCGATTGCGAAAGCCGTAGCAGCCGAGCGTTCCGGGGTCTTTGCTTGAAGTCATGCAGGCCCACGCGGGCACGGTGATCGGCGGGTCGCAACTGCGTAGGCGTCCCCAGCATCCCGCGGCAGCGAGGCCCTGAACGTGCGGCATGGCGAACCGGTCGGGGCCAAACACGAACTGGGGTGTCGCGCAGTCCAGTCCGATGACAAGTACTCGCTCCGCAACCTTCCGCGCCATCAGTTTCCTTCGCCTTGCGCCCACTCGATAAGCACTTTGGCGACTTCGGGCCGCGTGAACTCGACCGGCGGAATCTCGCCCGCCTTGAGCATGTCGCGGACCTTGGTGCCGCTCAGGAAGACGTGGTGTTGTTTGTCGTGCGGACAGGTCTTGATTGATGCCATGTTCCCGCACGCGCGGCAGAAGAAGGTGTGATCGAAGAACAGCGGCGTGATGCCGATTTCCTCGGGATCGAACTCGTCGAAAATGTAGTGTGCATCGTACGTGCCGTAGAAACTGCCGACGCCGGCGTGATCGCGGCCGACGATGAAGTGCGTGCACCCGTAGTTCTTGCGGATGATCGCGTGCATGATGGCTTCCATCGGCCCGGCGTACCGCATGTTGACCGGCATCAGCGACAGCATGGCGCGGTCTTTCGGGTAGTACAGATCGAGCAGCACCTGGTAGCACCCCATGCGCACGTTGCCGGGGATGTCGTCGCTCTTGGTCGTGCCCATGAGCGGGTGCAGCAGCAGGCCGTCGCAGATTTCCATGGCGCACTTCTGGAGGTACTCGTGCGCGCGATGGACCGGGTTGCGCGTCTGGAACGCGACGATGCGCTTCCACCCGCGCGCTTCGAAGGACGCGCGGGTCTCGGCCGGCGTGAGGTTGTAATCCTGGAATTCGATCGTGCGCGCCTTGAGCACGTCGAGCGGGCCCGCGAGAAAGACCGGGCCGAGCGACGTCGTGTACGCGACGCCGGGATGGCTCCTGTCGATGGTTCGGTACACGTGCTGGGCGATGGCTTCGTGGTCCATGCGGAATTTCTCTTTGAGATGGAGAATGGCCACGATTTCGCCCATGTCGTCCTCGATGGCCACTTCGCCGCCGATCTCGAGCGTGTCCGCCTTGGCATCGCTCACGGCGAGCAGGATCGGTATCGTCCAGGGGATGCCGTCGCGCAGATGCATCGTCTCGACGACGCGGCGGGTCTCCTCCTCGCCCATGAAGCCGGTCAGCGGACTGAAGATGCCCTTCGCGATGCCGTCGATATCGAACGACGTGTACGTGTCCACGACCAGTTTCGGCAGCGACGCGGCCTTGGCTTTCGCCTTCTCGAGCGCCTCTCCCTTCAGGAATCGATCGACTAACTGCCCGCCATGGGGTGCAAGAGACATGTTCAAAGCTCCTTATGCATGTTAATCAATGTGGGATGGGACCCGTTCGACCGGCGATCCGTTCTGCCCATGCAGCACGGCGTAGTGTACCCGTTCATGCCGGGCGCGCTCAACTTGGGCTGGATTTCCGGCCCTGCCCGCCGTACACTACGCCCATTATTCGACAGGGAAAGGGAGTATCATGGGCGATTCGAGGGCGGAACAGCGACTGGCATTGCACGGCAGCCTCAAGGCCGTGACGCGCATCGAAGGCAAGGGGCGGCCCAAGATCGGCGTGGACGAGTTCATGTCCGTGGCCGAGCGATTCGGGTTTTCGCGCACCACCTTGAAGAAGATCCGGGATGCGGTCGAGGCCGAAGATGCCGGGGCCGGTCCGTTCCTTGGGAACTACTACGCCGACCTGAAGGAAACGAAAGTCCGCGCGTTCGAACGCATCGCACGCGACACGTTCGGTGTGAAATACGCCATCGGCGTGAGTTCCGGGACCGGCGCGCTGCACAGCGCGTTCGTCGCCGCAGGGGTGGGGCCGGGGACGGAAGTTATCTGCCCGGCGATCGGGTTCTACGCGACCGCCGCCGCCGTGGTCACGGCGAAAGGCGTGCCGGTGTTCTGCGACGTGGACGAGTCGCTCGCCATCGACCCGAAGAAGATCGAGGCGTCGATCACGAAACGGACGGTGGCCATCGCGCCGACGCAGGTCATGGGCACGGTGTGCGACATGGGCGCGATTATGAAGATCGCGCGCAAGCACAAACTGCGGGTGGTCGAGGATTGCGCGCAATCGTGCGGGGGATCGTTCCGCGGACGCCGCGTCGGGACCTTCGGCGATCTCGGGTGCTTCAGCATTTCGTGCTACAAGATCGTCGGCGGCGGCGAAGGCGGTCTGATCCTGACGAACGACAAGCGCCTCTGGGAACGCGCGAACCAGCTTGCCGAGTGCGGCGGATTGTGGCGGCCGGACCGATTCGCGCCGCCGCGCTATGAGAACGAGATCTTCTGCGGGACAAATTACCGCATGTCCGAACTCGAGGCGGCGGTCGACGTCGTCCAGTTGAAGCGCATGCCGGCTACGGTGAAACGGTCGAACGCGGTCAAGCTGCGCGTCCTGCGGCAGCTCAAGCGGTTCAAAGAAATCGTGCCGCAGAAACTCAACGATGCGGAAGGCGACGTCGGGTATCAGTTGCGCTTCTTTCCGCCGAACGTCGAACTCGCGGAAAAGATCGTAGCGGCGTTGAGCGCCGAGGGCGTGGGCTGCGGCACGCGCGGCAGACATCCCGGCGACGACTGGCACATTTACTGGAACATGTATCCGATCACGCTGCAATCCGGACCGAACGGCCCCGAATGCGTGTACACCTGCGAGCATTACCGGCGCAACGGCGGGCGCATCGCGTACGCGCGCGGCGATTGTCCCGTGGCGGACGACTTGTATGACCGCGTGGTCAACGTCTCGTTGAATCAATGGTTCACGCCGCGCGACTGCCGCAACATCGCGCGCGGGATTAACAAGGTGTTGTCGGCGTATTGCACCGAAGATTCGGGCGCCGCGCCCTGGCTTTGAGGAACGTCTCATGACTCTCTATATCGCCGCGTACGACACCGAAAGCCCCGCGTGCCTCGCCGCCGTCCGCAAGATCGTGAAGAAGCACGAAGCGCACGAAATGCCGGCCACGTTCTTCATCGTCGCGCAACTGCTCGATAAGCAGAAGAAGGAATACGTCGCGCTGCTGAAGAATCATCCGCTGTTCGAGATCGCGAGCCATTCCTACACGCACATGCTTCTGCGCGACACGCCCGAGTTCGGCACGTCCGGCCCGCCCGAACAGTTCCCGCGCGAGATCGTCGAGAGCAAGAAGCGCCTCGAAGACGTGTTCGCGTGCGAGGTCATCGGGTTCCGCGCGCCGGTGAGTTTCGTCGACGGGCTGAAGACCGCGCCCGAGGCGTTGCGCCTGGTCGACGAGGCCGGGTACAAGTACGTGAGTTCGATGGCGTGGGGGCCGAGTTGGAGCCTGCCGGCGCTGCTCGTGCCGCCGTTCACGTACGCCGAGGAAGGCTATCCGAATCTGTGGGAACTGCCGCCGTGCGGGTGGCACGAGAACTTGCTCAAGGGCAACAACAAATGCGGGCCGGTGCGCATCGGGCTGTTTCCCCCGGCCATGCCCGAGACGGTGCCCAGCCGTTACGTCGAATCGCCGGACGAGGAATTCGCGGTCAACAACAAGCCGTTCATCGACAAGGCCGTCGCGGACCACATGCCGCAGGTCAGCCTGATCTGGCACCCGTGGAGCCTCGACGCGTTCGACCCCGAAATGCGGATGCTCGATATCACGTACACGTACATTCGCGAGAAGAATGTTCGCGCGGGGACCTTCGCCGATCTCTTGGCCGATCTGAATCGCCGCAAACATCTTGGCGAAACCACAGGCCGCCGCCGGTAGCCCGGATTGTTTTCAACCCCGTGGTGTCATTGCGAGGAGGGCTTCAGCCCGACGACGCAATCCCCTGGCCTGTTGTGTTCAGAAGATCGGGGGATTGCTTCGTCGGGCTGAAGCCCTCCTCGCAATGACACGGGTTAGGGTCTTGGTGAGTCCATATCAAGCTATGATACACAAATACGTATACGATTACATATTTAGCTATTTAATACATATAGTGTGAAAAACCCAAACCAGGCGTCATCCACCCCGTCCACTTCGTCCACTACGCCTTCCCGGGGTAGTTCGGCGAATACAGGATGCTCTCGGGCCGCAGCGCCAGCTTGCCGTTCTTGACGAACTGGTCGCCGCGCTCGGCGTATTCGTCGACAAGCTTTCCGCGCCACTCGCGCAATTCCTTTTCGTGCGCTGCGTCCGACGCGAGATCGTTCAACTCGTGCGGGTCGGTCTTGAGATCGAAGAGCTGTTCGTGGCCGTCGCGCGCGTGGAAGATGTACTTCCAGCGTCCGTCCGTCAGCGCGCTCCAATGATTCTCCGGCGCGTAGCAGATGTCGTGTTCGAGGTCGAGGTGCGGACGCCACGGCGCGTTCGCGTCACGCGCGAGGTTGAGCAGGCTGCGACCGTCGAGCGGCTGTTCGGACACGCCCGCCGCATCGAGGAACGTCGGCAGCACGTCGCGCAACTCGGTCACGCGATCGGACACTTGCCCGCGATTCCCCGCGACGAGACCCGTGGGCCAGCGTATCAGCATCGGGATACGCGCCGAGGCTTCGTACGCGTACGACTTGCGCCAGAGATTATGGTCGCCGGTCATGTCGCCGTGGTCGGCCGTGAAGAGGATCAACGTGTCGTCGAGCCAGCCGCGGCGTTCGAGCGCGTCGAGGATACGGCCGATCTGCGCGTCTATAAACGAAATGGAACCGTAGTATCCTTGCCGCGATTGGCGCACCTGTTCCGCGCCGAGATCGCCATGCCATACCGAAAAGTCGTCGCCGCTGCGCGGCGAGAAGTGCGCAGCCCACGTGCCGACGACCGCCTTCGGCAGATCGGCGTCCGCGTAGCGTTTCATATACTGCTCCGGCGGATCGTACGGGCTGTGCGGGCGCGCGAACGAGACCTTTAAGAAGAACGGATCGGTCCGATCGTAGTCTTGAATGAAATGCACAGCAGTGTCGCCCATCCAGTGCGTCGGGTGCAGATGTTCCGGCAGGGCGTAGGTCTTCGCGCGGTAGTCGTTCCAGCCGATGCCGGTCGCGTCCGGATCGAGCGTCGGCGCCATCGACGCGAACCACGCGCGGTAGTCGCTTCGGAAATCCGGCTGTTCCTGGCGGCCCGATTCGTCGAGGATGACCTTGTGGAACCCGTGTGTGCTGCGTTGCGGATGCCAATGCATCTTGCCGATGCCCGTCGTGTAGTAGCCGGCGTCGCGCAGGGCCTGCGGTTTCTCGATGGGATATTTCTCCGCGACCTTGCCGTAGCCGATCATTCCGTGATGCCACGGCGACAGCCCCGTCAGCAGGGCCGAGCGCGCGGGCGTGCACGTGGGGGTGCTCGAATAGGCGCACCGGAATCGGATGCCCTCGTTCGCGATGCGGTCGAGGTTCGGCGTCTGAATGATGGGATTGCCGTCGACACCGAGGCAGTCCGCGCGGAACTGATCGGCCATCAACAAGAGGATGTGCGGACGCTCGCGTTTCGCGGCCACCCGCCTATTCGACGAAGCGGCGGCCACGGCCCCCGCGCCTGCCGCCAAGAACGTTCTTCTCGAAATCCGCGCGCTCATACCGGCTCCTTGAAGTCGTACTTCGGATAGTCGCAGACGCGAGTATACCCGATTTCGCGGTAGATGTGATTCGAGGTCGGATTGGCCATGTCCGCGAAGAGCGAACAGAATGAGTAGTCCGAGTCCAGCAGAAGCTGGCTCAGGTGCGCGACGCACGCGGACGCGTAGCCGCGATTGCGGTATTCGGGCGGCGTGTACACGCGGTTGATGACGATCCCGTGGGCTGAAGGGCGCGCCTTCGCCGCCATCGACACCACTGCGCCGTCTTCCCACACGTACAATTCTCCGGCCCGAATGGCGCCGCGCGCGCGTTCGAGAAAGACCTCGGGCGGGTCGTCGCGATAGAGCGCTTCTTTGGTGAAGGCCTGAAGCCATTGCGCGAGAAGCGGGGCGTCTTCTTCGGTTGCGGGACGCAGTTGGCCGCTCCACGCCTTTGGGAACACGACATGGTCCAGCCGGTAGATGCTCTGCCGTTCCGAAGGCTTGGCAGTTACGCCGGCCATCGCGCTCCAGGTTTCGGCAAAGGCCTCCGAAAGTCCTGAAGGCCCCATGACAGAGACCGGCCGCGTCGCGCGCCGGAAGAGGTCATCCGCCAAGGCTGGAATGGCGCGCGCCTCGCCGTAGAGCAACAGCGGCCGCGTCGGCGGCATGACCGCGGCCAGTACGATGGCGCCGTCTTCGCATACGGTGGCCAGGTACCACGGGCCCTTCTTCGGATCCGGTTCTTTCGTGAATTGCAGGCAGATCCCGAGGATTAGATTGTTGGTCGCTGCGTCTTGTTCGAGGAACGCTTGCGCGTCCGTCAGAAATGCCTCCACCGATTCGTACGCGTTCAAGGCCATGGCCGTGTCTCCCCACCTGTGCGCATCGATATCCTACACGCGGCCATGCGTACCGTGGAACAAGTATATCGACGCTGCGAAAGGCGGGGACGAAACTGTGGTCTGTACTGCGGGGGTCCGCGAAAAGCAGGTACAGCCACGCGTTTCAAACTACCAAAACGCGTGGCAGTCCCCGTTTTTCGCTCTGGTGAAACGCGAGGGAGTTTCGTTTTTCGCTTTGGTTAGCGGTGGGCTTTGTTCTTGAGAATGGGTTTGACGAGCCAGTCGGCTTGCGGGCCGAAGCGGAGGTTTCGTCCGCCCCAACCGTCGAACTTGTCGCCGTAGATGCTGCGGTCGAGCAGCGTGAACGAGGCCGTCAGCAGAAGGAACAGCGCGACGCACAGGGCGATCGTCTTGCGTATCATCGGACCGTACGAGGGCGGCTCGATGACCGCGATTGCTTCGCTGGGCTTTGCGAGGGCCAGGATCATGAAGGTGACGATCAAGGCGTTGACCATGATCGTGCCTTCGGTCGCGAGGCGTTGTTCGGCAAAGCCGACGACGGCTTTCTCGAAGTTCCCGAGGACAATCGCCCAGAGGAATACAAGGAAGAAGAGCTGGCCTTTGCCGAGCCACGTCGAGGGGACGACCGCGATCGGACGGCGCAGGTGGATCGCGAGCAAGGCGACGGTCACGAGCGTCATCAACAGGAACATGAGCGTGAACCATGTCCATGCGGACAGCTCGATGCTTTGGAACCATGGCGCTTTCATCATCTCGGGCACGGCGCGATGGCCGCCGGTCCGCACGCGGGTCCAGTCTTCGATGTTCTTGACGAGGTTCACGTACAGCAACGCGTTCAGGATGAAGCTCACGGAAAACGCTTCGGTCCACCGGCGCGCCGGCTCTCCGTTATCGACAGGTTTCACGCGTGACGCGAGCAGGCCGATCGTGATCGCGATGGCCAGTCCGTAGAACAGGCCCACGCCCTGTTCGGTGCAGATGCTGTGCCAGTTGGACCCGTGCCAGTGCGCCCAGTATTGAACCGTGGCCGGGTCCGAGTTCAGGACCGGGTTGCCGGGCACGAACGCGAGGATCTTGAGCATCTCCGCGACCATCATGCCGAGCCCGCCAATCGTGCCTGAGAGCAGCGCGGCCAGGACGACCGAGGTCTGTTTGTTGCGGTACATGTAGATGCACAATCCGATCAGCACGCCGAGCGTGTTGGCCCAACTGTCGCCGCGCGGCGGAGTCATGCGGAACCCGCCGACGCCCGTGAAGAGATTGGTCAGCAGCACGGGGCCGATAAGGAAGGTCAGGTAGCTGCCCAGCGTGAGGTGCATGAGCAGCGACGATCCCGAGCGCCACGCGCCGTAGCGTTTGAAGTAGACGGCCGCACCGGCGATGGCTCCGAAGATCCACCCGAGATGGCGGCCTAAGTCGGAGAAGAGCTGTGGCCAGTTCGTCAACAGGTTCTCCGCGCCGAAAGGCTGGCCCGTAGTGGGATCGAGGGCGGCGGGATCGACCTGGTAATGGACCAGCGCGCCGACGATCGGGCCGAGCAGGCCGGCCGCGTCGAGCGCGTGCTGAAGGAGCCATCCGGCCAACGCGCCGCACGCTCCGAACGCGATCAACATCGGCAACTTCTTGAAGCGGCGGTCCCAGAGGTCGAACGCGCACAAGGCAATCAGCGCCGTCGTGCATTCGAGCCATTCGCTGTCGAGCCAATAGAACGGATTATTCTGGCGGAAATCGGTCTGGTCCACGCCCGTGACGTTCATGAATTTCAGATACCAGCCTTCCATGTAGTCTTCGCAGAAGTACTGGACCGTCCAGAGGACGAACACCCACGCGAGGGGCCGGAAGATCTGCGTGAGTTTCTCGCGCGTTTCGACCGCGGGATACGCCGTGCCCGCGCCGCCGAGGCTTGCCCAGAGGAAGCCCACCATGAACGCCGTGAACCATCCGTAGATCTGCGTCGGCAGATGGCCGCTCTGGGCGTAGCAGATCATCGGCATGTAGGCGACGGACCCGCCGAAGGCCCAGCCCAGCGCGCCGAAGAACGCGAAGTACGGCACGCGCTGGCGCCAGTCGTCGCGCCCGGAAAACAGGCACACCGCAATCCCCGCGAGCGTGCCCGCGATCATGGCCCCGAACTCGTGGCCGAAGTTGCCGCGGATGCCCCACCCTATCGACAGGGACAGCATGACCAGGATGATGGTAGAAGGACGAAAACTCGGCAGGGTCTTGGCGTTCGACATCGTTACTCCTCGTGTCCGTTACGGAAGCGCGGCCTGCATCCAGCCCAGCGCCTGGCACGCGCGCGCGGAACCGGTGTGGTATCGCAGGAAATGCGCATGGCCGCGTTGCGCGATCGCGGCGCTCTCCTCCGGATGCAGCATACACTGCGCAAGCTTCGCTTCCAAGCCGGGCAGATCGTCGAAGAAGATTGCCGACACGCCGTCGTCGAAATCGTGCGGGATGCGGATCGGCAGGCGTTCGGATAGGAGCATGCAGCCGTGCGCGGGCACTTCCCAGTATCGGACGGTGTCGAACCCGCACCCGAAGATATTCAGGCCGATGCGCGATTCGAGCAGCGCCCGCGCGTAGGCCTCGGGCGAATAGGCCTCGTCGAGCCTGCGGTTCAACATGGCTTCGAGACGTTCGAGATACAGGCGCCGCAACCCGAACTCGCGATGCCCCGCCCAGAAAAGATCGGAAGGGCGTTCGCCGTTCACGTCCGTGGGCACGCGCGCGTCGGGATACGCGAACGGAAGCGGAAACACATTGGGGCCGTAGTCGACGCAGGCCAGCATCTCTCGCTTGAAATAGCCCGCAAAGGCGGACACGCCGAGATACGCCATCATGCGCGGCCGCGCGTCGCGCGCGTCGTCCTGCGCGTCCACGAGAAAGATCGGCAGCGACGAGGCGGCGCGCATGATCCGGCGCACCATCGTATCGCCCATCGATTGTTCGAGATCGCCGAACAGGACCGCGTCGAAACGGCTGCCCTCGAGTTGCGCCAGCAGATCTTCGAAGGCGAGCGGCTGTCCGGGCAGGTCGAACATGCAGGGGTAGTTCGCCATTTCGCGCGGCGGCCGCCCGTGGAGCGATGGCTTCCACGGAAACTCGACGACGTTGTCGCCGCCGAGGACCGTGCAGATGCCGTCGTAGAGAATATCGAGACCGTAATGCGGCCGCAGGTGCGTGACAAATAACACGCGCGGGCGGCGCTCCTTCGGCGTCCATTCGATGACCGGCGCGCCGGGAAATGCAGTATCGTTTTCCGGATGCAGTGTGTCGAGCTGCGCCCGCGTCCGCGCGTCCGGCGCGGCGTGTTGCACGGATCGCAGCAGCCGCGCGGCCATGCCGTCGTTGCCGATGCGCCGCCAGAATTGCGCCTGGCACTGATACGCCATGTGCAGCGTGGGCATCCGCGCGACGACGCGATAGAACGCCTCCTGCGCAATGGCGAACCGGTTAAGCGATTGCAGCCGATCGTCCGAACCGCGGTCCATGGCAAGCTGGCACAACATGATCTCGGCGTGGATATTGGCGCAGACCTCGTGGTCTTCGAGATACGGCAGCGGAATCCGCGTGAGGATTTCATAGGCCCAGTCCGGATGTCCCGCGTCGAAGACTTCGCCTTCATGGACCAGCGGGTCGTACCCGGGCCGCACCGCCGCGAAAAAGTACGCTTTGACCAGCAGCGTGGTGAGTTCCTGATCCGAAGCCACCGCGAAACTTCGGCCGCCGAGATGCAGGACGCCCTCCTCGTCCGGCTGCGTGGAATGCAGTTCGGCATCCATGATGCGCACCGCGCCGTAGAGCATGAGACCCGCGCCGTCCATGTGGCGATGAAGGCTTTCCGGATCGGAGCCTCGATCGCGGGCGTTCCAGTACTGCGCGTTCGGCACGTACAGCAGGGCGAACCCGTTCAACTTTAGGAGCGGCGCGACCGAACCCGCCACCGCGGAAAGGCGATCGAGATACTCGGTCGGACTCGTGAACAGAATCCCGTCGAAGTACTCGGCGGGAAACGGCAGCAGCGTTCCTGGAAGCGCGCCTTCGGTTATCGAATCGAAATGCGTGCGCGATGCGGCGGCATGCGCGGCGTCCCATGCGACGCCGTGGATCTCCGGAGTGCCGCGCGCCCGCAGCAGCGGCCCGAGGTCCGCGTATTCGCATCCCACGACCAGCAGCCGCCGGATGAATTGAGGCACGCGCTCGGCAATCTCGATGGCTGGGGCTAGTCGCGTGTCGTTATCCTTTACGATTGCCACATGCGCGCTCCTCGTCAAAACGAGGCATTATGCCACAGGCCTTTCAGAAGAACATCGATGACGCTTTGGACTGCGCCGATGCTTCGGCGCTTTGGCTGGATCTTCTGATCCGTTCCATGGGTCTAATCCAAAGCGCCGAAGTATCGGCGCAGTCCAAATGAAGCGTTCAAATCGCTATTGCGCGGGGAGGGTGGCTCGAAGTAGTATCGAGGCCGCATTCACGTTGCCATGGGGAATGGGTCATGAACGATCGCGAGCGGTTCCTGGCGTGGGCGTTGGGCGAACCGGTGGACCGTCCGCCGTACTGGTTGTATTGGGGCGCGTGGGGTACGACGTACCGCCGCTGGGAGAGTGAGGGCAAACCGCCGAACGCCGACCACCGAAACCTCTGGCATGCGGACCAGCCGCCGGTGGTCATTCCCGTTAACTGCGGGCCGTGTCCCACGAGCGATTTCACGTTGGTCGAGGAAGACGAGGCGAAGGTCACGTGGATCGACCGCTGGGGGATCACGCGGCGGAATCTGAAAGACCAGGAGTCGATGTCGGAGTTCCTGGCGTGGCCGGTCACGTCGCGCAGGGACTGGCAGAAGTTCAAGGAGGAACGGCTCAATCCCGACGACCCGGCGCGCATCGGGTGCGATGTGCGGGCGCTGTGCAAGGAGTGGATCGACAAGGGGTATCCGCTGCAACTGGGGTACTTCCCTGACGTGGGCATCTTCGGGAGCGTGCGCTGGCTTTTGGGCGACGAGGAATGCCTGATGGCGTTCTGTACCATGCCGGACCTGGTCCATGAGATCATGGACCACATGACATCGCTCTACCTCACTGTGTTCGAGAAGGTGGTCTCGCAAGTCCGTGTCGACGTGATCCATATCTGGGAAGACATGTGCAGCCGGCACGGTCCGCTGATCGGGCCGGAACAGTGGGAAACCTTCATGGGGCCGCACTATCGCCGCATCAAAGCCTTTGCCGACGCGCATGGAATCCCGATACTCTCGGTCGATACCGACGGCTATCCCGACTTGATCGTCCCCCCGATGATGAACGCGGGCGTGAACTTCCTGTTCCCGATGGAGGTCGCGGCGGGATGCGATGTGAACGTCTTCCAGAAGAAGTATCCCACGCTGGCCATGATGGGCGGGATCGATAAGCGCGCGCTGGCCCAAGGTCCGGAAGCGATCGATCTCGAACTGGATCGGATCATGCCCGCGGTCGAACGCGGCCGTTACTTCGCGGATTTAGACCACGGCATTCCGGATGATGTATCGTGGGAGAACTACTGCTATTATGCGGACGCGATAGAGAAACGTATGGGAAGGATGAAGGAGGAGGGATGAAGGATGAATAGCGCCCTCCGTTCGCGTCCTCCCGGTGAAAGATTGGAGCTGACAGCATGAGCAAGCTTTGGGGCGGGCGGTTCGAGGAACGGACCGACGACCTGGTCGAGATATTAGGTGAGTCGGTGTCGTTCGACGCGCGGCTGGCGCCGTGGGATATTCGGGCGAGCATTGCGCACGCGCGCATGCTCGGCCAAGAGGGGATCATCGCGAAGGGCGACGCCACGAAGATCGCGCGCGGTCTTCAGCAGATCGAGAAAGATGTCGCGGCCGGGAAGATGACGTGGGACATCGGCCTCGAAGACGTCCACACGAATATCGAGGCGGCGCTCGTCCAGCGAATCGGCGCGGCGGGCAAACGCCTCCACACGGGCCGGAGCCGCAACGATCAGATCGCGACGGATGTCCGTCTGTGGCTGCGCGATCAGGTGGACGCGATCGCCGAATTGCTTCGCGCGCTTCAGGCCGCGCTGGTGGCGTTCGCGGAACAGCATCGGGACACCGTCCTGCCGGGCTACACGCACATGCAGCACGCGCAGCCCGTGTTGCTCGCGCATCATTACCTCGCCTACTTCGAAATGTTCGGGCGCGACCGCGACCGCTTCTCGGAGTTGCGCAAACGCGTCAACATCATGCCGCTGGGTTCGGCGGCGCTGGCGGGGACGCCGTACCCGATCGACCGCGCAAGCGTGGCGAAGGAACTCGGGTTCGATTCGTTCTCGGCGAACAGCATGGACGCCGTATCGGACCGCGATCACCTGGTCGAGTTCTGCGCGGCAGCGTCGATCGTCATGATGCATCTGAGCCGCCTGTGCGAGGAACTGGTCCTCTGGTCAGGCCCGGAGTTCGGGTTCATTGAGATCGGCGACGCCTTTACGACGGGCTCGAGCATCATGCCGCAGAAGAAGAACCCGGACGTGGCCGAACTGGTCCGCGGCAAGACTGGGCGCGTCTATGGCTCACTGACTGCCCTGCTGACGATCATGAAGGGACTGCCCCTCACGTACAACCGTGATCTGCAAGAGGACAAGGAACCGGTCTTCGACGCTTCGGACACGGTCCAGCTTTGCCTGGCGGTCGTCGCGCGGATGATCCCTTCGATACGGGTTCACGCCGACCGAATGGCCGACGCGGCCCGGGAAGGCTTTATGGAAGCGACCGACCTGGCCGACGCGCTGGTGGTCAAGGGCATGCCGTTCCGCGAAGCCCACGGCGTGGTCGGCAAGGTTGTGCTATACTGTTCGCGCAACAATAAACGTTTGACGGAACTGGACTTAAACGAGTTCCGAACGTTTTCGCCCCTCTTCGACGAGTCTATCATAGCTTCCCTGCAGGCCCGTATATTGGTAGATAGGCGGAATACACCCGGAGGAACAGCCTCGCGCCAGGTGGCAGCAGCGTTAAAACGCGCGAAACGTGTACTGTGATAATTGCAACATTGTCAATGAATATGGTATGATTCTTTAGTGTTAATTCGGACTTATTGAAGATGCCAGACGACAACCGGATTCTAGTGGTAGACGACGAGATCGTCATCCGGGCGCTCCTCGTGGATATTCTGACCGAGGAGGGCTACGATGTCGAGACGGCCGCCAATGGCCGTATCGCCCTGGAGATGCTTCAGAATCCCGGCGATTTCGTCATTCTCTTCACGGACATCATGATGCCGGAGATGAACGGCATCGAGCTGGTCCGCGAATCTCGCAAGGTGGCGCCCGCGGTCATCCCAATTGTAATGACCGCGTTCGCGACGCTCGACACCGCGCGGGCCGCCGTCAAGGAAGGGGCGTACGACTACGTCCTCAAACCCTTCAGCCTGAGCGAGATCAAACTGGCGGTCACCAATGCGATCGATCGGCACCGTCTCGAACAGGACAACGCGCGGCTCCGTGAGATTACGGAACTGTTTCATATCAGCGAGAGTATCGCGGCGATTCGCGAGGAAGGCCCGCTGCTCGATTTCGTGCTTCGGGCCGCCATGGACCGGGTGGCGGCGGAACGCGGCTCTCTGATGATAACGACGCCGGACGGCCGCGCGCTTGCGGTGGCGGTCAGCGTAGGAATTCCCGAGGAAGACGCGAAACAGGTGGTCCAGATCGGCTCGGGGATCTCGGGCTGGGTGGCCGAGCACGCGCAGCCGCTGCTGGTCGAGAATATCAAAGACAATCCCGGCGTGATTGAAATGAGCCGGCAACTCGAGGATGCGTCGTTCGTCTCGGTGCCGCTGGAACGCAAGCAAGTGCCGGGGTACGATTCACTGACCGGCGGCATGGAATGGCCGCACGTGCTCGGCGTGTTGAACGTCAACCGCAAACAGGGCGGCGGCCAGTTCTCCGAGGGCGATCTCAAAATCCTCAGCATCGTCGCGAACCACGCGGCGGCGGCCCTCGAAAACGTGCGCCTGCTGAAGGGCGTCGAGGACGCGCATCTTTCCACGCTCGAATCGATGGCGCTGCTGCTCGAAGCCAAAGACGCGTATACCCACGGCCACAGCGAACGTGTGCGGGACTACTCGATGCTGGTGGCCCGAAAGATGGGCTTGCCCGAGCACGAAGTGGACATCCTGCGCGTGGGAGCGGCGCTGCACGACCTTGGCAAGATCGGCGTCAAGGACGAGGTGCTCAACAAGAACGGCGCGCCGACGCCGGAAGAATGGGACATGATCAAGCAGCACCCGATCCTGGGCCACGACGTCCTGTTGCCGGTGCGGCTGCTGACGAAGGAACACCTCCAACTCGTCCGGGGCCATCACGAGCGCATCGACGGCACCGGCTATCCGGACGGCCTCAAGGGCGATCAGCTTTCACCGGTCACGCAAGTCATCGCCGTCGCGGACGCCTACGACGCGATGTCGAGCACCCGCGCGTACCGTCCCGCCCTCTCGCCGGAAAAGATCATCGAACAGCTCAAGCGATTCTCGGGCACGCAATTCAGTCCCGAGGTGGCCGAGCACTTCGTGGAGATGATCGAAAAAGGCGAACTTCCCCTGCAGTAATCCTCCGGGGTCTTCCAGCAAATAGCTACAGTGAGAGCTTGTGAAGAAATATCAAGGTCTTGCGCTTTCCTTTGTCGGCTTCGTCCTCTCTGTCATCCTGAGCGCAGCGAAGGATCTCGCTATGTGCATAGGCCTCTGATGCTTATGAGATCCTTCACTGCGCTCAGGATGACAGGCAATACGTAGTCAAGAGGCAAAGCGCCCGCGTTTCACAGTTTCTTCACAAGCTCTGAGACATCCCGGCGGCGCTTCATTCTTGGAACAGACGCGCGTTTCGGACTGGCGGTTCTTTGGAGCGCGTCGGCTGGACGCCGCTTTGGATAAGCGCGGCTTGACGCGCGTGACCCGGCGCGTCAAGCCGCGCCTTCTTAAGGCGGCGTCCAGCCGCCGCACTCCAAAGAGCGCATCTCGCAGCTCCGGCAAAAACGCGTCGTCGGCTCGCGTTGACACAAGACCGAGTGTTGTTGGGTTCACGCCAAGACCTGTGAGCGAAGGACGTCTCCGATCGCGTGTAACTCCCTTCTCCTCAAGACCAAGTGTGAACGATCCAGGTCAGGCGTGCCGCTTGCGGTACAACGAGAACGGAATCCATGCTACGGCAAGGCCGGGCAGCATCGAGAACCCCAGCAGGATTCCCGCGGCTTTCACGTTGTCGGCTTGCGACAGGGTGCCCTTGGTTTGCCAGACTTGGATCGCAAAGAATGCGGCGATGCCGAGCGGCACGATCAGGGCCAGCGAGTACAGGGCGCGCCGCGACACGAGGCCTTTGCGCCAGCCGAATCGATAGAGCATGACGGCGATACCAAACACGCCGGCGCCGAACAGGTTGGCCGTGACTATCGCCGCGGCATCCCGGAGGTCTGTGGGAGTGAGAAACACCGCTATAAACAGGACCAGATAGAACGCAACGAGATACAGCGTTGCCGGGGCGGCGAGCAGTAGGCAGGCCCACGCGCATACGGCGAACCCGACCGGCACGAGTACGAACTCTCCGCCGACGCGAGCTATCGAAGCCAGCGCGTCGCGCTCTTTCACGATCTGGTCGATCCAAGGAAGCACGGATTCGGGCCAGTACCTCCTAAGTACTAGCGCGGCCACCATGAGGAAGACGAGCGCGGTCAGACCCAGACTGCGTGACGTTGCACGGAGCCGGGCAGACGCCAGTTCGCGCGTGACCATTGGACGCACGAACAGGAAGTTGCCAAGGCCTCTGTTCAGGTCGCGGCTATCGAACGAATAGCAGAGTAGCCCTGAGGCATAGGCCATCAATACGGTGATCAAGAACATCGGACTAATAAGCAGGAATGGCCGTTTCCCGCCTGGAAAGAACGAGAATCCGTTGAGCGAATCGAGCACGAGAAAGAGGATTCCCGCAAATCCGGCCAGCAATGGGAAGAGGTACCCCTTGCGCCGCCATTCGTACCAAGTCTGTGCGGCAAGCGGAGAAGCAAAAACTCTCATTCCGCCCGTATGATCTGTGCGCCGCGCGCGCAGCATCGCGCCGAGGCCGGCTTGCCACGTCCCGCGGCGCTGCAGCGCAACGGCCTGCACCGAGACGAGGTAGCAGACCACGGCGAACGCGGCCAGCATGCCGATGAGCCGGTTGGGATCGCAATGCTCCCAGTTGAGCGTGCGCAAAGCGAACGCAGCCAGAAAAGGATAGGAGAAACCTCCAACCAAGATCGTCAGGACAAAGGGAAGCGAGCCCAAGACCCACGCGATTGTCTGCGCGTAGAGGTACGTGGCTACGATGGCCGTGAAGGCACGCAGCCAAGTGTCCGGGTTCCAGTCTCCTACGCTCCACAACGCGGCGAACTTAATAGCGCCCAGATATGCCGCAAAAACCACTATCCCGTACACGAGCTGGACCGCCACGAGCACGCTCGTTCTGCGCGGGAGGCGGAGGAGCCGCTTGGGAAACGCAAGGTACATGTCGTCACGGTCGCAATGCGAGAGCAGCAGGAACCCGAATAGAAACGGCATGGCCAAGGCCAGGGAGTTGGAGACGAGGTTATCCGTGCTCATCGAGAAATCGTTTAGCATCGATCCGAGGGCGAGTGCGAGAGGGAAAGACAGGGCGGGCACGATGGCGTACCAGGTCCGGCGCCAGCGTTCCCATATCAGAGCCATCAACGGCGTTCGCATCGAGTAGTCCTCCTCTAACCGCGTGCGGCGGCAATCGCGCGCCCGTGAGCGACGCGGGCCACGAAGATGTCTTCCAGGGACGGCGTGCTCGTTTCGACGACCGACGCGCCCGCCGCCTCGAGTACCGCGCGAACGGCATCGAGCTGGCCGTTGCACACAATGGTGTATTCCTCGCCAGTGCGGTCGCAGGCCAGGACGCCCGCGATCGCCTCGGGCTGGAACGCCGCTCCGGGCGCGCGCACCGTGATACGGTGGTGGCTGGCCTGGATTTCGTCGAGCGGGGCGTGCAACACGATCCGGCCTTCGTGGATCATGGCGACGTCGTCGGCCACGCGCTGCACTTCGTCGAGCAGGTGCGACGAGAAGACGACGGTGCGCCCTTCGTCCGCGACGGTGCGGATGATCGCCTCGAGGATGTCGCGCCGCACGATCGGGTCGAGGCCCGACGAGGGTTCGTCGAGGAGAAGCAGTTCCGGCCGGTACGCGAGCGCGATCAGCAAGCCCGCCTGGGCGCGCTGGCCCCGCGACAGCGTCTTGACCTTGGCCGCGGGATCGAGGCCGAACCGTTGCCTCAGTTGCTCGGCATAGGCGTCGTCCCAATTCGGATAGAAGGCGCGCGTGTAACGCACTAGTTCGCGAATGCGCATCCAGCCGGGGAGATCGCGTTCCTCCGAAAGATACCCGAGCCGCGAGAGAACCCCCTCGGGATCGGCTACGGGATTCCTACCGAACACGGCGATCGTGCCGCTTGACGGTTTCAAGAGACCGAGCACGGTCTTGATGAATGTCGTCTTGCCCGCGCCGTTCTCGCCGACCAGCCCAAAGACGCGGCCTCGGGGGATCTTGAGGTCCACGGCATCCAGCGCGGCCTTGGCGCCAAACCGTCGCGTCAGGCTTTTGGCACAGATCACATCGTTATCATGCGTCGCGCTTGTCTCACTCATCGTTCCCGCCTCCTTTCAATTCACGCATCCTGTTCCTAGCAAGGGTGTGTTTCATGACGTGCCCCCTATCAGTTCCTCGTGCCGCCGGCGCACCAGCGAAACGACCTCGTCCACATCGAACCCAAGCTGGCGCGACTGGGCCAGCATCCCGTCGACCTCTTCCGTGAGAATGCGCAACCGTTCGCGCCGCGCCAGCGGCGAGACCCCGTCCGTGACGAGCGTGCCCGCGCCGACGCGCGACGCCACCAGGCCCGCCGCTTCCAATTCGCGATAGGCCCTCGCGACGGTATTCGGATTGATGAGCAATTGTTCAGCGAGCGTGCGGATCGGCGGCAGTTCGTCGCCCGCGGCCAAGCGTCCCGACGCGACGAGATGCTTGACCTGATTGACGATCTGGACGTAGATCGGCAGCCCGCTCTGGGCATTGATGCGGATGTTCATAACCTTTCTCCTTGCCGTGGCCGCGCCTCAAATGTATTAATACTTTAACACAATTTGTCTCGCATGTCAAGCCCCGTGATAATCGCCCCCGATGCGAGCTTAACACGGACCTCCACGGACTCACACCGCGTGGCGGAGCCGCAACTAACGAGATGGGAAGGAAAGAAAGTCTAAACGATAAACGAAGAAGGATAAACGGCGAAAGGATGAAGGATGAGGGATGAAGGATGACGCTCGTATTCGGGCTCAGTCCGGTGTTAATGCCTCTGGCCAGTGAACTTGTACAGCATTTCTTCGAGAGGTCGATGGGAAATAACAGATAGTAGTACGGTCGGACCGCCAAGACGCTGAGAATACCTCGTGTTCGTGCGGCCCACGCGCAAGCATTCATCAAGACTCTCATACACACGTCCTAACATTGGCCGGCATGGCCACTTTCGTCCGTGCGAGTCCGTACTACTGTCTGTCATCTTCCATCAACTTTTCGAAGAAACGATGTGCAAGTTCACTGGCCACAAGCGTTAATATCGGACTGCGGACGAGTTCAGGCTTCATCCTTCAGCCCTCATCCTTCATCCTTTCACCGTTTATCCTTCATCACTTATCGTTTAGACTTTCATTTCTTCCATCTCTTTGGTTGCGGCTATGCCGCGCTTTGGAGGTCCGTGTTATGCGAGGTTGTGGCCGTCAAAGGCTACTTGCATATGAGGTTTCCATGTGTTAGAATTGAACTAGAGCGTAAGGCGTAATTGTGCGTGGGGTGCCAGAACCGCGAGCGGTGGTGAAGGAATTTCTCGGGGTTCGAGGAATTACTTGACACCGTGGGTGGTTTATGGTTAAATGAAACCCGTAAGCGCATTTGTGCCGGATGGATGGATAGTTGCATAGTTTGTAGCGGAGAAAGAGGAGAAGACCACGATGAAGAAACTGATGGTATGCGCCCTGGCAGTCGCACTGCTGATGGGCGGTTCTGCGTTCGCGCAGGGCAGAGTGTGGGACGACCTGTCATGGTGGGGCAAGAGTGGGGCAACTCCCGCTCCGGTGAAAGACGCCCGTGAGAACTATCCAGGCTATTGGTGGTGGCCGTTGCAGCCCAAGTCCAATGCCAACGACTCCGAGCTGTGGGGCAATCGGGGCGTCGTGTATGCCTTGATGACGCCGGAGAAGCCGGAGCCTGTGACTCCGACACCTCCGCCTCCGCCTCCCCCTCCGAAGAAGGTACGTCAGGTCGTCTTGAATAACGTGCTCTTCGACTTTGACAAAGCCGTGTTAAAGCCGGAAGGCAAGGCCGAAGTCGACAAGGCGGTTGCCGAGATGAAGGCTCACACCGGTGACACGGTTGCGCTTGAAGGCCACACCTGCGATATCGGCGACGAGAAATACAACCTTGGTCTGGGCCAGCGCCGCGCGGACGCCGTGAAGAAGTACATGGTCGAGCAAGGCATTGCCGAGACCCGCATCACGACCAAGAGCCTTGGCGAGACGCAGCCGGCCGTTCCGAATGACAGCAACGCGAACCGCAAGCTGAACCGCCGGACCGTGTTCAACTACGCTGTTGTCGACTAAGAAGACTGGCGATTGAACGCCTTCGGGCGTGAAAGATGAACGGATAATGACGAACTGCCTTGGCGTGGAAGCACGCCAAGGCAGTTCTTTTTTTATAGGACGGATAGGACGTATGGGACGAATAGGGCGAATGATCTTGGTTTCCTGACTCGTCGCTGGCGTACTGAGTTGAAGCAACTCTGGCTGGGTCTCAGAACTGAGCGAAAAACGGGGAATGACTCGCTTTTCGGCAGTTTGAAAAGCGTGTCTGTCCCTGCTTTTCGCGATCCTCGCTAACCATTTGCGTCCATTAGCGGTGAATGAGGTATCGTGCCATGGCAGGCCTGAGCGATCTGCTGGATCGCTATCTCGAAATGGCGGTCTTCGAATCGGGGTTGTCCGACAAGACGTTGTCGGCTTATGCCGGCGATATTAGCCGCTACGTCGCCTATCTTGAATCGAAGGCGATTGCCTCGCCCGATGCGGTCCGGCGCGAGGACATCCTCGACCATCTGATCGTCCTGCGCGAGGCGGGCCTGTCGACGCGATCGGCGGCGCGCCATCTCAGCGCCATCCGGCGTTTCCACAAGTTCCTGGTCGACGAACGCCTCGCGACCGTGAATCCCGCCGCGGGATTCGATTTTCCGCATCTGGTACGCGCGTTGCCGCACGACTTGTCGCCTACCGACGTCGAACGCATGCTCGAGGCTCCCGATGCGAGTACGTGGGCGGGCATCCGCGACATGGCGATTCTCGAACTGTTCTATTCGTGCGGATTGCGGATTTCGGAATTGGCAAACCTGCCGCTACGCGACGTGGCGCTCGCGGAATCGTCCGTGCGCGTGCGCGGCAAAGGGTCGAAGACGCGGCTGGTTCCGCTGGGCGCGCAGGCCATCGCGCGCATCCAGGCGTGGCTTCGCGCGCGGTCCGACGGCACGGTGCGGGACGACACGCTGTTCCTATCGACGCGCGGCCGGCGCATGAGCCGCACGAGCGTCTGGCAAGTGGTGAAGCGGTATGCGCGCGCCGCCAACGTACCGCAGAACGTCACGCCGCACATGCTGCGGCATTCGTTCGCGACGCATTTGCTCGACAACGGCGCCGACCTGCGCGCGGTCCAGGAAATGCTCGGCCACGCCGACATCGCCACGACGCAGATCTACACGCACGTCAGCGTCGACCGCCTCAAGAAAGCCCACAAGCAATTCCACCCGCGCGCGTAGCGAAAGACAGCGAAAAGCAGGTACAACCACGTTCCACCTCGAAAACAGAAACCCGACCTCCTGTCATTCTGAGCAACGCGAAGAATCTCACCCACGATAAAAGCCTCACCTGCCAGGAGATTCTTCGCGATGCTCAGACCTTGTGAAGAAATGGTGAAACGCGGGTGCTTTGCCTCTTGACTACGTATTGCCTGTCATCCTGAGCGCAGCGAAGGATCTCATAAGCATCAGAGGCCTATGCACATAGCGAGATCCTTCGCTGCGCTCAGGATGACAGGAAGGACGGAGCCGACAAACGAAAGCGCAAGACTTTGACATTTCTTCACAGGCTCTCAGAATGACAGGAGGTCCAGCGTTCCTCTGTGCATCGGAGTCACACACGACTCGCTGCGTTTTCATCCTCCCGAGTAAAGCCGCGCTTCATGACGACTCGGAATTGTAATCGACCAAAGATCGAAAGGCCGTAGCCTTAACAGAACGGCCGGTTTCGCGGGGTTATGACCGCTGCCAACACTCGGCCGCGAGTAACTCGATTACGAATACGAGCACGAGCACGAGCACGAGCAAGAGCAAGAGCAAGAGCAAGAGCAAGAGCAAGAAAAGATGGAGACGCATAGAAACTGGGGAGCACTGTGCGGTTTTCGCTGCTGACTGTGCATGCGGCCCTCGTCCGTGGTACCATACGCGGTGAACGGAGGAATCACCGGGTATGGCCATTAAGCATCGCGTGTTGATCGTGGACGATGACGCAGGCATGCGCATGGTGTTGTCGGACGTGCTCCACGAGGGGGGCTATGACGTCGCTGCCGTCGCCACGCTGGCCCAGGCCCTCGAACAACTGAACAGCCGCACGTACGACGTGCTCTTGACCGATCTGCGCCTCGCGGACCCGAAGGCGTCGGGCATGGAATTGCTGGGCTGGGTGCGCGAGAACGCCGCGATGACGCCGGCCATCATGATCACGGGCCACGCTTCCGTCGAGAACGCGATCGGCGCGATGAAACTCGGCGCGTTCGATTATGTCATGAAGCCGTTCGGCAACGACGAAATCTGCCTCGTCATTCAGCGCGCGATTGAACAGCGCGACCTGCTCCGCGAGAAAGCGGCCCTTTACAAAGATCTGAGCACGCGTGAGAAAGCGCGGGGCAAGAGCATGCGCGGCTCGAAGGCGCCGGACACACCGGCGCGCGTGCTCGTCGCGGACGACGAGACCAGCATGTGCGAACTGCTCGAGATCATCCTGGGCAACGCGGGCTACGACGTGACCGCGGTGCGCAGCATGGAGAAGGCGCGAGAGGCTCTGACCGCGTCGTCGTTCGACGCGGTCGTGACGGACCTGCGTATGGGCAACGAGCGCACGGCGGGCATGCGCCTGCTCGAATGGCTCCGCGACAACGCGCCGCAGACGCCGGCGATCATGATCACCGCGCACGGGTCGATCGAGACGGCGATCGAGGCCATGAAACTCGGCGCGTTCGACTACATCATGAAGCCGTTCAAGAACGACGAGATGCGGCTGCTCGTCCGGCGCGCCGTCGATCACGGACGGTTGCTGCGCGAGATCGCGGAACTGCGCACGGGCCAGGCGTCGCTCGGACGCATCGACAACATCCTGGGCAAGAGCGCGGAGATCCAGAAGGTCCTCGATATGATCCGGCGCGTGGCGACGCTGCCCAGCACGGTCGCCATCCACGGCGAAAGCGGCACGGGCAAGGAACTCGTCGCGCGCGCGATTCATCAACTCAGCGACCGCGCCGACAAGCCGTTCGTGGCCATCAATTGCGGCGGCATCCCCGAGAACCTGCTCGAGAGCGAACTCTTCGGCCACAAGAAAGGGTCGTTCACCAGCGCCATCGAAGACAAGGAGGGCCTGTTCGTCGTCGCGCATGGCGGGTCGCTGTTCTTAGACGAGATTGGCGAGATGCCGCTCGCGCTGCAAGTGAAGTTCCTGCGCGTGCTGGACAACAGCAGCGTCATGCCCGTCGGCGGCGTCGCCGAGATCCCGGTGGACGTGCGCATCATCTCGGCGACCAATCGCGACCTCGAAGACATGGTCCGCCAGGGCACGTTCCGCAACGACCTGTACTATCGATTGAACGTCATCCCGATTGTCGTGCCGCCGTTGCGCGAGCGCTCCGACGACATTCCGCTGCTCGCGCGGCATTTCGTCACGAGCCACGCCGCGCGGATGGGGCGTCCCGCGCCGGAACTGAGCGACGACGCGATGCGCGCGCTGACCGCGTACACGTGGAGCGGCAACGTCCGCGAACTCGAGAATGTTCTCGAACGCGCCGTCGCGCTGTGCGGCGGCAAGACCATCGAAGTTTCCGACCTGCCAAGGAACGTGCAGAATTTCCTCGCGGCGCCTTCGACGATCCCGGCGGACCTGCCCCCCGGCGGCGTCGACCTCGAAGCCCTCGTGGCGGATGTCGAGATCAACCTTATCAAGCAGGCGCTGCAGCAGGCCAAGTATTCGCAAAAACGCGCCGCGGAATTGCTCGGACTGACCCCCCGCACCTTACGGTACCGGTTGCAGAAGTACGGTCTCGAAGCGGATTGATCGCGGTCTGGATCACTCCGTTTCGCCGATATCTCGCTAGCCGGCATTGTTCACACTCCCACTGTGTCATTGCGAGGAGGGCTTCAGCCCGACGAAGCAATCCCCTGATCTTTTACGCACAACAGGCCGGGAGATTGCTTCGTCGGGCTGAAGCCCTCCTCGCAATGACACGATACAGATTATTGTTGAGTTCGCGCCGAGTTCCTAGACGGAAGCGTTTCACCGATCAACTGTTCGCCCCTTCGCCTCACGGCGTAGTTTGAACAATCCGGGCTAGAACTTCAGCGTCTGCTTGATCAGCTTAGTCTCGAACGGTCCGACCTCATACTTGCACAATAAGAAATACTCGGTGCCCTGTTTTCCGCCAGCCCATGTGGCGTTGCAGGTGAATCCTCAGCCATACTCGAAGCGGCCTTGCGCGGCCACTTCGCCATCCCCGGTGATGATCTTGTAGGTCGGTTCCTTGGGCCGGTCCTCGCGTTTCTTGCTCATCGCGATCGTCGTGCCCGTTCCCGACAGCCGCGAGAGGTCCGTGATCAGTTCCTTGCCTGCGCCTTCGGCGCAGAACTGCAACTGAAGCTGATCATTGTGCCGGGACCAAGGTGGGATTTCGGCGAACGGCACGAATGGTTCGCCGAACGTCAACGCGGCATTCCCCTTTTCCCCGACAGTGACGGACTCCGTCTCGCGAGCGCCCATCGCCGCCAGCAGCCACTCGTTGCCGTCTTTGTCCTTCCGGCGCAACTGGTACGCCACCAGCTTATACGTCCCCTTGGGCACGTTGGCCGCCGCGCCCGGCTGGAACAGCATGATGCCCGGCGACTCGTTGCCGCCGTAGAGCGCGAGACGATCCGTTTCCGTAGCCAGTTTCAACGGCACAAGCGGGCGCGTCGTGGGCGTGAGGGTCATGCGTTCGCCTGGAATATCGATCGTGACTTCGTAGACCTTCCCTTTGATGGAGAGGAGTTCGCCGTACCGCCACCCATCGCGGTAATCCGGGCGTCCCTTCGTCGAGAGATAGAACTGATCGCCCTCGAAATAGGCAGGCTGCGACCGCATGGCGGGGCCGGCGATCTTTACCGGACTGGCCTTGTCGTCGAACCGGCCGTTGCCGTTCGAGTCGCCCAGCGCGACCGAATAGGTTACGCCATCTTCCGTGAACTTGCCCGAATACGAACTCTGGACGCTTAGCTGCATGTAGAAATAGCGGTTGATCTCGTCGTCTTTTATCGTGGCCTTCTCGAATTCCCCGGGGTTCCACACCTGGCCCGTTATGCGGATACAATACGGGAGTGTCTTTCCGCCCTCCTGGTACGTGATGTCGACGTTGGGAAACTCGACGCGCAGGTAGTTGACCGGATTTCCCTCTTTCTCGATCGTGCCTTGGACCGGCGGGTCGTCGGTCAAGTCGCCGTTGGCGTTGACATCGAAAAAGAGCTGCGTGTAGAACTCGTCGCTCTCGTTGACGCGCGCGAGGGCCAGCAGGTGTTTCACGCCCGCGATCTCCGGGAGCGCGTACAACGGCTGCTTTCCCTTGAGTTCCGGCAGCTTCCACGTCCCTTCCGGCTGCGACAGCTTCAATTCCATCTGGATGGAGCCGTACGGCAGAAAGACTTCCTGCCGCTCCGGATGCCGGTGATAGCTCAACGGCACGTCGATGGCCCATGCGCCGGCCATCGTGCAACACGCGACTGCGAATCCCAGGAGTCTCACTCTCACGACCTTATCCTCCACATCCCCAGATGCTCTGGATACTATGACGCGATTATAGACTGAAGTCCGCTATTCGGCAATAGGAAAACGCCCGAAACAGGACGATTGGCGACAGGACGATGGCGGCGTGCGGTTTCGCGCCGCGACGTTGTGTCAGCCCACATGGTTCACAATCCTGTGGTGTCATTGCGAGGAGCGGCTTCAGCCCGACGAAGCAATC
>CAYOCT010000077.1:0-28976 GCA_964402555.1 uncultured Nitrospiraceae bacterium | reverse complement strand
GCCTCGGCAATCTCCCGGAGCCTAAACTTGTGCACAAATTCTTGTGAGGAGCCACCTATCTTAACTCATTCTAACAGATCCCACAATTGGGGAATCTGGGCGGAAACTTGGCTGTTCCTTCTGCGTATGGCATAATAGTCGTTCTTTGGCGCTTGGGAGTGGCATGGAATTGAGAAGGTGCAGTTGCTTTGGTAGCCATCAGCAAGGACCTAGTATGTGAGATTCGGTGGCATGGCCGCGGGGGGCAGGGCGCCATTTCTTCGGCGCAGATCTTGGCGCAGGCCGCGCATAAAGCAGGGTTCCGGGGCGTGACCTCGGCGCCGACGTTCGGCGCGGAACGCCGGGGGGCGCCGGTCACCGCGGCGACGCGGCTCTCGCCCGACCCATTGCGAATGTTCTCGCAGATCGTCACTCCCGATGTGGTGATCGTGTTGGACGATTCGCTGCTCGAGTGCGCGGATGCGACGGCGGGCCTGCGCAACAGCGGCTGGATGATTGTGAACACGCGGCGGACGCCAGCCTCGTTCGGGTACGACGGGCGATTCCAGGTGGCCACCGTGGACGCGACCAGCATCGCCGTCGAGGTGGGCCTCGTGGTCGCGGGATCGACGATCGTGAATACCGCGATGCTCGGCGCGTTCGCGAAGGCGACGCGGCTGGTCTCGCTCGAAAATGTCCGGCAATCGATCATGTCGAAGTTTTCGCCGGAACTCGCGCAGCGCAATTACGACGCGGCGCGCATCACCTACGAACAGACACAGGTAGGATAGCATGGGCACGAAAGACTGCAATCAGATCTCCGCGATGGCGTCGCCGAGCGAAGGCGAGGCCGGCCTGACCGGCCAATGGCGCACGCAGCGCCCGGTGATCGATAACACGAAATGCATTCCGTTCAAGAACAACGCTCCGGGCTGCTTCCACTGCTGGATGTACTGTCCTGAAGCGGTCATCAAGAAGGGCATCCCCATCGAGATCGATCTGGCGTACTGCAAGGGCTGCGGCATCTGCGCCGAAGAGTGCCCGTCCGGAGCGATTACGATGGCCTCCGAATCCGAAGCCTCCAAAGGCGGCAACCCGACAGGATAACGCGCAGTGGCAGTCGCAACGAGTATCGAACCCGTCATCATCACCGGCAACGAGGCCATGGCCATCGGCGCGAAATTGTGCCGGGTCCAGGTCGTCGCCGCGTACCCCATCACGCCGCAATCGCCGGTCACCGAGATGCTGTCGCAGTTCGTCGAGAGCGGCGAACTCGACGCGCAGTACGTCACCGTCGAGAGTGAACATAGCGCTTTGTCGGTGTGCATCGGCGCGTCGACCGTGGGCGCGCGCGCGTTTACGGCGACGAGCGCGAACGGTCTCGCCTACATGTGCGAGCAGATCCATTGGACGGCCGGGGCGCGCCTGCCGGTAGTCATGGGGTGCGTGAACCGCGCGATGGCGGCGCCATGGAGCGTGCTCAACGATCAACAAGATTCGATGTCGCAACGCGACGCAGGCTGGATTCAGATTTTCGCGCGGAACAATCAGGAAATCATCGACACGGTAATCCAGGCGTACCGGATCGCGGAATCGCTGTACATTCCGGTGATGGTCTGTTACGACGGCTATTTGCTTTCGCACACGGTGATGCCGGTCGAGGTGCCCACGCAGGAACAAGTCGACAGCTTCGTGCCGCCGTACAAGCCGCAAACGGTGCTCGATCCCGCGGACCCGCGCAACCTCAATCAGGTAACGCTGGCCGACCCGCGCATGAACGCGGCGGGCGAGTTGTGCCACGGTTACATGGAATTGCGGTACCTCTTGCAGCAGGCCCACGAAGCCGCCCTGGAGACCGTCGTCGCGGTGGATAGCGCGTTCGAAGCGGAGTTCGGACGAAGCTGGGGCGGGGTGTTGTGGGAGTATCAGACCGAGGACGCGGAAGTCGTGCTCATGGCGGCGGGCAGCCTCGCGAGCGAGGCGACCGTCGCGGTGGATCGGCTGCGCGAGGACGGGTGCAAGGCGGGCGTGGTCGGCGTGCGGTGCTATCGGCCGTTTCCTGGCGCCCAACTGGCCGAGGCCGTCCGCAACGCGCGGCTCGTCGTCGTGTTCGACAAGAGTCTAAGTTACGGCCACGAGGGGCCGATTTGTTCGGACCTCAAGTCGGCCTTGTTCAGCGCCGAAGCGCCGCCCGCCGTGCACGGGCACATTGCGGGACTCGGCGGCAGAGACATCAAAGCGGGCGATCTGGCGGAAGCCGCTCGAGAGAGCCTGCGCCTATTGAACGAAGGCACGCGAGTGCGGCACACAACCTGGCTGAATTGCCAGATCTAAACGGCCTTGGGCCGTGCGTGGAGAGTTATGGAAACGAGCCTACTGAATCTGCCGAAAAAGGAACTCCTCCTTCCCGGAAATCGCACGTGCGCCGGATGCGGCCTCGCGGTGGCGTTCCGCTACATTCTGAAAGCCCTGGACGGCAACGCAATCCTCGTTGTTCCGGCAAGTTGTTTGACGGTGCTGGGCGGCATGTATCCGGTGTCGTCGGTACGCATCCCGTGGTTGAACGTCGTGTTTCCGAGCACGGCGGCTTCGGCGGCGGGCGTGGCCGCGGGACTGAAGGCGCTCGGCAAAACCGGTACGACCGTCGTGGCCATGGCGGGCGACGGGGGCACGCTCGATATCGGCATCCAGGCGTTAAGCGGCACGGCGGAACGCAACGACGATGTCCTTTACATCTGCTACGACAACGAGGCGTATATGAACACGGGGACGCAGCGGTCGGGCGCGACGCCGCAGGGCGTGCGTACCGCGACGACGCCCATCCTCGGCAAGCAGCAACACTCGAAGGACATGATCCGGATCATGGAAGCGCACGGGTGCTGCTACATCGCCACGGCCAGCCCCTCGTATCCGGCGGACCTCTACGACAAGGTGCGCAAGGCCAGGGAAATGAAAGGCACGCGCTACATCCACATCACCGCGCCGTGCCCGCCGGGATGGGTCTTCCCCACGCAGGACACGATCAAGCTGGGCCGGCTGGCGGTCGAGACGGGCGTATCGATGCTCATCGAGATCGAGAATGGTGTGTTCCGGCTAACCGGCAAGACGAAAGCCTTGGTGCAGCGCAACCGCCGGCTGCCCCTCGAGGATTTCCTCCGCGCACAGAGGCGGTTTAACGGACTGGATCGGGAAGGCATCGAACGCATGCAGCAACGCATCGATGCGCGGTGGTGCGAATACGCACAACGCGCCGCATCCGAACAGGCGCCGGCAGAGAACTAGAACTCAGTCCGCGTCGGCCTCGTCGTCTTCCATCCGATGGCGGCGTTTCCGTTCCTTAAGCGCGTTGGCCTTGTAGAACATGGCCGGCTCGATAATCGGATCGTGGAGACCCTGGGTCTCGACGTCGCCATAGGTGACGCGGCCCCTGTAGGTTCGGTTGGCGAGAATGATGGCGATGGCCTGGCGCGACCACCTGTTCCCCTTGCGCGTGAAGACGCCGCGCGCGTGGAGAAACGAGACGACTTTCCCGGTGCTCCGCGTGTGCAGATACTCGCGAAAGATCAGACGCACGACTTCGGCCTCGCGATCGTCGACCACGAGCGGCTTGTCCTCGTCCTTGCCCCGGCGATACCCGTAAGGCGCCGGCCCCGTCCCGTAACGCCCCTGTTGTACCGCCCCCAACTGGCCCCGTTTGACTTTTGCCCCGTGGGACAGTCTGCCGGAAAGGTCAGGATTCTCCCCTTCCGTCTTTTCCGCCGCCACCGCAACCGGCTGTCTAGTAGACATGAGACCTTTTCCCTCTTGCTCGAAACTCGCTTATTAAGGCCACTTCGTCAATAATTGCATATCCCGCATGAAAATCATTGACAAGATTAAACTCTTTCCCGGCGGTTTGCGCCTGCCCCAGTTCGTACTTTACAGGGCGCAACCCTTTCCCTTGGTACGAATATCAGCCCTTTCTTTCCATAGTGTACGCTATTTCGTCGGTAATGTCAATAGTTTTCTTGGGCATCGAAAACAAACAAGCGCCCCCGCTGGCTGGAACCCGGCGCAGTAATGACGTAGTTGTAAAGAGATCGCCCTGCGAAATGTGACCGACAGCCGCCTGAATGTCGAGGAATTCCCAGGGACAAAGTTAGAGCTCGCCTTGTATCACGACAAGACGAGCTCGAAACGTTCCTTGATAGAATGTATACGGGCCAGAAAGCTTACTTGGCGGCCTTCTTCGGCTTGGCCAGCGCGACGATCGAGGCCGGCGTTTCGCCGTAGGGGCTGCCGTCGATAAGCATGCTGGCTTCGACGACCTCGAGGACTTCCTTGCGGACCATACCGGCGGCCTTGGCTTCCGCAACGACTTCGTGGAGACGGCCGATGATGCGCTTGCGGCAGTCTTCACGGCACTTGCCCTCGATATTCTTGTTGACGAACACGCCCATGCCGCGGCGCGTGTACAGCAGGCCCATCACCTCGAGATCGCGATAGGACTTCGCGACGGTGTTGGGATTCACGCCGAGCCGCTCGGACAACTCGCGGACCGAAGGCAACTGATCCGCAGGCTTCAGCTTGCCGGAGGCAATCGCGAACTGAATGTGATTCTCGATCTGCACGTAAACGGCTACACTGCTGTGAATGTCAATACTAGATAACATGGTTGAATTTCTCCTCAGGTTGTGTCCCATTGCCAATACTATCGCCTCAAACAACGTATACCGCCGCTGTATTCGCGTCGTCCCGCGCAAACCCTCTGCCCTGCGGAACCAAGCTAATAATAACGTTCATCCATGCAAAAATCAAGCCCCATTTTACGATGCACCCGGCAAGGTATTGCCGGGCATAACCGGGCCTTCTGTGCCCCCTTCACATGCACGTTCAGCAATACAGCGTATTCCAACATAGCGATATTATAGCGCGTTGCTGTAGTAAAGTCAACTCCCACTTTGGTGGGCCGCTATAGGTTTTCCAGGGCGCTCGGGGAAACGCGAGACTGCGCGGGTCCGTGTGATACGCTATAATGCGTAGGAGCAAACGCATGCAACGCGCGAGGAGGCCGACGTGAGAAGAGCCTTGTTAATCCCCTTGCTCGTGGGGCTGTCGTTCGCGGCTCATGCGGCGCCGCGCCATGCCGCGCCAAGCGCGGGCAATGGTTCGATCGAGATCAACGTGACGGATGTGCTGGGCCACGACCTGCACGCGCGCGTGGAATTGCAGGGGAAGCATCTCAAAACGCCCGTAGTGATTGATGTGCCGAAGGGGCACGTGCGAGGCGAAGCGCCGGCCGGAACGTACAAGGCGTATATTTCCGTGTATAGCCTCCAGGTCCCGGTGCTCGTCGACGTCCAAGACGTCACGATCAAGGCGGGCGATACCGCCTATCTGCTCGCCAATGTGTTGGAGGGATCCGCGGGCAACCGGACGCTGATGGATTTCGACAAAGACTGCGACTTCGCGATCGACCGCGTGGAAGTGAAATGCGGCACGAATCCCGAAGACGCGGGAAGCATCCCGGGGCGCGAGCCAATCCCTTCGGATACGCGCATTCTGGAAAACGAAGAGCGTTGGTATCGGGGCGAACTGCACGCGCATTCCAATCACGGCGCTGGAAAGGAATCGGTCGCCGAGTTGGTGCGGCGCGCGGAAAAGACCGGACTCGACTTCCTTGCCATCGCGGATCTCAACACGGTCGACGCGTGTCTCGATCCCGGTTTCAAATCGAACTCGGTCGTGCTGATCCCCGCGCTCGAATGGGGCGACGAGAAGCGCGGCGTGGCGCTCATCTACGGCCCGAAGACGTTCCCGGCGTACTCGGCGAGCGTCTCCGAGGCTCAAGCCATCGTCGATCTAGTCCAGGCGCAGGGCGGGTTCTATGCCATCGCGCATCCGTGCTCGTCGCTCGGCCCGTGGCAGTGGGGCCTGGGATACGTCAATGGGGTTGAAGTGTGGTGCCGCGACTGGCGCGCCTTGCCGCCCATTACGCTGGACCAGTTGAGCGAGGACTCGAAGGAGCGCATCGACGGTAAACTCGTGAGTTCCGTAGCGTACGCAGCGGCCTCGACAGGTTTCTCGGCCAACGGCCAGGCCATGGTGTTCTACGATTCGGAACTCGTGCGGGGTCTCAAGGCCGCCATCATCGCCGGGAGCTACTCCTCGAGCCCCGAGGTTCCGCTCGGCGCGCCTGTGACCTACGTCTACGCCAAAGAAAAGTCGCTTCGCGGTATTCTTGGCGGCATGCAGCGCGGGCGGACCTTCGTATCGCGCGACCTCAAGGGGCCGAGGCTACGATTCACCGCGGACGTGCTCAGCGATGGGAAGATCGACGTCTCCCTCGGAGGGATCGTTCCGCTCGAGGTCCCGACCACGTTCGAGGTCACAGCCGAACGGGCCAAGGGCAACGAGGTCCAAATCCTCCTCAACGGACAGCCGCTGATATCGAAGACCATCGAGAGCGACGCATTCACGATCCGCTTTCCTTACACGCCCATGAACTATTCCGAGTTCCGCGCGCGCATCACCGGGCCACCCAAGGGCGAGGGCTTCGGCGAGATCGAGGTCCTGGCGATGACCAGCCCGATCTATGCCCAGGAACTTGACCTGAACAATCCGCAGGTCGACAAGATCAAGAAGGAACAGGAAGAGCGACGAAGGCGCCAGACGCAGACCGATACGGACACGGTTGCCCTTCCAAGCGACCCGACGACGGGAGAGATCATCCCGAAGTGGAAGTTCTGAACGGGAACGCGGCGGGTTCTATTCCTCGCGGGCGCGGACGTACGCAATAACGGCGTCGAGAATCGCATCGAGGGACGTGGAAGGCTCGTAGCCGATGGTCTCTTTGATCTTGTCCAGGCATGGGGCGCGGTGCCGCATATCTTCGTAGCCCGGCCCATAGACGTCCGAGTAGGGGATGTACTGAATGGCCGATTGGCTGGCGGTACGCGCGATCACGCGCCGCGCGAGTTCCTCGATGGTGACGCTCTGCGTGTTCCCGATGTTGAAGACCTGGCCGCAAAGGTCCGCGCGGTTCATCAGCGTGACCAGTGCCGGCACCACGTCGCCGACGTACCCGAAACACCGCGTTTGCTGGCCGTCGCCGTGCACCGTCAGCGGCTCGTTGCGCAACGCCTGCGCTACGAACCTCGGGATGACCATCCCGTAGCGTCCCGTTTGGCGCGGGCCGACGGTGTTGAACAGCCGAACGACGACCACCGGGTGCCGCTTCTCATACCAATAGGACAGGCCGAGGAACTCGTCAATCGCCTTCGAGGCCGCGTAGCTCCAGCGCGTCCGCGTCGTCGGGCCGATGACACAATCGTCGTCCTCGCGGAACACCCGGCCCGGACCCTTGCCATAAACCTCGCTCGTCGACGTGATCAGCAAACGCCTCCGGTACCGGCACGTTTCCTCGAGCACCGTTTCCGTGCCGCGGATGTTGTTGACGATGGTGCGGATTGGCTCGTTGACCACGAGTTCGACGCCGACCGCGGCCGCGAGGTGATACACGACATCGACCTCGCGGACGAGATCGCGGACGATCTCCTGGTTCAACGTCGAATCGATGACGCACGTCACTCCGCCGAGGTGCTCGATATTCTCGAAACGCCCCGTGCTCAAATCGTCCAGCACGAAGACCGTGTCGCCGCGCGCGACCAACGCCTCGCACAGATGCGAGCCGATGAACCCCGCCCCGCCCGTCACTAATGCCTTCATGAAATCCTCCGATCATGCCCTCTTAGCCAACCGCAGCCAGAGTATACGGCGCACGCCACCGAGCTTCAACCCGCTGTATCTTGCTCTCGCTCGTGATCGTGATCGTGATCGTAATCGTAATCGTAATCGTAATCGCCCATGCAGACCATTCCGTTTCGCTGGTCACGAAGCACAGCTTCGTCACCAAGTGCGTTCCCAAGTGAAACTTGGGAACGAGAAGCGGTCGTGGCGTAGCGGTCGTGTTGTAATTGACAGCCCCCCCGCGCCGCTTGATAGACTCGACTGAAAGGGACCAAGGAGCGCGCGGGATGGCGTTTGTCGTTGCGGAACCGTGTATCAAATGCAAGTACACCGAGTGCGCCGCGGTGTGCCCGGTCTCGTGTTTCCACGAAGGCGCGAACTGCCTCGTCATCGATCCCGACGAATGCATCGACTGCGCCGTATGCGTCGACGAATGCCCCGTGCATGCCATCCACGCCGCGGACGAACTCCCCGAACAATGGCGCGATTTCATCGAGATTAACGCCAGGTACTCCAAACTCTGGCCGGTCATCGACCGGACCAAAGCCTCCCTTCCCACCGCTGAAGAGTTCAAACACGTCGAATCGAAACGCCATCTCCTCGACCCCAATCCCGGCGGCGATTGATATCGCGCGAGACCAGCGATTCCCTTTGGCTTCCTCGTTTGATAGACTGCCGTTATGGCACGTCGAAAACCGTTTCAATTGTTGATCAAACCGGTCGGCGCGGACTGCAATCTCCGGTGCGACTATTGCTTCTATCTTCGGGCGCACGAGTTGTATCCCGAGGAGCGGCGGCACGTCATGCCGGACGACGTTCTCGAACGGATGGTCGCGGGATTGGTGGGCCAGCGGTTTCCGCAATCGGTGTTTGCGTGGCAGGGGGGCGAGCCGACGCTGGCGGGCGTGGACTTCTTCCGGCGCGTGGTGGCGTTCGAGCAGAAGCATGGCGTCTCGGGCCAGGAAGTGTCGAATTCGCTGCAAACCAACGGCATGCTGATCGACGTAGAATGGTGCCGTTTCCTGAGCGAGTACAAGGTCTTGGTCGGGTTGAGCATCGACGGCCCACAGGAAACGCATGACGCGATCCGGCACACGGTGGGCGGCAAGGGAACGTGGGATAAGGCGATGGAGGCGGCGCGGCTCATGGACGCGCACGGCGTCGCCTACAACATCCTGTGCGTGATCCACGCGGGGAATGTGGGCCTCGGCGCGGACCTGTTGCGCTGGTATCTCAAGGAAGGATTCCCGTACCTGCAATTCATCCCGTGTCTCGAACCGGACCTCGAACACAGCGTGCCGCCCGACGCCTACGGCGACTTCCTGTGCGACGCGTTCGATTTCTGGGCGAAGGAAGCCGCAGGCAAGATCAGCGTGCGGGATTTCGAGGCGTTGCTCGCGACGTTCGCCGGCGCCCCGACGCAGTTGTGCACGTACGGGCGGCGATGCGACCACTACATCGTTATCGAACACAATGGCGACGTGTACCCGTGCGACTTCTTCGTGTACGACGATTGGAAACTTGGCAATATCGCGGACCGGCCGATCGAGGAGTTCTTCGAGACCGAGAAGTACCTGCAATTCGCGCATCAGAAACAGGAGGTGCTCGCGTGCCACGGCTGCGAGTGGCGCTCGATCTGTTACGGCGGCTGTCCGAAGGACCGGCGATGCGGGCGCAGCGTGCACGACCCGACGCCGTTCTGCGGCGCGTACAAGAAACTGTTCCTGCACGCCGGGCCGCGCCTGCGTACGCTGGCCAAGAAGATCAAACGGCAGCAAGGCGCGCCGGGCCGCGCGTAGCGTATAACCGCGGACTAACATCCGAACGGTCAACGCCCTATCGTGATCGTAGTCGTAGTCGTAATCGTGATCGTAATCGTAGTCGCGACCGAAAGAACCGTAGTCGATTACGATTACGGTCACGACTACGATCACGATCACGAAATAGTGGGCAGTGCGCCGTGAAACACGTGAATCGTCGCCGTAGTTGATTTGACGTTCTCCCGAACGGATACTTCCGAGGGAAGGGTTCATTCTGTGGCTGACAACAACGGACAACGCGCGTCGCAACCGCTTCTCGTGGCCGCGGGGATTAGCGTGGGACTTGCGCTCCTCACGGTCGCCGTGTACGCGCAGGTCGTCCGCCATGGGTTCAGCGTCCTCGATGACGACGATTACGTCGTGCGCAACGCGATCGTCCAGGCCGGCCTGACGTGGCGCGGGTTCGTCTGGGCCATGACGACGGATGCCGTCGCGAACTGGCACCCGCTGACGTGGTTGTCGCACATGCTGGACTGCCAGCTCTTTGGCATGAACGCCGGGGCGCACCATGCCGTCAACCTCTTCTTCCACACGCTCAACACCGTGCTCCTGTTCCTCGTGTTCCGGTCTATGACCGGCGCGACGGGCCGTAGCGCGCTCGTCGCCGCGTTGTTCGCGGTGCATCCATTGCATGTCGAGTCCGTAGCGTGGATCTCGGAGCGCAAAGACGTCCTGAGCACGCTATTCTGGGTTCTCGCGATGGCCGCGTACCTCGGATACGCGCGACGTCCGGGCATCCTGCGTTATCTCCTCGTGATGGTGTGCCTGGCCCTCGGCCTCATGGCCAAGCCGATGCTCGTAACGCTGCCGTGTGTATTGCTGCTGCTCGACTATTGGCCGCTCAAACGAATTCGGTTCGAGCGCGCGCCCGTGCCCCAGCCCACCCCAAAATCGAAACGGAATGCAAAGCCGAAACCGCCGCCTCGCACCGTCGCGCCCTACTGGCCCGTGGTCGAGAAGCTGCCGTTGTTCGCGCTCGTCATTGCGTCGAGCGTGGTCACGTTCGCCGTGCAGCAGCGCGGCGGCGCGGTGCGTTCGCTCGAAGCCATGACCGTAGGACCGCGTCTCGCCAATGCGGTCGTTGGATACGCGCGTTACCTTGGGAAGGCCCTATGGCCGCGCGGCCTCTGCGTGTTCTATCCGCAACACGGGCACGACGTCCTCTGGTGGCAGGTGCTCGGCGCCGCGATCCTGCTCGTGGCGTTGACGGCCGCAGTCGTCCGGTGGACGCGGCGCTTCCCGTATCTCGGCGTGGGATGGTTGTGGTTTCTCGGGACGCTCGTGCCGGTGATCGGCATCGTTCAAGTCGGCTCGCAGGCGATCGCCGACCGCTACATGTACGTCCCGCTGATCGGACTCGCGATCATCGCCGCATGGGGCGGCTATGACGCGCTCACGTGGGCGGCGCAGCGGATCAAACCCTCCGCTGCAAAGGGCGCGCTCGTGGCCACAAGCCTCGTTCTGATAGGCGTTCTCAGCGTGGCGGCCTATACCCAAGTGCGCGTCTGGCGCGACAACATTACGCTGTTCCAGCAGACCGTCGAAGTCACGACCGCTAACGACGTCGGCGAGTTCAATCTCGGGATTGCGTTGAAACGCGCGGGGCGTCTGGACGAGGCGCGCGAGCATTTCGCCGAGGCGGTGCGGCTTCGCGAGAATTACGTCAATGCGTACATTTATCTCGGGTTGATCGCCTACGAACAACGCCATTACGACGAAGCCGTCAAACATTACAACGATGCGTTGCAGTACGCCTCGGGCCATCCCAATCAGGGCGACGCGGAGAACAATCTGGGCGGCGCGTTGTTCGCCCAGGGCAAGTACGACGAGGCCATCGTGCATTGCCAGCGCGCGGTGCAATTGGACCCGGATAACGCGGACGACCGCTACAATCTGGGCAACGCGCTTCGCAGTGCGAACCGGCTCGACGAAGCGGTCCAGCAGTTCAAGGAGGCGCTGCGGCTTAGTCCGAACCAAATAGAGTCGCGCGCGGCGCTTGACCAGATCGGCAAGACCACGTCCGCGCGTCCCGCGGAGCCTTTGCCGAAATTGGGATCGGCCGAGGAATACTTCGCGCGCGGCAACACGCTCGCGGAACAGAGAAAATACGCCGACGCGGAGGCGCATTACACCGAGGCGTTACGGCTCAAACCGGATTATGTAGACGCGCGCATCAACCTCGGCAACGCACAGGCGGTGCAGGGCAAACTGCGCGACGCGGCGGAGCAGTTCCGCAACGCGTTGAAGTTGCGCCCGGATAGTGCGGATGGCTGGATCAATCTCGGCAACGTGCTGGGAGAAATCGGCGAGTTGGACGGCTCGATCGAGGCGTATGGCAAGGCGCTCGACCTGCGTCCCAATCACGTCGACGCGCGGTGCGCCCTCGGGTATGTGCTCGTGAAACGCGGTAGACTCGAGCCGGCGATCCGTGAATTCGAGAAGGCCATCGCCCTGGATCCCAAGTGCGAAAAGGCGCGCGCGGCGATTAAGAGCATTCAGGATCACATGAACAAGTAGCGGCAAGGGGCAGCGGTGGCACGCAAGAAACCCAAACCGGCGGCACATCGAAGCACGCGCGAGGAAACCGCCCCGGCCGCCGTCAAAGCGCTGCCGTCTTCCGCGCGAATGGCATGGTTCATCTGCGCGGGCCTCGCGCTGTTGACGATTGCCGTGTACGGCCAGGTATTCCGGTTCGAGTTCGTGCATTTCGACGACAGCGCGTACGTGACCGGCAATCCGCAGGTGCAGGCGGGCCTCTCTTGGACGGGTATTGTCTGGGCATTCACCACGGACCACGCGTGCAACTGGCATCCGCTGACGTGGCTTTCGTTGATGACGGACGTGCAACTCTTCGGCGTGAACGCGGGCGGCCATCATATCGTCAATGCGCTGTTCCACCTGGCCAACACGTTGCTGCTGTTCCTCGTGCTGCGCGCGATGACCCGCGCGGACTGGCCGAGCGCGTTCGTCGCGGCGATGTTCGCCGTGCACCCGCTCCACGCGGAATCGGTCGCGTGGGTGTCGGAACGCAAGGACGTGCTAAGCACGTTCTTCTGGCTGTTGGCCATGGCGGCGTATGCGCGCTATGTTCGGCGTCCGGGCGTCGCGCGCTACGCCGTAGTCGCGTCAATGCTGGCGGTCGGGCTGCTCGCGAAACCGATGTTGGTAACGCTGCCGGCGGTCCTGCTCTTGATGGACTACTGGCCGTTACGCCGCATGGAAGACTTCTCCGCGAAACGAACCGCAAGGCTTGCGGTCGAGAAACTGCCGCTGTTCGCGGTCGTCGCGATGTCCTCGATAGCGACGGTGGTCGCGCAACGCTCGGGCGGCGGCGTGGTGCCGTTCACGGTGCTCCCCATGGCGGCGCGCGTCGGCAATGCTCTCGTGGCGTATGTCCGCTACCTCGAAATGACGTGCTGGCCCGTGGGCCTCGCATTCTTCTATCCGCACGCTCGCGAGGCCATGCCCGCGTGGCAGCCGATCCTCGCCGCGCTAGTGCTCGCCGGGCTGACCGCGGGCGCCGCGTTGCTGGCGCGGCGCGCGCCGTACGTGCCCGTGGGCTGGCTATGGTTCCTGGGGACGCTCGTTCCGGTCATCGGCATCGTGCAGGTGGGCGATCAGGCGCTTGCGGATCGCTACACCTACGTGCCGCTGACGGGCCTGTTCATCGTGGCCGCGTGGGGCGGCAAGGATCTCGCGGCGCGATGGCGTCTGCCGCGCTGGGCGCTTCCCGCTACAGGCGGCGCGCTGGTCGCGATTATGACCGTCTGCGGCGCGGTTCAGGCCAGTTACTGGCGCAACAGTATCGCGTTGTTCAACCACGCGCTCGAGGTCACCACCGAGAACCGGGTCGCGCACAAAGCTCTCGGCGTCGTTCTTACGGACCAGGCGCATCGCTATCCGGAAGCCGAGGAGCATTGCCGGAAAGCCATCGAATTGGACCCATCGGACCCGGACGGCTTCTATAACCTCGGCAACGCGCTATCGGCACAGAACAAACTGGACGAGGCCGTCGCGGCATATCGGAAAGCTATCGCTCTGAAACCCGATTACATCAACGCGCATTACAATCTCGGAAATGCCCTCGCCAAACAACAGCATTATGCCGAGGCGGCCGCGGCGTTCTCGGACGTACTGCGGCTGGCGCCGAATCATCCCCAGGCCAGCAACAATCTGGGCAGCGCGCTCGTGTTGCAGGGCAAGTTCGAAGAGGCAGCCGGGTACTACACGCGCGCGGTCGCGGCGGATGCGGGCAATCTGGATGCGTGGTGCAACCTTGGCTATACTCAGTCGCGATTGGGGCGATCGAAGGAAGCGGCCGAGGCGTACAAGCACGCGCTGGCCCTCGATCCCCACTGCGCGAAGGCGCGGGATGGGCTGAAGAATCTCGGGATTACAGAGTAAACGTATGGCCTCCGCTACGAAAAGACCGGCATGGTTCCTGACGCCGGAATGCGGTATTGCGCTGGCGCTCGCCGTCATGATCATGGCGGTGTACGCGCAGACGGCGCGGTTCGACTTTGTCAATTACGACGACAACCTCTACGTCACAAACTGCGCCCACGTGAAAGCCGGCCTGACGGCCCAAGGCATTGCGTGGGCCTTCACCACCGGCGACGCGTCGAACTGGCATCCGCTGACGTGGATCGCGCACATGCTCGACGTGACGCTGTTCGGCGAACGCCCCGGCGCGCACCATCTCGTCAACGCCGCGTGGCATCTCGCCAACACGCTGCTCCTGTTCTTTGTGCTGCGCCGCATGACAGGCGCGCTTTGGCCGAGCGCGTGCGCCGCCGCCGTGTTTGCAGTGCACCCGCTCCACGTCGAATCGGTGGCGTGGGTCGCCGAGCGCAAAGATGTGATGAGCACCTTCTTCTGGCTCGCGACGATGGCCATGTATGCCGCCTACGTCAAACGCCGGGGTGCGCTCCGTTACGCGGGCGTGTTCGTCCTGCTGGCGCTTGGACTGCTAACCAAGCCGATGCTCGTAACGCTGCCGGCGGTCTTGTTGCTGCTCGATATCTGGCCGCTGAAACGCTTCGATGCCGACAAGGGATTCGTACCGCAGGCCGCGTGGCTGGCCGCGGAGAAGATCCCGCTGTTCGCACTCGCGGCCGCGTCCTCCGTCGTGACGTTCCTCGCGCAACGGCATGGGCACAGCATCGCCGCGATAGACGTGTTGTCCATGCCGTGGCGTCTGGCGAACGCGGTGGTGGCGTATGGCAAGTACCTGCTGTTGACGGTGTGGCCTCACGGGCTCGCGGTGTTTTATCCGCATCCCGGCCCGGCGCTGCCGGGGTGGGAGGTTGCCGTGGCAGGCGCAGTGCTGCTGGCAATCACGGCAGCGGTGGCGATCCTGGCGCGGCGGTATCCGTACTTGCTCGTGGGATGGTTGTGGTATCTCGGTACGCTGGTCCCCGTGATCGGGATCGTGCAAGTCGGGTCGCAGGCCCTGGCGGACCGCTACACGTACGTGCCGATGATCGGCCTGTCGATCATGGCTATGTGGGGTCTCGCCGACATCGCGGAACGCTGGCGCGTGCCGAAGAAAGCGCTGGCCGCCGTGGGAGGCATCGTGATTGCAGTGCTGACGGTGTGCGCGGGAGTCCAGGCGAGTTACTGGCGCGACAGCATCAGCCTGATGACGCGCGCGCTCGCCGTGACAAAGGGGAACTACCTCGCGCACAAGAATCTCGGCGTGGCTCTCGCAAATGACAGGCGCTACGCGGAAGCCGTGGACCAGTATCAACAGGGCATCAAGGCCAAGGGGAACGACCCGGACCTGTACTACAACCTCGGCAACGCGCTCGGCGAAATGGGCAAGTCGAATGAGGCCATGGCGAGTTATCGCAAAGCGCTGCAGATCGACCCCCGTCACGCCGAGACGCATTACAATCTCGGCAATGCGCTGGCCAAATTGCAGCGGTTCGACGAGGCCATGGTCGAGTACCGCGAGACGTTGCAGGCGCAGCCCGCGCATCTCGGCGCGCTCATCAATCTGGGCAATGCCCTCGCCGTGACGCATCGCGCCGCCGAGGCCGCGCCATACTACGTCGAAGCCCTCAAGATCGAGCCTGGCAACCAGGAGGCGCTGTCCAATCTCGGCAACGTGATGGCGGAACAGGGTAAGTTCGACCAGGCGGAACAGTATTACCGGCGGGCGATGGTGGCGGACCCCACGCGTCCGGATGCGTACGCCAGCTTGGCCTTTGCGCTCTTGAAACAGAAGAAGCTCGAAGAGGCGTCGCAGGCGTTGAGGCAACTCCTGCAGATCGATCCCAAGAACGCGCGCGCCCGCGAGCAACTCGGCCAAATCGAGGCCGCCCTCGGCGCGGCGCAAAAGTCGGCGCAATAGCGCAACAATCCCGATTTGCTGCATCCTGTCCTCAGACTCACGTGTCATTGCGAGCGTAGCGAAGCAATCTAACCCTCGTCTGGCGCATCGATTACGTGTGGGAGAGATTGCTTCGCTACGCTCGCAATGACACGCTCTCGATTTGATCTGGCATGAATAGTATTACATGTATATTACGTGATTGTGTATTATTACGAGCAGGTGTTGTCTTCATTGAACGCGAGGGGTGCCGTTCGATGCGTTACGCGACGGAGGGACGTTCGACCTTTCCTTTGAGATCGCCGTCGAGCAGGTCCCACAGATGGGGATGCGCCTCCACGAGGCGCACGATATCGGCGAGATCTTTGATTCGCTTGCTCTGCCTGCGGGCGGAGTCCGCATAAGCTCTAAGCTTACCCTGCAACGTGTCTTCCAGCGAAGCGACGCGTAGGAGAATACCGTGCACGTCGGCTGGGACGGCTCGCGACGGAAAATCGCGATAACACTCCTCGGTGCTGATTTGGACGCTCACGGCGGACGTCCCGGCAAGATTGACGGACCACTCGAATCGTTCGGCCCGGAACCCGGCACCGCAAAGCAAGGCCACGGCGCGTTCGACATCGCTCGAGGCAACTACAATGTCGAGGTCCTGAGTCACCATGGGATGCTCGGCCCAGTGGTTGACCGCCACGCCGCCGATAGCGCACCACGCCACGTCAGCTCGTTCGAGACAGTCGACCAGCCGCATGACGTCATCCGTACCGCCGGAGGTCTGCCAGTCGTAGAATTGTTTGGCCGTCATGTCCGTAGCCTAGCAGAGGCGCTCGTTCTGTTTCACCTCTGGCCTTATGCTCCGCGTCCATAATCTGTTGTATGATTCCCGCATGTGATGTCGCCCACAGGCAGGCCAAGCGCAAGGCGGCATCGAGACGTGCTTGGGAATCCGTGCTGTGGCCAAGGTATTCACATCGTATCCGCGCGTGTGGGTCTGTATTGCGCTGGCCGTATGCACCGCCGCAGTCTACGCCCCGGTCCGCAACTACGGCTTCATCGTGCTCGACGATGAGGGCTACGTCTTTCAGAACGCGCACGTGATGCAGGGGCTGACGGGGGCAAATGTCGCATGGGCGTTCACGTCGACCATCGTGTCGAACTGGCACCCGCTGTCGTGGCTGTCGCACCTGCTCGACGTCTCGCTGTTCGGACTTCGTCCGGGACCGCATCACGTAGTGAACGTGGTGTTTCACATCTTCAATGCCGTAGGCCTGTTCCTCGTGCTCGACCGGATGACTCGGGCGACGTGGCGTAGCGCGTGGGTCGCGGCGCTGTTCGCGTTGCACCCACTGCATATCGAGTCGGTCGCGTGGATTGCGGAGCGCAAGGACGTGCTTAGCACGTTCTTCTGGGTGCTGGCCATGGCGGGCTACGCCGCCTATGCACGCCGGCCCGGATGGAAGACGTATCTTCTGGTCCTGATCCCGTTCGCCGTTGGCCTGCTCGCGAAACCTATGCTAGTTACGCTGCCGTGTGCGCTGTTGCTGCTCGATTACTGGCCGCTTGGACGCTTCGCGCCCAAGCCAGGCGAATCTGCGGTACGGCAAGCGGCGCGTCTCGCAGCCGAAAAGATCCCACTCTTCGCGCTGGCTCTGGCATCGAGCGTGGCGACCTTTCTCGTGCAAGCGCACGGCGGCGCGGTGCAGCCGCTCGACAAAGTGCCGCTCGACGCGCGTTTCGCGAACGCGCTGATTTCCTACGCGCGGTATCTTGGCAAGGCGATCTGCCCCATCCGGCTTTCGATCTTTTACCCTACGCCGCAGCACGGCTGGCCCATGGGATACGCCGCCGCGGCCTTGGTACTGATGGCCGCCATCACGCTGGGCGTCTTCTTACTTCGCAGACGCCGGCCCTATCTGCTCGTAGGTTGGCTGTGGTTTGTGGGCACGCTCGTGCCGGTCATAGGACTCGTTCAAGTCGGCCTGCAAGCCATGGCCGACCGGTACATGTACGTGCCTGCGATCGGCCTGTTCGTCATGGTTGCATGGGGTATGACCGACGCCGCGGAGTGGATCGGCTCCCGCAGGAGCAAGGAGCGCGCAGAAAAGGTCCGGCGGGCCTTCGCGATTCTAGCGGTTGCCATGCTTGTCCTGATTACCGTGGCTACGGCTCTCCGCTTGAGCGATTGGTCGAGTTCGAGACGCTTGTTCCAAAATGCGCTTCGGTTCGGCGAAGACAGTCCGTACCTTCAGATGCTCTGCGCAGATGCGTACAAGAAGGAAGGCGATCCGGACACCGCGTTACGGCATTACCGGGAGAGTGTCCGGCTGAACCCACGCTACGCGGACGCGTACTTCAAACTCGGCAACACCCTGGCCGATCGGAAGAACTTCGCCGAAGCCGCCGAGTGTTACGCGCACGCGCTCGAAAGTGAACCGGACCATCTCGACACGATCGTCAACATGGGCAACGCGATGGCCATGCTTGGCAAACTCGACCAGGCGGAGATCTATTTCGCTAAGAGCCTTGAACTCGACCCGAACAACGTCGACGCGCAGATCAATCTGGGAAATGTGCTCGTGCAGTTGAAACGTTATGGCGAAGCCCAGGTTCATTTTGCCAAAGCCATCGAACTCCAGCCAGCGCATGCCGACGCGCAAGCCGGCCTCGGGTACGCTCTCGCGGCTCAGGACCGCCTCGAAGAGGCCGCCCAAGCGTACGCCCGCGCCGTCGAACTCAATCCCCGCAACGCGGGCGCGCGCGAAACCCTCGCGCGTATCCGCGCCGAACTCGAGCGGCGTCGCGGACAGGCAGGATCGAAATAACCTTGAACTGGACGAGAAGAGAGTCGAGACGCGCGCGAAAACAAATTATGAATGCGTCAGTTTGACGAATCAGTGTCTTTACGTATCTAATATCACCCATAAGCTTGCAGCTTGAGAACGATCCCGGCGCGCCCTGAAGCGCCGCGTTCAATCGAGGACTTATCTGATGATTTGTGAAGCGACAGCGTATGCCCGGGCGGGGCTGATTGGCAATCCGTCGGACGGGTATTTCGGCAAGACGGTCAGCGTCGCGTTCCGCAATTTCGCGGCGAAGGTGACGATGTACGAATCGCCGGAACTCGAGATCGTCCCGAGTTTCCAGGACCGGTTCAAGTACGCATCGATGCGGGATCTGCGCGAAGACGTCCGGTCGCAGGGCTACTACGGCGGCATTCGTTTAATGAAAGCGTCGATCCGCATGTTCCTCGATTATTGCGAATCGCACAAGATCTCGCTGCCCAACCGCAATTTCTCGATCCGATATCGCTCGACCATTCCGTTGCGCGTAGGTCTGGCGGGATCGAGCGCGCTGGTTACGGCTACGTTGCGCGCGCTCATGGAGTTCTACGAGGTCGACATCCCGCGCGAGATTCGCCCGAACATCGCGCTCGCGGTCGAGAATCAGGAACTCGGCATCTCGGCGGGTTTGCAGGACCGCGTGATTCAGGTGTACGAAGGCTGCGTGTTCATGAACTTCGACCGCGCGCTCATGGAATCGCGCGGCTACGGCGAGTACGAGGAGCTCAATCCGGCGATGCTCCCGAACCTTTTCATCGCGTACCGGACGGACCTCTCCGAGGGTTCCGAGGTCTTTCACAACAACATACGCGAACGTTGGAACCAGGGCGATCCGGAAGTTGTCCAGGCGATGCACGATTTCGCTTCGTACGCGCAGGAGGCGCGCGACTTGATCGCGACCGGACGAGGGGAAGAGATCGGCCCGTGGCTGGACAAGAACTTCGACCGGCGCCGCTCGATCTATCAGATCGATCCAAACAACGTCGAGATGGTCATGCGGGCGCGGTCCACTGGAGCGCACTGCAAGTTCGCGGGCTCGGGAGGCGCGGTCATCGGCACATATGAGGACGAGGCCATGTATCAGCGCCTCGAACTGGTGTACGCGAACACCGGAACCGCGATTTTCAAACCGGAGATCGTGTAGTGGCGTCGCCCCTCGACGGTCCAGGCGAACCGCCTACGCCGGCGCTGTACGTCGTCGCGACGCCGATCGGAAACCTCGAAGACATCAGCTTGCGTGCCATCCGCGTGCTGGGCGAGGCCGGCGCGCTCGCGTGCGAGGACACGCGGTTCACGCGGAAGATCTTCGAGCGCCACGGCATCGCCAGCCCCAAGACGATCTTCTCCTACCAGGAACACAACGAAACCGGCGCGGGCAAGCGGATTCTGGGCTTGCTCGAATCGGGGGTCTCGGTTGCGTTGTGCACCGACGGCGGCTATCCCGGCATCAGCGATCCGGGGTATCGCATCATTGCCGCATGCCGCGAACAAGGCTATCGCGTCGAGGTCATCCCGGGCGCAAGCGCGGTGACGGTAGCCCTGGTCGCCTCGGGCCTGTCGACGTCGAGCTACACCTTCAAAGGGTTCCCGCCGCGCAAGCCCGGCCCGCGCAAGCGGTTTCTCGAAATGGAGCGCGACCTGCCGCACACCCTCGTCGTGTTCGAGTCGCCGTATCGCATTGGCAAGCTGCTGGCCGACGCGCGCGAAGTCCTCGGCAATCGCCTGGCGGCGGTCTGCATCGAACTGACGAAGATGTTCGAAGAAGTGCATCGCGGATATCTCGACGAACTGGTTCCGAAGTTCGCGGACGTCACGCCCAAGGGCGAAATTACTGTGGTCATCGCCGGGAACAACCCGAAGTTCGCGAACGACGACGAGGACGAATCCGAGCCATGACCTCGCTCGACACCCGTCACGGCCCGCTACGCTTCCCCGCGTTCCTGCCCGACGCCACGCAGGCCGTCGTCAAGACCATCGATGCACAGGACGCGCGCGGATGCGGCGTCCAGGCCATCATGGTCAACGTGCTGCATCTCTCCGCGCATCCCGGCGTGTCCGTCGTCAAAGCCATCGGCGGTGTCCACGCGTTCATGGGATGGGACGGCCCGCTTGCCTCGGACTCGGGAGGCTTTCAGGCCTTTTCGCTGGTCAACAGCTCACGCAAGCTCGGCAGCATATCGAAGGACGGTTTCACCTATCGTTTCGATCCCACGCAGGATAAGAAGACGCTGACTCCCGAGAAGTGCATCGAGCGCCAATTTCAACTCGGCACCGACATCATGTTCTGCCTTGATCTGTGCACGCATCCCGAGGCCGACGACCGCGTCCAGCGCGAAAGCGTCGACTACACCGTGGCGTGGGCGAAGCGATGCCGGGCCGAATTCGATCGGCGTATGGAACGGCGGGACGCAGACGCCGCGCGTCCGCTGTTGTTTGCGATCGTGCAAGGCGGCGCGCGCGCGGACTTGCGCAAAGAATGCGCGGAACGGCTGCTCGAGATCGGGTTCGACGGCTATGGATACGGCGGCTGGCCCATCGATGACACCGGCGCGCTGGTGGACATGGTAGGGCACGTTGCCGAACTGATTCCGGCTTCGTTCCCCAAGCACGCGCTCGGGATCGGCAAACCGGGCAACATCGCGCGGGCGCATGCGCTCGGCTACGCCATGTTCGATTGCGTCCTGCCCACGCGCGACGCGCGGCGGCAACGACTGTATGCCTTCCGCGAAGGCTGGGAGCGCATGGACCTCGCCGCCGAGGAATGCTACGACTACGTGTATCTGCAAGACGACAAGCATGCGAGGGACGGCAGGCCCGTGGATGCGGGATGCGACTGCGCCTGTTGCAGCCGGTACTCGCGCGGCTACCTGCACCATCTCTTTACCATCGACGATCCGACCGGACCCCGGCTCGCGACGATCCACAACCTGCGATTCTATGCGCGGTTCATGGAGCGGCTGCGGACCGGCGCGGCGGAACGCGCATGACCGAGCCGTCGCTCGCGGACCAACTCCGGCGCGCGCCGAAATACCGCCACGTATGCGTAGACACGCTCGCGCGCATCGCGGCATGGTCCCAGGAGCGGCACGACTCGCCAAGAGAAGCGCTCAAGGCAGCGAAGCGCAAGCTCCATCAGATCTACGGAGCATATTTCGACCGCATGGATTTCGCCTCGATGGCGCGCGCCATCGAAGCGCTACCGGCGGCGCCGGATGCTGCGGCGATTCGCAGGGGAAGCGACTCGCTGTTGCCTATGCACGCCTCGACCCGCGAACGGTTGCCGTTTACCGAGGATGCGTTCACGAGTATCTTTGCGAAAACCGGACCCGTGCATTCCGTCCTCGATCTTGCCTGCGGCCTGATGCCGTTCGCATGGCCGTGGCTTCGTCCGCACCAGGATACGCGCTACGAAGGCTGGGATATCGATACGCGGCTCGTCGAGCAGGCCAACGCCTTCTTCGAGCGCGCAAACTGCGTCGCTACGGTGCGCTGCCGCGACCTGCTGGCCTCGCCCTTGACCGTCGAAGCGGACCTCGTGCTCCTGCTAAAGACCGCGCCATGCCTCGAACAACAGGAGCCCGGCGCGACGTTGCGCGTGCTGCGCGCGGTCCGCGCGCGGTTCGCCGTTCTGTCGTTTCCGACGAAAAGCCTCGGCGGCCGCGAGAAAGGCATGGCCCGGCATTACGGCCAGTTCGCCGACGAACTCGCCGAAACATTACACGCCTCCAGCGAGTCTATAGAGTATCCGTCGGAGACCTTCTATTTACTCCGAATGGAATAGCGGATACGAAACGAAAGGCCCGAACAACGAAGCGGCGGCTACGCTTTCTGGAGGAGCGTCATGTTGGGTACCCGGTATCGTTGCATCGCAATCGTGATTCTACTGTTCGCTACGTTGGCCTATTCCCAGGAACCCGCGTGCCTCGTTAAAGACGGGAAGAGCGCGTATCGCATCGTAGTCGCGCCCACGGCGAGCGCATCCGAGCGCCACGCGGCCGAGGACATCCAGACCCATTTCAAAGCCTGTACGGGCGTCGAGTTGCCCATCGTCGAGCAGGCCGAGGACGGCGTCGCGGCTATCGTGCTGGGGTGCGGATCGCTGGCTCGCAAACTCGGCGTCGATCCCAAACCGGAGGAACTCGGCGAGCAGGGCTACACGATGCGGACCGTGGCGCCGAACCTGGTGATCGCGGGGACGCCCGCCGCAGGCACGCTCTACGGCGCATACGATTTCCTCGAAACCTGCCTGGGCGTGCGTTGGTACGCGCCGGGCGTGACCAAGACTCCGAAAATCAAGGAACTGGCGCTGCCTCAAATCGACAAGACGGTCCGTCCCGCGTTCGCGTGGCATACCACAAGCTATGAATGGCCGGGCGGCGACGCCGACTTTCGCGCGCACCAGCGCGACAACGCCGGCGGGGGCGGAGCGGACAATCCGCAGGGAATCCAGTATGCCTTCGACGGCACGTGCCATTCCTACTTCAGATACGTGAATCCCAGCGAGTTCTTCGATTCGCATCCCGAGTACTTTTCCGAAATCGGCGGCATCCGGCGGCGCGAGGAAACCCAGTTGTGCCTGACGAATCCCGAAGTACTGGATATTGTCACGGAGCGAATGTTGAAACGGATGGCGGAGCAACCGGGCGTCCGCCAGCACAACTTCTCGCAGATGGACTGGTACAACTATTGCCAATGCCCACGCTGCCAGGAAATCAACGAGAAGTACAAGAGCATGGGCGGCACGCAATTCTGGTTCGTCAACCAACTCGCCGAACGCACGTCGAAGGTGTATCCCGACAAGCTCGTCGGCACGCTCGCGTACATGTACACCGAAGAGCCGCCGGCCGGCCTCACGATGCACCCGAACGTGGCCGTATGGCTGTGCCACATGTTCCCGTCGTGCGACAGCCACTCGATCGAGACCTGCCCGCTGAACGCCGATTACAAGCGCCGCGCGCTCGCTTGGTCGAAGATCTGCTCGCACCTGTACATCTGGCATTACATCGTGGACTTTGCCCATTACTACAACCCGTTTCCGAACTTCGACGCGCTGGCGAGCGACCTGAAGTTCTACAAGTCTGTCGGCGTCGAAGGCATCTTTCTTCAAGCCATGGGGCATGGCGGAGGGGGAGGCGAGTTCAGCCTGCTCCGTCCGTATTACGGCATGAAGCTGCTTTGGGATCCCAATCGTGACGCGGACGCGATCATGCGGGATTTCCTCGATGGTTATTACGCGGCCGCAGCCGGCCCCATCTACGACTACATCCGCCTGCTGCAGAAGAAGGTCGCCGACGACAACATCCACATGCACCTCTACACGAATCCTGCGCAGGGCTATCTGACCGATGACATCATGCAGCACAGCCTCGCGTTATTCGACCGTGCCGAAGCGGCCGTGAAGGACGACGCGGAACTCCTCGAACGCGTGCGGGTGGCGCGCATGCCGCTTACGTACGCGCGCCTGTTCCCGCGCAGCGGATGCGCTGTCGAAAACGGACAACTTCGTTTCCCGGGCGGCTTCGCCACCGCGGCCGAGGCGCAGGAGATGATAGCGCGGATGAAGAAGCACGGATTCCAAACGCTGCGCGAACGTAGCGGCGACCCGAGCCAGTTGATGATGTTCTGCTACGCATTCCAGACGCCGTTGCCCGTTATCACGATCGCCAATGCCGCGCTGAGCGTCGACGTCGTGCCGTTCCTGGGCGGGCGCGCGTTGCGCATGACCGACCGCGCCTCGGGCCAATGCGCTACCGCTTGGAACGTCGCGCGCAGCCTGTTTTTCCCATTCGAAGGCGGCGAAGAAACACGGTTGAACGGCATCTACGATCTCGATTTGTCTGCGAACTTCGGCCAATACCAGATCAAGGCGAAGACCGACTCGTCGCTCACACTCACCACGAAGGCCACCACGGGCATGGAGTTCGAGCGCACCTTCACGCTCGATCCCGACCGGCCTGTGCTGACGATCGCCACGGCCATGACCAACACGACGGACAAGCCGCAGGAGGCGCGTATGCGCAGCCATCTCGAGCTCGATCTCGGCGAGCTTGCGAAGACGCGCGTTCAATTCACGAGCCGCTCGGGAGAGAAGATCGAGAGAGATATGCCGCCGATCATTGCGGGGCTGCGCGAGGGCGAGCACTACATGGACCGCGCCGCGCCCAACGGAACGTGGACGTTTACCGGCACGAAGGGCCTTCGCGTCACCCAGACTTTCGACAACGACGCCATGGATTTCACGTGGCTCTACGCCTATCCGGATTACCTTAACGAACTCGAAGTTGAGTTGTGGGCGAAGCCCATCCCGCTCGACCCGGGCAAGACCGCGGTCTTGCGGCACAGTATCGAGGTCACCGCGGCAAAGCCATAGACGCCGCGCCGGGACTTGCGCTTCCCTGCCACGCACGCGCTACAATCGCACTGGCGGCCGGATTTCATGAGCCGCACAACAAATACGGCGGGGATGGCGCTCTCATGTTACGCGACAGGTCAAGACGAGAATTTCTCCGAGACGTCGGCGCGGGCGCGCTTACGATGAGCGTGGCGGCGTGCGCGACGCGTCCCGAATCCCCAAGCCCGGCCACAAAGGATCGACCCATGGCTCAACCGAATTTCATTATCTTTCTGACCGACGACCAAGGCTACGGCGACCTGTCCTGCATGGGGTCGGATCACGTGCGCACACCGCATCTCGATGCGGTCGCGGCGAGCGGGGTCCGGTTCACGAACTGGTATTCGAACTCGCCGGTATGTTCGCCGTCGCGCGCGGCGCTGCTGACGGGCCGCTATCCCGGTAATGCGGGCGTCCGCTCCATTCTCGCCGGACATCGCACGGCAACGGGCTTGCCGCCTGAGACGCCGACAATCGCCGAAGCATTGAAGCCGCTGGGCTATCGGACGGCGATGTTCGGCAAATGGCATTTGGGGCTTGCCGAGGAATGCCGGCCGCAGCATCATGGCTTCGACGAATGGTTCGGGTTCATGGCGGGATGTATCGACTACTACTCGCATATCTTCTATTGGGGCATGGCGAACGGCAGGGAAGATCCCGTACACGACCTCTGGAGCAACGGCGAGGAAGTCTACGAGAACGGCCGCTACTTCACGGAACTCATCGCGGAACACGCCGTCGATTTCGTCCGGCGCGCGGCGCAGGACGATCGCCCCTTCTTCCTATATGTGCCGTTCAACGCGCCGCATTACCCCATGCACGCGCCGCAGAAGTATCTCGACCGCTTCCCCGAGCTGCCGTGGGACCGCCGGATCATGGCGGCCATGCTGAGCGCGGTCGACGACGGCGTCGGCGCGATCATGGCCGAACTCGAACGCCACGGTCTGCGCGAGAACACGTGCGTGTTCTTTATGAGCGACAACGGCCCTTCGCGCGAGACGCGGAACTGGCTCGACGGCACGCGCGACCCGTACTACGGCGGAACCGCGGGCAAACTCAAAGGCCACAAGTTCAGCCTCTACGACGGCGGCATCCGCGTGCCGGGCTTGATGTCGTGGCCCGCGCGCATCCCCGCGGGCCAGGTGCTCGACGAGGTCGGCGTGGCCATGGATATCTTCCCCACATTCCTCAAAGCGGCCGGGGGCGATCCCGCCGCGTACGAACTGGACGGACTCGACCTGGCGCCGACGGTCTCCGAAAAGGCGCCGAGTCCGCATGGCGACGTGTTCTGGGAAATGGACGGACAAACCGCGATCCGCCGCGGGCCGTGGAAACTCGTGCTCAACGGACGCCTCGTCGAAGGCGCGCCGCCCGAAGACGAGGTCCATCTTGCCGATCTCACGCAAGACATGGGCGAGAAGGCCAACCTGAAGGATCGCCACCCGGATGTAACGGCCGAATTGCGCGCCGCCGCGGAGGCGTGGCGCGCGGGTATCGAGGATCGCTGGAGGCGGCGGTGGCACTCGGGAAGAGCCTGATTCTGGGACTTGTGTCTGCGTGACAGGCCGGAGTAGAATCGGGTCCGCAACGGGCCGGCCATCGGTCCGTGACCTGATTGGATACGTGCGCGCTTACGGCGCGCCGCGGGAGCGTGGCCTCAGAGAACGCTCGTGCAGCAAGCGGCGCCCAGTGGACTGTTGACCAGTGGGGATGCGTTGAATGGACCCTATAAGTATCATCGGAATCGTGGGGGCAATCATTGCGATTCTCGTGTCGGCCATGTGGGAAGGTACGAGTCCGCTCGCCTTGGTGAACTTTCCGGCCGCATTGATCATCACCGGTGGCACGCTCGGGGCGACGTGCACGTGTTTCACGATGGAAGAAGTGGTGTCGCTCTTCTCGACGATCAAGTATGCATTCGTCAAGCGCGGCTATACGATCGAGCAGATCTTCGAGACGTTTGGCGAACTGGCCACGCTGGCGCGCCGCGACGGCCTCCTGGTCCTCGAACATCACCCGATCGACATCGACAGCGTCTTGCTCAAACGCGGCGTTCGCCTCGTCGTCGACGGGACGGAGCCGAACCTTCTCAAGGAGCTGTTGACGGGTGAACTGGCCACGATGGAAGAGAAGTTCAAGAGCCAGGCAAGCATCCTCGCGGCCGCGGGCGGATTCGCGCCGACGATGGGCATCATCGGGACGGTCATGGGGCTCGTGAACGTGCTCGGCAGCCTCGAGAACCCCGACGAACTCGGGCCGCTCATCGCAACGGCCTTCCTCGCAACCCTGTACGGTATCTTCTCGGCAAACGTCATCTTCCTTCCGCTGGGCAAGAAGCTCGCGTTCTACGCAAAAGAGGAAACCCAGATGGGGCTGATGATCATCGAGGGACTCATCTCAATCCAATCGGGCGACAATCCCCGCATGGTGCAAGAGAAGCTGTTGTCCCTGGTCGACGAAGGCAAGTGGGATATGTTGCGCGCGGGCCAGCAACCCGCGGCGGGCAAGAAATAGACCCGGATGGGCGCGGTAGCGCTCGTGGGAGCCGGACGTGGCACAACGGAAGAAGCACGCGGAAGAGCATGAGAACGAGGAGCGGTGGCTGCTCACGTACGCCGATCTCATCACGCTGCTGATGGCCTTCTTCATGATCATGTACGCCCTCTCACGCATCGACACCAACAAGTTCAAGTCCATGGCGGTTAGCCTCACCTCGGTCTTCCCGACCTCAGGACACCCTGCCCAAATTCCGATTCCAGGCTCCGGCGGGCATCGAGGCACTGAACCGACCACGTCCAACCGCGAGAATCCCAAGCCGCCGCCAACGCCTCCTCCGGACACGGGCGTCCAGAAGACTTCGATCGAGAAACTCGGCGATCAGTTCCGCGAACTGATACGGATCGAAGGTCTGGAATCGACGGTCACGGTATCGTCGAATCCCGGCGGCACACGGTTGATGCTGCGGCTGTCGGAATCGCTGTTGTTCGGACCGGGCAACGCCGAGCTGACCCCTCAGGCTAAAGAACTTATCGATAAGATCGCCGGGATTCTCCTCAAGGCAGACAAACCGGTGCGTGTCGAAGGGCACACGGACAACGTCCCGATCCACAATTCCCAATTCCACTCGAATTGGGAACTGTCCACGGCGCGCGCCTCGAGCGTCATCCGCTACATGATCGACAATCTCGGGTTCGCTCCCGAGCGTCTCTCCGCCAGCGGCTACGGCGAGTTCCGGCCCGTGGCGCCCAACGACACTCCCGAAGACCGCGCCAAGAACCGCCGCGTCGAATTCGTAGTGATGGACAAAGACGAAGACGCTTGACGAACCGCGAATGCACGCCAATAGACGCGAATGCGTGGGAAGAGGGATGGCGAAACGCGGCCGCTTCGATTGGTGACGGCAATCATCATCTAACGAAATTCGGATGCGTTGATTTCGTATTCTTCGAGTGGCGCCCCCGCGGAACACTCTCTGGTGAGACATTCCAAGGGACTGAACACCTCATTTCGCGTCCGGGTAGGAGTCTTGCCATTACGCACATCAGCAGAAGGAGATACGGAGAAATCGGGGACGATGGCGATGGAAGTGCGGTGTATATGCGGCAAGAGCTTGCCCCGTACTACTTCCGGTCGTCTTCCATCCACTTCTCGAAGAAATGGTCTGCACGTTAGACTCTCCTCTCGTTCCATTTCTTTGGTTGCGGCTCCGCCTCAGAGCGTGCGAAGAAATTGTGAAACGCGGGTGCTTTGCCTCTTGACTACGAATTGCCTGTCATCCTGAGCGCAGCGAAGGATCTCATAAGCATAAGAGGCCTATACGCATAGCGAGATCCTTCGCTTCGCTCAGAGCTTGTGAAGAAATTGTGAAACGCGGGCGCTTTGCCTCT
>CAYOCT010000076.1:0-31284 GCA_964402555.1 uncultured Nitrospiraceae bacterium | reverse complement strand
CGCGTTAGCACATGCTTGTCCAACTACTCAGTGCACAGATTCTTGCGAGGAACCGGATTTATGATGTTGCGATGAATTCCTGTGGTTGGAGAGGAGGCCCTAATGTCTACAACAAAGATGGCTTGCGTCGTAATGGTTTTGGTCTGTATCCCTGCGGTCATGGTTTCCGCTCAGCGCTTGACCGAATTGTCGCCGGAATCCGCGGCCTGCATCGCCTGTCATAAGCAGGAAACCCCGGGCATCTGCGAACAATGGGGTTCCAGCAAGCACTTTCGGGCCAATGTCGGGTGTTATGAGTGCCACCAGGCCGGAAAAGGCGAACCGGATACGTTCGAGCATATGGATGCTATCATTTCCGTGATTGTGAGTCCGAAGGATTGCAGCCGGTGCCATGCCAAGGAAGCCCGCGAATTTCAGGAATCGCATCATGCCAAAGCGGGACGTATTTTGAGATCGCTGGATAATGTACTGGCTGAAGTGGTTGAGGGCGATCGGGGTCTTGTGACCCCCATGTTCCCAGAAGGGGTATCGGCTGCCGCGGTGAGCGGCTGCTGGCAGTGTCACGGGGCGGAGGTCAAGGTGCTGCCAGAGGACGGGCTCGACCCGGCAACATGGCCCAACACGGGTATCGGCCGCATCAATCCCGATGGTTCGGAAGGTTCGTGCACGGCTTGTCATTCGCGCCATGCATTCTCGGCAGCTCAGGCGCGAAATCCCGAGAACTGCGGCAAGTGTCACATGGGGCCGGATCATCCGCAGATCGAGATCTACAACGAGTCCAAGCACGGGATTGCATTCCGGGCAAATCTGGACAAGATGAAATTGGATAACCCGAAGTGGGTTGTCGGAGAGGATTACGATGCGGCTCCCACCTGCTCAACCTGCCACATGAGCGCTACGAGGAAACAACCCGTCACCCACGACGTGGGGTTGCGCATCAGTTGGAACAACCGGCCTGCGGTTTCAATCCGGCCCGAGTTGTCGGACGCCAAGATGGGACTTGCCGGCAAGGAGATTGCCTGGGAAGAGCGCCGCGAGAATATGACGGATGTTTGTGCCAACTGCCACAATGCCGCGTATGTACGCAACTTCTACAAGCAGTATGACGGTCTTATCCAACAATACACTGACAAATTCGCACTGCCCGGGCAGGCCCTCATGGCTGCGGCCAAGCCCCTCCTGCAACCTGCCGAGTTTGCCAACAAATTGGACTGGACGTGGTTCGAATTATGGCATCACGAGGGACGCCGTGCCCGCCATGGCGCTTCGATGATGGGGCCGGACTACACGCATTGGCACGGGACTTACGAGGTGGCCAAGTGCTTCTATACTGAATTGATTCCACAGCTCCAGGAATTGGCAAAGGATGCTCTTGCGTCGAAGGACCCGAAGAAGGTCGAGGCCGCCGAGGCGTTGCAGAAGAAGATCGACGAAACGTTGAACCAGAATGCGCACAAGTGGTTTCTGAACAAGATGGATGCCGAAGAAGTCAAGACAAGACAGCAACGAATGGAAGAGTTCCAGCGGCGATACAAGAAATAGCATGGGAATTTGCTTCGGTTGGGCGAGGAAACGGATTGCCTTAAGCGAAGCGTGGCAATAACGAAGAAGGATTACAACGGATGGCTATTTTGCCTCAAGTCATCCGCGATGCATGGGAAGACCGTAACGGACCGGCCGTTCTGGCGACGATCAACAAAGAGGGCGTTCCCAACGTGATCTATGTTGGGAATGTGGGCATCTTTGGAAAAGACAAGTATCGCGTAGTAGCGGTAGTGTCCCGTCAGCACCGCGCGCAGCCATTGACCCGTCTCTGCAATGGGTCGGTGGAGGCGCTTGCGCAGTTCGAGGGTGAGTGCCGCGAGTTTTGTGCGGTGTCGTTCGCATTTATTCGTACGCGTTGCTGTCATTGAACTTACAGTCTCAGTTGTGTAGGCTTCAATGATGCTCAGAATCATCGAAAAGTACTGTGGATGGCTTTCTCGAAAGCTCAACGTCATCGCTCATTTAACGGCTGAGAATCTTGCGCTTCGTCAGCGACTCATCGTGCTCAAGAGGAACCAGCGTTGCCCGAAGTTGAAAGAACGGGACTGGCTGTTCTGGGTGTTACTATCCCGTATCTGGTCCGGATGGCGAGACGCCCTTCTGATCGTGCAGCCGGAAACCGTCATACGGTGGCATAAGACGGCTTTCAAGCGTTACTGGCTTCGGAAGTCCCAGACCGGCAAGCGCGGAAGGCCTGAGATCGATGCCGATGCGAGGGCACTGATTCTCAAGATGGCTGATGCAAATCCGTTGTGGGGCGCGCCGAAGATTCACGGCGAATTGCTCAAGCTGGGCATCGTTGTTTCCGAGCGGAGCGTGTCAGGACTGCTGCGGCGCCATAGAAGGAGACCGCCCTCTCAGACCTGCCGAACCTTCATCAAGAATCACATGCTGGACATGGTTGGTGTGGACTTCCTCGTCGTGCCGACTATTCGATTCCAGCCGCTGTTCGTGTTCATCATTCTGAGTCACGCCCGCCGTTACGTCGTCCACTTCAACGTAACGGCGCACCCCACGGCTGAATGGACGGCGCAACAGATTGTCGAGGCATTCCCGTGGGACGCGGCACCAAGATACCTGCTTCGGGATCGAGACAGTATCTACGGAGACTGGTTTCGGCAACGCGTCAAGAACATGGGCATCAAAGAAGTGCTGACAGCCTACCAAAGTCCCTGGCACAATCCGTACATCGAACGACTCCACGGGAGTATTCGGCGCGAATGTTTAGTGCGAATGTTTAGATCATGTCATTGTCTTCAGCGAGAACCATCAGCGCAGAATCCTTCGGTCCTATTTCGCGTACTATCACGAAGACCGAACGCGCCTGGCTCTTGAAAAGGAAACGCCCGCGGCACGTCCGACCACGAACCGGGCCTCGCCATCGTCCAGGTTGCTTGAGCAGCCTCGCGTAGGCGGACTTCACCACCGTTATGAATGGAGCGAGGCCGCGTGAATACTGACCCGTCAGAGCAGCCTATCTCCCGCGTCCGCTGGCAGGGCCAGATTGAATCCGTCCAGTGCCGGGTATGGGTTTGGCGCTACAAGCTGGACAATCGCACCCACCATCATCTCGGATTTAATCTGTTTGTGAAAGGCGATGCGGATGGGCGGGAGGGATGCTTCATTGTGGCCGTCAGCGACATCCAACACACGAAGTTGCAGTTCCGTATTGGCGACGTGTTCAAGGGCAGCGCTTGGCCCTGTATCAAAGCCAAACATGACATCGCCGACTACTACCGTGCCGGCGGATTTGAAGCTCTGACCCGTGCGGACGAGCAGACTGATTCTGCCGACCCGCCTTTCACCAGGCTATTGCCACCCACCGAGGTATTTCAGCGCCGCGGAGCGCGCATGCTCGATCCGAAGCTTTGGCGGAATCAGTGCTTCACCTGCATGTGGGCCAACAAGTCAGCCGTCGAGATCGAATACAAGTTCGGCAAAGTGAAGCGCTACAGAAAAGATACCTTCTGTTACGGCCCAAGGTCATGCCCGTTGTACGACATGGGCCCACCCCGACAGGTTCCGTATTCTGATTCGTTACCGTCGCTTGATGAGGGGTGGATGGACGACCTGTGCACGGAACAGCGGAGGGATGAGGATTGACTGGTGAGCTGGACCAACCAAAGCCTTTATCCGCAGAGAGCGAGCATGTGCCATTCACCCGCATTCGAATATTCGCGAGACACAACGCCAGCACCTTGACATACGTTTCGGTGCAGGGTATTATCTCTGTTTAGAGGAGAAATCAAGTTTTGTATGGCCCTTGACGAAGGACAAATAAGGTCTGTTATTCGGCAAAAGGTCGCTGATGCCTTGGCGGCGTCCATTCCCCCCTACACACCGAGAGACGTACACCTACCCAGTATCAAAGGTAAGGCGCGGGTAGTGATCGGGATGCGCCGCAGCGGCAAGACGACGTTTCTCTGGCAATGCCTTTCCGAGCGGCTGGCTGCCGGGATGCCTCGCGAGGCACTTCTGTACTTTAGCTTCGAAGATGAGCGCCTCGGAGATGTGAAGACGAGTGACTTGCAGTGGATAATCGAAGAGTACTTCACGCTTCACCCGGAGCGGCGGGACCGAAAACCAGTGACGTTATTCCTGGATGAAATCCAGGTTGCGCCCGGCTGGGAGAAGTTTACAAGACGCCTCATGGATACGGAACAGACCGACCTGTTCCTTTCAGGCTCCTCGGCCCGTTTGCTGAGCCGCGAAGTGGCAACGAGCATGCGGGGCAGGGGAATCGAAGTGCTCGTACATCCTTTCAGTTTCCGGGAGTTCCTACGGCATCGGAGCGCGGAACCGAAAACAGCCTGGAACGGATTGGCAAAGGCCGAGCGATCGACTATCGAGAAACACTTCCGGGACTATCTTGTGGAGGGAGGCTTCCCCGAAACTCAAGGCCTGCCATCCCGGGACCGCACCACCCTTCTGCGCACGTACGTGGATATATCGACACTTCGAGACGTCATCGAGCGGCATGGCGTGACCAATCCGGCTGCGCTGCGTTGGATGCAGCGCCACCTCTTGGGCAATCCTGCCTCCTCTTTCAGCGTCCAAAAATTCTACGACTCGCTGAAGTCACAAGGCATGCCCGTGGGCAAGAACACGTTGCACGAGTATTTGGCCCATCTGGAAGACGCGTTCCTTATTCGCACGGTCTCGTTGCACACCGCTTCCGAGAGGCAGCGGATGGTGAATCCCCGGAAGGCCTATCCCATTGACCCGGGTCTTATCCCGCTGTATGAACGCACGGGACGGCCGAATCTCGGACGTGCGCTTGAAACAGTGGTTCTCCTTGAACTGGAACGGCGTGGATATGAGACCGGGTACCTGAGGACTGCCCAAGGCCACGAGGTAGACTTCTTCACCGCAGGCCCCCAGAACGAACAGTACCTCATTCAAGTGTGTGCGGAAGTCGACGATCCGGGTACGTGGGAGCGCGAAGTGCGTGCGCTTCTAACCGCAGCTGCCGAATACCCAGAAGCCCTTCCCATCCTGCTTACGTTTGACGCGCTCCCGCCGCGCGAGCCATTGCCATCGCCAATTCGGTGGCTACCGGCGAGCGCTTGGTTGTTGGGAGAAAAGTCAACAGGAACGTAGAGCAGCGGTGAAGAACGGTTCTTTCTTCGCGTAGAAGCCGTTGCGTAAGTAGCACTTTCGCCTGGGCGGGAAATATTTTCTTCGCGCAGGCGCTTTTTTGTTGACTTTTGTTATGGAAGTATATATACTTCAAGTCATGGACAAACAGACCGCCACGAACGCGGCGGGCCGGAAGCTCCTGGAGCGCCTGGCGCATCTGGGGCCGTTTCTGCCCGCCAGCCTAACCGTCACCCGCACCCGGTGCGGCAACCCGCGCTGTCGCTGCGCTCGGGAAGGGCCGATCCACGAGACGGCCCTGTTGACCTGGAAGGAAGGCCGGACCACGCGCACCCTCCATGTGCCCCGCGAATTGCGCCGCGAGGTTGCGCAATGGATCGGGGAATGGAAGAAGCTCCGAAAGCTCGTCGACGCCATGGCCGCGGCCCAGCGGCAGTTCCTGCGAACCCGCAGGAAGAGCATGAAGAAATCATCCGGGTCTTCCTGAGGACGTTCACGCACTTCTTCGGACCGGTCGCGCGCCGGTTTGCGGGATTGCCGGATCCGCGCAAGCCGGAGTCGCCCGAGGACGTCGATTACAGCGTCGGGTCGCTGGTGTTCCTGGGTGTGCTCATGTTCGCGTGCCGACTCGGGGCGCGCCGCCAAGTGCGGCACCAGTTGTTCACGACCTTTCTGGTCGGTCTGTACAAGGTCGTGTTCGACGTGGACAGCGTGCCGCACGGCGACACGATGAACGGGGTATTGTGCGGCCTGCCGTTCGAGGCCGCTCAGGATCTCGTCTGCGGCATGACGGAAACCCTTGCCGACAAGAAAGTGCTGTACGCGCACCGGTTGTTCGAGCAGTACTACGTGGTGGCCGTGGACGCGACGGGGATGCTCGTCTATCACGACCGGCATTGCCCGCATTGCCTGACCAAGAAGCACAAGAGCGGCAAGATCACCTATTACCATCCCGTCCTGGAAGCCAAGATCGTCACGCCCACGGGACTGGTCTTCTCGCTGATGAGCGAGTTTATCGAGAACCCCGACGACGACCCGACGCGCACCGAGCAGCAGCGCAAGCAGGATTGCGAGACGAAGGCCTTCTACCGGCTCGCCCGGCGTCTGCACGCGCGATTCCCCCGGCTGCCCCTGCTGTTGGTGATGGATGGGTTGTATGCCACAGGACCGGTGTTTCGGTTGTGTTCGCAGTATCGCTGGAAGTTCATGATCACGCTCACCGACGACCAATTGACCAGCGTCAACGAAGAGTTCGAATCGCTTGCCGCCTGTACGCCCCAAAACCGGCTGCTTTGGACGACCGGTTCCGAAGGCGCCGTCAAACAGCGGTTCCGCTGGGTCAACGACATCGCCTACCGCGATTCTGACGGACGCCGCCATGACGTGTCCGTCCTGGAGTGCCTCGACACCCGGCCCGACGACGGCGGCGGGACCCAAACCAACAAGTTCAAATGGGTGAGCAATTTCGCCGTATCCGAAACAAACGTGGCCGCCTTGGCCAATGAAGGAGGACGCTTACGCTGGAAGATCGAAAACGAAGGATTCAACGTGCAGAAGAACGGCGGCTACAACCTCGAACATGCCTACACCAAGAATGAACACGGCGCCAAAATCTACTACCTCTTGATGCAGGTCGCCCACCTGCGCATGCAACTCGTGGAAAAGGGCAGTCTCTTGGCCGCCCAGTTTCCCCGCGGATTCGGCTCCGTCTGGAACTTGGCCCGGCGCCTGCTCGAAGCCTTGCGCAGCGCTACCCTTTCCCAGGCCCAATACGACGACCTTTGCACCCGGCCTATCCAGATCCGCTTCAATTCCTCGTAGTCTCCAGTGCGGTTCCCGGTTCCGCCGCCGCCTCGGCTCGTCTCGCCCCACATGTTCACCGGTTTCCCGCAAAGCCCGCGCCCTTCCTGTCGCTACTCCGTCCGCGCCGTACCCGCTGTACCCCACGCCCTACCCCGCATGCGCGCAAGCCGCTGCCATTCTTCATTGCTGAACGTAGAGCGCGAGAGTTGTGCGATTTGACCAAATGCTGTATGGTGTTGCGCTTGTACGAACGTAGACGTCGGGGCTGCGCGGTTGAGATCAAAATGATGTCTATGACAGAATCTGAATGCTATAGGGTGCGGGCAAAGAGCAAGAATAGGCATTTCTTGTTGTTTCTTGTTGTTCAGATGATGCCGTGGCCGTTTGGTGAGAAGATGCGTAAGTGCTTGGTAACACTCGACGGACATAAAACAGTACCCCTAGCAGCCCGTGGTAAAAGTCCGGCGGGCGGGAAGATTTGTATTGACATTTAACTGCCACTGTGATACTATTTCGGTGTGGTTGGGAGGTATCGCGCATAGCGATGGGACGCATGGACAAGGAACACCAGGAGATACTCTGGGTGGAAACCAGTTCGCTGCCTTGTGCACCGGGCCATCCGTTTTACGAGCAGCTCGACAGGCTCCTGGCGAAGCATGGTTTTGAGGCGATGGTCGAGGCTGAATGCGCGCGGTACTACGCGGAAGTCCTTGGCCGTCCGAGCATTCCCCCGGTGGCGTATTTCAAGGCGATGATGGTGGGCTACTTTGAGGGCATCGATTCGGAACGGGGTATCGCATGGCGGGTGGCGGACTCGATGGCGTTACGTTCGTTCCTGGGCTACGCGCTGACGGAACGGACGCCGGATCATTCGAGTCTGTCGCGGACGCGGCGGCTGATGTCGGTGGAGACGCACCGGCGGGTGTTTCAATGGGTGTTGGAGGTACTGGCGAAAGAAGGGCTCTTGCGGGGCAAGACCTTGCGGGTGGACGCCACGACGCTGGAGGCCAATGCGGCGTTACGCAGCATCATCCGGCGCGACACGGGCGAGAGCTACGAGCAATTCCTGACCGGGCTGGCCCAGTCGTCGGGCATCGAAACCCCGACGCGCGAGGACTTGGCGAAGCTGGACAAGAAACGCCCGAAAAAGGGGTCCAATAAGGATTGGAAGAATCCGCACGACCCGGATGCGCGTATCACGAAGATGAAAGATGGCCGCACGCACCTGGCCCACAAGGCGGAGCACACGGTGGACATGGACACGGGGGCGGTGCTTTCCGTGACGCTTCAGCCCGCCGATCTGGGCGACACGCAGACCGTGAAGGCCACGCTGGATGAGGCGCGCGCGAACACGCGGACGATAGCGGGCGATCCGGAAACGCGGCGCCATCTGGAACCCGCGCGCGAAGTGGTTCTGGACAAGGGATACCACAGCAACAAGACCGTGCGCGACCTGCAAGAGGATGGACTGCGAACCTACGTGAGCGAACCCAAACGCGGCCGCCGCCAGTGGGAAGGCAAAACGACGGAACGCGAGGCCGTGTATGCCAACCGGCGGCGCGTGCGCGGTACGTACGGCAAGAAACTGCTGCGCAAGCGCGGCGAACTGATCGAACGCAGCTTCGCCCACTGCTACGAAACGGGCGCCATGCGCCGGACTCACCTACGCCATCACCCCAACATCCTCAAACGATTGTTGATTCACGTGGGTGCATTCAACCTCAGCCTCGTCTTCCGGCGGACCACCGGGTTCGGAACACCCCGAGGACTACAAGAACGGGCGCGAAGGGCAACGAAAACACTTCACAACATGCTTGCGGGAGGTCTGCGCGCCATCGGACTGGCCATGTTGACAGTCGTCGGCCACTGGAGACTCCCGCAAAGGAAGATACGATACCCGAGGCCCATAGGGCGTACCTCAACCCGATGGATTCAAACACAGCCTTTTACCACGGGCTGCTAGGACGAGGCCTCGAACGGCCGGGAGAGTCAAGCCGAGGTGGGGGTTCTGCCGCCGAGCGCATCAGAACCGCGGAAGCGTACCACATCCGCAGTGCGCGTGTGTTACTTAAATTGTTACTTAAAAAGCGGTGAACATGGTCAACATGGAACACATGGACAGGTAGTGGCCAAGGGACGTATCCCGTGCGTCCGTCTTAAGTTGTAGATATTGCAAGGGGTTAGAGAAAAACACCAGATAAGTCTCATAACCCAAAGGTCGGCGGTTCGAATCCGCCCCCCGCTACCAATTGGAAATAAAGGACTTACGTCAACGTAAGTCCTTTTCTTTTTGCCCAGAAAAGGCCGATTTGCTACCAATTTGCTACCAAATGAAATCGGCCGCACGTTTCTGCCGCATTTGAAATGGACTTGCCACACAAACCTTGGACCTCAAAATCGGAGGGTGTGTGCAATGGCTTCATTGGTCAGACGCGGCAAAACGTACTATGCAAAATACTGGGTGGGAAAGAAGCAGCGATGGGTCAATCTCAAGACCAAATCCCGTCCATTGGCGTTGGAACAACTCCACAAGGTCGAGGCGACCTTGATAAAAGGGGAAGAACTTCCACTTCCCACCAAGACGCCAATCGCCCAAGTCCTCTCGGCCTACGTCGCGCATATCCACGCGGCGAAGACCAAGAACACGGCCAAGAGCGAGCTTTTTTATCTGCGGGACGTCTTCGGCCCCATCTGCCCGGAATTGGGGATTCCGTCCCGGAAAGGCGCCAAGAAAAAGAAGAACATGAGAAGACCCGCGTCCGGCTATATTGATGCCGGGTTTCTCGAGGGAATTACGACCGCGCAGATCGTTGCGTTCATCCTGGCTCGCATGCAAGCCCGCAACTTGTCCCCAAAAACCTGCAACCACTACCGGGGTATTCTGTCCCGGCTCTTCAGCTGGGCCATGAGCCAATACGGCGTGCGGATGCCCAATGATGTAAACCCCGCCCAGAAGGTTGACAGGTACCGCGAACAGGCGCATGCCATCCGTTTCCTCACACGCGATCAAATCGAGGAACAGCTTCGAACCTTGGATGAACATCCTGTTATCCAGACGCTCGTGGCCATTTACATCTTCGCGGGGCTTCGCCGTGAAGAGGCCCTGTGGCTGACGCGCAAGGACATCGACCTGGAAGCAGGCAAATATGGCGTGATTCACGTTCGCGCCAAGACCGTTGACGATGAGTTCTGGCAACCCAAGACGAAAGTCAACCGGGTCGTTCCAGTGAGCCGGAAGCTGCGAGAGTATCTCGACCGGTACCAGATCAGGATTGTCCCAGGCGCCTGGTATCTTGCTTCTCCGGCGGGGAAGCGATGGAACCCGGACAATTTCTCTCAGGATCTTCGATCGCTCAACGAGAAGAAGAGACTGCCCTGGGGGTGCCTCGACTTCCGCCACACCTTCGGTAGCCATTTGGCGATGAAGGGGGAAAGCCTGTACAAGATTGCGACGCTGATGGGAAACTCACCCGAGATCTGCCGGCGGCACTATGCCGCGTTGTTGCCGGAATCCTTGATCGATTCCGTTGAGTTCATGGATGAAGGCGCACCGTTCCAGGTGCCCTCTCGCCCCAAACCAAGCTTGTATGTTCTTCCAACATCTGAGGCCCACGATCAGACTCCGACCTGAGGGGAACACAGAGAAGGGGCCATCTCGATCGGACTTGCCACAGACTATCGAGATGGCCCCATCTGACGTTACCGACTGAGCATTCGGGATTGCTCGTATCCCTCGACCTCCTTCAGAAGATAGCGAATGATCCCATTCGGGCCGTCGCCCAAACATAGCCGCGTCAGGCACACACGTTCGGCAATACGGTCGACCGTCGAGCGAGAGCAACGCCAGCGAATGGCCAGTTCCCGAGGGGAAATGTAGCCCCCCGTGTTGTCAGGCGTCTCATGGGTTCGAGAAGATGCGGGGGAACCTGACTTCGACCTGCGGGCGACTCTCTTCTTGGTAACGCTTGCCATTGCAGAAGACCTCAAGATCATGCCGCTCAGAACGGGGCCGTTGAGGCGAGGACTTTGGCAACAATCGCATAGGTCATATGACCCTCGGGGGTCTTCCTGTGCTTGACCACAACGCGACACTGTTTCCAACGCAAATCCCCAGATGTTACGGTTTCACCCACTTCTTGCATCCGACCGAGAATAGTCTTTACCCAGCGCCCAAGTTTGGCGCTAGGGCTAAGTATCCCGTTTACGATCCCGGCCACAAGGATCGGTCCTGATTCGTCGGGATCTAGACGAAAGTCGATGCATACCATCGGACCGTGTCGTCCCTTCACTTTCCTAACATCGAAGACTTGCGCGTCGAACACTCCCTCGCGAACGGGTATCTGGTATCTCATGATTTCGCTCCAACTCATTGTAGGCCTTTCTATTACTGGACTGTTGGCTCTTTTCCTGACTACCCATGAAGCGGTGGAATTCAGAAGAATGTTTCAGCGCGGTTGATTTGTGCGCGCACGGGTGAGTTCGAATCCTCTTGTGCGGCATGCATTCACTGTCTGTTTGAGGTGATGCCGCGCGTCCTCAAGCCACAACGGGGCGTGAGAAACCCGGGACCACCCTGGACGTCCAGAGGATTCACCTGCCCTGACTTCACGATACTGCTGTAGAACGTACAAGCTGGCGCCGTGGATGCGGTGACCGATCGCCAGGACGTCTTCATGGGTCAGCTGGGGAATAATGGTGGTGCGGAACTCATAATCGATATGTCCGTCCATGAGCATCGCGATGCTCTTCTCGATGGCGCCTTGCTCAACAGGGACGCCGCAGATCGCCTCATACTTTTCGGCCGGAGCCTTGATGTCCATGGCCACGTAGTCGAGAAGTTTCGCGTCGATGAGTGACGCCACAACTTCGGGGTGCGTGCCGTTGGTGTCCAATTTTGCGAGATATCCGAGGGCGCGCACGTCTGATATGAATCCTGCGAGGCCGGGCTGGAGCGTAGGTTCCCCGCCACTGACAACAACCGCATCGAGGAGCCCTCGGCGGCACCGAAGCCATTCGACTACTTTCTCGGGCGTCATCGCACACATCACGCTGCCTGCGTCGATAAGTGTGCGGTTGTGGCAGTAAGAGCACCGCAGGTTGCATCCCTGCGTGAAAACAACCGCGGCCAGTTTGCCTGGATAATCGACGAGGGAGCACTTCACGACGCCGGCGATCTTCATGTTCATCACGCCTCTTCATTGGGAAGTGTCGGTAGTACGAAAGGCAAGCGGTCCCGAAATTCTTGTTTCTTCCCGTCGTTGAAGTTGGCCACCGGTCTAAAATACCCCGTGATTCGCGACCATACCTCGGCTTCGGCACCGCAGTGCGGACAGGCGGAGTGTTCGCCACGGAGGTACCCATGGTGCGGGCAAATGCTGAACGTCGGCGTAAGCGACAGATACGGCAGCCTGTACCGCCCGAAAATACGCCGAATCAGCCGCTTGCCCAAAGCCATGTCCTCAATACTCTCGCCGAGATAGAGGTGAAGGACCGTTCCTCCCGTATACAGGGCCTGTAATTTGTCCTGTAGCTTGAGTACCTCGAAGATGTCATCGGAGTATCCGACAGGTAGCTGGCTCGAGTTCGTGTAGTACGGCGTGGCGACCCCGGCCGTCCTAATGTCAGGACACCTTTCCTTGTCCAACCTGGCAAGACGATAGGCCGTACTTTCGGCAGGTGTCGCCTCGAGATTGTAGAAATGACCTGTTTCCGTCTGGGCCTCGGCGACAAGGGCACGCAAGTAGTGGAGAATTTCCAAGGCAAAACGCTGGCCTTCGGGGCTGCCCAAGTCCTTGTCGATCAGGTTCAGGGCAGCCTCATTCATGCCGACGATGCCTATGGTGCTGAAATGATTGGTCCAGTATTGACCGCTCCTCTGATTTACTTCGCGCAGATAATGCGCCGAGTACGGATACAGCCCAGCTTCGGTTTGAGCCTCGATAACCTTGCGCTTGATTTCAAGCGACGTAACGCCAATCCGGACCATCTCGCGCAACCGCCCCTTGAATTCCTCCTCGCTCTTGGCCAAGCACCCGATGCGAGGCAGGTTGATCGTGAATACGCCGATCGACCCTGTGAGGGAGCTACTTCCGAAGAGCCCACCTCCGCGCCGGCGGAGTTCGGTCACATCCAGGCGCAGCCGACAGCACATGGACACCGCGTCTTCCGGAGAAAGGTCCGAATTGACATAGTTGGCAAAGTACGGAATGCCATATTTGCAGGCACTTCGCATGAATGCGTCGACTGACGGTGAACCCCAATCGAAATCTCGGGTGATATTGATTGTCGGAATCGGGAAAGTGAAGACGCGGCCTTTGGCGTCGCCTTCGAGCATGATTTCGCAGAACGCGCGGTTGAAGACATCCATTTCCGCCTGAAAGTCCTCGTAAACGGCGCCGACAGACCTGCCGCCGACTATGACCGCCTGACTTCGAAGCTGTGGCGGTGGCGCGAGATCAAAGGTCAGGTTCGAGAACGGGCACTGGAAGCCCACACGCGTCGGAATGTTGAGGTTGAAGACGAATTCTTGAAGCGCCTGTTTGACCTCGTCATAGGTCAGGCCATCGTAGCGGATGAACGGAGCGCAATACGTGTCAATGTTGTTCCACGCTTGCGCGCCCGCGCATTCGCCCTGGAGCGTACAGGTGGCGTTTACGATTTGGCCGAGCAAAGAGCACAAATGTTTGGGCGGGTGGCTTTCCACCTTGCCAGGGACACCACCAAAGCCCTGTACGAGGAGTTGACGCAAGTCCCACCCCGCGCAATACGGCCCCCAGAATCCTAGGTCATGGATGTGGGCGTCGCCGTTCAGATGCGCTTCACGTACTTCGGCGGGATAGATTGTGTGCAGCCAGTTCTTTTCTATGAGGGATTCGCGCAGGAAGTTGTTGAGTCCGTTAATGCTTCTCTGTGTGTTGGCGTTTTCCTTTACGCGCCAATCCTTGTCACCGAGGTAACTGGAAAACATGCGTTGAGTTTCAGCGATGAGTCCGCTGAGATTGCGGGCGTTCGCGCGTTTCTCGCGATAGAGGATGTAGGCTTTGGCGGTTTGCGCGTGTCCGTTCTTGATTAGCACCCGCTCGACCAGGTCCTGTACTTCCTCAACCTCAGGTATATGGTCTAGCGGAAATTCCGTTTCAATTAACTCGACGACTTGACCGCTCAAGCGCTTGGCGAGCCCGTAGTCGTAACTCCCGCAAGCCTTGGTCGCCTTGAGAATGGCCCAAGCTATCTTGACAGGTTGGAACGGCTCGAGTTGACTGTCCCGCTTTCGTATGAAGCGAATTGAGGATAGGCCTTCCCCTGTTGGGCTCGCGTCAGATGGAATCTCCGCACCGTTCAAAATGGCACCTCGCCTTCTTCACCTTCTTCTTGTCTGAGCGGCAGGACATCAACGACGTTAGCAAAAACCTTGCCGTTGGCACCGGCCCTATGCCGCACGTCTACAAGACATTCTTTTCCAACGATCTGGTTGGGGTAGAGTTTCTCGCCGAGTTCGAGTTCGCGTCCTAAGAGCGCAGCGGCGAACTTGGCCAGTTTTGAGTTCGAGTTTTCGTAAATGCACTTGCTGGCAAGCGCAGAGACTTGTTGGCCGATTTGGGAGCCGTCTTCCAGGCAGACTGAGAATATGAGCCGGACAGTCGGTCCGTTGTTCGTCTGAAAATCTCGAATTTCAGTTAATGTTGCCCGACGTTTTCCTTCGGGGCAAATGGCGGGTGCTTTTTCGCATTCGGCGATCGGTTCCATGACTGCTTCCTTTCGTGTTATCGAGGATACTCGTCTCCTCGCTATCCCTATTGCGGCAGGAAAGGCCTTGGTATTTCAGAATCCTGCCAATACGCCCCGCGACCATGGGGTGAGTTCTTAAGCAAGAAGGAACGAACCCTAAGTCGTCAGCAGACTAAATGGGGGCTAATTCGGCCATGTTCCCGTGCATACCTCCGCAAGAACCACCTGCTGGCACGGCGACGGTCGGTCCTCAACGGCAGCCTCTTACGCCGTACGCAATCTCCACTTCTCACTTTCCCTGTTCCCGTCCCGAACACTCCCGTGGCTTTTCTCGTCATGGGCACGCCCTCACTCTCATTACTGGCTACGACAACAGGTAATGAAGAATCTCTATCCGCTTCAGGCGCCCCGCGTTTCTCGATATTGCCATGACCTCAATGCTCTTGCCAGGACAGTTCGCGAGATTGACTTTCCCGCCTTCCGGCACGAGTGACATTGCGAACAGGAACGCCTTGAGCCGTTCTTTTCCACTACGCTTTGAAAGGTTGAATGTCTCGGAGAACTCCTTGCCCTCCAGTTCATCTCCATTCGCACACCTCCATTTCACACGCACACACTTGGAACTCATGATCCGTATTCTTTGCAAGACCACCGTGTGTTTGTGTTCAAGAAAGAGTGGGAGCTGAGCGCCGATACCCGCCCAAGCACCGGGGATTTGTAGAGTCTTCTCCATTACCCCGTCCCTTTTCTTGAACTATCGCAAGTTGCCCTTCGTTTTTCAGACAAGGGACAAGATGCGTCGCAGAATGGCATGATTGCTGGTTCCTCGCATCCGCAACCGTGGTACTCCCTTAGAAACGCCGTTGCCGTTTGTGCTTTTACTTCTTCCTCGGTGATAACCTGCCTGTTGATGGCAGGACGGTTCTTCTGCGCCCATTCCAGTAGAACCGCCCGGACCAGATCGCTTGGAAGTCCGATTTTCCTCAGTTGTACGGCCAGGCGAAAACAGGCGACACGTTGGTTATCAGTGACGCCTTCGTTGAGCATCCGCCTAGCGCATAGGGGAAGCGAACCTGGCAATGCCAAGCATACCGCGAGCACTGGCTCGCTTTCGGGAATCGGAGGCACGCTGGCGGTTATTTCGTTGACTTCCAGAATCTCGTCGAGTACGGATTCGGGGACGACCGTCATCTCCTCTAGGTACTGCCATTGGTTGGGGATCGGTCGCATTCCGTTCCTTGGATCAACAAATACGGTCCGACCCTGAATGGCTAGCCGGCCCCAAAGCGGCACATTGATGAAATTTCCGTATTCGCCGTGGCTCAGGTCGATGGTGTCCTGCTTGGGAAAGATCTCGGCATTGTGGCCAGCTTCGTCGAGGATGTGGCGCGCCACAGCGCGGGCCTTGGCGGCGGGAACGCCATCGGATCCAAAAAACACCCAAACATGCGCCCCTTTTCTCTTGCTTATTTCGATATAGGCATCCATGCCATAGTGGGCCGCCCGATTCACGAACTCAACGGGGAGTTCCGGATTATCCACGTCGTAGTCAATAACCAATGCCCGCGTGTGCGTCCCCGTCAGCAGGTAAATTCCCAGTGGCCGCTTGCCCTGGAGATGTGCCAGAATAACCGTGTCATCAATCTCGTCCTTTTGCTGCCATACCCGGCCGGTATCGGGATTGTACGTACCATAGACATGTTCCAAACCGGAGAACCGAGAACGGAACAAGCAGATTTTCTCGTCTGTGCTCCTTGGATCCTTTGCAATCATCTCGGTTACCTCGCTGCAATTATTCCGGAAGCAGGTAATCTTCCATGCCGGGAAGGAAATAGTCGCCCGGTCTTGTTAAGAGGCGGTCCTCGGGACTTGGCAGGAAGCCATCACCCGGACCGGGCATGAACGCATCACCGCGTCCAGGTAAGAAGCGGTCACCTAAACCGGGTCCGAACGCGTCGCCGCGCCCGGGCAAGAAACCATCGCCTGGACCGGGTCCAAAAGCATCGCCTCGTCCTGGTAAGAAACCGTCACTTGGACCGGGTGCGAAAGCGTCGCCTCGTCCTGGCACAAAACGATCAGCCGGGTCCGGCATGAAGTAACTCAACGCTTCGCGTAGTCCAGGCCGCGCTTCCTCTGCGAATTCCTCGTTGGTGATGTACCGCCCTTCAATGTCGCCGTTGAACGGCCGTGGCAAGGCCAAGAGGTCCACAGCCAACGCATGCGCCTGAAACTCGGTGCGACAGTCGGGACAGAGCCTCGACTCCATCTCATGCCAATTCTCACCCTTGGGGTCTATCGCGTGGAGCAATCCGTCGCAAGGCTCACAGATGCTGGCGTTGTCAACGCGAGCATCAAGGTCTCGATCGACCCATATTCTTCGCTCGTGTTCGTTGTCGCGCCGAAAGAACATAGTCTTGTCCTCCTACGTCGTTCGCCTTCGCAGTTGTCGTTACCCTAAAGGCGGCAGAAGTGGCGGTATCGTTTCAGTCAGAGGCCTCAAATTCTCTGGTGGGACAAGCGCCATTACTTGCGTAATGCTTCATTACTCGTAACGTATCCATAAATGAGATCGGCACACGCTGGCACGAGCTGCTCAACGGGTCGCTTGAAAATGCGGTCCCTAAAAACTGAGGCCCATCGTTGCAGAACGAGGGCCGTAAGATCTCGACTGGCGCGCCAATCCAGCCGCCTAATACGAGTATTCAAGACCCATTGCACATATCGTTCCCGTTGGTTCTCCTTGACAATCTCCGCGAGAACAAGAAAGAACCCATACCATCCTTGTCGGCCACACTGCAGCATTTCGAGAAGAATTCCCTCGAACCCAACGGCATCGGTTCCTTGATATCTCTGTTCGATGAGAAACAGCGCTTCGCCTTGGGCGTCCTCGTGACTTAACACTCGCGGAAACGCCAACCCATTCCGGTAAATATGCATGACGAACTCCCCGGCCGCCCTGAGAAGAGACATATTGCCGACAATCTCCGATTCAAACACCTTGTGCGGAAATGTTGTAGCTGCCCTGTCTATGGGGTCATCAATCTTGCGTCGAAGCACTGCACCGTTTAGCAGGAATAACGTTTCATTGAGAATGCGCTCGGACTCTTTACGGGACAAGGAATTCATCGTATACATACTCCTTCACTGTGTCTGTGGCTCTAGCTCCTGCCGGTCTCACTGTAACGAGATGGCCAGCTGCCCGACGTCCGCCGCGGCGAAGTTCGTCATTCAAGACATGCGCGGGTTTGCAGTACCGTTCCCAGGACAACCTCTTTGCACGTTCACGGATACGGGGATCACACTCTTCCCCGATGGACGGCGTCATAATCCTAACGACGTCCCTGTCTATGCGCGCAATTGCTTCACGTACGCCGAGACTATTCAACATGTCCGGCGTCACGTTGGGGCTGAGGAATCTGGCTACATGTGGGGCGTCGTCCACGGTAACATTGAATGCGATGGTGCTTCCGACCAATCCCAGGGCATCAATTCGGCGTTTTGAGGCAAATTGACCAAGATACTGATGTGATAGGGTCAGGCTTACGTTGTATTTCCTCATCTCCGCAATCATGTTTTGCAGTGCATCCGACACCAAGCGGTGGGTCTCATCAATGTAAATATGAAATGGTGGTCGACTTTCCGGCAGAGAATTACTCCTGCTTAACGCAGCCAGAAAGAACAGACTCAAGAGAAGCGCGCCCACAGTATCCCCGCGCTCGGCACCCGCTGTCGATAGGTCCGCGATGAAGATCTTTGACTCATCCATCGCAGCCCTAAGATCAATGCGGTTTTCGGGCTGCGACAACATCGGTCCAATTATGTCATGAAGGAGTAGATCGCTAAGCTTATGTTGCACCGGGGTTATCTGTTCTCCTCGGTAGTTCTCGAACTCATTCCTCCAGAACTCGCGCGCTTTGTCGTTTTCGACGGAACTGAGAATCCTTTCCAGGATCATCTTTCTTTCGGACGACTTAGGTGAAAAGAGGTGCCCTACTTCTCGTAGTGTGCCTTGGGCGGTTGAGACGAGCCCATAGAATGCCTGGCGCAAGAGTGTCGCAAGACGATCGCCAAAGCCTTCTCGAGTCTGGAGAAAAGCCTTCAATAACTCATCGGTGATTTGGTCTGCCCGCATACCGAGTCTAGGTGCTAGTGGGTTCCACAGGGGCACATGCTCTGGATCGCCAAGATCAAAATAGATGACACGATCTAGCCATTCCTCTTTCAAATGACCCAAGATTAGCTTGACGAGATCGCCGTGGGGATCCAACACTGCAATCCCGTGTCCGCGACGAATGGCCTCCATGGCCATATATAAGAGGAGTCGTGACTTACCGTAGCCAGGCCTGCCAATAATGTGTGAGTGGCAGAGTTCAATAGCATCTGGGATGTAGATCGCGCGGGACTCAGCTGTATGAATGCTGTGTCCGATGTGGATGCCCTCAGAAGAGAGGCCATTCCTAGCTGGCAAGGCGTCAACCATGGCGACAGCGACCCCCTTTTGTGCGATATTCTGGACCGGTGGAATATGGAAAAGGCCGCTGACCTCGGCACTGTTCAGAAGCGACCCTGCGCGATAAGTTATACCGAGCCTAAACATGTCCCTGACCTGGCTAACGGGTAGGACTCTCAGGTAGTCAGTTTGTGACAGGCGCACAAGAGCGCGTCCGCCGTGCTGAAACAACGACATGAATGATCCCAGGGCGCGTAATGCGGTAAATCTGTTGTCGTCTGCGTGATTGAGCAAAGCGATGCGCACTGCAACACAAAAGAAGGGCTTATCGGCGTTCGCCTTTGTGGTGACTTCGTTCGTCATGAGATTCAATTGTCCTGACGGAACCTGTTGGATCTGATAGCCAGCGTAAAGTTTTGCCCTGTACTCCATGTCGACCATGAATTCGACACTGCGATTCCAATCGTGGTCCATGGAAACCGGCTGAAGAAGAACCTGATACACGCCTAAACATGGCGGAGTAAGAAGGCTGAGATTGTTAAGCAGGGGTTCGAGCGGAGACAATCTGAGCTCGCTTGGCCTCGTAAGGAGGTGATTAAAGGGGGGCGGCGTCAACAGGTCATCAAAAATCGCCAAGTTTTGCCAGGTGCTCTCCGGAAGCACATCCAGGGGATGGTCACGGCATAACGAGAACTCACAGGCCGGAAAGAACCCGCTTACGGCTGCGCGAACTATTGGCGCATCATCCTTGTGGCAGAGATGGGTTAGCAGGACTCCATCCCGGTTCCCCGTGATTTCGAATGAGATCCGGTATTTGAGCACCATAAACTGTTTAATCACCGACTCGTTTCGGAGCCAGTCGCAATCTTGCCCCGCGGGTACCCAGACCATGATCCGGAGCCAGTCATCTTCGACAGGATAGGCTGCGGGAACAAAGGGTGCCTGCTCGGCCGCGTACAACAGGTCCTCAGGATCGATGAGCGCCTGATACGGCGGCTCCAATTCGACAGGTCCCGAAGAAGATATCTCCGGCAGGCATGATTTGCACATTTCCTTCTCGAAAATGATACGCGCCTTGGTTGCCAACATGCTCGAATGAATGCGAGACAACACCGGGTAATTGGACGACATAATGGGCCCTTTCTCAATCTAAAGCGGCGGAAAGGGAGAAGTTGTTTTACTCTGGATGCGATAAACATCGGGATGAGGCAACCGTGGAAGAAGCAGCAGGAGTAAACCATTGAAAACGATAGGCTTACCAATAGGGACGTCCCGCTTCTGCTCTTGAGAGTCTGGGCGAGATGACCGGGACGTATGGCAGAAGGCACCTAAACCGTCGCGAGCATTGTATCGCGTCGAACCGGACCGCTAACGTCCTACGGTGCGGAGGCGTCGAATAAGGTCCGGATACTTTGCAAGAAACTGCGGGAAATAGGCACGGACTCTTGCTGCCCCTCCGGCGGTTACATCGGCCGGAAGGAGGTGCCCGAATCGCGTCAAGAATTCGCGCGTTGCCTCGAACTTCTCATCCACGGGCAACGCATCCCAATAGGATGCAATTCGGGCTTTGATTTCATTCTCGGCATATTCTTCGACCAAACGTCGGGCCACAGTCTTGAGAATTTGATACAGCCCCCCTTCGACGCCGTACATTGCCATGTGTGCGGCCGTCTTGTCGCCTTCTGGCCCGAACTCTTTCATCAGGAGGCGACATGCCCGACCGAAGTCAATATCCGGGTCGCCACGGTAAAACGAGGGGAGGTTCAATACTGCAGTTTCCAGATGACAGACGAATCTCCCCATACAATCACGAAATGCTGGCCAGCTTGACAGAATTCCAGAGGGCTTCGGAAACGTGTTGAACGCTTGGTCCACCCGTCTCTCTATGTCGAGAGCCGTCCGTTCGGGGTCAATGCTGGCCAGCAGTTGCTCAAGGCGGGAAGACACGTCCAATCCTCTCATTAGAGCCGACGGAATATCGCGGAGGTTGTCTGAAGACCTTGAATATAGGCCTCGATAATGGAACGGAAGTCGTTTGCGTACCTTTCCGGCCTGTTGGTTTGAATCGGGCCTGCCAACTGGGCGCCAAACCGGGCGAAAAACTGCCGGATCATCTCGACCCTGGCCTCGAAGTCATTGGGGCCGCCGACGCGATTGTCAAACTGGAAGGTCATATAATGGCGCACACTGTCAGCCTTAATGCCGTCCGCAAGCACATCCAAAACACCCCTAAGGCCATTGTTTGTCCCGTCGCGCGCGTCTGCAAATGCCCCAGCAATATCGGTTCGCCTCCGCCTGTACTCCCTCTCTAGTATATCTTTCGCCTTTCCCAGTGCCTCGGCCCTCGAAAGCCATCCTCCGCGTCCAACACATCGTGCATCGTGATAGGCGTAATAATCGGAAATGATGTCCTCGAATGCTCGCCAATCACGGACGGTGTTCGAGCTGATGGGGTATCTAGCTCGAGCCTCGTCTTGAGGAATGGCAATTTCCCGGGCAATCGTTGTTTCCTGTAATGCATTCACGAGTTCGTCAATGGCAGCCATGTTAAGGTCTCCTCTCTTTTTGGTTGAAATCACATACAACTATATTGACTTCAGCAGTTGCTTGACTTGGCCCATTGCCTGAACGTAGGCGCGCAGCAAAATTTCGACGTGTTCAACGAACTGTTCGGGCGGAGACGACAGAACTTCCTCCGGCAAGTGGGGCGCTAAGCGTTTCATGAACAATTCGACTAGCCGTACCTGATCCTCGTACTCCAGAGACCCCAAGATCCTCCTAAACACGAAGTTCGCGTACTTCGCGAACTCTTCCATTCTCACTTGGTTAACAAGAAGGTCAAGGATCAAACGAAGACCGCCATGAACGCCTGTTCGCGCTTCTGCGAACGCCGCTTTAGTGCCTCCCCGCCGGGCGAAGGTCCTCTCGAAGAGTTCGTCCGCCTCGGCGGCAAGCCCTTCCGAATCTGGCATGTCCGGCACCTCGCGGGCATACCGCTGCATATGAAGATAAAAAGACGTGACGATCTCCATGCATTCCTGATTCGTCTGGACTGTTATCTTCTCCAGGAAAAACGTGCCCCTTGCCATGTCAAGGTGTTTTCCGGTCTTGCTTCCGAACGTCTCTTCGTCAATCTCATTTAGGAGCGTGTCAAGGGCCTCCTGCAATGCTGAGGAACCGGGTGGCGAAGAGGGAGAAACAGAATTCTTGCCCACCAAGGTGGCGGAAAAATGATCGCCAGAAACTGCGTCCAGAAACTGACGAAGATCATTCAGGTCTGAGGGCGCGGCTAGTCTAACCATGGATAACGCATCCTCAGGCCGCAATACCGGAAAACGGATGTGAATCGTCCGGGTACTCGGAGGAAGGGCAGCGATAAGATGGTACAGTTGTCTGCCAAAGCCTTGTGGATACGCTTGTATGCGCAATTGATACTGAACTCTCGCTTCAAGGATGTTGCGGATAGTGGCATTGTCGTACCGGTGGCACGATGCTTCGAGCGAAAACCAGAACCGCGCGGCAAGGTTTCCCTTGAGGACTTGAACGCCAGGTGCAACAGACCCCAGCGAAGCGCCATCCGAGAAGTAATCATGGTGCAGGCTACCTACGACGAGGTCCGATTCAGAGAAGGCTGCCTTAAGTAGTTGGTCCACGGTGCCGACCGCCTTAAGCTTCACATGGTCCTGGCCCGATATGATCGCCTCGTGAATGGCTGTGTGTTCGTCTGGAGTCAGTACCGCGAGTGAGTCATCGGTATCCAGATCGGGATACAAAAGCGTCGTGCTATTCCTCGAACGACATACGGCGCGTATCTTGGCCGGCAGGTTCTTCACCATACGTATGCCGGCGTCTACCGAGGCGATGTGTCCGGTGGCGACAATTCCCGGAAGAGTCGGTATCTTTAGGAAGGCCGACAGGCACGCAAGAAAAACAGCGACATCTGCGGAGAACCCTGCGATATGTACGCCTCTGTCCTGGCTAGCCGAGACGTTAAGGTTGGAAAAAGAAATCCTGAAATGCGGTAAGTCCATATCAAGGGACTCGGCAATGGCCCGTAGAAGAGGGACGAGCGTATCCTCATAGTGGTTCAAAGTGCGTTCATCGATTGACGTGGGGCCGGCTGGAAGGAAGCGTCGCGGGCCTGTTTCACTTGTAAGAGTGGCGCGGACCTCCGTCACCACCGCGGCAGCGTTCTCGCCATGGCCCAGTACGAGCACTGTGCACGTTTGGCCTGGGACGGGGCATGGCCACTCTGGGGGATCTCCGTTTATCATGGGCGTCTCTGAATCTCCATTCGACCGCAATCACGTCCGGGAAACACGGCAAGTACGATTTCACCCTCAAGGATCTCTAACTGCCGTGATGGCCTTTCGGGCAGGTCTCCTGTATCGGCCGCCAGCCGCAGCGGTTCCTCTGGAAGCGCATACGCCCAATAGAGGTCTTGCTTGGTCAGGTCGTCTTCCCAAATCACCATGCCCGTGGCTAGCGACAGGCCATATCGCCCTGGAATAAGGTGAGGAATCTCGACCTTTCCAGATTCGCCGGAGCCAAGGTCTATGGCCACCGGTAGGCTGTTATCGCGATTCAACAGCAGCCTCACGAGATCTCTTTCCTTAGACGCCTCCTTAAGTTCCTCGTTCAGCGCCTCCTGCAGCTCGTCGAATTCCGGAAATTCCACCATGACACCCATCAGGTCCGATATAGAACCTAATCTCGGCACACCACGGAAACCCTGGCCGTCAATGGGCTGAGCGGAATAGTTCCCAGTCTTTTTCCTATCAAGGCGATGGTATGCTTCGACCTCGGCCATGAAAACGAGAAACTGGGCGTACCCGCGATAGAATCGTGGTTCCTTGCTCAACTCGATGATCTGGCGAAATGTGGTTCTCAGCCGCCCAACCACTCCCGGCTCACTGGTGAGCGCGGCAAAAAGTAACCGGATGAAGTACAAGTCATCTGTCATGGTCGTTCCTCCGCAATCGTGGGGGCGTTCCGTCGTTCGCGATAGACTTGGCGGGGCGGAATACTCCCGCCTCCGCCGCCATTTCACGGAAGATTTCAGACTCACTCAGCAGGGCGGCTGCATTTCTGAAAAGGTCAGGAACAAAAGTCTTCTCTTCCTGTTTCACCTCTTCATCGTCTTCTGTCGTTTCTTTCTTACCTTTCTTGATCTTGCTCCAGTCGCTGCCGCCGAAATGACTGAATGCCGTCTTGCTTATGCCAAACCGGATGGCGAGCGCTTCATCCGTGAATTCACGAGTTTTTAGGTTGTCGCCGATGGCGTGCACCAGCTCTTCGATACGTTTTGGTCCAAGCTCACGAATCGAGGGGCGTTGCAAGTCCGCCGCGAGCGCCTTTTCACGTGCGAGAAGGTCTATGAAGGACGGCGATGATTTCTCACCCATATCCGGGTCGATCTTCGGCTGAACTGTGCCTTGCGCTGGCAGAGCGACAGGATTGAGAGGAACGAACTGGGGTATTTCCAGCCTTCCATTAATGATCGCCTGAATCCGTTCTTTCTCTCCTGGCGCGGTGGGATCAGGGTCCGGGACGTTACGTTCAAGCCATTTCCGACAATCCACGCCCTTCAAGTACTTGGGCATCAACACCTCGATTTTCCCGCGACCGTTCAGGCGCCATACATAGCGTCTTACGAACATCAATCTGGCCTCACGGCGCGCTTCGATATAGGACCAATACCGATTACGCGTGACAAACAATTGAAATTGCCTGGCTGCTTCTTTCTCGCGTTCCAGAGTTCCACGCGCCTCTGTAAATACCGGATCGTCCTGAAGAAGCCTCCACAGAGCCGCATAGTAGTTGGCACAGTCGATGCGTTTTCTCGATCGACGCCCGTTCGCCGCCGTATCATTACCAACACCGCCGTGCGAGCCGCTGGGATGGCTGAGCACACCCAGCTTAAAGACCATCAGCTCATGCGCCCTCTCCCAGAGTTGCGACGTCCTCGACCCTTCCTCACTTTCACGCGCCGTCAGGAGCGAACACAAAAAATCCGGCAATGGTATGTGCTCTTTGGTCCCAAAAGAGAATGCGCGTCTATGATGGACGATTTCGGACAATGCCCCCGGATCATGCTCAAAACCGACCATGTAGAAAAGGTCGGCGAGTTCCCGGTCTTTCAACGTTCTGTGCTGCGGTATCGTGTTCGCAGCCGTAATTGGCGGGGGAAGTTGGGTTTGTATATTCATCGCGTAACTCCTGATACAAGTTCTTTGAGTGCGGCGCCAACTTCTTCGACATGTTGGTCCAATGACATCGCGAGCGCAAAGGCCTTAGCCACGTCGCCTGCAAGAAGTGCCGAATCCATCACTTGTCTTCCGGACGTTATCGTTGCGACTAGCCCTGAGAGAGTGTGAACAAGCGATGTCAACACTGGCTCATGTGGGGTCATTGCGGCTGCCTGGCTAAAGCACTCAAGAGCAGTCGACCATGATTCCTCGGCAAGTGCCGTCACGCCATGCTCAACGCTTCGCGAATAGGTTGCCGATCTTTCCACAAGGTGCTGTTGAACCACGAAGCCATCCGGATGCTCCGGGTACAATCGCGCTGCCTCTTGAATGGCAGCGGCAGATACTTCCAGGGATTGGGTTGCCAGATCACGAGCGGCCGCCGCGTAAAGCCGTTCGGCCCGCATATATCGTTCGTCCAAATCTTGAAGTGTTTCCGTTGCCAACAGATGCTCCGGGTAAAGCGTCAGCAACCGACGACACAGCCTCCGCGCTGCCGTGAACTGTGTACTGTCCATTGCCTCCTGAATGGCATCCCAAAGCTGCTCGAGTGCCGTCGCACAGGAATCGCTTGTTTCCGGTGGCAGTTCCTCATGAGCCTTACCGCCCGCCCGATCCAGCGCACCCAGTAACTCCGACGCGGAAGCAAACCTGTGTTCCGGGTTTGGAGCTAGGCATCGGCGGATGATGGAGTCCAATGGTATGTCACTTTGGGTTAACGGTGCAGGAGTTGCGCCGTCATCGAAAGGGCGACGGCCTTGCGGATCGAGCATTTCATACAGAATTACGCCGACGGCAAAAATGGCCGCTCGAATATCCACCTCCTCGACACTTCGCGCCGACTCTTGTTCCGGGCTCATGTAGCCGTGAGTGCCCAGGTCTCGCGGCAAAAGGACCTCGTCGTGCTGCGCGAAGAGCGGAAGGCGACCTTGTATGAGGGATGATTCCAGATCGCCGAGTTTCAATACCCCGCCCGCTAAGAAAGCATTCTCCGGCTTGACGTCTAGAGGAACAATTCCCACATCCTCCAATGCAACCAGGGCGGCACAAAGCTCTCGCACGTACTCGATGCCTTGTTCACGGCGCAACAAAAGGTTGTTTCGATGAAGGTCCATCCATGGCCGCAGGTTGAGATCCGCAAGCTCCATGGTCGTGAGAAGCAGCTTACCGCCTCCCCATCCAGCTTCGTGAAGATCGTACAGCCTTATGAGATGGCGAAAATCGCGGACTCGCTCAAGGAGGCGAATCTCATGAAGAACACGCGCCGAATCATCCGCACCATTAGCGGCGAACGCTCTCACTTTGGCCGCCACAGTCTCGGATCGGATGAAATCAAACATCTTGTAGACACTGCCCGTACGCCCGCGTCCGCAGAGATCAAGGACCTTGAAACGCTCCTTCAAGATCAGACCCTGGGGAAGATTGACGATTGAACCCGAACAGGCGTCGGTGCCGGATACGAAAAAGCGGTCTGAAAACTCTCCCCCTTGGACATGGCCGCATGTCGGGCAGCTCTCACCAATAAGATCCACGAACCCTCGGCAATTTGGGCACCAGCCAGTCATGAACACACCCTCCTCGTAAGGTTGCCCTTGATTTCGTTCACGAGTTTGGCCAGGAGTTTCCCGCACGTTTCATGCATGTAGCGGATTTCGGTCTGGGAGATAGCGCCGGCAAACATACGCTCCAGAAGGCGTAGGCAAGCAACATTGTGTTCCTTGGGCGGACCCAACGGATGCACCGCCTTTACATCAAGTAGCACTCTCGTCGTTACTACCGTGCCCACAGATGAAGCGTGAAAACCGATGGCGAGACGAAAGCCGCTCTCAGACGTTTGCTGGACCGGAATGACGACAGAGGTCTCGTAGACGAGTTCTTCATGACCCTCGATCAGGGCAAGCTCGCACGATTCGACGGGCGGAAGCAGACGATCCCTGTTGTTTTCCCGGTAGGATTCATATTTCGTTATGAAGTCATCCATGCAGATTTCGATATCGTTGAACGTGAGCGGATCAAGTTGCCTGATAAGACAGGTGTGGTGGAACGGTCTGCCCATAATGTCAGCAGCCTCTATGAGCGTGTGGAGAGGGAGGTCCTTTTCGGGTTTGAGTATCGCCTTTCCCTCACGCAGGAGAGCGGCTTGTCGCCGGATGCGTTCCGTGCTTGTTGCGCGAGCGGGATCGCCACTCGTGATTTGGGAGATCCGATCCAAGATACCTTTCGCGTCTTCGAGACACCACAGAACTTCCAGAAGACGGGCAAGACGGCGCAGGCTGTCAAGAGATGCGAGACTGTCTGGAATAAGCTCGGCAAGTTCACAGCGAAGACGAAGCTCCTCAAGCAAATCCCATGCCAGACCCGCCTTCTGAGCCCGGTACGCCAGTACCACTGAGTGGGCGCCGAGCATCTCAAGCCGTTTGAGGTGTTCTTCCGCACCCGCCTCGCTCTCGCCGTCCAGGGTACTATCCAAGATCTCCTGGAGGTGCGACACTTCAGACGCGCGCTCCTGCTTGCGCAGATCCGCCAAAAGCTTTGGCGCAAGACTTGCCACCGTGCGATAGTCCGACCCCGGCAGCCTTTCAACGATACAGACGCCGTCTTCGGTCATCGTCACGGTCGTGGCCATCCCATCACGATGGACTAGGACAAACAGGTTGTCATCAATGGCGGCTGCCGAGATAACGCCAAGAGGCGCACGCCGCTGATACGCGACTCCCCGGGTGACCGGATTCCAAGCGTTCATGATTCGATCCGCGCAACCGAACGTGACGAGCATATCGCCCAGCAGGGCAGCCGCATTAAATCCCCCAATGTGAGCTTCCATGGACCTGACTGTGCGCCGATCGAGGTCGTAAATGACCAGCACACCCCCTTCGCCGGGAAAAGCTACCGCGCGAGCCGCTTCCCACCATATTCCTCGTGACAAGGCGAGTGGCGTTGCTGGTTTCGGACAGTCGATCCGAACGGGACATAGGGGTCGCTCCAAGTCCCATACCATTATCCCGCCACCGGCGCGGTGGCCCACGACCCCCCCGTCAATCCCTGTGAGGGCGCACAAGGGGCACTCATCTTCATGGAGTGCCGTGGGCATCTGGTCCGCAGCGGTCGTAGACCACAGGAGGACCCGGCCAAGTGTATCGGAAACGGCGAACCGGTCGTTTCCCGCAAAGCAGACCGACAACACAGGCGCCCCTTGGTTTAGTATAAAAACGGGTGTGCTTTCTCGTTCGAAAGGAAGGTCCACCACATACAACAGACCTAAACGCGCACCGATAACCATTTTGGAACCGTCCGGTGACGGCGCCAGAGCGTATGCGGTTTCACGAGGGCTCATGGGAAACAGAAGTCCGGAGGTCTCGCCGCGGAGACCGATACCGTCCACCCTGGGATTGATTCCGCCGGCACTCAAGAAGGCCACTGTGACGTCGTCATTCTTCATTGGTGTATTGCCCTTGCCGGGGTGTGACCGCGGTCGTGCCGCCGGCATCAACCGAGGAACCGAGGGAACGGAGTTCTGCGGGTATTCGCGGGTCGGGATGAACAGATCCTGCAGACTTGGTACGCGGCGCCGCGGGGACACCTGCGGCGATGCTTGGCAGCGGCGGCGAGGTGCTTCCCATTATATCCAGCCCTGCACCGTAACGGGGGCGCTTCCGCGGAATTCCGAGAGGCCATTGCCGCGCGGGCTCCTTTAAGACTTGCTGCAATCGAGCCAAGAGGGACTCAATCCGGGCTCGTTGACCCAATATTCGCTCGTAGCGTGCGTTCACAATCTGACCCGCTTCCTGAAGCCCGGTCCGGGGTCCGGATCCGTGCAAAGATAGTTGCCCGCTTTCGAGCACTTGACCGTTTCGGCGAAGACGCGCAAGTTCACCATCGAGCGCAATCAAACAATCGTAGAATCCCTTCTCGTCTCTTCGGGCGGATTGTTCGAGATCGTAGACATCGGCGTATAAGTCCTCGGCAAGAGGATGTTTGCTCTTGCCGTCAGGGCCTACCCAAGGAAGACCTTCTCGCTTCTCCCGGATTTGCCGGATGAGTCGTTCGCCCGTGGCGATTCGCGATTCACAGTTTTCCGAAAGATTCATGTCCCTGTATTTGTCCTCAGTATGCTTTGGTGATGTGACCATCTAGTCTCGACTTCCGCGCACTTGGCGCAGACCTTCCGCCAACCTGACGCTGTGTTCCGCATTTTCTTTGATGCGATTCACCGTTTCCTGAAGAAGCTCGCTATCTCGCACCATGGCTTCTTTGGCAGCCCGGATTTCGCCCACGGCGTCCTGGGTTCTTAGCGGCGCCGTGATATCTGTGATCCGTCCAAGATTTCCTTCAGTCACCCGGTTCCGTTCTCCCACCTCGTTGCCGTATTCCTCGTTCTCCCTCTGCGCCTCTTCCAATGCGTGGTCTTGATCATCGAACTCGCGTCCCGCGGCGCCGTGCGCCTGGTCCACTGACCGCTCGACTTCGTCGGTCCCTTCTGCCGTGCCTCCTCCAGTGTCGATTTGTTCGATGACGTTGCGAACAGTCTCAATGTCGTCGGCCGCCTCTTTGAGGGTCTCGTGGAGCCGCTCCATTTGCCCCGCGAATCCATCCGTCCGTTCCGACAGTTCCTGACGCGTCGGCGCTTTTGTGTCGCTGATCCTCATGGTTTCCTCCTCCTTGCGGGTTCTCAGACGCCGCTGTTTGTTCCCTTAACTATAGACAAGCAGTTCTCGATATCAGGTAAAATCGAGCCTTCGAAATAGTGAATAATGTCGGCGCGCGCCGCGCGAATCGGCTCCGGATCGCCGGCTTCATCCCTTCCCAAGAGTTGCTCGTACGGGCCAAACCGAAAGTCCCGCAACAGCACTTCCAGACGGTACCTAGCGCCGGCGATCTCGGACACAAGGCGCGACACATCGCCTCCGCGCGTTTTCGTTTCGGTTAACTGGGCGCGCAAGCGGAGGGCATGCCTGACAATGTCGAGGCGCTCAGCGTCAAAACAGGCCACTTCTCCCAAGAGCCGTTCCAACTTTGCAGATTCGGACACTCGCCGCGCCTCAAGATACCAAGCCTGGTCGCAGATCAAGTCGTGAAGTTCCTCGTAGGACATAAGGTCATCCAGGCCCGGCATCTTGGTTGTGAGGTCCACCGTCTTGATTAGGCGCGGACCGTAGTAGCCCTCCGTATACAGGAATGCCTCGCCAGGGAGCAGGCGTGCAATCTGTTCGTGCTCATAGCTGCTGAAGAGCATTGCCGCACCCACGGTCCGCCGGTCCGGTTCGTCCACGATCCTGAAAGCCAGCTTCGTACCGGTCATGCGCACTACATTTGCGGCCACTGCAGACGGGGTCTGGTCCGCCAAGAGTGCACACACTTTCAACTTGCGGAACTCGGCGAGTATACGGCAGAAGACGTCTGATGCCGACGCCTTTGGATTGACGTAATCCTCGGAGTGAACCGTGTTGGTGTCCGCTCCGACCACACGGTGTGCTTCGTCTATGATGACCGCGAGGCGAAGGTACTTTTTGCAGGGGGGGGCCACCGACAAATACTCTCGCAACGCTTTTAGGATGAAGAGAATGAACAGGGCCTGCTGTTCTTCAGCCAAGGCATCCAACTCAATGATCGTGTGTCCTTGTGCCAACTGGTCGATTGTGAGGGTGGTGATGCCAAGGTTGAAGATGCTACCCATGGTACCTGTGCACAAGATTCCCAGACGAGTTTTGATCGCGCCGCGGACATTGCTCAGAAACTCGCCTTGATAACCCTTTTCGGCGACGACCTGTTCTGTCGCGTACAGTAGGTCGCGCATCACAGGCGGATTGGCCGGGTCTGGATGTTGCCGAAAGACCAAATAGAGCGCTTCTCGAAGTGCGTGCGGATTCCGGCGAAAGTGATCGGGTAATCCGCAGGAAGCGGATCGCTCGATCC
>CAYOCT010000075.1:0-31648 GCA_964402555.1 uncultured Nitrospiraceae bacterium | reverse complement strand
AAGGCGAGGGTGAAGGCGAAGGCGAAGGCGAGGGCGAAGGCGAAGGCGAAGGCGAAGGGGAAGGTGAAGGTGAAGGCGAAGGCGAGGGCGAGGGCGAAGGCGAGGGCGAGGGCGAGGGTGAGGGCGAAGGCGAGGGCGAGGGCGAGGGCGAAGGTGAAGGTGAAGGTGAAGGCGAAGGTGAAGGCGAAGGTGAAGGCGAGGGAGAAGGCGAGGGCGAGGGAGAAGGCGAGGGCGAAGGTGAGGGTGAGGGCGAGGGTGAAGGCGAGGGCGAAGGTGAAGGCGAGGGTGAAGGAGAAGGCGAGGGCGAGGGTGAAGGCGAAGGTGAAGGTGAAGGTGAAGGTGAAGGTGAAGGTGAGGGTGAAGGTGAGGGTGAGGGTGAAGGTGAGGGTGAAGGTGAGGGTGAAGGTGAGGGTGAAGGTGAGGGTCGCATCCAGGTTACCATCGAGCCCGGCGAAGTCTTATGTCTTGGGGCGGAATGGCGCGTCGATGGCGGGGCTTGGCATGCCAGCGGAGACGTGGCCGTTGCCGCGGTTGGAACGCACACGGTCTCGTTCAAGGATATGTCATCCGAGGGTGGCGGCATTTCGATGGACTGCTTTGGCGATATGACGCGGATGCTTGTGGGCGGCGCGATAGGCAAGGCCGGGAGTTCGACCGGATGTTTCGGACCGCAGGAACCGGTGTGGGTTGCTCCGGCCGATATCGAGGTCACGGTGGTTGAAGGCCAGACGGTAGCGTTGACGGCGACGTATACGAAGCAGGAGAAGGCGGCGACGCCGGAGCAGGCTGGAGGATCTCGTGCGGATATGCTGCTCCTCTGCGCGGTCGGCGCATCGCTGCTGTCGCTCGGGCGTGCGAAGTCTCGGAAGCGGCGCGTGCGTTAACGGGTCAAGCCGAGCTACGCGTTCGCTTTGAAGTGACTTGTGGTATACTCGCTACCGAGATGAAACGAATACGAGCGATCGCCATAGCGCTGGTGTGCCTGTATGCGCTTGCGGGAGTGCATGAGCTTCTTCCGCATGACGCGCATCATGGGAACGGCGAATCGTGTTCGTTGTGCGTTCTGCTTGCGGCGGTAGCGCTGGCCGTGGGTGGCGTTGTCGTGGCGCGCCGCTTTGACGTGGCCGCGAGACTGGTCCTCGTGCCGGTTCGTCCGTACTCGCGTACGCGGCGCACGCCGGCTTCGCTTCGCGGTCCTCCCTCCTCCCAGTTCTAATCTCGAATCCCCCCCTTGTCATGTCCGCGTTTGCGCAGTTGGATTGCGTGAAGGCGTCGCATCTTCTTACCTCATTGGATTCATGAACGAACATGGGAGTGTGCTCATGAAACGCACGGGTTTTACGCTTATCGAGCTTCTGGTGGTGATCGCTATTATCGGGATTCTGGCGGCGATTCTGTTGCCTGCGCTGGCACGCGCGCGGGAATCGGCGCGGCGCGCGAGTTGCTCGAACAACCTAAAGCAACTCGGTTTGATCCTCAAAATGTACGACAACGAGAGCAAGGGGCAGTACATGCCGCAGATGAAGGCGGCGGATTGCGCGTATGCGGTCACGCCGGGCGCGACGATCTTTCGGACTGAGGCGCTCTATCCGGAGTATCTCACCGACCTGAACGTCCTGGTGTGTCCGAGTTCGCCGTCGGGCAGCACGGCGGTAGCCCTCTGGGACGAGGGTCGGACGCTGTCGTCGCTGTATCAGGAAGCGGCGGCGGAAGGCCACATCGCACTGAATAACGGCGTGGTTGAGCCATGCGCAGTGTACGAACACCCGTACATCTACCTCGGGTGGGCCATCGAAAATGGCATGACGGACACGGATGTCAAAGCCAACGCGCTCAAGCAGAATATGGTGGACCTCTACACGCGGCTGGCTGGCGCAGGCACGGCTGACAATGCGTTGGGGATTACGGATGAGGATTGGACGCCCGTAGTGGCGAATTCAGGCAACGGCGGCGGCAATACGATCTACCGGTTGCGCGAGGGCATCGAGCGGTTTCTGATCACGGACATCAACAACCCCGCGGCGACGGCGCAGGCGCAGTCAGAACTCGCGGTGATGTGGGACGAGATCTCGGGTGACGACGCCTCGCATTTCAACCACGTTCCCGGCGGGTGCAACGTGCTGTACATGGACGGCCACGTCGCGTTCTTGCGCTATAGCGGCCTTTTCGGCAACACGTTCCCGGTCAATGCGGGCGGGATCGTGTTTCACGAGTTCAGCCATCTGCACGAAGGTGGACACTAAGTCCGCGAGCGGACTAAGCGCCTTCTAATTCGCAACAGTTCATACGGACCATGTGTCATTGCGAGCGTAGCGAAGCAATCTCCCCGTCCGCCAATCGTTGACGAGTTACGATGAGATTGCTTCGTCGGGCTGAAGCCCCTCCTCGCAATGACACATGCGTTCGAGACCGAGAATCCCGGCGCAGTCGCCCGTAGCGGCCCTATTTGCTCTCGGCGTTCTCGGCAATGACGCCCGCCAGCACGTTGGGCCGGTCGGTAAGGAGGGAATCCACGCCTATGGCGAGGTATCGCCGCATGGCATCGGGATCGTTCACCGTGTGGATCAACACGGCGATACCTTTGTCGTGGATCGCGCGGAGTTCGCCCGGCGTGATGTGGAGTTTTTCAAGCAAGCGCGTATCGGCCGCGAGCATGTCGGCTACGGGCCGGTACGCGTCCCATTGATTCCCTCGCAGTTTGGCCAGCATGTCAAGCCCATCGATAGCGTCATAACACGCCAGCACCTTCGGTTCGAGTGCGCGCGCCCTGCGTATTAACCCGGGGTCGAATGACGCAAGGACTACGCGGTCGAGCGCCTGATATTCCTGAAGGACCTTGACCGTCGCATCGGCCACGCCGGCATGCGGTTTCAACTCGATAAGGAACCGTGACGACGGGACGGCGGCCAGGGCTTCCGACAACAACGGAATCGTGATGCCTTTGCCACGGAACGGAAACGTCTTCCCGTGGTCGGGCGTGAAGCGATAGCCGGCGTCGAGCGCCTTGACCTGCGCGAGCGTCATCGACGTGACCGGCCCCGAACCGTCGGTCGTGTCGTCCACGGTGTCGTCATGCAAGACAACCACGTAGCCGTCCGACGTGAGATGTGCGTCGCCTTCGAGCAGGATATCCGGCCATTTGGCGACCGCGCTCTTGTAGGCTTCGACGGTGTTCTCGGGCCAGAGCGACACGCCGCCCCGGTGCGCCGCGAGCGTGAATGGCTTCGCGAAGAAGGGTTTGTCCGGCAGCGAGGTGGCCAGCAGCGACCACGCGGCCAGACCTGCTATGGCTACTTTAGCAGCGATGCGACGATCTCCGGCGCTTGCGCGATCGCGTCGGGCAGCTTCTCCGGCGTCTTGCCGCCGGCCTGGGCCATGTCGGGCCGTCCGCCGCCGCCGCCGCCCACGATCGGCGCAATTTGTTTCACGATATCGCCCGCTTTGATTCGGCCCGTCAGGTCCTTGGTCACGCCGACGCAGAGCGACACTTTACCCTCGGACACGCTCCCGAGGATGACGACGCCCGATCCCAGTTTGTCGCGCAACGTGTCGAGCACCATGCGAAGTCCGGCCGCATCCTGATCGTCCACTTCCGACGCAAGCACCTTGACGCCCTGGATGTCGACGACGCGCGCCATGTAATCGACCGACGCGCCCGTGGCGGCCGCTTGCTTCCACTTGGCGACCTCGCGTTGTAGGCGCTTCGTCTCGTCGAGCACCGCGTGGACGCGCGATTCGAGTTCGTCCACGCCCGCGTTGAGGAGCAGCGCGGTATGGGCCAGTTGCCGGTCGCGCGATTGCAGTACATCCACGCACGGCTCGCCGCACACGGCCTCGATGCGGCGCACGCCGGCCGCGATCGACGATTCGCTCAGGATCTTGCAGTACCCGATCGTGCCCGTTTGTTTGACGTGGCAGCCGCCGCAGAGTTCCATGCTGATATCGCCCGCGCGCACGACGCGCACCACGTCTTCGTATTTCTCGCCGAACAGCGCCATCGCGCCCGCCTCGCGCGCTTCGGCGATGGGCATGAACGTAATCGAGACAGGCGTGCACGTGCGAATTGAGGCGTTGACCTGGCGCTCGATATCTTGCAGGCGTTCCGGGCCGATCGCCTCGAAATGCGTGAAGTCGAACCGCAGCCGCTCCGGCGTGACCTGCGACCCCGCCTGATGTACGTGATCGCCGAGGATGTCCTGCAACGCCGCCTGCAACAGGTGCGTCGCCGTGTGATGATTTTCCGTCGCGCTGCGTTTCTCGATATCGATCCGGGCCGTCACCGTGTCGCCCACGTTCAACGTGCCGCGATTGACCTTCGCCGCGTGCAGCGTCATCTTGCCGACAGGGGCTCTTGCGCCGGACACATGCGCATTGCCGTCCACGGCATCGAGCGATCCCGTGTCGGCCACCTGGCCGCCGGATTCGGCGTAGAACGGCGTCTTGTTCAACACGATCTCGCCGGTCTCGCCTTCGGCAAGACAATCCACGCGCTGCCCGTCGCGCACGATCGCGGTGATCGTGGCCGCGCATTCCGGCGTCTCGTATCCCACGAACTCGGTTGCGCCCACTTCCTCGCTGACGACGCGATAGATCGGCGACAACGCCTCCTCGCCGCTGCCTGCCCATGCGCTACGCGCCTGCTCGCGCTGCTTCGACATCGCCGCGTCGAAGCCTTCGCGGTCGACCGCGTAGCCGCGATCCGTCGCGATGTCCGTGGCGAGATCGAGCGGGAACCCGTAGGTGTCGTGCAGGCGGAACAACTCGCCGCCGGGCACGGTCTTCTCGCTCGCGGTATCGAGCTTTCCGAAGATCTCTTCGAGCAGGTCCATGCCGCGCGCGAGCGTGCCCGCGAAACGTTCCTCTTCGGTCAGAATGATTTTCTCGATCTGCACGCGCTTCTCGACGAGTTCGGGGTAATGATGGCCCATGCGCTCGACGACCGTCTTCGTGACCTCGTGCAGGAACGGTTTCTCGAGGCCGATTTCGCGGCCGAACCGCGCGGCGCGGCGCAGCAGGCGCCGCTCGACGTAGCCGCGGCCTTCGTTTGACGGCAGCACGCCGTCCGCAATCATGAACGACAACGCCCGCGCGTGGTCCGCGATCACGCGGAACGGCACCGGATTGTCCGTGTATTTGACCTTGCAGAGCGCCTCGGTCGCCCCGATGATCGGCACAATGCCGTCCGTGTCGAAGACCGTCTCGACGCCTTGCAGCAGCATAGCCACGCGTTCGAGGCCCATGCCCGTGTCGATGCCGCGGTTCTTAAGCGGCGGCCTCGAACCGTCCAGTTGCTGATCGAATTGCGGGAAGACGAGGTTCCAGAACTCGATGAAGCGTTCGCAATGCTCGCAGCCCGGCGCGCAATCCGGACGCCCGCATCCGATCGACTCGCCGCGATCGATGTGGAGTTCCGAGCACGGCCCGCACGCGCCAGTGTCGCCCGCCGGACCCCAGAAATTATCCTTCTTGCCGAGGCGCACGATCTTCTTCGCGGGCAGCCCGACTTCCTTTTCCCAAATCGATTCGGCTTCGTCGTCATCCTCGAAGACCGACACCCAGATCATGTCCGGGTCGAGTTTCAGGACCTGCGTCGAATACTCCCACGCCCACGGGATCGCCTCGCGCTTGAAATAGTCGCCGAACGAGAAATTGCCCAGCATCTCGAAGAACGTCATGTGACGCGTCGTCTTGCCGACCTCGTCGAGGTCGTTGGCCTTGCCTCCGGCTCGCAGGCATTTCTGCGACGTCGCGGCGCGCCGGTACGGCACCGGCACCTCGCCCGTGTAATAGGGCTTGAACTGCACCATGCCAGCGCTCGAAAACAGCAAGGTCGGATCGTTGCTGGGAACGATCGTGTCGCTGCGCTCGATCACGTGGCCCCGTTGCCGGAAGAACTCAAGATAACTCGCGCGAATTTCGTCGCTTTTCACCGTTCGTCTCCACTGGGATGTCCTGACTAGACTAAGGGAGAAATGTAGCAAAAAGCGAGCGTGTGATGCACGTTTGGAGCGGGGTGGAACACGGACGCACACGGACCGGCACGGAAGAAGGGTGGGATGCTGCTCTTTTCTGTGCGGTGCGGGTATACTGAACGCCGCAGGGAGGATACGCCATGCAAACCCGACGCGAGTTTCTTGTTCAGGCCGCTTCGGCGGCGCCGTTGATGGGACTGGGCGCGTGCGCGACCGCGAGCGCGTCCCACGAAGGGAAACGCCGTCCGAACGTGGTGTTGATCATGACCGACGATCAGGGCTACGGCGATTTCCATTGCCATGGGAATCCGTCGATACGCACTCCTAACCTCGATCGTCTCCACGACGAGAGCGTGCGGTTCACGCAGTGCTACGTCAGCCCGGTGTGTTCACCGACGCGTTCGAGCCTCATGACGGGGCGCTACAACTACCGCACAGGCGTTGTCGATACGTACCAGGGCCGCTCGATGATGCACGCCGACGAGGTCACGATCGCCGAGGTCTTGTCCGGGCAGGGCTATCGCACGGGCATCTTCGGGAAATGGCACCTCGGCGATAACTATCCGATGAGGCCCATCGACCAGGGGTTTCAAGAGGCGCTCGTGCACAAGGGCGGCGGGATCTGCCAGCCATCGGAACCCGGCGACACGTCGTATTTCGATCCGACTTTGCAGCACAACGGCGTGCCCGCGAAGTATCCGGGCTACTGCACCGATATCTTTGCGAACGCGGCCATCGAGTTCATCCGCGAACACGCGAATGACCCGTTCTTCGTCTACCTCGCGTTCAACGCGCCGCATGTGCCGCTGTTCGTCGCCGAATCGTATAGCGCGCCGTACCTCGCGATGGGTCTCGATGAAGAGACGGCGAAGACCTACGGGATGATCACGAACCTCGACGAGAACGTCGGGCGCCTGCTGGACACGTTGTCGCAACTGGGTATTGCCGAGGAGACCCTAATTGTCTTCCTGACCGATAACGGCGCGGCGTACGGCAAGAAGCCGCGCCGGTTCGACGCGGGCGAGCGCGGGGCCAAGGGTACCGTGTACGAAGGCGGGATTCACGTCCCGTGTTTCATGCGCTGGCCGCGCCGATTCGAAGCGGGGCGCGAGGTCAATCGGATTGCCGCGCACATCGACGTGTTTCCAACGCTGCTTGAAGCGTGTGGCGCGACCTCGCCGCGCGGCGTGCACATTGACGGGCGCAGCCTGATGCCCCTTGCTCTTGGCGAGCAGGCCGAGTGGCCGGATCGGACGCTGTACTTCCAATGGCATCGTGGCGACGTGCCCGAGTTGTATCGCGACTGCGCGGCGCGCTCGCAACGGTACAAGCTCGTCAACGGCAAGGAACTTTACGATATGGCCGCCGACCCGGGCGAAGCTCACGACATCGCGGCGGCGCAGCCCGGCGTGGTGGAGGAGATGCGCAAGGGATACGAAGCGTGGTTCCGCGACGTGTGCTCGACGCGCGGTTTCGATCCGCCGCGTATCGTGATCGGCACGCCGCACGAGAATCCGACGGTTCTTTCTCGCCAGGACTGGCGCGGCGCCGAAGGCTGGCATGACGGCCAAGTGGGCTACTGGGAAGTCTCGGTCGCGCGCGCGGGGACATACGAGATCGCCTTTACCTTTCCGGCAATAGCCTCGGCGGGGCTGGCCCGGTTAAAGTTGAACGATGTGGTCGTCGAGCAGCCAGTCGAATCCGGCGCGCAGACCTGCGTGTTTCACGCGGCGCATCTGCCCGCCGCCCAAGGCAGGCTGTTTGCCACGGTCGAGACCGGCGGAAAAGTTGCGGGCGTGTCCCTCGTGAAGATCCGGCGCGAATAGACGAAACGGGATCGGCACATCTACGGACTGCGGCGATTATTCGCCGCTTTGGCTGGTTACCGCGGAGTGTCTCGAACAACCCAGCCAAAGCGCCGAAGGATCGGCGCACTCCAAAAGAGCGCTACTTGTCAAAGTTGAATCCTGATCGGGCATGTTCCATGATCGAAACGGGACTACACTCGGAGGGCATGTAATGAGCACGAAACTGGGGATTCCTCGAACCACTCGGCGCAGCTTTATCAAGACTGCGAGCGCATTGGGGGCTAGCGCCTATCTGGCCGGCATCTCGCGATTGAAGACCGCGATGGCCGCGCCGGCGAAGCTCGAAACGCTTGCGCTTGATGGTGGACCGAAGGCCGTGACCGCGCCGGGGCTCAACGCGACGAAGTGGCCGCTCTACGGCGATCAGGAAATCGACGCCGTTGTCGAACTGCTCAAGAATCCGGGCTACGGGCCGGTCGCGGAATTCGAGGAGGCGTGGAAGGCGTATCACGGTTGCGCCTTCGCGAAGGCCCACTGCAACGGGACTAGCGCGCTCACGTCGATGTGGTTTGCGCTCGACTTGCCGCCCGGCAGCGAAGTCCTCGTGCCCAACTACAGCACGTGGTTCCCGCTTGTGCCGATGCGGTTCTTCGATCTCGTGCCGGTGTTCGTCGACTCGAATCCGCGCACAATGAACATCGATCTCGAAGACTGCAAGCGGAGGCTGACCGGGAAGACGAAGGCGATCATGCCGGTGCATTGGTACGGCCTGCCGTGCGAAATGGACGACATCTGTGCGTTTGCGAAAGAGCATGGACTCGAAGTCGTCGAGGACGCGAGCCACGCCCACGGGTCGCGCGTGAAAGACACGATCATCGGCAACTGGGGGCGCATCGGCGCGTTCAGCCTGCAAACGACAAAACCGCTCCCGTCGATCGAGGGCGGCATCGGCATGTACAAGGAGCGCGGTGATTTCGAGCGCGCCACAACCTACGGCAACTACGACCTGCCCACGACCTTTCCCGACGACAGCCCCTACAAGAAATACCAGGGCACGGCGTTCGGATCGAAATTGCGCATGCACCCGGTATCGGCGATCCTCGCGCGCATCCAGCTTGGGCAGCTCGATGCGCGCAACACGGCCGGCGTGGCGCAGGTGCGGAAACTCAACGACCGGCTCGTGCAGTTGCCCGGCATCACGGAACCTTACGCGCGGCCCGACATGAAGCGCGTGTATTACTCGAAGAATATTATCTTCATCGACGCGGCTAAGGCGGGCATGTCGCGCGAGACGGCTGTCAAGGCGTTGAAGGCCGAGGGCGTCGACGCGGCCGAGTACAGTCTGAAACTTCAGCACACGTACCCGGTCTATAGCGAGGAGCGGTGGTGGCGGCACATGCCCGTCATGCCCGCGCCCGATTCGCTGCCGGGATGCGACGAGGCGAACCGCATGGCGGTGCTGCTTCCGTATTGGACGTCGGACCAGCCCGAGTTGGTCGAACAGTACGTGGCGGCGTTCGAGAAGGTGTGGGCTCATCGCGAAGCGCTGGGCAAGGCGTAACGTCAGGAGAAACGGCTCATGGATCGATCGAAAACGACACGGCGGCATTTCCTTGCGTCCACGGCGGCCGCGGGCGCGTTCACCATTCTTCCCAGGCAGGCGCTGGCGCGCGCGGGGACGATGGCGCCGAGCGACAAGATGAACATCGCGGGGATCGGCGTGGGGGGGATGGGCGCCGGCAATCTGCGTGAGTGCGAGTCCGAGAACATCGTTGCCCTGTGCGATGTGGACCCGAACTATGCGGCGAAGACCTTCGCGAAGTATCCAAAGGCAAAGGTCTTTTCCGATTATCGGAAGATGTTCGACGAGATGAAGGACCTCGATGGCGTGGTCATCGCGACGCCCGACCACACGCATGCAGTCATTTCCGCGGCGGCCATGCAGGCGGGGCTGCACGTCTATTGCCAGAAACCATTGACACACGACATCTACGAGGCGCGCTCGCTTGCCCGTATCGCGCGCGAAAAGGGCGTGGTCACACAGATGGGTATCCAAGGCCATTCGGGCGAAGGCATCCGCCTTATCTGCGAATGGGCGTGGGGCGGCGTCATTGGGGCCGTCAAAGAAGTCGACGCGTGGTGCAGCCTCTCGTATTATCCGTTCGGCCACGCGGGGTGGAGTTCCAAGTGGAGCGACCGTCCCGAAGACACGCCGCCGGTTCCCGAAGGGCTCGATTGGGAACTGTGGCTCGGACCCGCGCCCGCGCGTCCGTATCACCCCGCGTATCATCCGGCGGTGTGGCGCTGCTGGTGGGACTTCGGCTGCGGCATGATGGGCGACCGCGGCGTGCATACGCTCGACTGCGTCTACACCGCGCTGAAGCTCGGCGCGCCCGAGACCATCGAGGCGTCGGTCATGGGCGGCAACGCCGAGACGCATCCGCTCGCGGCGATCGTGACGTTCAAGTTCCCTGCGCGCGAAGACCTGCCGCCCGTGAAGGTCACTTGGTACGAGGGACTTGAACCACCGCGGCCCGACGAACTCGAAGAGGGGCGGCAACTGCCGGCCGAAGGCGGCGTGCTGATCAAGGGCGAGAAGGGAACCATCATGGCGGGCGTGTACGGCGACAGTCCGCGCCTGATCCCCGAGTCCGCCATGAAGGCCGCGCAGCTTCCGGAGAAGACCTTGCCGCGCATCGAAGGCACGCACGAGCAAGACTGGATACGCGCCTGCAAGAGCCGCGGGCAGGCCGATGCCAGCTTCGATTATTCGAGCGGACTGACCGAGGTTGCGCTGCTCGGCAATCTCGCGCGCAAATTCCCTGGCCGCGTGCTGCGCTGGGATGCTGCCGCGATGGCCGTGACGAACGTGCCCGAGGCCGCGGAATGGGTCCGGCGTCCCTATCGCGAGGGCTGGACGCTCTAGCGTAACGATTCGGCTCGCGGGTTTCTCAGCTATTGATGGCGGCGCGACCACGTGTCATTGCGAGCGCAGCGAAGCAATCTCTCTCTCACGCGATCCGGTGTGTTATGGTGCAGCGAGACTGCTTCGTTGCGCTCGCAATGACACATGCGTGCAAGGTTAGCAAGGACCCGTTGCGGCGTGGTTCACCGGTCATTGCGGGGCTCGATTTCCCGCAATGTGTCGAGTGTCTTAATGCTAGTGATTGAGCCGCTCGATGGCGTGCGCAATCGCATCGCGCCGTTTCTCGACAGGCGCGGGATCTTTCGTGTACGTGCGCAGATCCTTCGTGATGGTTTCGGGGACTTGCAGCAACTTCTCGTATCGCCGCGCCGCGTGCCCGCCTTTTGAGTTGATCGCGTGTTTGAGGAGGACGAGGTACTCGTAGTCCTCGATACCGTCGCGCAACATTTCCCACCGGATGCTGTCCACGGGGCCGTCAAGCACGGGCTGCGCCGGATGCGCGTTCGCCGCGGCCTCGGGCGGATACATGAAGCGCCCGTCGCCATTGCCCCACGGACGCTTCTCGCCTTTCTGTATGCCGTGTCCGTGATCCCACGACATCGTGTCTTCATACGGATTTTGCGGTTCTTCGGGATAGGCCGCGCCCGTCGTCCACAGGTTGCTCTGCCAGATCAGGATGCCCTCGATGCTGTACTTCCATGTTTGCCACAACCACACGCGGAGGTCCGTGGCGGGATGATCGATGAACAGCCCGCAATACGGCCGCTTGGGTATGGTGCACACATACCACCAGAAATGATCGCCCTGTTCGCGGCAGGGGAGCGTCTTCTCGTGCTTGTAGTTCAGCGTCAGCGGGCACCACAAGTTCGGCCCGCCCATCAACGTCGGTTCGGGCTGCTCCGTCAACATGCGGCGGATGTCCGGCGCGGCCGATTTCAGTTCGGCAAAGCCCGCCATCACGTGCGGGTAGTCCTTCTCGGTCGGCTCGTCGAACCAGTACACGTAGGCCTTGTCGAGCCAGCCGCGTTCGCGCAAGTGCTCCTGCATGGCGTGGCAGTAGTTCTTGAACGCGAGCGCCCGTTCCGGCGTTCCTCGTCCGAGTCCGTTAACCTCGCTGCCGCCCATGCCGGGGATTCCGAGCCGGAACGAATCGAAACGGTAGGTATCGAACATCCGCTGCATTTCGGCGTCCCACGCGGTCCAGTCGAACTCCGGGGTCACGGCGTACGTCCGTGCGAGTTCGCGCTCCGCTTCGGGCAGATCGGCGCTTTCCCGGTCTTCAAGTTTCACCCACGTGACCTTCGGCTCCACGCCCGGTGTGAAATGATACGGCGAGATATGGTGCGCGCTGAGACTCGCCCAATACTTCGCGATGACTTCGTTTCGCTGTTCGGGCGTATTGAGATCCTGATAGCGGTAGACGCCTCCAGCGTCGAATCCGAACGCCGTCGAACATGTCATCCGATCCGGAAGCTCGAAGTCATAGACGTGTACCCACAGCGGCGCTTCGGCCGAGTAGCCATCGGCGCGCAAGGCGATCGTCCCGCGGTAATCGCCCGCGGGCGTGTCCTTTGGCACGTGGACGCGAATCCATAGCGGCTGATTCTCGTTCGCGGCTAGCGCGATTGCGCCTTTGAACGGCGGCAACGGATCCGGCCACCACCCCGGCGCGCTCGACGCGTCGGTTTGCTGCACGACGTGAACGTAGCGCACGCGAAGCACTTCAACGCACTCCGCGCCGATAGTAGCGCCGCCAGGGCCCTGTAACGCGCTGGGGGATGCGAGGAATCCCGCCAGCGGCTTGTTGGGGCGCACGATCAGTTGCGCCGCTTCCGTTTCGTTTTTCGCGAGACGAATAGACACCGCCTTCCCGGATTTGCTCGGCGCAGGGCGGTTCCGATCCACCTTCCATCCCGACGACGCCCACCACACCACGGCATCCGCGTTCGACGCGCCCAGGCGCTGGCCGTAGGACTGGTCGAAGAGGATGCACTTCTTTTCCTCGCCCGACGCCGGGCATGCCGATGCAAACAGGGACACAACAAGAATCGCACTCGACAAGATCCGGAATGACATCGCTTTGTTCTCCTCGCGCTGGGGTCTCGTCAGTGAATCAGTGGACGAAGTGGACGTTGTGGACAGTGTCCACTGAGTCCACAACGTCCACTTCGTCCGCAAATTCCAGTGCGCTCTCGTATTCTTAGCCGTGAAATTCGACCCAGGACGGTCTTGAGCGGTTTCGGGAAAGGCGCGCACGCCCCAGGCGTTATTGGTTGCCCGTGTGGCCGAAGCCGCCTTCGCCACGGTCCGTGGCGTCGAGACTGTCGACAAGCTGCCATTCCGCGCGGGAGACGGGGGCGACGATCATCTGGGCGACGCGATCGCCTCGCTGGATGGTGTAGGGTTCCTGGCCGAGATTGATCACGATGAGCTTGATCTCGCCTCGGTAGTCCGCGTCGATCGTGCCGGGCGTGTTGAGCATGGTGATGCCGTGCTTGACAGCGAGGCCGCTTCGCGGGCGAATCTGCGCTTCGTATCCCGGCGGAAGCGCGATGCGCAGGCCCGTCGGCACGAAGCCGCGTTCGAGCGGGGCTAAGGTGAGCGGTTCGCGCACAGCGGCGCGGAGGTCCATGCCCGCAGCGTGTTCAGTTTCGTAGGCGGGGAGGGGGAGATCGTCGCATCCGGGTTCGCGCGTGATCCGGATCGCGACTGATCCGCTCACAGCGGGATGCTCTCGATCGGCGTGCCGTTGACGGGGCCGAGGACGACCATGACGCATTGGCCGGGCTGGAACATGTCGCGTGCGGCGGCCGTGACGTCGTCGACGGTTACGGCGTCGAGCGCTTCGATGACTTCGTGAATGCCGAGCAACCGCTTGTAGTAGAGCATGGACTTGGCCATGCGCGACATGCGGTTGAAAGTGCTTTCGAGCGACATCAGCATGCTGCCCTTGAGGTGCTCGCGATTGCTTTCGAGTTCCTCCTTCGTAATGGGCTTGTCGCGGAACTTGCGTACTTCCTCGAAGATCAGCGCGATGGTCTTGTCGAAGTTCTCGGGCGCGACGGCGGCGTAGATGCCGAACATGCCCGCGGCGAAGAAGCACGAGTGGAACGAGTAGATCGAATACGCCAAGCCCTCGTCTTCGCGGATGCGCTCGAAGAGGCGCGAGGTCGACCCGCCGCCGAGGGCGCTGCTCAAGATGTCGTAGACGTAGCGTTTCGGGTCGGACACGGTCGGCCCGGGGAAGCCGAGGCAGATGTGGTTCTGGGCGATATCACGTTCGACGCGTTCGATGCCCGGATTGAAGGTGGGCGCGCCGCCGCGCTTGAGGGAACTCGATGGCGCCAGCCCGCCGAATTCGCTGTCGACTTGGTCGAGCACGGCCTTCTCATCGTAATTGCCTGCGATCGAGAAATACATGCCGCGCGGCCGGTACCACGCTCTGTAATATTTCTGCACGTCCTGCAACGCGAGCCGCGCCACGGTTTCTTCGTAGCCCGAGACGGACTGTCCGAGCGGGTGATCGGGCCACATGCGCCTGGACAGTAGATCGTGCGCGTGATCTTCGGGAACGTCCTCGATCGAAGCGATCTCTTCGAGCACGACGTTGCGCTCCTTTTCGAGGTCGCAGAAGGTCGAATTCTTGATCACGTCGGCGAGAATCTCGATGCCGGTAGCGATGTGCTTATCGAGCGTCTTGACGTAGACGCAGGTGTACTCGCGCGAAGTGAACGCGTTGAGATGGCCGCCGCGGCTCTCGATCGGCTCCATGATCTGGCGCGCGGTGCGCGTCTTGGTGCCTTTGAAGAACAGGTGTTCGAGAAAGTGCGAGATGCCGGCCTGGCCCTCGGTCTCGTTGGCCGAACCGCTCTTGATCCAGACGCCCGCCGTCGCGGAATGCAGGTAAGGCAGCCGCTCCAACGTAACCGACATGCCGTTGTCGATCTTGCGCGCAACGGCGTTGTCCGAGTACAGCGCGTCTTTCTCTTGAGACATCCGCTCTTCCTGTTCCGCGGGGAACGTAATCGTCCCGCTCCCGGGCCTGGCCCGAGAGCGGGACGCCTGCACATGCGTTATCGGCTGGGCCGGCGGTCGCGTCCGCCACGGTCGCCACGGCTATGGTCGCGCCCGTGATCGCGTCCGCCGCGGTCGCGTCCGCCACGGTCGCCGCCGCGTCCGCCACGGTCACCGCGGTCGCCTCGGTCACGCGGACCGCGCGATTCGCCGCCGCCCGCTTGTTCGAGTTCTTCCTTGGTGACGCGGCCGCGTTCGAGATCGGCCTGGACCTTGGACATGTTGACGCGGCCCATGCGATCGATCTCGGTGACCTTGACTTCGACTTCGTCGCCGATCTGGACCACGTCAGTGACGTTGTTGACGCGGCCCGGGGCGAGTTCGGAGATGTGAACCAAGCCTTCCTTGCCGTTCAAGACACTGACGAACGCGCCGAAATTCATGATGCGCGTGACAGTGCCCTTGTAAATCTGGCCGACTTCGACGCTTGCCACGATCTGGCGGATCATTTCGATCGCGGCTTCCGCGCTGACCTTGTCGACGGCGGCGACATTCACCGTGCCGTCGTCCTGGATCTCGATTTCCGCGCCCGTGCTGGCCTGGATTTCGCGGACGACCTTGCCGCCCGGTCCAATCACTTCGCGGATCTTGTCGACGTCGATCTTGATGGTGTAAATACGCGGCGCGTACTGCGAGATCTCCTCGCGCGGCGCGGCCAAGCAGGTGTGCATCTTGTCGAGGATGAACAGCCGGCCGGCGCGGGCCTGTTCGAGCGCCTGGCGCATGACGGCGCTCGGAATGCCCTTGATCTTCGTGTCCATTTGGAACGCGGTGATGCCGTTGGCAGTCCCGCAGACTTTGAAGTCCATGTCGCCGTAATGGTCTTCGGCGCCGAGGATGTCGCTAAGCACGCGGACTTCGTCGCCTTCCTTGATCAAGCCCATGGCGATGCCCGCCACTGGCGTTTTAATCGGGACGCCCGCGTCCATCAGGCTCATCGTGCCGCCGCAGACCGACGCCATCGAACTCGACCCGTTGCTCTCGGTGATGTCCGAAACGACGCGCACCACGTAGGGCCACTCATTCTCGGATTCGCCGTTCGGAACCATGGCTTCGATCGCGCGCTCGGCCAGCTTGCCGTGGCCGACTTCGCGGCGGCCCGGACCCGAAATGCGCCGCACTTCCCCGACGGACCAGCTCGGGAAATTGTAGTGCAGCATGAACCGCTTGAATTCCTCGCCCGTCAATTCGTCGAGGCGCTGTTCGTCACGGCTCGTGCCGAGGGTTGTTGTCACGATGGCCTGCGTCTCGCCGCGCGTGAACAGGCAGGACCCGTGGGCGCGCGGCAAGATGCCGACTTCGATCGTGATCGGCCGGATCTCGTCGAGAGCGCGTCCGTCCAGGCGCGTGTTCGTGGTGACGGCGCGCTGGCGCATGATGCGCTTCTCGGCGTCCGTGAAGGTTTCGTTGACGGCCTTCACGCGTTCGGCAAACACTTCGGGGCCGTACTTCTCTTGCAGGGCCTCGTTGACCTCTTCGCGCAGCGCGTCGACGGCGTTCTGGCGTTCCTGCTTGAGCGCGATCTTGAGGGCCTCTTCGAGACGCGTGCCAATGACGCCCGCGACATCGGCCTCGATTTCGGGGTCCGATTCCTTCGGGACGAACGGCATCTTCTCGACGCCCACGCGCTCGCGCAACGTTTCGATGCACGCGCAGATCTCGACGATGTACTTGTGGCCGAATTCGAGCGCGGCGATCATCTCGTCCTCGCTCAGCTCCTTGGCGCAGCCTTCGACCATGCAGATGGCGTCTTTCGTACCCGCCATCACAAGGTCGAGCCGGCCTTCGCCGGACTTCGACATCGCGGGGTTCACGACGAATTCGCCGTCGAACATGCCGACGCGCACGGCGCCGATCGGGCCGAGGAACGGCACGCACGAAATGTGCAGCGCGGCCGAGGCCGCGTTGATCGACAACACGTCGGGGTTGTGTTCGTTGTCTGCCGAGAAAACCGTCTGGCAGACCTGGAGTTCATTCGTGAAGCCCTTGGGGAATAGTGGGCGGATGGGGCGGTCCGTCAAACGGCACACGAGGACTTCGCGTTCCGTCGGGCGGCCTTCCCTGCGGAAGAAATTGCCCGGGATGCGGCCTGCCGCGAAACTCTTTTCGCGGTAGTCCACGGTGAGGGGGAAGAAATCCTGGCCTGCCGTAGCTACAGGCGCCACACATACGGCCGACAACACCATGGTGTCGCCGCAGGTGACCATCACCGATCCCTGGGCTTGTTTGGCAATCTTGCCGGTTTCAAACTGGATCGTGTCCGATCCGATTACTACGGAGAGACGTTCTGGCATGTTCATGCTCCATGTTCTCTGCGGAACGTCTCAGGCTACGTTCCAAAAAGTGTTTTCTTATTTCCTGAGTCCCAGCGCTTTCACAATCGCGCGGTAGCGTTCGACGTCCAAGCCGCGAACGTAGTTCAAAAGGTTGCGGCGCTTGCCTACCATGCGAAGAAGGCCGCGCCGCCCGGCGAAATCCTTCGCGTGTTTCTCGAAATGCTTGGTCAGATCGTTGATGCGCTCCGTCAGGAGGGCGATCTGGACTTCCGCCGATCCCGTATCGCCTTCGTGATGGCCGTGCGTCTTGATGACTTCTGACTTGCGTTCTTTCGTTACCGACATGGTGACACCGTTCCTTTCCGATTCGCCCTGGCCCAGCGCGCCGCCGGTGCAGCGAACGCCCGAGCCCAAGGCACCTGCTTGGGTCTACTGACCAAGGGCCACGCAGCCCCTAGTCCCTAGCCCCTAATCCCTATTTATCCGTCAGGGCCGACAGCCCTGGTAATACCTTGCCTTCCAACATTTCGAGCGACGCGCCGCCGCCCGTCGACACATGCGACATCTTGCTTTCGAGGCCGAACTGCGCGACGGCCGCGGCCGTGTCGCCGCCGCCGATAATGGTGACCGCGCCGCTCGTCGCCATGGCTTCGGCGATGGCCTTCGTGCCCGCGGCAAACTTCGGCATTTCGAACACGCCCGCGGGGCCGTTCCACACGATCATCTTCGATTTCGCGATGGCATCGCAGAACAGCGCGATGGTCTTCGGTCCGATGTCGAGGCCCATCCATCCGGCCTCGATGCCGCTCACGTCCACCACCTTGCTGTTCGCATCGGCGGCAAATTGATCGGCGACCACGGTGTCGACCGGCAGCAGCAGTTCGACGCCCTTTTCCCTGGCCTTCTGCAGGACGGTCTTGGCCGTTTCGAGGCCCGGTTCGTCCAGCAGCGAATTGCCGATCTCGCAGCCCTGCGCCTTCAGGAACGTGTAGGCCATGCCGCCGCCGATGATCAGCGTGTTGACGAGGTTCAAGAGGTTCTCGATGACGAGGATCTTGTCCGACACTTTTGCGCCGCCGAGAATGGCGGTCAACGGGCGCTCAGGACTGCTCAGCACGCGCGAGAAATAGTCCATTTCCTTCTTCAACAGGAAACCCGCGGCGCTCTGCGCGACGAACTTGGTGACGCCTTCGGTCGACGAGTGCGCGCGATGCGCGGAGCCGAACGCGTCATTGACATACACGTCGGCGAGCTTGCCCAATTGGGCGCTCAAGTCGGGATCGTTCTTCGTTTCGCCCTTGGTGAAGCGCGTGTTTTCGAGCACGATGATATCGCCCGGCTGCATCGCGGCGACCGCCGCTTCGACATCCGGCCCGACCAGCGCGTCGAGCTTGGTGACGTTGCCGCCGACCAGTTCGCGAAGGCGGTCCGCGATAGGTCCCATTTTCAGCAGGGCGTTCTTCTTGAGGATCTTGGCCTTTTCTTCTTCCGTCTCCGCCTTGGCGGCGTCCTTCGGACGGCCGAGGTGCGACATCAGGATCAGCTTGCCGCCGCGCTCGCGCACGTAGTTGATACTTGCGAGCGCCGCGCGGATGCGGGTGTCGTCGCGCACGGTGCCGTCCTCGTTTTGCGGGACGTTGAAATCGACGCGCATCAACACACGCTTGCCTTGAACGTTCAGGTCTTCAATGCTCAACTTCTGCATAACTTCAAACCTCGTTTCGTATACTGCCTTGATTCTCGCGCGCCCGGGACGCGCCCGGGCGCGAGGCAATCAAGGGCAATGGGCTCGCGTGGCGGCGCCACGCGAGCCCATGCGAATCCTTATACCATCTTCTTGAACAGGTCGACGCAGCGGTTCGAATAACCCCACTCGTTGTCGTACCAGGAAATGCACTTCGCGAAGTTGCCGTCCATGACCGAGGTCAGCTTCGAATCGAACACGCTCGAATGCGGGTTGCCGATCACGTCGCAGGACACGATCTCGTCTTCGCAGTACTGCAGGATACCCTTCAACGGGCCTTCCGCCGCCGCCTTCATGGCCGCGTTGATCGCGTCCGCCGTGGCCGGCTTTTCGAGTTCGACCACGAGGTCCACGACCGAAGCGTCGATTGTCGGGACGCGCATCGCCATGCCGTCCAGCTTGCCCTTCAGCGCCGGCAACACTTTGCCGACCGCGCGGGCGGCGCCGGTCGTCGTCGGGATGATGGCATTGGCTGCGGCGCGGGCGCGGCGCAGGTCCTTGTGCGGCATGTCCAGCACCTTCTGATCGTTCGTGTAGGCGTGGACGGTCGTCATGAGGCCGCGCTTGATGCCGAAGTTTTCGTGCAGGACCTTCGCGAACGGGGCCAGGCAGTTCGTCGTGCAACTGGCGTTCGAGATGACCTGGTCCGTCGGCTTCAGCGTTTCGTCGTTGACGCCCATGACGATGATGGCATCGACGTCGCCCTTCGGCGGCACCGTGAGCAAGACCTTCTTCGCGCCGCCTGCGATGTGCTTCAGGCAGGCTTCCTTCGAGGTGAAGTGCCCGGTGGATTCGAGGACGAAGTCCACGCCGAGCGAACCCCACGGCAACGCGGACGGGTCTTTCTCCGCGAGAATCTTGATCTCTTTGCCGTTGACGACGATCGAGTTCTCTTTGGCCTCGACCGTGCCCTGGAACGGCCCAAATACGCTGTCGTACTTCAGCAAGTGCGCCAGCGTCTTGGCGTCCGTCAAGTCGTTGATGGCGACGACTTCGAAGGCCGTTTCCTTCAACAACACCTTGAATACGTTGCGCCCGATGCGTCCAAACCCGTTGATCCCGATCTTTGTAGCCATGCTGCGTTTCCCTTTCCTAACCTACCGGTGGTCTGTTTCTTCCGCCGTTGGCGAGTGCTGAACTACGAATCCCGGATTCGGCGCCACTGCGGAATGCCTTACACTACAAATGAATACACGTTCCGCCTAAAACGGAACATTGCCGTACTAGAAGATTGGGCCTGATGCATGGAGAGAAACTGCTCTAGGGAGGTCACTTCTTCGTGCCCTGGCCTCTTTCGCAGGGTGTCTCTCTCTTCTGAATCTTCAATCCGTGCGTACTATGCCATACGCCCGAACCCTAAGTCAAACCGCACGCGGGCGAGGCTTTGCGGGCCGGTCAGAACCAGTTGCCGAGCGTGACGTAGGCCTGAAACGAGTCGTCGATGCCGCTGCGCTTGTTCAGCGGGGTGGCCAGGTCGATGCGGATGGGGCCGATCTTCGAGTGGTAACACACGCCCACGCCGGCGCCCCAGAACATCTGGCCGATATCGGGGATTTCCTTGGAATACGCGTTACCGCCGTCGATGAACCCCACCAGATCGAGGTTCTCGCGCACGCGGAATCGAAGCTCGCCCGAGATCTCGACGATTGATTTGCCGCCAATCGGGTGTTTGCCGTCGAGCGGCGCGACGGTCTGGTATCCGTAGCCCCGAATCGAATTGGCGCCGCCGGCATAGAAGCGCTCGTCCGCGGGGATGTCGATCCGCTGGTCGCCGACCATGGTCCCCATGACGAGACGCCAAGCCAGGACGCATGCCGGTTTCTCGAGGATGGGAAGGAACTGGTTGTAACCGGCCTGTGTCTTCACGAAGGCGTCGCCCTGCCGCAGCAAATCCACGAAGGGCGTTAGCTTGAGGGACAGCTTCTGGCCGCTGAGAGGATTGAGCGGATCGTCGAGATGCTCGCGCGTGACGTACATCGGGACGGACGCGAGCATGAAATCATGCGCCAGGCCCGTCTGGGTCACGTGCTCGGGCCGGAACTCGATACCCACGCCCGCCTTCGTCTCGTCGGATATTTTGCGTTCTACAATGGCCGAGACGCGCGCGCTCTCGTTGGTATACGCGTCCGGCGCGTCGCGGCCCACGCGCGCCTTGAGTTGCAGCGACTGGTTCGCGCGCAGGAAATCCTGCACGGTGTAGCCGCCCTCGACGTTCTGGCTGAGTTCGCTCAGCACCGCGCCGAGCGAAAGCCGGTCGCCTCGCCCCGTGAGATTGCGGTCCTCCCAGTTGACCTGGCCGCCGATACCCTCGTCCGTCGTGTAGTTGATGCCCGCGCTGATCGTGCGATGCTTGCGTTCGACCAGTTTGATCGAAACCGGCACGAGGTCGCCGCCATCCGGTTTGGCCGGCGTCGTGACTTCGACCATCGCGAAGAGATTCGAGGCGATCAGGCTCTTCTTGAGTTTGTCGACGAGATCGCCGTTGAAAGGATCGCCCTCGTGCCAGGCAATCTTGCGGCGCACCGCTTCCTCCTCGACGGATTCGAGGCCCGATATCGCCACATTGCCGAACCTGCCTTTCGGCCCTGCGTCGACGTAATAGACCAGCGCGCCGGTCTTCTTTTCGCGGTCGATCTCGATGGTCCGCCGGCTTACCGCCGCATACGCGAAGCCTTGCTTCTTGAGAAGGCGGATGAGTTTCTTCTCGGCAGCCGTTACGTCGTCCGCCCGGGCCGGGTTGTCCGGTTTGAGTTTAAGTTCCGCCAGGCCTGGCATGGCCGCGCCGCTCGGTGGCTGGCCTTCCGGCTCGACGTATCTTAAGTCTACGATCCGGTAGCGTTCTCCGGCTTCCACACGAACCGTAACATGCGCGGGCGATTGTGCCCCGTCGATATCGCCTTTGAGCGTAGCGTCGTAATAGCCTTCCGCTTCGAGGACTTCGCGCAGTTTCGCGAGGTCGCGGTCGAGCCGGCGCTGCAACAGATCGAGCGAGGCCGGCGGCTTGCGTTCGAGCGTCACCAGATCCGAGGCTGCTTTCATCGCCGCCGAGATCCCGCCGTTAGGCGCTCCCTCGAACGCGACGCGGTACGGCACAGTGGCATCGCCAAAGGCCAGCCCTGTAAGAAGGACCCACGCCGCCATGGCGGCATGGCTATAGCGCCATCGAATCATCGAACCGTACTCACCGTCCCGCACGTCAGCTACCAGGCCTGCAACGCGTACAGGCATCCGAGGGCCACTTCGCACAAGGCGCTGCCCTGCCTGTCATTCTGAGCAAAGCGAAGAATCTTCTTGCAGTACGCACTCGGACCATCATGAGATTCTTCGCTTTGCTCAGAATGACAGGCAGGACGAGGCCCAATCATGAAGAGTCTCAGCCCGCGCCAGTTCTTCACGCCCTCTCAGTATACCGGATCGTCCGCGCCGACGCAGCTTTGAACCCGGCCCAAGGGTTGCAATCCGCGGAGGTGCTGGGCGATTATCGGACGGTTACATCGACGACATGGCGAAAACCCTACGGGAGGCAGACGTATCATGGAGCAGACGCGGAGACAATTCTTGGGAACGAGCGCGGCGGCGGTGCTGGTCGCGGGGACGATGGCCACGGGGAAGGTGTTCGGGGCGAACGACCGCGTGCGCGTCGCGTGCGTGGGGATTCATGGCCGGGGCAAGAGCCATATCGACGGGTTCTCGAAGCAAGACGATTCGGAAGTCGTCGCGTTGTGCGATGTGGATTCGGAAGTCCTCGCCGGGCGCGGGAAGGAACTCGAATCGAAGACCGGCAAGAAGGCCAAGCTGGTCGCGGATATGCGCGACATTATGGCGGACAAGGACATCGACGCGGTGAGTTTCGCTACGCCGAACCACTGGCACTCGCTGGGATCGGTGTGGGCGTGCCAGGCGGGCAAGGACGTGTACGTCGAGAAACCGTTGTCGCACGAGATATGGGAGGGACGGCAGCTTGTCGCGGCGGCGGAGAAGCACGGGCGGGTCGTCATGCACGGCACGCAGCGCCGTTCGGAGAAGGACTGGGTGCGCGCGATCCAGCGTCTGCACGGGGGCGTTATCGGCGATGTCTACATGGCGCGGGCGCTGTGCTTCAAGAACCGCGACTCAATCGGGACGGCTGAACCGAAAGCGCCGCCGGAACGGTTGGACTGGACGTTGTGGCAGGGGCCCGCGAAGGAGCAGCCCTATTCGGATCTTTACGTGCATTACAACTGGCACTGGTTCTGGGAATACGGCAATGGCGATCTTGGCAACCAGGGCGTGCATCAGATGGACGTGGGCGTGTGGGGCATGAACAAGGGCTTGCCGGTCAAGGCCGCGTCGATGGGCGGGCGCTTCGGGTATTCGGACCAAGGCCAGACGGCCAACACGCAGGTCTGCACGTTTTCGTATGCCGACGGCACGATGTTGGTGTTCGAGGTGCGCGGCCGTGCGACGAATGACGAGGCCGGCGCGAAGATCGGCAATCTCTTCTACGGGTCGGATGGCTACATGGTCGACGGGAAGTTCTTCGACAAAAGCGGCAAGGAAATCCCGGACGACAAGGGCCTCGAAGACGTGGCGGCGACGAACGATCATTTCGTCAGCTTCATCCGTGCGGTGCGCAGCCGGGACCCGAAGGACAATCCCGCGCCCGCGCTCGTGGGACATCTTGCGGCGGCCCATTGCCATCTCGGCAACATCGCCTATCGCGTCGGCGCGACGTTGGCCTTCGATCCGCAGCAGGAGAAATTCACGGGAGCCGATGCCGAAGCCGCGAACGCGCTGCTGAGACGCGACTATCGCAAGGGCTTTGAGGTACCGGAGATTGACTGACGGTCGTTCATGACAGGACGATTATCCGCGCGCGTTTGAGCCACGACTAGAGGCGGGTTCTCCAAATCCGCCCCGTTTCAATTCATTTCCATGATCGGTAATTGGATGCTAAAGGTGGTCTGTGCCCGGTGAATGCAGGGCGGACCTACTGGCAGCGCATGCCAGTGCGTCGTCCTGTTCTCAATCGTCCTGTCCGTGTTTCATTGGCCGGGTGTTGTGTTACCGCGGGGAGTACCGCCAATGGCGCACAACGATTTCCGCTGGGCCTTCGACGGCGACGCCGGTCGCATAATTGGAATCCACCGACGGGGAGAAGAGCGTCCAGCGTTTCGCGTCGTCGAAGTCCGCTTCGAGGAGCACGGGCGGTTCGTCGGGCTTCACCGTGACGGCGAAGCGGTTCAAGTCGGTCGATAGGCCCTCGCCGCGCGCTTTGACGTACGCCTCTTTGCGTGTCCAGCACGTGTAGAAGGCCGCGCGTTGTAATTCCTCGGGCAGCGCAAGGATTGCCGCGTATTCGCGCGGAGCGAAGAATCGCTCGGCAATACGCAGAAGGTCCGCGCGTTCGTTGTAGTACTCGATGTCCACACCCACCCGCGCGCCGCGCGTGAACCCGAACAGCGCGAGCGACTCGGAGTGCGACACGTTGAACTCGATGCAGGAAGTTGACCACGGCGCATCGAGCGCGGGCTTTCCGTACACCGAATAGACAAACCGGATCGCCTCAGGCGCGGCATCGAGGTAGCGCCCGAGCAGATCGCGCAGGATGCCACGGCTCGCTCCGTAGCGGTCGCTCAGATGCGGATAGGCGAAACGCTCCTCCCTCTCGCGCTCGTCTTCGGACAGCATCGCGCGAAGTTCAGCAAGTCCGACCGCGGCTTCGTCCCACGAGGCGAGCCACACATGCACTTCTCCGGGTAGTAACTCGAGACTCATCGTACGGCTCCTAGTAGTGAGAGTCGCCCCGTTGGCGACCCAAGTCGCATTCATTCTCGCTCTTGCTACTTCGTAAATCGAATCCCAATCTCCTGTCATTCTGAGCGAAGCGAAGAATCTCACCCGTGGTAGAGGCCTCGCCTGCCAGGAGATTCTTCGCTTCGCTCAGAATGACAGGAGGTATTGCATCGATTACGAGTACGATTACGAGCACGAGCACGAGCACGAGCACGAGCAAGAGCAAGAGCAAGAGCAAGAGCAAGAGCAAGAGCAAGAGCAAGAGCAAGAAGATGCCGTCTAAGCTACCTCAACTATAACTCAGTGCACTAGTAGTGGTATAGTAACGGCTTCGATGGCGGCGAGCACCTCGGCCTCAGAAGTCCTCGGGAAAAAATGATCGCCCGCCAACCAATGCACGTCCGTGCGTCCGGCGGTGTGCGCCGCCCACGCTTCGAGTCCCGCGCGTGTCGTTAACGGATCGCGCTCGCCGCCGAATGCTGTGATGGGACAGGCAAGCGGCGGTTCGGGTGTGTAGGCGTAGGTCTCGAAGACCTCGAAGTCCGCGCGCACGGCCGGAAGCGTCATCGCCAGTAATTCGGTGTGTTGCAGGACTTCCTCCTCGGCGCCGCCATGCTTCCGAAGCCATTCGACCAGTTCCGCGTCGGACTTCGCGTGCACGCGAGTTGGCTCTCGGGGCGTATCGGGCGCGTCGTTGCCGGCCACGAACAAGCGGGCCGGGCCGGGCCAGCGGTTGCGTCGAAGCCAGCGTGCGGTCTCAAAGGCCACCAAGGTCCCGAGGCTGTGTCCCCAGAACGCGAAGGGACGATTCAGGAGTGGGAGCATGCCTTGCGCCACGGCTTCAACCAGCGGCTGCATGCGTGTGAACGCGGGTTCGCGCCAACGATTCGCGCGCCCGGGCAGATGCACCGCGCACACTTCGATGTCGCGCGGAAGGCGGTTCGCCCACGAGCGATATTCCGCGGGAATGCCCCCGGAAAACGGAAAGCAGAAGAGCCGTAGTCTGGCCTGCGCGTCCGGATTGAAGCGGACGATCCAATTGCTCTCGGCGTTGGAGGCCATCATGCCTTGGACTTCCGCCTCCACACGTCCACGAAGACCGCGACGAGGATCACGATGCCTTTCACGACGTATTGGAGCGAGAAGTGCACGCCCGCCTGGTTGAGGCCCTTGTCGAGGATGCCGATGATGACCGCGCCGATGAGGGTTCCGGGCATTGTGCCGATGCCGCCCGTGAAACTGGTGCCGCCAACCACGACGGCGGCGATGGCGTTGAGTTCGAAGCCGAATCCGGACGACGGTTCGGCGGAATACAACTGCGACGTGTGGATCATGCCCGCAATGCCGGCGAGGACCGAGCAGATCGTGTAGACCACGACCTCGCGCCGGACCAATGGCACGCCGCTGAGGCGCGCGGCCTCGCGATTGCCGCCCATGCCGTAGAGATGCTGGCCGAAGAGTGTCCGGTGCAGGACGATTGCGCAGATGGCGAACACAACCATCATGATGACGACCGGGATCGGGAGCGTGTGGAACAGGCGCCCGTTCCCGAGCGCGAGGAACAGTGTCTGCTCGTCGGGAATACGCATTGGGCGGCCTTCGTTGAATCCGAGCGCCGCGCCCCGCGCCACGAGCATGGTTGCGAGCGTGATGATGAAAGGCGGCATCTTCGTTTTCGCCGCGAAGAGGCCGTGGAGTATTCCGAACAAGGCTGCCACCGCAAGGCCCGCCAGTATCGCAACGCCCGCCCACCACGTGTGCTGCGCGACCGAGTGCGTCGTCGAGAGCACGTAGACGGTTGTTGTACCGACAAGCGCCACGAGCGCTCCAACCGACAGGTCGATGCCGCCAATCAGGATAACCAGCGTCATGCCAATCGCGAGGATCGCGTTGACCGAGATCTGCTGCGTCAGGTCGATCAGGTTGTCGAGCGTGAGCAGGTTGGGCACCCATATGCGAAACAGCAGCAGCAGCCCGACCATCGCAAAACACAAAGGCAAGAGTTGTTTGAGCGTTTTCAAGATTCCGAGTTCCCGCCGCGTCCGGCGATTGAGATCTTCCGTCCGTTTCTTGTACGCCAACGCCCCCGCCAAAGGCAACCTCGGCTACTTCGATGCGGCTGGCGTTCCAGGCATCGGCTCGCCGGAGAAGGGGAAACACTCGATGCCGGTAATCCAAACGCACTCGTCGACGGTGGACGACGGGTTCGCGTCCAACGTGACGCGCAGCCGCACTTCCTGCGGGGCCTCGATGTCGATGCTCGACACGAATAGAGGCGAGTGAATGTAATCGGGGAGGCAGACGCTCCAAGGAGTCTGGCTGTCGATTTGGACATTCAAGAACGACACGACACCGGGATCGCTGGCATGTTGTTTCGCCTGGAGAAACAGGTCATAACGGCCTGGGTCGAGGCGTAGGGCCGTCTCCGTGGGCTGGCCGGCCGTGACGCTCCAATGCGGATCGCCTTTGTCCGGCGGCGGGGGCGGAAGGAACCGCGCAGGCGTCACCTTCGGGACTTTGTAGATGTATACGTCGTGGGCAACGATGGGTGTCTCGGCGTACGCGACGTAGCCGCATTCCTCGGGCGTCACGTGGCGCTCGAGTATCAGCCTCTTCTCGCTTAGCCTGCGGTTGCGCAAGTAGCCCTCGAATTCGGCCTTGTTGTTCTTTCGCCCAAGGAACATGGCGTCTAGCCACGGAAATCGGTCATACAGACCCGGCGACAGGGCGATCACGTAGTCGTACTCGAGGAAGTCGGCATAGGGCTGCGTGAAGAACGTGAAGAACCCCAGCTTCACACGCATGCCCTCGTTTGAGAACGGAAAGGCGGCCAACATGCCTCGTTCCGCGAAGACCCGCGCATTCCTGGGCACATTGGATTCGATCCATGCCAGCGCAGTTTGATACGGATCCGTCGTGGTGAATTGCCGGGCGATGTTGTAGCTCGTTCGCGCCGGCGCGGCCAGCGCCACAGAGCTCAGAATTACGACGCATGCCGCTGCGAGTTTCGGACGTCCTCCAAGCCCTCGGATGACACCGCATGCGATGGCGCCCAAGCCCAGTGCGTAGAACGGCACAAGCGGCACGTAATTGGTCGTGAGCACTTTCCGCTGGATGCCGATGAAAACGAACATCAGCAAAGGAAACAGCAACATGAGCGTGCCCTTGCGTCCGGCGAGGAACGGCAATGCGATGAGTCCGGCCAGCGTGAGCGCGAAGTAACCCGCGCCCTGATGGGCCCAATGAAGGATCGGATGCAGGATGGTCCACCGCTCCGCGAGTTCGCGCATCCCTTTCGGTCCGAAGGCCGCCTGCTGGAAGTTCCGGCTGTCCATGATGGCGCCGCGTCCATAATCGCGGGCTTGTTTTGCAAAGTCGCCGTAGAACTGGCGCGCGTCGAAGAGGATATACGGCTCGACGACAACGTACGCGGCGGCGAAGGTTAGCGCGAGGAGCGGGACGTGTTTGATCCCGCGGACGCGCATCTGCCACAGCACTGCGGCCACCACCACGGCAAACGCCCAAATAACGGTGACTTTCGCGCCAATCGCCATGCCCGCAAGCACCGCAGCCAGATAAATCCAGCGCAGCGCGCCGCGTTCCACGAAGACGATGCTGCAATACACCGAAGCCACCGCGAGCATCGTGGCCAGCACATTGGGCAGTGAGAAGTGGGCCTGCTGCATGAGCAGCGGATGAACCATCGCGGCCAGGACCGCGGCGCACGCCGCCCAGCGGCTTGCGAACAACACCATCCCGAGACGATACAGAATCCAAAACAGGATTGCGGCGTAGCAGGCCGAACTCACGCGTCCGGCCCAAAAGAAACGAAACTGGTCGCGGTCCGTCGCGTCTTTCGCGATCTTTTCGAGGTCCTTGTGGATGGGCCGGTTGTCCGCGTCGCGATATACCCCGAAGGCGTTGTTGTACGCGTGTACGACGGCACACACACCGCATTGAATGAAGATGCCCAGGCTGCCGTACGAATACTCGCGCAGGGGATGAAACGGTCCGGTGGCCGCCATCCGCATGCCTTGTTCGGTGAGCGCCCATTCGTCGCCGTGTTCGCAGATAGGATGTCCGAAATCGAGGCCACGCAGGTACAAGCTCGCGAACACCGCGGCGAGCGCGAAGGCGATCACGTATTTCGCGTAGCGCGATGGGGCCGGGTGGTCTGCGGACGTTATGGCGGTTCTCCCGGGGCGCCACGCGGAGCCGGCGCCCAAATGCGTTCCGATGGCCTATTGTTATGAATCGACGGCATTCGTTCAAGCGCGCGGGCGTTTTGGCAACTCTCCTCGGCGTGTGGTAGATTGAGCGGACGCAAACACGAAGGGGCCGCAACGCCATGGATTGCGATGTCTGCAAACTGCGAAGTTCGGTGAACTACTGCGCCGTCTGTCAGAAGCTGGTTTGCGAAGTCTGCGGCGTCGGGTGCGAGGAATGCGGCAAAGTCCTTTGTCCGGAGCACGCCGAGAAGTCCCGCAGCGGCAAATCCTTCTGCGCCGCGTGTCTCGAAGCACGCCAGTTACGAAAGAAGGCGCGCAAGGAAGAAGAAGAACGCAGGGAAGACCTCGAAGATTCGAGTTTCGCGGGGCTTGAAGCGGCGGAACACGGCGCCAAAGAGAAAGAAGAACCGGACGAAGACCGCCCGATCTTGACCGCAAGCGGCTATCGCCCCAAGCCATTCTGGTGGCGAAGTATCTTCACGACGGGCATGGGCGGGCTCGTATCGATGGGCGCATCCCGGTATCCCGGTGTCGCCGCCGTCCTGCAGCCGTGGCTCTCGATCGTAATCGGTTGCGTGGCGTGCTTGTCCATCGTGCATGCCGCATCGGGCTTGAGGTACGACGACCGGAAGTGGACTTGGTTCCTCAATTTTCTCGCCATGGCCTTGGCGATAGGGTTGCTGCTCTTCATATATAACGGATTCCACTTCGGCGAAGTGCCGGAATAGAGGACGACCCATGGACGATTATCTCGGCCCGGCAATGTATTGGATTGGAGATCACAAGTGGTGGCTCGTGGCGGCCGTGCCCATCATTCTCGTGCTGATGGTCATGAAAGGCATGAGCCCCCGGTAGGCAAACGTGCAGGGCATTGTCGCGCCGGGGACGCGGGCGTATAATGCCTCTGGCCTACGTTGCGGTATACGCGTTGCAGGAGACGGATCATGAGTGTCTTGCTGTACCTTTGTTCGGCGGTAATCATCTTTGGCATAGCCATGCGCGTCTATGGCGGCTATCTCGCCCGGCAGATGGGCGAAGACCCGCGGATTCCAACGCCCGCGCACGTTCATAACGACGGCCGCGATTTCGTGCCCACCAAACCCTATATCCTGTTCGCCCATCATTTCTCGGCTATTGCCGGCGCGGGGCCGATCCTTGGCCCGACGATGGCGATCCTCTACGGATTCGTGCCCGCGTGGATTTGGGTCGTTTTTGGGGCCATCTTCATCGGAGCCGTGCACGATTTCATGGCTCTCTTCGTATGCATGCGCGAGGGCGGCAAGTCGCTGGCCGAAGTCGCGCGCAAGACGCTGGGTACAGGCGGATTTGCCCTGTTCATTCTATTCACGATACTGATGCTGGTGCTTGTGACCTCTTCGTTTCTCGCCGCAGTATCGATGTCGCTCACGTCGTTGTGGCCCCTGGACAAGCTCGGCTTATCCGAAGGCCAGACCCTGCTCAAGACCGTGGTTCAGGACGGCGTGGTTATGGGCCGCATCGGCGGCATCGCTTCGACCTCCGTGCTGATCATAACGCTGTTCTCGCCATTGCTGGGATGGCTGATCTACAAGAAGAACGTTCATGGCGGCCTGGCGTACCTGCTGGCGGCGGCCATATGCGTCGGCTCGATTCTGGCAGGAATCACAGCGCCGATCGTGCTGCCGAGCAAGGCATGGACGATTATCATCTCAATCTACGTACTGTTCGCGGCGGGCGTGCCGGTTTGGGTCATCTTGCAGCCGCGCGACTTTATCAACGTCCAGATCTTGTATGCGGGGATTATTCTGCTCGTTGTGTCGCTGCTTATCGTCGGCGGTACGGGCGCCACATTCGCCATGCCCTCGTTCAACCTCAGGGAAGGCATCGCGAACCTGGGTATGATCTGGCCCATGATGTTCATCATGGTGGCCTGCGGCGCGATTTCCGGATTCCATTCGCTGGTGGCCGGAGGCACGACCACCAAACAGTTGAACAACGAGCGCGATGCGCGCCGGATAGGGTTCAACGCGATGCTGCTCGAATCCCTGCTTGCCGTGTGCGTGCTGCTCGCCATCAGCGTGGGGCTTAGCTTCGTCGACTACAAAGCCATCGTTTACCCGGCGGCCGCAACGGGCATCAAGTCGAACCCCATCCTGGCGTTCAGCCTTTCCGTCGGGCACCTGGTCCACAACGCGCTGCACATTCCGGTCGACTTGGGCACCGTGTTTGGAATTCTGCTTGTCGAAGGCTTCGTGATTACCACCCTCGATGCGGCCATTCGGCTGAACCGGTATCTGTTCGAGGAGTTGTGGACTATCGTTTTCAAGAACCCGCCGGCCTTGCTCAAGAGCTACTGGGTGAACTCCGCGATCTCCGTGATCCTGATGTGGGTCTTGGCCGCCACCAATGCGTTCAGCGCCCTGTGGCCCATTTTCGGCGCGGCGAACCAACTGCTCGCGGCGCTTGGCCTCATTACCGTGACGGTGTGGCTGTTGCTCAAAGGCAAGAAGTTCTTCTTCGCCCTCGCGCCAGCGCTGTTTATGATGGTTACGACGCTCGCGTCGTTGATCATTCTTCTGTATCAGTATCTTCAGAAATCCAACTTGATTCTTGCCGCTACGGCGGTGTTCCTGCTGGTTCTGTCCATTGCCATGATTGCCCTCGTCGTGACGAAAGTCCGGCGTCCCGCGATATCTGGGTAGCGCGGCACGCGTCCCCATTCTTTGCACACAGCACGGTCTTTTCGTTCTCGTTTTCGTTCTACCTCGAAAATGGAAACTCGACCTCCTGTCATTCTGAGAGCGTGTGAAGAAATACCAAGGTCTTGCGCTTTCCTTTGTTGGCTTCGCCCTTTCTGTCATCCTG
>CAYOCT010000074.1:0-31768 GCA_964402555.1 uncultured Nitrospiraceae bacterium | reverse complement strand
GGCGATGCCTTTGAAAAGATGGATGGATTAGACCTTTCTGCGGAAGATGGGCTAGTGCATTGATGCATGCTGTTCGGGACTTATCACTTGGACAGGATAACTGGGTAAGAGCGCGACGCGGACTTGCTCTCCTCTCTTCCCGAAGACGGCCGGTTAGGCTCAAATCGGCTGATTCTCGACGCTTGCCTGTCGATGGCGGAGACAGGTCAGAACCTCAGCGCGCGAATCCGGTCGAGATAGTAGCGGTAGTCATCTAGGGGCGTGCCCGGTGTGATGATGTGATCGGGAAGGGGGATGAAGCCGCCATCGGCCATGAGCGGCTTGCGGCGTTCGATTTCCGCGTCAATCGCGTCCCGCCCTTGTTCGAGCACGAGCTTGTTGATGCCGCCGATGACGCGGAGTTCTTTGCCGTATTGGCGGCGGAAGGCCATGGGGTCGGCGTTCCAGGTGCCGATTTCGATGGGGAACAGGACGTTGACGCCGCCTTCGAGCCACATCGGGGCGAGTTCGTCGATGCGTCCGTCGGAATCGACAATGTGCAGGTCGCAGCCGTAGGAGCGCAGCTTGTCCGAGATCTTGCGATACGCCGGCACGGCCGCGTGCTGGAATACCCACGGTTGAATGAGCGGGCCGCTCTTGAAACAGATGTCCTCCCAGGCCCATCCCGCGTCGATCTCGATCTTCGGCGCGATCTGATCGATGCCCCAGCAGATGAGGTCCGAGATCGTGTTCGCGACCTCGGCCACGAAATCGGGGGACTCGCAACTCGCGATGCAGAAATTCTCGGCGCCCATCCAGTTGCGCAGCCAGCCGACCATGCTGCCCGTCGAGAATGCGATGGGCTGGCCCGAGGCCTTGAGATTCTCGATGGCCTGGTCGATGTTGTCAGGGATGCGCTGCGGGTCGGGTTGGAGCCGCTTCTTGTACGCGGACCACGTCGAGGCGTCTTTCAGCAGGAAATCCGTGTAGTGCGGAATCGTCGAACCGACCTTCGAGTGTTTGGCCACCACGCCGTCTTCTTGCCGGATGACTTTGTAGGTGTCGGTCTCTTCAAGGACCTCGGAAGGGAATCCCGGAAACAGGCCGAGATGGATTGGTATACCTGAGGGTAGAGGTTCCGATTGGAAGAACGCATGATGTTGGGACGAGTCCGCGGGGAGGCCTTCTTTGATCCAGCGCTGGATCGTTTCGTCCCAACCTGTCCAATGCCAGACCGGCATCCGGTCGAATTCGCCATAGTGCATGATATTCCGAAACAATTCGCGAGGTGTCATCGTAGTTTCCTTGAGTTAAGGAGCAAACGAAAACCTGCCCGTTCGGTTCAAGCCGCGCCTAGTTCTATCACGGCGTGTCCGCTTCATGCAATCGTGCGCCTTGCGAACTGCGATGCCGCCGGGTACGATGCAGGCGGGGCGCAACGCGAGGAGATGGCGAACGCATGAGCTTGCTTGGGATTGATGTAGGGACGACGGGATGCAAGGCGGCGGTATTCTCCGCGGATGGCGCGTTGCTCTGCCGCGCGTATCGCGAGTACGACATTGTGCGTGCGCAGCCGGGTTACGCGGAGCTGGATGCGGAACGCGTCTGGCGCGACATTCAGGACGTGATTCGCGAAGCGGCGGCCGGGGCTCGGTCAGACCCGGTAACAGCCTTATCGGTATCGTCGCTGGGCGAGGCGGTGGTGCCGGTCAGCGCGGATCGTGTCATCCTCGGGCCGTCGTTGCTGAACTCCGATCAACGCGGCACGGAATATCTGGGGCCGCTTGCGGAAAAGCTCGACAACGAACGTCTGTACCGGATCAACGGCAACACATTGGGCAACCACTACAGCCTGACCAAACTCCTGTGGATTCGCGATCATCAACCGGATCTCTACGCGAAGACGTACGCGTTTCTGCATTGGGGCGCTTTCGTTGCCTTCATGCTTGGCGCGGATCCGGCTGTCGACTACTGCCTTGCCAATCGCACGCTCCTGTTCGATATCGATCGCGGGACGTGGTCTCCGGAACTCATGGCGATCACGGCAATCGACGAAGGTAAGCTTCCCCGAACCGTGCCTTCGGGCGCGGTAGTCGGTACCGTCTCCGGCGCGATGGCCAAGGGTCTTGGACTGAGTTCGGGCACGAGGATTGTCGCGGGCGCGCACGACCAGTGCGCCAACGCCGTCGGATGCGGCGCGGTGGCGGAAGGCTCCGCGCTCTTCGGCATGGGCACGTTCTTCTGTATCGCGCCGACCTTCACTCGGCGTCCCGAACCGCGGACCATGATCCCGCACGGACTGAACACCGAGCATCACGCCGTGCCGGGGCGATTCGTCAGCTTCATCTACAACGACGGCGGCAGCCTGCTGAAATGGTACCGCGACACGTTCGCAGCGCGCGAACGCGACGAGGCGCGCGCGGCGGATCGCGACGTGTATCCGGAGTTGTTGAGCGAGATTCCCGAAGGCCCGAGTCCCGTGATCGTGCTGCCTCATTTTTCGCCGACCGGTCCGCCGGAATTCATCGCCGATTCGAGCGGCGTCATGGTGGGCTTGCGCCTCGACACGAAGCGCGGCGCAATCGCCAAGGGCATTCTCGAAGGCACGGTGTTCTATCTGCGCGATTGTCTCGACCGGCTCCCAGGAGCGGGGATCGAGATCCACGAGTTCCGCGCGGTGGGCGGCGGTAGCCATTCCGACGCCTGGCTCCAAATTTGCGCGGACATCCTGGGCCGCCCGTTGACGCGTGCCGCCGTGGCTGAGGCGGGCGCATTAGGCGGAGCGATTCTCGCCGGCGCAGCCACGGGGGTCTTTGCGTCGCCCGAGGAAGGCGCAGAGGCGATGGTGCGGCTCGACAGGACTTTCGATCCTGATTCCACGATGCAACAACGGTACGAGGAGCAATTCCTCAAGTACTGCCAGTTGGGACCGCTACTGCGCGACTATCTGCGCGGCGCGTGACCTCGCTTCTCAGCGCGCGACCGGCCACGACGCGCGGCGCTCGTCTTGATACAGGCCGATCTTGTCGATCGGGATCGGTTCGAACCCCATCTTGAGCGCGGGCGAATCGTCCTTGAGACGATAGTCTTTCTTTTCCGCGTCGACGAAATGCGGGTCGACGTCGATTAGATTGTCGGTAAACGTGATGTAGGGGCGCGCGACTTCCTCGACGTGATCCCATTTCCCGCCCCAACAAATGTTGTGCGCGATTAGATTGCCCTTCGGGGCTTTCGGTTCATCGTCAAGGATCCCGACCAACTGCGGATAGCGTACGCTGTACGGCGGCGTGTTGTACGCGATGCCCGAAAGCGTGCCCTTCTCCTGCGCCTCTTTGATCCAGCCATCGGCATGGTCGTGCGCCCAGCCCAGCGCGCGCGCGTCGATATGCAGCGCAGGATTGCAGTCCACGAAGATGTTGTTGACGACCGAGCAGTCACGTCCGCCGCCGATGAAGGCCGCCATCGTCACGTTGTAGAACACATTGCTCGCGATCTCGGCCGAGGCGAACATGTCGTCGAGATACACGCCGACGCAGCCCTTGTGCTCGAAGCCCGTGATGTCATGCAGGTAGTTGTAGCGGATCTCATTGCCCCGCATCGTCCAGTTGCGTCCGGCGTAGATTGCGCCCGCGTCGTTCGACTCGAAGCAAACGTTGTAGATTTCGTTGTACTCGAAGACGTGATCATTGCCGCCGAAAATGATGCCGATGTGCGGCGCGTCGTGGATCAGGTTATGCGCGGCCCGGTTGCCGACACCGTTGACGGCGATGGCGGCCTGGTACATGCGGTTCCAGCGGCCGTAGTGGTGGATGTGGTTGTCCTCGGCGTTATGGCCCCCCGGTGTGAGGCTATTGCGGTCGCCGCCATTGAGGCTGATACCGCCGCTGCCCATGTCGTAGATATCGCACCCAAACACCGTGTGCTGCGTTCCGCCGCCGACGCTCACCGCGCTTCCGCCGCAGTTACGGAATGTACATCCTTCGATGGCGTCATGATCGCCGCCCGAGATGGTGGCCACCGTGCCGCGCGCGGCCTCGAACGTCATCCCGCGCAACGTGACGTACGACGCGTCTTTCATGGTGACGAGCGTCGGCACGATCGAGACTACGGTCTTTGCGCTGTCGATGGGCGCGGGCGGCCAGAAGTAGAGGATGCCGCTTTCGCGGTCGACGTACCATTCGCCGGGCATGTCGATCTCGGAGAGCAAGTTGAAGGCGTAGTACCACTGGCCCTTGCGATAGCCATAACCGTGATACGGCGGCTCGACCTCGATGGTGTGCTTTTCGGGATCGATCGTCTTGATCTTGTGCCGCTGGTCCGACCAGTCCCAAAACCAATAGCCGTGGACCCACGCGTTGTTCTCGCCGAGCCAGCGTTTCGGCCGGTCGCCGTCGTAGACCCACTTGCCGATTCGGTCGCCCTTTACGCCGCGAATGTCGACTTCGTCGCCGCCGGCGAGATCGACGATCTTGACAAAGCCTTCATTGGGCCAGCGCGACACGAGCATCGGCTTGTCCCCGAAGAACAGTTCCATCCCGCCTCCATCGACCGCGCCGAAATCCGTGATGCCCTGCGCCTTCAGGTCGGCTTGGACGACCTGGTCGCGCGCGGATTCGTCGAGGCGTTCGCGTATCGCCGGGTCCGTCACCGGGCCGAACCCGCTCACAACTTTGCCGCCGGACACGCGCACTTCTTCCCCTTTCTGCGCCTCGAACCTAACCGGGGCCTCCGCTGTTCCTGAGTCTTCGGCGGAGAGATCCAGAGGCTTGTCGAGCGTGTACAGGCCGCCGCGAACGGTAACCGTGACGCCTCCCTTGGGTAGGCCCGCCGCTTTTATCGTGCGCACTTCGTTGCGCGCGCGCTCCAGCGTCGCGAACGGGCCGTCGGTTTTGGCTTCGTTCGGCTCGGCCAGATGCCCGGTCCACGAGTCGTTGCCTTGAGGCGAAACATAGAGCGCGTTGGCCGGAGTGTCAGCGCTAACGGGAAGGGCGGCGGTAGCCACCAGGAGCATGAACGTGATCGCAAACCGAAGCATGGGTCTATTCCTTTCGTTCGAATGCGGAACTGACGAAGATGCCCCACGATTATGCCAGGCTTCAACCCGATATGCGAGCGCCGTGTTGCTGTTGTCTCAGGGCGGCACCTTACAAGAATGTAGGAAACAAATCTTCATAACTACCCATTCGTAGACGTTGCGCGCAGAATACTGGAGGTGCTATAGTTCGTAACTGACGATGCTATAATGCGTTAAGGCAATCGGCATCGATTCGGCATACCGCTTGCCTTTACCTGTGCAGACTGAACGTCTTTCATCGTTCAAGGGAGCTGAGCAATCCAGGCAGGAAAGGAGGGATGCAAAGAGCGGATGACACCGCCTCGCCGGACTTTTCCCTTACGATTTTCGCATACGTAGCGTTACCAAAAGTAATCTGGTTTCCACGCGCTTCCTGAGGAGGAAGGCGAAGTGGAAAGACTAGGGAGAATACACTCATGACACGATACACACGGTCGCGTGCCGCGATCTTGTTGTTTGTTGCGGCCATCAGCATCAGCGCGATGGCGGTGGCCGAATTGCAGAACGTTATCGTCGGCGGCTCGATTCGCATCCGCGGCAATTGGTACAGCGGGTCGTCCGGTGCGGACAAAGACACGGCGTTGCGCTACCCGGCGCAGCCGGGACGCCTTGAAGTCGATAGCCCGTTCTTCGGGTGGAACGACAGCGCCAATACGATCGCATTCGTCGAACAGCGCACGAAATTGAACGTGAAGGCCGATTTCACGGATTCGGTCAGCGCGTTTATCGAGTTCGATAGCTACGACGTTTGGGGCGAGAATTTCCGTTCGAATTACCTGACGGGCGTTGACTCGCGCGGCGCTGCGAACATCTCCTTGTATCAGGCGTACATCGACGTGAAAGACATGTTCGGGCAGCCGCTCGAACTGCGCGTCGGCCGCCAGGAAATGAAGTTCGGCAGCGGCTGGCTCGTGGCCCCGAACGACACGGCCGCGCTCTTCTACGGCACGTCGTTTGACGGCATCCGTCTGACCTATGCGACGGACCAGTTCAGCGTGGACGGCTTTGCGACGAAGTTGGCCGACAACAGCCCGATCGAACAAGACGGCGATGTCGATTTCTACGGCATCTACGCCAGCTACAAGGGCATCGAGAACGTCACGCTGGACGCCTACTGGATGTACCTGCGCGACGCGCGGTCGTTGCATGATGTCGACGCGTTCGGTTTGCCGATAGCCAGCAACTACGACCCGACGAATCTGCACACCATCGGCCTCCGCGGAAACGGCACGATCGGCGGGTTCGACTTTGAAGCGGAAGTCGCCTATCAGTTCGGCAGCGCGGACGCGGTTGGCTCGACCTTCGCGGGCGCGGGCGTCTACTCGCCCTACGGCCCGACCAATGCGAACTTCGACAACTTCGGCGCGAACCTCGAACTTGGCTACACGTTCGATATCAATTGGAAGCCGCGCGTATTCATCGGCGGCGCGTATCTTGGCGGCGAAGACAACCGCGGCGTCAGCTACGGCGAATGGCTCGGCGCGCTGCACAATCCGTACTGGCGTGCCAACTCGAGCGTGAGTTTCAACCGTTTGTTCTCCTCGTGGGAATATAGCGAATTCGTCGAGAACACCGACCTGTCGAACGCGTGGATACTTCGCACGGGCGTCAGCTTCTACCCGGTCGAGGCTCTGAAAGTCGCGGTCCTGCTGTCGCATTACGAGTCGCTCGAAGACTACGCGGCGCCGCTCGATGCGTATCGCAGCTACCTCACGAAGAACAACTCGAGCAACCTCGGCACCGAAGCCGAGATCATCGCGACCTACAACTACAGCGCGGACCTGTCCTTCGAGGTCGGTTATTCGCACTTGTTCGTGGGTGACGGACTTCGCGAAGGCAACTTCAACGCGGGCAACGGCCTGATCTTCAACGGCGGCACCGACGGAGACGATGCCGACTTTGTCTACTTCGAGACCAAGCTCGCCTTCTAGACCACACGCCTGATCACACACAGCGCAATGTCCCCGCGGGTTCCCGCGGGGACATTCGCTTTTCTTCGCGTCCTCGCTCGGTAGGTCCTCGTGCTGCCTCGAGAATAGAAACTCAACCACCTGTCATTCTGAGAGGTTGTGAAGAAATGACAAGGTTCCGCGATTTTCTTTGTTGGCTCCGCCCTTCCTGTCATCCTGAGCGCAGCGAAGGATCTCGCTATGTGCATAGGCCTCTTATGCTTATGAGATCCTTCGCTGCGCTCAGGATGACAGGCAATACGTAGTCATGAGGCAAAGCGCCCGCGTTTCGCAGTTTCTTCACAAGCTCTGAGCGAAGCGAAGAATCTCGCTAAGAACACGAGTCTCACTTGCTTATGAGATTCTTCGCTTCGCTCAGAATGACAGGTGGTCGGGAGGTGACTGACATGTATGCGCCGCACTCAATCCACTGGATCTTCATCGTTGTGAGTGAAGCCAGGCTATATGCCGACACGTAACCGTGATCGGTTAGTCCCGGGGGAAGCGCGAGCATGCACAGACATACTAGCGGACTTGGCTGCGGCATGTTAGACTAAGTTCCTCAATGAGGAGGGAGCCGTCATGACCAAACGGGACTTGATCGCAACGGCCTTCGTGCTGGCAGGCATCTACATATTGGTGATATATGGAGCTGGCGTGATGATGCAGTTAGTGTTCTATGCACAAGGTATGGACAATCTCTCGGGCCTGCTGGGTTTCGCCGGATCCGCCGTCATCGGCGTTGTCCTCGCCGCTCTGGGATATGCCTTTATCTACCACGCCCCAGCGCTGGCGCGGAAGCTCGTCGTGGAAGCCAGCGCCGACGAGCCGGCGTTCCCCTATCAGGCCGGCGACATCATGGCCATTGCTATCGCGGTTCTAGGCGTTTCCATGGCAGCCAAGGGCATCCTGACGCTGGGGAGCACGGTTGTCAGTATGGCCTTCAGGCACGGAACGCCTCTGGTCGACCAGCTAGGAGGTCCAGCCGCTCTCCTGACTCGGCAAAGCATTCCAGAGGCGATACGCCTTGCGCTGGGCCTCGTCCTGTTCTTCAAGGCCAGCGCGATAACGGCGTTCTGGCGTCGCATGCAGGAATCGAAAGGCTCCGGCCAAGATTTGGAGAACGGCGTCAATTAGTCGTTCCGGCTCTGATCGCATGATGCTGGACAAGACCCAATTCAGAGGAAGTGTGCCATGAGCAAACGGGGCTTAATCGCAACGGCCTTCGTGCTGGCGGGAGTCTACGTCTGGGTGGCGTATGGCATCAGTACTCTGGTTTATGTGTCGAACTTTCTGCCAGCCATGCGTGACGTCGATGGGGGAGGGCTGGTGATGGCGGTCGGCGCCGGGGTGTTCATCGCCATCGTCTTCGCCGCAGGGTACGCGTTCATCTTCTACGCCCCCAAGCTGGCACGCAAGCTCGTTCTCGATTCGACGGCAGACGGTCCTGCGTTTCCATGGCGGGTAGACAATATCCAGGCTGCGGCCCTATCGATCCTTGGCGTTTGCCTGTGCGTAAAAGGCCTTTGGGATTTCGGAAACGCAGTGGTTCAAGTTGTCTTCCTGGGCTGGCAGCCTGCCGCCGAGCATATGGGGGGCGCGTATAGCCACCTTGCGCAGCAGATAGCCAGGGGGGCTATCGACATTGCGTTAGGCCTTGTCCTGTTCTTCAAGGCCCGCGCTATTACGGCGTTTTGGAGGCGCATGCAGGAATCTCGCGAGGGAATCAACCGGCTGCAGACGAAGGCAAATAGCGGGTCGATGCCGACCATCCGTCACATTCCGTAATCCATGTCTTTATGAGGACATCCGGTCAATCCTGTTATCCTGTCCAAAGAAAGGATCCATTCGCGCAAGTCATCGTGCTTGCTTTGGCAGACATGCGGGCGATTGGGAATTTCACCGGCGGACATGTCATTATAGCGTTCAACTCTTCGTGAACAGTCGAAAGATAGAAGGAGGAACGGGCGGTGGCTACGAAGAAACTCAATGTAGGTTTGATTGGCTATGGGTTTATGGGGCGGGCGCATTCGAACGCCTATCTGAAGGTCAACCGGTTCTTCGACCTCGGGTACCAGCCCGTGTTGAAGGCCGCGTGCGCGCGCAAGGAAGACAAGATCCGCGCGTTTGCGGACAACTGGGGATGGGAGAACGTCGAGACCGACTGGCGCAAGCTGATCGAGCGCAAGGATATCGATGTCATCGACATCGGCAGCCCGAATAACACGCATAAAGACATCGCCATCGCCGCGGCCCAGGCCGGCAAGATGGTGTTGTGCGAGAAGCCTCTGGCGATGGACGCTGCCGAGGGCCTCGCGATGACCGAAGCCATCGAGAAGGCCGGCGTCGCGAACATGGTGTGGTTCAACTATCGGCGCGTACCCGCGATCACGCTGGCGAAGCAGCTTATCGACGAGGGGCGCATCGGCCGCGTGTTCCACTATCGCGCGAAGTACTTGCAGGATTGGACCATCAGCCCCGATCTGCCGCAGGGCGGGGCGGGGTTGTGGCGGCTCGACATCGACGTTGCGGGCAGCGGCGTGACCGGCGACCTCCTCGCGCATTCGATCGACACGGCCATTTGGCTTATCGGCGGCGTCGATAAGGTCAGCGCGACCACCGAGACGTTTATCAAGGAACGCGCGTTGCAGGACGACCCGAACGTCCGCAAGCCCGTCGGGATCGACGATGCCTGCGCATTCCTCGCGCGGTTCAAGAACGGCGCGCTGGCCACCTTCGAATCGACCCGGTACGCGCGCGGCCGCAAGAACCAGAACACCTTCGAGGTCAACGGCGAGAACGGATCGCTTTACTTCGACCTCGAAGACGCGCACCAGCTTCAATATTACGATCATGGCGATGATTCGCATGTGCACGGATGGCGCACGATCCTGGTGACCGATTCCGACCACCCGTACATGAAACAATGGTGGGTGCCCGGCTGCGTCATCGGCTACGAACACACGTTCATCAACGCGCTCGCGGACTTCCTCAAGGGCCTTGAAACGGGCACGCCCGCGCGGCCCAACTTCCGCGACGCCCTTGAGACCCAGTATGTCTGCGACGCTGTCCTGAAATCCGCGAAGACCAACACTTGGGAACAGGTTCCCGTCTAGTCTCGCGATCCACACTTGAAGCCACTTGTGGAAATACGGGGAACGGCTGGCCTTTCGTCAATCCGAAGGGCCTGCCTGCCCCTGTCTTTTGCCCCACTGCGGACATAGAGCGATAAGTCACGTGGCACTGTAAAAACGCAGAACCACCCGCAGCCAGTCGAGGGCTTACACTATGCTTGGTCTGAATCCTGGCTCGTTCTTCGATCTCTCCGAGCCTATGGGGCCACTGATGGCCTTGGCTATCGTTCTGATAGCCGGCCTTCTGGGCGAGCGCCTTGCGCAAGCATTGGGTGGCCCTGGAGTGACGGGGAATCTCGCCGCAGGCATCCTGATAGGGCCTTCATGCCTCAACCTATTCGCGGGGATGGACGTGGTCAAGGGCATGGCGCCGCTGTCCATGTTCGCGATGGTGTTTATCGCCCTTGCCGTGGGCAGCCAATTATCGTATCGCCACATTCACAATGCGCTCAAGCGGATTACCTTGATCGCGCTAGGCGAATCCCTTGCCGCAGGTGGGGTTGTCGCCGTGGCTGTTTACCTCTGGCAGCGAGACTTCTGGATAGCGATCCTGCTGGGAGCGCTTGCCGTGGCAACGGCCCCGACGACGACGCTCGCTATCGTGCGCGAGAACAAGGCCCGCGGGCCGTTCGTGAAGACCTTGATGGCGGTCGTCGCCATCGATTGCAGCTTGTGCATCCTCATGTTCTCGCTCGTGCAGGGGTGGGTCGCCGAGCATTTCAGCGGACACGGCTTCGTGGGAGACCATCCGCTGCCGCACTTGGTGTGGCAGTTCGGCGGATCGGTCCTTCTTGCCGGCGGTGTGGCGGTGGGTATGGAGTTTGTCGTCCGGCGCTGGGACGTGTCCGAGTTGGTCAGCGTCTTCCTTGCCATCCTTGTCGTGGCCGGGCTTTCCGGGCTGTTCCGAGTCAACCGTCTTTTGGTGGGCCTCTTGCTGGGGTGTTTGCTGACGAACTTCAGCCAAGATTCGGAGAAATTCGGCCGGGCATTCGAGCCGATCGAACTCATCCTGTTCACCGGCTTCTTCACGCTTGCGGGCGTCGGGCTGCACTGGCAGAGCCTGACCCATGCCGGAGCGCTTTGTCTGGTCTACATTCTGGCGCGGGCAGGCGGCAAGGCGGCGGGCGCGCTGGTGGGAGGGAAGCTGGCGGGGAGTCCGGGGCGCATCGCGAAGACCATGCCCATGAGTCTCATCCCGCAAGCGGGCGTTGCGGTCGGATTGATCATCGTCCTGCAGAACGACACGCGCATTCCAGCCGGCGTATCGGAATTGATATCGGCGACGGTCCTTGCCGCCATTGCGGTCAACGAGATCATCGGTCCGTTCTTCACGCGCGCCGCGTTGCGCCGCGCCAAGGAGGCCGGGCGCGACCGGCCAAGACTGATGGACTTCTTGCAGGAAGAGTGCATTGCCACGCGCGTGAAAGCTCGCGACAAGTGGGAAGCCATTCAGAAGGCGACGGACTTTTACTTCCGCGTCTATCGCATTCCCAGCGCGCGCCACGAATTGGTCCGTACGAGCATCATGGAACGGGAACGGTCGATGACTACGGCCGTGGGCGAAGGCGTCGCCATTCCGCATGGCAGGATCGACACCGGACCCGCGTTGCAGGGCGTTTTCGTGGTCTTTGAGGAAGGCGTCGAATTCGACGCGTTTGACGGCGAGCCGGTGCGGATTGTCGTGTTGATCGTGACGCCGAGCGACCACGAGAAACGGCACGTGCAGGTGCTCGCGAGCCTTAGCGCCATGCTTTCGGACGCGGGCGTCCGGGAACGCCTCATGTCCGCACGGACCGCTCACGACGTGTGGGAGATCATCGAGGACGAGGAATACCGCGACTTCAACTACTTCCTCGAGGACGCGAACGAACAAACGAACAATGCGCAGGAAGCGCTGGCGGCCATCAAGAAATAGGGAGGCGCATTGGACAACGGAGTTAAGCTGACGAGAGCGCCCGAGCGCAGGTTCAATGCGTTCGGGGGCGTGTTCACGCCTTGTGTACTGACGATCCTGGGCGTCATCATGTACTTGCGCCTGGGCCACGTTGTGGGACGCGCGGGCGTTCTCGGCGCGCTGGCCATTGTGCTTGGGTCGGCTCTGATCACGTTCCTGACGAGTCTCTCGCTGTCCGCGATCGCGACTAACACGCGCGTCCAAGGGGGAGGAGCGTACTTCCTCATTAGCAGAACCCTCGGTCCCGAATTCGGAGGCGCCATCGGCGCGGTGTTCTACTTTGCCCAGGCCGTATCTGTCGCCTTGTACGTGATCGGCTTCAGCGAGGCGTTTGTCGAAACGTTCGGCTTGGCGCCTGACCGCCTTGTTCTTGTTGCGACGGCGGTCAACGCGGCAGTGTTCGTCTGCGTCTTCGTTGGCGCCGAATGGACGATTCGCATCCAGTATGTCATCCTGGCCGTAGTGGGTTTGTCGCTCGCGTCTTTCCTAATCGGGGCGGTGTCCGCCTGGGACTCCGGCCTCTTGTCCGCGAATCTCACGGCGTCGTATCAGGGGCGCGAGACGGGGTTCGCGATGTTTGCCCTGTTCTTTCCCGCCGTCACGGGGATGATGGCCGGCGCCAACATGTCGGGCGATCTCAAAGACCCAGCGCGCGCGATACCCTTAGGGACCCTTGCGGCTGTGGGAATGACTACTGCAATCTACGTGGTCATGGCAGTCCTGTTCGGTGCGGCGCGGTCTCGCGAAGCCCTGTTGTCCGACGGCCTGATCGTCAGCAGCGTCGCGTGGTCGGCACCGCTGATTACCGCGGGCGTTTTCGCGGCGACGTTGTCTTCCGCGTTGGGCAGCATGATGGGCGCGCCGCGTATCTTGCAGGCCTTCGCGCGGGACGGTCTCTTCGCCGGGCTTGGCGTGTTTGCCAAGGGAAGCGGCTCGGCCCAAGAACCGCGCGCAGCAATCGTACTGACGTTCGCGATATCGCAGGTCTTTGTCCTCTTGGGCGGCTTGGATGCCATCGCCCCCGTGATCACGATGGCGTTCCTGATCACCTACGGCACGCTGAACCTCGCGACCTTCTACGAAGCGGCGACGAAGAACCCCAGCTACCGGCCGCGATTTCGGTATTGCCATTGGTCCGTGTCGCTGTTGGGCGCTATCGGCTGTCTCGGCGTCATGTTTCTGATCGCGCCGCTCTGGGCGCTGGCGGCTATCGCTATCATGGCCCTCCTGTACCGGTATATCTCCGAAAAGAACGTGGCCGTGCGATGGGGCGACCTGCAAAGCGGCATCTTGTTCGAGCGCGTGCGCAAGAACCTGGTACGCCTCGAACAGGAGGCCTACCATCCGAAGAATTGGCGTCCCATCATTCTGGCTTTGAGTGGAGGCGGCTGGAACCGGCCTCAGATCGCCGTCTATGGCTACTGGTTCACGGGTGGCAACGGGCTGCTCTCGTTGGGGCAGGTGATCAGCGGCAACATCGAAGACCGCCTCACCCGCCGTGACAACCAGGAGCGGATTCTGCGGAAGTTCATCATGGAAGAGGAACTGGCTGCGTTCCCCGCTGTGGTGGTTGCCCCGACGCTGCCCGACGGCATCGAATCGCTCGTGCAGTGCTACGGCGTCGGGATGCTGCGCCCGAACACCATTCTGATGGGATGGCCGACGGAGTTTCAGCGCGCAGAACCCCTCTTTGCCGCCATGCGCACGATCGCGCAACTGCGCCGCAATCTCGTCTGCGTGCGTTTTATTCAGGACGCTCCCGACCCGTGGGTGGTGCCCGAGGGCACTATCGACGTCTGGTGGCGCGGAGAAGAGAACGGTCCCTTGATGCTACTGCTGGCCTACCTGCTTTCCATAAACGCCGAGTGGCGCAATCATCCCATCCGGTTGATGCGCGTGATCTCGAACAAAGCGGGCGAGGCCGGCGTCCTCGAACACCTGAACAAGTTGATTGAAGTTTCGCGTATCCCGGCGTCGCCCATCGCGGTGGTCTCCGACAACGTTGCCGAAGCGATCGACGTCACTTCGCAATACGCATCACTCGTTATACTGGGTCTCAAGATCCCGGAGCCGGGAGAAGAGCGCGTGGTCTACGAGCGCATGGAGCAGATGGCCGCCCGCCTTCCCCGGGTGGCCTTCGTGGACAGCGCCGGCGGCATGGAACTCGAGGCCTGAGCGTCCGGTCTCTGGCGACAAGAACGTACGAGGTGATCTATGGCAAATCTACCGGAACAGGTAACGTCGGAACGGCTCCAACGCCTCATCGCCCGAGGCGACGTCCCGGAGATAGAGCGCTTCTTCGACTCGATTTCACCCATGCAGACCGCGTGGATGGTGTCCCGGCTAACGACGAAGGAACGTGTCCGGCTGCTCGGGCTTCTCGAACCTGCCGAAGCCGCGGAAGTGCTGCTCGACCTCCCCGACGAGCAGGCCGCCGATCTGCTGGAGGAGACCTCGGCCCAGACGGCTGCCGCTATTGTCAGCGAACTGCCCGCGCATGAACAAGCCGACATTCTGGCAGAAGTCGAAGACGACGAGGCGCAGGCCATTCTCGAAAGCATGGACGAGGAAGATGCGGCCGTGACCCGGTCTCTTCTCGGGTACCCCGAAGACACGGCCGGCGGCATCATGACAACCCAGTATCTTGCCTTTCATGATACCAACTCGGTCAAGCAGGTCGTCGACGATCTGCATACGAATGCCGAGCGATACTCGGATTATGAAGTCCAATACGCGTACGTCATTTCCCCCGAGGGGCGCCTGGTCGGTGTGCTGCAATTGCGTGACCTGCTCCTGACGCCGCCCGATACGCCCATCCAATCCATTATGATTCGGAATCCGTTCAGCGTGGAGGGAAGGGCGACGCTCGAAGATCTCGAACAGTTCCGCAAGGAACATCCCGCGTTGCTTGGCGTGCCCGTGACGCGCCCGGACGGGACGCTCATCGGCATCGTCACGCGGTCCGCCGTGATGGAAGCGGCCGGAGAGCGCGCCAACGCCATCTTTCTGAGCATCAGCGGTATCGTGGGCGGCGAGGAGTTTCGCTCGATGCCGTTCATCCAGCGTTCGACTCGCCGCTTGTCGTGGCTTGCCCCCAACATCTTTCTCAACATCGTCGCCGCCAGCGTCATTGCCCTGTATCAAGACACGCTGCACGCGGTTATTGCCTTGGCGGTGTTCCTGCCCATCATCTCGGACATGAGCGGATGCTCGGGCAACCAGGCCGTAGCGGTCAGTATCCGCGAACTCTCCCTCGGACTGATCAGGCCCAACGAGTTCCTGAGAGTCGTGCTCAAAGAAGGCGTCATGGGGCTGGCCAACGGCGCGGTGCTTGGCGCCATGTTGGGGGCCGTGGCGATCCTCTGGAAAGGCAACCTGTACCTCGGCGCGGTCGTGGGCGGCGCGCTGGCCTTGAATACGACGCTCTCCGTTCTCCTCGGAGGACTCGTTCCGATGGTCCTGCGCTACCTGCGCGTCGACCCTGCGCTCGCCTCCGGCCCGATCCTCACGACGGTGACGGATATGTGCGGGTTCTTCCTCGTGCTAGGCCTTGCGACGCTCGCGCTTCCGCACCTCGTTGGCTAGCCCGCGGAGACCGGGATGGCCCGGTCAAGGTCCAGGGGCCGTCGGCGCGGCTTTCTTGGTACTGGCCTTTTCCTCTTCCTTGGCTTTGCGCTCCAGGTCCATCTCGTATTGATCCGTTTTCGAGATGTGCCGGTCCATTACGACGACGAGATGAAATCCGTACTTGGTCTGAAGGATATCGCTCAGTTTGCCGATGGGGGCGGACCACACATAGTCCTCGAAGGCCGCTTCGTACTGGTTCTTGGGCGCGTAGCCGAGATCGCCGCCGCGGGCCGCGCTGTACTCGTCATCCGAGTACTCCTTGGCGAGTTTGCCGAAACTCTCGCCCTGCTCGATGCGCTTCCGGATGTCCGTGATCAATTCGAGCGCGCGCGCGCGGTCCACGGGATCGGCCGCGTTGCATTTCACGAGGATATGCTTGGCCCGCACTTCCGTGACATCGCCTCGGCGCTGCGCCAGCAGGACCAGCGCGATAACCAGCGCTACGAACAGACCCGCAACGCCCAGCCAGATGAGCCTGGTGCGGTCTTTCGGCTCCTCCATCGGATCAGATTTTGAGCTCATCGAACATCCTTCCGTAGTAATTCGAGTAGAACGAAATAACGATATACCCAACCGCGCAGGCCACAAGCAAGCTGATGAGCACCTCGCCCACGCGCGTGGCCACGTTGACCGCGTGCAGCGCTTCCTCCATCTGATACTCCGCCACTTTGTGGAGGGAATCCTCGAGCTGGCCCGATTCCTCGCCCACCAGCAGCATCTCCCTTGCCGTGCGCGACAGGTGCTGGCATGGGGCAAACGATTCGACGAGCGTGCAGCCGTTCTTGACCAGCGGAATCGCGCGCAGGAAATCCTGCTCGACGTAGGGATTTGCGCACACGCCTGCCGCGCGCTGGATCGCCTGGGTGATTGGCACCCCGCTCGCCACCAGCAGCGCCAAGCTCCGGAAGAACCGCGCTTGTGCGAAACGCAGCGTGATCGGGGAGATGGGCCATACGTACGTCGCAACATATCCCCACATCCAACGCAATACGCCGCCGCGTCCCAGCGCTACCAGCACGACGACAGCGGTTGCCACCAACAGGAACACCGCGAGTTGAAAGGCCGCGTAGCGTTGCATATAGCCCGACAGATCGAACTTGTGGAGAAAGCTCAACTGCCGCACGATGCCCAGGGCAAAGGTCCCGACAAACCAGGCCACCGTGAGTTGAAACGCGGGGTAGAGCGCTTTCCCGACGATCGTGCGGTTCATGGCCAGCCGGTCTTCGAGATACCGCGCGAGGTCCTTTAATGTGACATCGAGCCGGCCGCCGACCTCTCCCGTCGCCAGCAATTCGATGAACATGGGAGGCAGGTAACGCGATTGCATTCGAGCGGCATCCGCCAGTGTGTCGCCTCGCTCGATGCGGTCCTTGATATCGGCGAATACCCCTCGAATCTTCTTATCGTTGGTGTTTTCGCACACCAATGTGAGCGACTTCAGGATCGGAATCCCGCCGCCGTACGACGTCGCGAGTTGCCGACACACCGGCACGAGGGCCTTGGTGGAAATCTGTGACGAAAACATGCCCATGGGCAGACCTGCCTTGAGTTGACAACGCCGTTATCTTAGCAAACTCCGAGGGGACAGCCAAGCGTTCGCGGATTGAACCATGCGCGCCGAATCCTCCATCGTGTGCGCAGACAGGTAGGTTGAGTGTAGCGATGCGAAACCCACCGGAAATCGGGCCGAATCGGTGGGTTCCGCTTCGCTACACCCACCCCACGCCGAATTTGCGCGCGAATCGCGGCAAGTGCTCGCGGATTGAACCTTGCGCGCCGAATCCTCTATGGTGTGCGCGGTACAGGAGGCGGCACTTCATGGGCACGCGGCGGAATGGATTCACGCTGATCGAGTTGCTGGTCGTCATTGCCATCATCGGCATCCTTGCCGCGATTCTACTGCCGGGGCTGTCGCGCGCTCGGGAAGCGGCGCGGCGCGCTTCGTGCCAGAACAACCTCAAGCAGATGGGCCTCGTGTTCGCGATGTACTCGGGCGAGTCCCGTGGGGGCCTCTACCCGCCCATCAAGATCCACGATTGCCACGTCCCGCCAAGAGACGCGCGGGACGCCACCTTCAACGGGCCGTCCGTCTATCCGGAGTACTTGTCGGACGCCAACGTCTGTGTGTGCCCTTCGGACTCGGACGGCCAGGATGCGTTGAACAAGTTCCACGAAGACGACGATCCCGCGAAACCGATCCAAGCCTGCCGTCTCGCCCGCGGGAGCTACCAGTACATGGGATGGGCTTTCCGCGAATCGAATATCCTGCGGTCCGGAGCCGTGGTTCCGACGAAGATCACATTCGACATCACCGACGTATCCGCGATCGTGAATGCCGCAATCGAATTGTTCAATGACAGCCTGGTCAACGCGGTGATGTCGGCCTATCTGAACGGCTTCACGCCCGCCGTCAAAGAGGCCGATTTCGGCCCCGCGCCGCGGTTGCGTGCGGGCATCGAACGGTTCTTCGTCACAGACATCAACAATCCGGCCGCGACCGCCCTGGCGGCGAGCGAATTGCCGGTCATGTGGGACGAGACCGGCGTCTATGCCAGCGCCACCTGTTTCAACCACGTCCCCGGCGGGGGAAACTGTCTCTACATGGACGGCCATGTGGAATGGCTTCCATGGCAGAGCAAGTTCCCCGCGGATTTGGCGGCGGTGCTTCTTACGGCAGTGTTTTAGCGTCGCGCGCAGGAGGACTTCCAGCGCCATGATTCAGCTTGCAGTGGTGTTTGCATTGTACCTGGCCGCGATGCTGGCGATAGGGGCCTACTTCTATCGCCGCACCGAGAGCATGGCCGACTATTTCCTGGGCGGCCGAGGATTGAACAAGTGGGTTACGGCGCTCAGCGCGGAAGCTTCCGACATGAGCGGCTGGCTGCTTCTCGGTCTGCCCGGAGCCGCCTATCTCGGCGGCCTGTCCGCTTCCTGGATTGCGTTCGGCTTATTGATCGGCACCTACGTCAACTGGCGATTCGTTGCGAAACGCCTTCGCCAATACACGGGTGTCTCGGAATCGATCATCACGTTGTCCGACTATCTGGAACACCGTTTCAGGGATACGTCAAAGATTCTCCGTGTCGTTTCCGCTCTGTTCATCTTGATCTTCTTTCTCATCTACACGGCGTCGGGTTTCGTGGCCGGCGGCAAACTGTTCAACAGCGTCTTCGGCGTGCCCTATGCCGCGGCGGTTCTCATCGGCGCCGCCGTAGTCGTTTCGTACACGTTCTTGGGAGGGTTCAACGCCGTTTGCTGGACCGATTTCTTCCAGGGCACGCTGATGTTCTTTGCCATTCTCATCGTTCCTGTCATCGCCACGGTCATGATTGGAGGACCGGGCGTAGCGGTCGACCGGCTTCTCCAAGTCGAGCCGCAGTATTTCGGCCTTCTTAGCGTGAAGGGCGCGACAACCCCGTTTGCCCTGCTGGCCGCGATAGCGTCCTCGATGGCATGGGGACTCGGATATTTTGGCCAGCCTCATATCCTGGTCCGGTTCATGGCCATCCACTCACCCGAGGCGATCCGCGATGCGCGCCGCATCGCCATGGTCTGGGTGGTCCTATCGCTTGCCGCCGCGGTTGCGATTGGCATGGCGGGCAGGGCCTACTTGACGCCGCCCCTCGAAGGCGTGGCTTCGGAGAGAGTCTACCTTCTAATGGTCGGCCAACTCTTCCCAAAACTTGTCGGCGGTGTGCTCCTTGCGGCCGTCCTTTCCGCTATCATGAGCACCGCCGATTCGCAACTCCTTGTGACGACCTCCGCGATTACCGAGGACCTCTACAAGCCCTTCCTCCGCAAGAACGCCACGGACACCGAACTCGTTTGGGTGAGCCGCCTGGCCGTGCTCCTCGTTGCCGGCGTGGCGCTTCTTCTCGCATTCGAACCCGATAGCTCGGTTCTGGAACTCGTCGCCTACGCCTGGGCGGGATTCGGCGCGGCCTTCGGGCCGGCGATTGTGTTCTCGCTATTCTGGAAACGCATGACCCGCCAGGGAGCGCTCGCCGGCATTCTTGTCGGGGGAATTACTGTCCTCGTCTGGAAGCAACTCCACGGAGGTATCTTCGATCTGTACGAGATGATCCCCGGATTCCTCTTCTCGGCGACAGCCATCGCTTTGGGAAGTCTCACGAGTCAGCCGCCGTCTCCCGAGATCATGGACGAGTTCGACCGGGTAGGCGCCACAAGCTCGAGCACGCCAGCGTGAGTGCCCGTCCTACTCGGAGTCTTTCAGCGCTTCCAGTGCTTCGACGTCGGCAAGGTCTTTGGTCCTCCCGGTGGCCCTCTTATTGCAGATGAGGTCCTCGATCGACAGCACACGAACCTCGATACCGCCGATCCTCAGTGATACTGAGTTCCTGAACGCGACCTCAAACCGAAGGCCGGACGCAGCGGTGAGAATATCGATGCGCCTTGGAGCAACCCCTATTTGAAATTCGGTTTCTTCAGTTTCGATGTCCTGCCGGGTGAGTTCACCTAAGGGCGCACCGAAATTGGCCAACGCGCGCAAGAGCGCATCCGCATTTTCCGGTGAAGGCTCGACCCAGATGTCCAAGTCAACTGTAGCACGCGGATATCCATGGGCGGCCAAAGCGTAGGCTCCCACGAGAAGGAACTTAACCTTCTCGGCGGATAAGGCGCACAACATCTCTCTGTAGTCTTCGTTCAGCATCGTAGCGCGTGCTCAGTGAGACCGCTTCTTGGGTTAGCGGCCAGACCATGCCTACCCGTTCCTCGGGAGTGCCGGGAACGTAGGCATCGTCTCTCTTCTCAGACATATGGCGCAGTACGGTGACGTTCTTCTCCATAGGCCCATCGTACCACAAAGGCCGATAATCAAGCCACGGAGGTCTGTGTCCGCAGCACTGCCTGTTATCGTGTGGCGGCTTCTTGAAGCGCTAGCATTCGTGCCGGCCCGGTACAGGTTCATCCTTCATCCTTTTGTCTTTTCTCTCTCGTTGGCGCGGCCCCACCACACGGAGTCCGTACGTGTAACGGCCCGCGAGCCCCATGGTATTCTCAAAGAAGGCGATTGAAGCACAATACGAACTTCAACCGAGGAGGATCATCGATGAGAAAGCTTGCGTTTGCATCGGTTACGATCGCATGTGTAGCGCTTCTTGGCGCGTGTCCCCCGCCGGGCGGGTGGCCCAAACCGCCGTTCGACGCGACAGGCGACTACGAGGGCACGTGGCAAGGACAAACCGACCCAACAGCGGAAGACGCGGAATCGCACGAAATACTCGCGTGTCCGCTTACGATGTCGCTCAAGCAGGAGCTTACGGCGCCGTATCCCGGCGATCACCGAGTTACCGGAACGGTCGTCGTCGATTACTCATGCCTGAACGACCTGCTGCCGGATTCGATCCAGGAACTGCCCGACAGCACAGTCGACGTATCCGGCTTGTTGGGCGACGACGGGAAGATTGTGCTCTTGTCCGGAGGATGCGGCGTCGGCGCGTGCGCGGTCATGACGCTGGCGGGTAGCGGCGAAGACGCCAATGACGATGGCATCATGGACAGCTTCAGCGGCAATTGGTCGTTTATCATTCTGATCGCGGGCGTCCAGCCTTTCGGCGTCAGCGGCACGTTCACGGTCGACGCCATCGAGCCGGAGGCACGATAGGCTCGGGCAGAGACTTGGGCGTTCGTTTCACGATTCGGTTTGAAGTGGCAGGGGCTGGGTCGCAGGCTGCTCGACCTTTCGGTGCATAGTCACCCAAGCGAGCACAAAATAGAAGGCGCTCAAGGCCCAGAGCGTAAACCATTCAAACCGGACATCGTGCAGGCTGCCTCCCATCTGGTTGAGACGGACAAACCCAGCGCATCCACTCGTGCTGGGAATCAGCAAGCCGAGATGGCGCAGCCACACAGGCAGCGCCTCGTTGGGCCAGGCGAACCCGATCAGGAACAACGCGGGCACCGACGTGAACATGAAGACGGGTATCGAGAGTTCGCGCGAATGGAGCAACGCGTTCATCGATAGGCCCAGGTAGGTAATCGCGATCACGTACGGCGTGAGGAAGATCGTGACGTCCGTCAGGCGCGCCTCGTGGGGAAGACCGTACATTCGGAAGATGACGAGGATGTAGAAGAGCGGGTAGAGGATGTAGATTGAGAAATACGCAAAGCCCCGCCCGAGCAGAATCGCGAGATAACTTTCGCGACACCCGGCAGGCGGCGGGGGAGGGGGAAGGAAGTCCTCGTTGCGCGTGCCGCCCAGCATCCCGATGCCGATCAAGAGCGTCTGCTGCATGATCAAGATAAGCACCGCGGGCACGACGTAAGTCGCATATCCGGAAGCGGGATTGAAGACGGCGCGCGTGTCCATGGGCAGCGGGTCGCGCGCGGCCTTGGCTTGCTTCTCGCCCAGGCCCGCGGCGGTATAGCGGCGGATCTCGATCCCTGCGGAAAGCGTCGCCGTCGCTTTGAGCAGGCCGGTGGCGACTTGGCGGTAGACAAGGAAGTAACTCGCATCGGCGTACACCGAAACGACGGCCTGCCTGCCCCGCAACACGTCGCGCTCAAACCCTTCGGGAATCACGAACATGCCTTGCGCCTTGCCTTCGAGGACGGTATGGCGCGCCTCCTCAATGTCGCCGGTGGGATGGACGAGACGGATCTCCTCGGCCGCATCGGCCCAGCGCATCAGCTTGCGGCTCATAGCGCTGTGGTCGCGATCCACGGCGACTACCGGGATTTCCTTCAGGACTTCCGAGGAGTACGGAAGCGGATAGACCATCGTGTAGATGGCCAGGCCGCCGATGAAGATCAGCATCACGCCCGAGTCCTTGAAGATGGCCCGGTACTCTTCGAGCAAGACGCGGAGAATGTAGGTCATACGCGTCCCCAGTATTTGGGCTCGCGCATCAAGCGCCCCATGCGTTTCAACAACAGCGCGAAAGGAAGCACGGCAAACAGCAGCAGGACAAGCAAGGACGGGGCGGACGCATTCGGCGGCGCGCCGCGAAGCGCCTGCTGCAAGAGCAGGTAAAGGTAGTGGGTCAACGGCAGCGAATTGCTCCAGATCTTCGCGGCAAGGGGCATGCCCAACGCCGGATAGGTGATCCCTGCGAAGGCGAGCGCCGGGCCGGTGTAGAATCCCGCGAGGCTATTGGCCATGCGGAGATTCGCCGAAAGCGCGACCATCGCGAACCCCATGGCCTGATACGCCAGCACGAACAGCACGCTGGCCGCCACGATGACCCCCATGCTGCCGTAGAGCGGAACGTTGAAGAAACGCACCAGCAGAGCCAGCATGAACATCGTCAGCACCATGAAGGACAGTCCGTACGGGAGCAGCTTCGCGAAGACCGCCACCCAGGTCCGGTTCCCGGCGCGCGCGAGCCAGATGCCGGCGGTGCCGTGGCGCAGTTCGCCGCCGAGGGCACGGACCGTCACGGCGATGAGGAACACCTGGATCAGCCCGGGCAGCAACGCGGGCAGCAAGAAATACCGGTAGTTTAGGTTCGGATTGAACAGCGGGTGGACGTCGAGCCGGATGGGTTCGTAATGTTGCGCGGCTGCGTCCGCGCTTTCGCCGCCCGCCATCCTGAACCGGATATCGAGCCGTGCCGAAAGCGTCGCGATAACGTCGCGCGCGGCGCGGCTCATCACGCCGCTCACGAGCAGCCACTGGTTGTTGTAGTAGACCGTGACTGCGGGCGCCTCGCCTCGTTTGACGTCGGCATCAAGACCGGCGGGGAGGTAGAACAGCGCATACGCCTGGCCTTCGCGAATACGGGCCGCGCCTTCCTCCACGTCCTGCACCGTTCCCGCAATGGCCAGAGCGGAGGACGCATCCACCATGCGCGCCACTTGCCGCGACAGCGAAGAGCCATCCCGGTCGCACACCAGCACGGGCAGGTCGCGCGGCGTTTCGGTGTGGAATTGCGCGCCGAGCACGGCAAAGGACAGCAGCGGAAGGATGAAAGTGAACAGAAGATAGAACGGGCTATGCGCGATGATGTGGATCTCGCGCCGCATCACGGCCCAGAATCCCGGCACAAAGGGGGCCGCCGACGCGTGCTCGATGATGGTTCGCATTTACGATTTCCATGGCAGGTAAGGCCGCAGCCGTGCAAGCGGGTCCGGCGCGGGTGTGCGATCCCACGGGACGACGACGCTCATGCCGGGACGCAGCCCCGGGACCGGCGCTTTGGGTTTGGCGCGCACCTCGAAGGTACGCAAATCGAATCCGCCCGACACACTCGTCGCCCGCCACGTTGCGAAGTCGCCCAACGGTGCGATGTACGTTACTTCGAGTTCGATGGGCGTCGCGTTCAGCGCCGGCGCGCGTCCCGTGATGTGGTCGCCCATCTTGAGGCCCGCCAGATGGTCTTCGCGGAGGTTGAACGTGACCCAGACATCCGTCAAGTCGACCATGGTCACGATAGGCATGCCCGCGGATGCGAGTTCGCCAAGGTTCACGATATGTTCGACGATCTCGCCGTCGATCGGCGCCCGCACGCGCGCTTCCTCGATAAGCGAATCCACTTCCGAAATCGCGCCGGATGCCTGATCTACAAGCGCGGCAGCGGCTTCCTTGTCTTCTACCCGCGTCCCATTCATCGCCATGTCGTACTGCGCTTTCGCGGCGGCCTCGAGCTTCTTGGTCATCTCGCATTGGCCCTGGACCTCGTCGCGCCGCTGAGCCGGCACGACACCGTCGTCGAAGAGGCGTTGCACACGCGCGAGGCTCTTCTCGGCGAGTTCCGCCCCGGCCTTGGCCTGCAACCATTGGCTTTGCGCCATGCGGATCTGTTCTTCGCGCGCGCCATGTTCCGCCTTTTCGCACTGCGCGCCTGCGGCGGCCTTGGCGGCGGAGGCTTGCTGGCGCTTCGCCTGCAATTGGGGGCTGTCGAGCACCGCGAGAATATAGCCCTTCTTGACCGACTGCCCTTCCGCGGCAAGCATCTCCTCGACGCGCCCGGGGATCTTGGCCGACACGTTGACCTTCGTGACTTCGACTTCGCCCTGGATGAATTGCGGCTGTGGCTGGACCAGGACCCATCCCGCGCCGGTGAGGCTCGTCAGTACAATCAACAAGATGAACACGGCAACGAGACGGGGATGACGGATCATGGCAATTTCGACTCCGCGTTGGGCGCGCTGCTTTCCACTACAGGAACAGGAGGCGCGGCGGGTTCGGCTACCGGGCTTCCCTTCGAGACATACGCATCGTAGGCGCTGCCGCGCCCGCTGGCTTCGAGCAATTGGAACAAGGCCAGGTCGAAATCGTACGCGGCTTTGTAGCGGCCGAGCTGGGCTCGCGCGTGCGACACTTCCGCGTCGACGACTTCGACGGACGTCGCCAGTCCTTCCTCGAACGCGCGCGTGCGGACACGCAGGTTTTCCTGGGTCAGGTCCAGGGTCGTGTCGAACGCATCGAACTGCGACCGCGCTTTCTCTAGTTCCTCGTAGCGTTTTAGCACGAGGCTCTTGAGGTCGCGGCGGACCTTCTGTTGAAGGTGTTCGACTTTGCGTTCCAGCGCCTTCGCGGCCTTCGTCTTGTGATAGCCCTGCAGTCCGTCGAACACGGTCTGGCTCACCCCGACGCCGACCGCCCACTTCGGATCGAGGATGGTCAGGTCGTCCGGAACCAACTCGCGCATGCCAAACAGGTACACCGTCGGCAGGTTCGCCCCCAGTTCCGCGCGGACGCCCTGATGGGCTTGATCGTGTTTCGATGCGAGCATCTTCAAGACGGGATGCTCTTCGTCGGTCACGCAATCCTGAAACGCCTCGCATGATTCCAGTTCGTGAATCATGAACAACGGCGACGATGGCTCGACCGCGCCGCTGTCGGCGATCGAATTCGCGAGCCCTTCCGCCGCGATCGCAATGTCGCGTTCGGCCGCGTCGAGTTCCTGTTGTGCGTTCGCTTCGGCCACCTTGGCGTTGAGGTATTCGACCCGCGCCACCAGGCCCTCTTCCATCAGGCGCTTCGCGCGATATGCGTGGTCGGCCATGGCCTTGGCCTTCAAAGACTGGACGTCGCGCGCGCGCCGCGCAAGCTGAAGTCCGTAGTAACGCTGCGCGAGTTCCGTGAGCAATTGCTCCTCGGTCATGCTGCCCTGCGCGCGCGCCTCTGTCTGGCGCGCCGCCGCCGCGTGGTTCGCCGCTGAAATGCGGCCCCCGGTATAAAGGGGCATCGTGACCTCAATCTCGCCTTTCGTGAAACGTTCGTTCTGAACGGTCAGCGAATAGGGAATGAAGCCAAGGCCGATGAGGTCCGTGCCGAGTTCGATGGGATCGTTGAGCTGGTAACGCTTGAGGTCCAGCTCGACCTTGGGAAGGCGCAGGCCTTTCGCCGCGGCGCGTTCGGCGTCGCGCTGCGCGATTTCGTCCTGCGCCGCCATCAGGCTTTCGTTCCGCGCTTTCATGCCTTCGACGGCCTCCTTGAACGTCAACGGAGAGGCAGGGCAAAGGAAAGAGAAAAGGCAAGCCGCGGCGAGAGAAATCGCGAAGAGGATCGAACCCGCGCGCCCATGGCGGATTCCGTACTGCGTCAACACTACTACTACTCCAGATACTGCAACTACTTGGCGTAAATGCCCGAAAAGCGAATCAGCGTCAGCGTCTCAATGACGGCCTCGCGGCTCGCCTTGTCGTAATTCCGTGTCCACCAGTCAAGCACGCGCACGAACATGCCCACAATCGCGTGCGCCGCCACCGTAGGCTCGAGGGCGGGCGAGAACAGGCCCTGCGCGATACCCTCGCGGAGCCGCTTCTCTTGCATCGAGATCAGATACTCGTGAATCTCCGTGCTGACTTTGGTCCGCATGCATTCCGGGTCGAAAAGGATGCGGCATAGCATCGGATGCTCCTCCGCAAATCCGACCATGATTTCCGTGTACTTGTGCACGCCCTGGGGGAGCGCTTCGGGAGGGGCTTCCGCAAGCGTCCGAAGGGATATGAGCAGTTCTTCGACTCCCTCAAAAAGAATCGTTCTCAGCAGGCCGCTCTTGTCTCCGAAATGGAGGTACAAAGTCCCTACCGCCACCCCAGCCGCGTATGCGATATCGGAAGCGCGAGTATTGGCAACACCTTGATCTGAAAACAGTTCCGTGCCCTTTTCGATAAGGCGGCGTCGCGTTTCAGTCCGACTTCGTTCTCTCGCGTTCACGGTTTCGCTCCGAACCTGTTGTCCAATTTATTCAGTGAGTTAATATACATTCATCTGCGTCCGATGTCAAGCAGAATCTTTAGCTAGCATCCAAATGAGATTCTCTTTGGCTTATTCAATGGAACTTTGCTCGGTCCCAAGAGCGTGCATTCCCCCAAGCCTTGAAGTCAGTGTTTCCGTTCCGGCACACTCACTCTTCAAGACAAAGCAGACTCGGGAGTGCCACCATGGAACCGTATCCATCTCTCACGCGACGTTCGTTTCTTGCAGCGGCTGGCGCCGCGACCTTGGCGGCGGGTTGCGCCACACGCCCCAATACCGCGAGTGTCGTGCCGGGCAAGGTCTCTCCGAATGAGAGGCTGAACATCGCCGCGATCGGAGTGGGAGGGATGGGCCGCGCGAACATCGACGCATGCAAGACGGAGAACATCGTCGCGCTATGCGACGTGGACGACGTGTATGCGGGCAAGACGTTCGATGCGTATCCAAACGCGAAACGCCACAGAGATTTTCGGAAGATGTTCGACGCGGAAAGCAAGAACATCGACGCGGTCATCATCGCGACGCCCGATCATACGCACGCCATCGTCGCCATGGCGGCGCTGCGTCTTGGCAAGCATGTATATTGCCAGAAGCCCCTCGCGCACAGCATCCACGAGGTGCGCGCGCTGACCGAGGCGGCGCGCGAAGCCAAGGTCCAGACGCAAATGGGCAACCAAGGGCATTCGTCGGAACAGATTCGCCGACTGTGCGAATGGATCGATAACGGCGCGGTCGGTCCCGTGCGAGAGGTCCATGCCTGGAGCGACCGGCCTGTCGGCGGCGATCCGTGGTCGACGTTTCCTGTAATGAAACGCCCAGCGGACACGCCGCCCGTGCCCGCCACACTGGATTGGGACCTCTGGCTGGGTCCGGCTAAACAGCGCCCGTATCATCCGGCGTACCATCCGATGGCGTGGCGCGGCTGGTGGGATTTCGGGACCGGCGCGTTGGGCGATATGGGATGCCACATCCTCGACCCGTCGTTCTGGTCGCTCAAACTCGGCCATCCCGTCAGCGTCGAAGCGACAACCACGCATTGGGAGAAGGACGTCGCGGCGGAGACGTACCCGCGCGCGTCGATCGTGCGCTACCAATTTCCGGCGCGCGGCGCGATGCCGCCCGTGAGCCTCACGTGGTATGATGGCCGCCTCTTGCCGCCCATGCCGCGCGACTTTGACCCGCGGCAGCGATTCGACGGCAACGGCGCGCTGCTGGTAGGCGACAAGGGAACCATCATGCACGGCTCGCATGGCGCAGGGAACCTGCGCCTGTTGCCCAGGTCGCGCATGGAAAGCTACAAACAGCCACGCAAAACGCTGGCCCGTGTCAAGGACGAAGCGCACGAACAAGATTGGATCCGGGCCTGCAAAGAGGGCACGCCCGCGAGCTCAAGCTTCGAGTACGGCGGACCGCTCACTGAAATGGTGTTGCTCGGTGTACTCGCGATGCGCGCGAAAGACCGGCGCCTCGAATGGGACGGCGCGGCCATGCGCTTCACGAACGACGACGAAGCGAATGCGCTCGTCAATCCGCCCTATCGGGAAGGTTGGACGCTCTAGGTCTGCGGGTCCCGAACGCTCGTGCTCGTAATCGTAATCGTAATCGTAATCGATCATTACACTTGATGTGGCGATATTATACATCATATAATGTACTATGACATAAAGATTTATAGCCTTAATAGGTCGATTTCTTTCTCGACCTCCGATTACGATTACGATTACGAGCAAGAGCAAGAGCAAGAGCAAGAGCAAGAGCAAGAGCCACTAGACCTCAAGCCGCCATCAGGGCTGCTGATCGCACCAGGGAATCACCACAATGATCGAGTCGACGTCAAAGGGTAGTCCGGCTGCGGCGCGCGCCGCCGCCTACGCCACCGTATTTGCGTCGAGCGCGGCTATCATGGCCCTCGAACTTACGGCAGGTCGTCTCATCGCGCGTTACCTCGGACAGTCGCTCTATACCTGGACCGCAATCATCGGCGTCATTCTCGCCGGCATTTCGTTGGGCAACTACGCGGGCGGGCGTTGGGCGGACCGGTCGTGCAGCCGCCGCACCTGCTCGGTTCAATTTCTCCTTGCGGCCGGTGCGTGCCTGAGCGCGCTTGCCACCAACGCATGGGCGGGCCAATGGAGCGTGCTTGAAGCGTGTGCGTGGCCCGTGCGCATCGCGCTACATGTAACCCTGGTTTTCTTCGTGCCCGCCGCCGTGCTTGGCACGATCAGCCCCGTCATTGCGCGGCGCGCGCTCGCCCAGGGAGCGGCCACCGGCGCCACCATTGGCAAGGTCTACGCATGGGCCACGGCGGGCAGCATCCTCGGCACGGTCTTGACGGGATTCTGGCTTGTAGTTCTGATGGGCGCGTCCAAGATCGTCGTCAGCGTCTCGACCGTGCTTGCCGCAATTGGCCTCGTGTACTGCGTGGCGTCGTTCTGGAGCAAGTCCGAAAGGACGGTCCAGGACGTCTCGGCAGAGCCGGCCTCTGCGGAACGCGGCACGACGGCCTTTATGCGCCGCATGATCCTCGCCGTCTTTCTTGCCAATGCCTGCGTCATGATGATCGAGATCGACGCCGGCCGGATTCTCTCCCGGCAGTTCGGCCAGTCGCTGTACACATGGACGACCGTCATCGGCGTCACGCTTGCCGGGATGTCGCTGGGCAGTTATCTCGGCGGCGTCCTCGCGGAACGCATGCGCCCCGAGCGGTTGCTTGCGTCACTGCTGATCCTGGCCTCGTGGACGAGCCTGTGCGTGCCGGCGCTGAACGCGTTTGCGGCGAAACTCGCCGTCCTCGAAACCTTCTCCTGGCCGGCGCACATCTTCCTGCATGCCGCCATGCTTTTCGCGTTGCCCTCGGTATTGCTTGGCGCCGTGACGCCGGTCGTCGCCAAAATGATCCTGCGCGACCCGCGGGCGCACGGGAAGGCGGTCGGCCTGCTCTACGCGTGGGGATCGGTGGGCAGCATTGCGGGCACCTTCCTCGCGGGATTCGTCCTGATTGCCGCGCTTGGCACGGTGCGCCTGATGGTGGCGCTCGGCGCGATCCTTGCCGTGACCGCGCTGTGCGCCGCGTGGACGCGCAAGGCGGCGTGGGTTTGGGCGGCCATTTGCGGAGTGGCGCTGCTGATGAGCGTCGCGCCCTGGCATCAGACGGCTACCGTGGGCGAAGCGCTCTGTTTTCGCGAACCCTCCGATCCCACCGTGATCTATCGCGACGAGAGCCAATACTCCTACGTTGCGGTGCTGGCTGAACCGGAGCGTCCTCAACTTCGTGAAATGATTCTCGACCAATTGACACACAGCCAGATCGATCTCGATGCGCCGCTGTCGCTCAAGTACGAATACGAGTGGATCTATGCTGCCGTCACCGATCGTGTCTTTCCGTCTTCCGACACCGTCCCTCGCTCGTTCATGCTTATCGGAGGCGGCGGTTTCGTGTATCCGCATTACCTCGAAACGACGCGGCCCGGTTCGTACGTCGAGGTCTCCGAGATCGACCCCGCCGTCACGGAAGCCGCCCACGCCGCGTTCGGCCTGCCCCGCGATGCCGCGATGACCATCTTCAACATGGACGCGCGCAACCGCATCGAAGACTTGATCCGAGCCAAGCGCGCCGGAGGAAAGGTCCCGTCGTTCGACGCGATCTACGGCGATTCGTTCAATGACTACACCGTACCGTACCACCTGACGACCCGCGAGTGCGTCGCCGATGTCTACGAACTCCTGAACGACGGCGGCCTCTACTTCCTCAACATGATCGATATCTTCGACTCGGGCGAATTCGTGGGCGCGGCGATTGCCACCTGCCGGAGCGTGTTTCCCTATGTCTATGTATTCAACACGGGCCGCCCGCCCATGGTCCGCGACACGTTTGTTATGGTGTCGTCCAAGAAACCGCTGGACCTTGTCGGCATCCCTGCCGTGTTGCGAACCACGTATGGGTATATGGGCCGCTTGCTCGATGCGGATGCCATGGCATCGATCGAGAAGCGCGCGGGAGATCTCATCCTTACCGACGATTACGCGCCTGTAGAGAACCTGCTCGCGCCCGTGGCGCGCTCGCGGCGCAAAGACTTGGGCGAGATCTATCTTGCCGAGTCGCGGCAGGCGCTGGCGGAGAGCGATTTGGACAGAGCGCTGGCGAATTGCCGCATCGCCCTGAAAGTGCACGAGCGCTGGCCCGAAGCGCGCGACGTGCTCGCGGGAATCCTCGCGGCCAAGGGCGACGAGGATGGCGCGCTTGCGGAATGGCGTCGCGCGCTCGAGGACGACCCGCGCGATAAGGAGGCCTGGCTCAACGTCGGGCGCACACTCGCGAAACGCGGTCAGACGCAGGACGCCGCTGAGGCGTTGCGAAACGCATCCAACGTCGATTCCCAGACGGCGGCATTCGCGCAAAGCCTGGGGGTGGCGTGGATGCAACTGAACGACGCGCGCGCGGCCGCCGATGCCTTCCGCAAGGCGGTCGAACTCGATCCCGCCCTCGCGTCGGCGCATTACAATCTTGGGCTGGCCCTTGCCCAACTGGGCAGTCTATCCGAGGCCATCCAGGCGTGGCGCACCGCTCTCGCCGCCAACCCAGACTACGACGATGCGCGCTACAATCTGATCGTGGCCTTCGACCAGTTGAAGCGGTTCGACGAGGCGTGGGAAGAGGTCCGGCAATGGCAATCGCGCGGCAAACAGGTCGACCAAGCGCTCCTCGACAGTCTCGCGCGGGATTCGGGACGCTCGCAGTAGTTTCGCCTCGACACACGTGATCCGCTTCCTGCCGTTGGCCCGCGAAAAGCAGGTACAGACACGCGTTTCAGTCCCCGTTTTTCGCTTAGCCCATCTTCCGCAGTTACGCCATATCAGATCTGTTTTTTCTCGGAAATCTGC
>CAYOCT010000073.1:0-34010 GCA_964402555.1 uncultured Nitrospiraceae bacterium | reverse complement strand
GGTCACGCGCGTCAAGCCGCGCTCATCCAAGGCGGCGTCGAGCCGCCGCACTCCAAAGAGCGCATCACCTTCCTACGAAATAAAAGGGGTTTCTTTTCAAGGCAGCCCGGCGAACCCGGGTCGTCGGCTCGCACTGACACGGAGTTCGAGTTACAAACGCTCCGTCTATAGTACGCGTCAGACGGACATGAAGTTCTTGACGATCTGTTTGCCGCATCCTGTCAGGATGCTCTCGGGGTGGAACTGCACGCCCCAGATCGGGAACTGCTTGTGCGCCACGCCCATGATTTCTTTCTCGGCAGTCTCGGCGGTGATCTCGAGCACATCCGGGCACGTGTCGCGCTTGATGATCAGCGAGTGATAGCGCGTGGCACGGAACGGCGACTCGACGCCTTGGAAGATCCGGTTGCCGTTGTGCGTGATTGAGCTGAGCTTGCCGTGCATTATCCGTTCGGCCCGCACAACATCGCCGCCGAACACCGCGCCGATTGCCTGGTGGCCAAGGCACACGCCTAGCAACGGAATCTCCGGCCCGAGTTCGCGGATAACGTCGCACGAAATCCCCGCCTCGTTCGGCGTGCACGGTCCCGGCGACACGATGATGCGGTCCGGTTTGAGCGCGCGGATGCCGGCGACATCGATCGCGTCGTTGCGGAACACGCGGATATCGGACTCGAGTTCGCCGAAGTACTGCACGAGGTTGTACGTAAACGAATCGTAGTTGTCGATGATCACGATCATGTCTCGAGTCCTTTCTCCGCGAAGTCCACCGCGCGGAACAGGGCCTTGGCCTTGTTGACGGTCTCGTCGTACTCGCGGTCCGGGTCGCTGTCGAACACGATCCCGGCGCCCGCCTGCAAGTACGCGATATTGTCCTTGATCACCATCGTCCGAATCACGATACACGTATCCATGTCGCCCGAGAAACTGATGTACCCGCAGCCGCCTGCATAGGGGCCGCGGCGCACGGGTTCGAGTTCGTCGATGATCTCCATCGCGCGGATCTTGGGCGCGCCGCTGACCGTGCCCGCGGGAAACGTCGCGCGCAGCGCCGAATAGGCGTCCTCGCCCTGTTTCATCTTGCCGGTGACTTCGCTCACGATGTGCATGACGTGCGAGTACCGCTCGATGACCATCATGCGCTTCTCGACCGGGGCGACGGTCCCGGGTTCGCTGACGCGCCCCACGTCGTTGCGCCCGAGGTCAACGAGCATGATGTGCTCGGCGAGTTCCTTCTCGTCCGCGAGCAGATCCTTTTCGAGTTCCACGTCCTCGGCCGAATTCGCGCCGCGCGGCCGCGTGCCCGCGATCGGACGCACCATGCAGGTGTCGCCCTTGACCTGCGTCATCACTTCGGGGCTCGACCCCACAAGCGTCACGTCGGGGAATTGCACGAGCGTCATGTACGGCGACGGATTGATGCAGCGCAGGGCGCGGTAGAGGTTGATCGGGCTGGCATGGACCTCGCGCTGGAACCGTTGCGACAGGACGACCTGAAAGATGTCGCCGGCCCGGATGTACTCCTTGGCCTTGCGCACCGCGTCGCAGAAGGCCTCGCGCGAGAAGTTCGATTCGAGCGTGCTGTCGACTTCGCCCGAGTACAGGCGCTCGACCGAGACCACGAGCGGTCGCCGGAGCATCTGCTCGAGGTCCTCGATCTTTCGGATCGCCTCGTTGTAGGCCGCGTCGACGCTCCCGCGCACGTGCGCGTTCGAGACGATCTTAATCTTGTTGTTCACATGATCGAAGATCAGGATCGTGTCCGTGACCATGAAATACAGGTCCGGCAGGCCGAGCGCGTCCGGGTTCTTGTCGGGCAGCTTCTCGAAATAGCGCACGTAGTCGTAGGCCATATAGCCGACGGCGCCGCCGTGGAACTCGGGGATGCCTTCGACGCGCACAGGTTTGTACGCGGCCATCAACGCGCGCAGTTCGTTCAGCGGATCGGCCGATTCGAATTGCCCGAGCCGGCCTTCGCGCAGCAGGGTGATCTTGTTGCCGCGGGATTGAAACACCGTCGAAGGGTTCGCTCCGATGAAGGAGTATCTCCCGATCGAATCGGCTTTCTCGACGCTTTCCAGGAGGAATGCGTACTGCTGTCCTTTGGCAATCTTCATGTAAGCCGACACGGGGGTTTCGAGGTCGGCGAGAATCTCACGGTAGACCGGGACTAAGGCGCCCGGCTTCGCCAGTTTTCTGAATTCGTCTAACGTTGGATGTATCATGATAGGCTCCTCAACATCGAAGAGAGTGGTGCGTTTCCAAGTCCTATTCTTTGGCCACGCCGTCGCCGGCCAGCGCGACGTTGCCGTCAAAATCCACGGTACGGTAGAAGCAGCTCGTTTCGTTGGTGTGGCATGTCGGCCCCACCGGGTCGCATTTCAGGACGAGCGCGTCGGCGTCGCAATCCACGCGGATCTCGCGCACGTGGAGGACGTTGCCGGACGTCTCGCCCTTGCGCCAGAGCTTCTGCCGTGAGCGCGACCAGAAACAGGCAATCCGCTCGTCGAGCGTAATCGCCAGCGATTCAAGGTTCATGTAGCCGACCATCAGCACCTGGCCGGTGACCGCGTGTTGAATCACGGCGGCTATGAGTCCTTTGTCGTCTAGCTTGATAATGTCAGTCAGCTTCATGGATCGCGCTCCTCAATGGATTCAACAGGTTGGAGTGATCAGGCCCAGCGTTCGGTACGAAAAGGAAATGCAGACAGCGATACGTCCGCTGGAAACTAGCGGTGGGACAGGGGACGCCATCGACGAGAGCGTGAGTCTTTCGACTGTCTCGTTTCCGGCATCGCCATGGCTCCTTGAATTCGTTGCGCGGGCGTTTATGCCCGCGATTGGACTAGTATAGCGAGTCATTCTGATGGCAACTTGGCTTTGTGTGTGCACGCCGCGAAAAGCAGGGACAGACACGCTTTTCAAACTGCCGAAAAGCGAGTCAGTCCCCGTTTTTCGCTCAGTTTTGGAGCTAGGCACAAGTTGCTTCAATTTTGGACCACACGGTTAGCATCGCATAGACACGCCGTGCTTTGCAAGAAAGGCCTTCGCCTCGCGGATCGTGTATTCCTGGAAGTGGAAGATCGAGGCCGCCAGGGCCGCGTCCGCGCCGCCCTCGACGAGCGCCGCACGCAGGTGTTCGAGGTTGCCCGCGCCGCCACTCGCGATGACCGGAATCCCGACTGCATCCGCGATTGCGCGCGTCAGCGGAATGTTGTACCCGTCCTTGGTGCCGTCCGCGTCCATCGAGGTCAGCAGGATCTCGCCCGCGCCCCGGGCTTCCGCTTCTTTGGCCCACGCAATCGGTTCGAGCGGTGTCGCGCGGCCGCCGTCGCGGCCGCCGTGGCTGCGCACGATGTACTGGCCGTCGGGTCCGCGCTTCGCGTCGATCGCCACCACGATGCATTGCGAGCCGAACCGCCGCGAGGATTCGTCGATGAAATTCGGATTTTCGATCGCGGGCGTGTTGATGGACACCTTATCGGCGCCCGCCGCGAGCAGACGGCGGATATCTTCGATTGTCCGGATGCCGCCGCCAACGCATAGCGGCATGAAGACCTGTTCCGCGGTGCGCCGCACGACGTCCAGCATCGTATCGCGGTTGTCCGTCGACGCGCGGATATCGAGGAAGACCAATTCGTCCGCGCCCTCTTCGTCGTACCGTTTCGCGATCTCGACCGGGTCGCCCGCGTCGCGCAAGCCCAGAAACTTAACGCCCTTGACGACGCGCCCGTCGGCCACGTCCAGGCAGGGGATGATGCGTTTGGCCAGCATATCAGGCTCCGCGCTCCGGTTCCGCGCTGGGCTCGTCATCGCGCTCAAGCACGATACCGCCAGCTTCGTCCGAAGGACGCTCTTCCTGCGGCAGTGGCTCGAGTTCGAAGCCCGTTACCGATGGCGCCTCTTCCTCGACGACGCCCATCGGAATATCGAGCGGCTTCTCGGATACGGGCGCGTGTTCCGGCTCAACCGGCACCCACTGGTCCGCAAGACTCGCGTGGGGCGGTTCTTCCTCGACCGGTGGCGCGGGCGCCTCCACCTCGGGAGGCTCGGGAGCGACGGTGGGTTCTTCGGGCAGCGACGACGTCGTCGCCACGGCAGGCGCCGGAGCGCCTTGTTCGGTGCGGGCCATCGCCTCGCGGTCGAGAGCCACGCTCAGTTGCTTCGCGTCCACGACGATGTCGCGCACGTTCAAGTCGACTTTCAAGACTTCCTCGACGCCGAGGATGTGCACGGCGGCGTCGGCGAGGTAATTGGCGATGCGGTTGGAGATCTCGCGCGCGCCTTCGGCGCCGGTGTTCTTCTGCATCAGCACTTCGGCGCGGACCACGGCTCGGCGGTTATCCTCCGACGGCGTGACTTTGACCTTGATCTTCTTGACCTCGGGCTTGCGCGCCAGCACGCGTCCAAGCGTCGCCTCGACCGAATCCAGTTCGATTGTCACGTCGCCGTGGATGCCGTGGAACGAAATCGTGTTCTTCGAGTGCTTGACGCGCTTCCATGGCGGCAGCGTGATCAGCGCTATCGCGGCGCAGATGCCTGCGACGGCGGGCGCCCACGGCGCGGCGAAGTGCGTCTTGAACGCCGTCACGACCGCGAGATACACCTCCTCGTTCCACCACATGGCGACGAGCGCAAAGCCGCCGCACGCGACTAACAGCGCTTGGAGCCTCAATAGAACCGCTTGAACCTTCTTCATGGGTTGCCGCCTTCCGAGCCGCCGCGCACGGCGGGGCTTCGCGTTAACTGGCCGATGGGTCCTTCGCATCCTTCTTCGGGAACGCCACGTGGACGTTGACCCGTCCCACGGGCTGATCCGCGTGGTTCTTCAATGCCGCAAGGACCGCCTGCTGCACCGTGGCGCCGATCTGGTGGAGATTCGAGCTTTGCGCCGCGACAATCGAGATGTTTACGTGGAGCCACCCGTCGCGGTCGAGGCGCGTGTTCACGCCTGGCACCTTCCGTGCCCGCAGCTTGTCCACGCATCCCGCGTCCATCCGCGCCACGCCTTCCTGGCGCAACGCTTCCTCGCGGACCACTTTCTCTAACGCATCGTCTGCCATGCTTTGACTTCCGATTCCCGTTTGTGGGTTTCCGGGAACCGTTCCTATCCTACACGCTCGATATACGCACTTGTGCGCGTGTCGACTTTGATGACCGTGCCTTCCTGAATGAACAGCGGCACCTGCACGACCGCGCCCGTCTCCATCTTTGCCGGCTTCGAGCCGCCCGTCATCCGGTCGCCCTGGATGCCGGGATCGCACTGGACAATCTGCAAGTCGACGAAGAACGGCACTTCGAGCGACAACGCCTTGCCCTTGTAAAACATGAGCGTCGCGTCGCCGTTTTCTTTCAACCACTGCACCTTGTCCTTCACGACCTCTTCGCCGAGCGCGATCTGCTCGTACGTGTCCTTGTGCATGAAGTGGAAGAGGTCGCCGTCATGATAGAGATACTGCCAGGGCTGGGCCTCGAGTTCGGCCTCCTGGAACTTCTCGCCCGACCGGAACGTCTTCTCCAAGACTCGCCCCGTCAGGACGTTCTTGAACTTCGTCCGCACGAACGCGCCGCCCTTGCCCGGCTTCACATGCTGGAACTCGACGATCTGCATCAGATCCCCTTCGAGTTCCACGACCATCCCGTTTCTGAAATCCGCTGTCGAAACCATGTTCTTAGAACCTTTGTTCTTCGTTCGCGGCCGTGGCCGCACGCTTCACAATGTCACGAGTTCCTTCGACGATGAAGTAAGGATCTCGCATCCGCGCTTCGTGACCACAACCAGGTCCTCGATGCGCACGCCGCCGCGCTTCGGCAAATAGATGCCCGGCTCGACCGTCACCACCATCCCTTCCTCCAACACCGTGTCGCTTTCCGTGTTGAGGCGGGGATTCTCGTGGATTTCGATACCGACGCCATGGCCCAGTCCGTGCCCGAAACGCGTGCCATAGCCCGCGTCGGAGATGATGCTCCGGGCCGCGGCATCGACGTCGCGACACCGGGCCCCCGGCCGAACCGCTTTCAACGCAGCCCGTTGCGCGGCCAGCGTCACCGCATAGATCTCGCTGAACCACGCGCCGGGAATCCTATCGAACACGTACGTTCGAGTCAAGTCCGAGCAATATCCGGCCTTCCGGCAACCGAGGTCGAGCAGCACAATATCGCCTCGTTTCAGCGCGCGCCAGCCCGGACGGCCATGCGGCATCGAACTCCGCGATCCAAACAACGCGATCGTATCGAACGAAGCGCCTTCTGCGCCCCGCCTCTTGAATTCATACTCGAACTGCGCCGCAAGTTCCCTCTCCTCGAGCCCCGGCCGCAGTGTCTTGACCAAGTCGAGCATCACCCCCTCGGCCAGATGCGACGCGGCACGAATCCGCCGGACCTCCTCGCGATCCTTGACCAGGCGCAGCGAAGCGGCCGCGTTCGGCAACGGGACCAAAGTCCCGCCAAACGCCCGTTGGACCGCGTCCAATTCGCCCACGCTAATCACGCCCGGGTCGAACGCCGCGCGCTTGACCCCGAGTTTGGCCAGCCGCTCGCCGGTCCGCGCGATCAGGCTGCCCGTGACCTCCTCGACCGTATATCCCGCGACCTGTTTCGCGGCCTGTTCCGTGTACCGGAAATCGCACAAGAACAGCGCCTCCCGCGGCGTCGCCACCACCGCCGACGCGCTGCCCATGAACCCCGTCAGGTACTGGTTATCCGGCTGCGCCAGGCTGAAGAATCCGCCCACCCCCGCCTTCTTCAACCGCCTCCGCAACCCGGCAAGCCGCTCGATACTCGAATCCAAACGCATCGCCCAACCTCCTGAACAGAAAAGCCTACCATAACCGCGCGAAAAGACGCCACGTACGAAACAACTCGCGTGAAGAGATTCTTCGCCGCCGCTCAGAGCGCGTGAGGGAATCGCGGAACGCGAGCGCTCTGCCTCTTGAAACACGTTCTACCTGTCATCCTGAGAGCGTGTGAAGAAATACCAAGGTCTTGCGCTTTCCTTTGTTGGCTTCGCCCTTTCTGTCATCCTGAGCGCAGCGAAGGATCTCATAAGCATTAGAGGCCTATGCACATAGCGAGATCCTTCGCTGCGCTCAGGATGACAGGTAGTCTGGGTTTTGCAGTAGGTTCTAGGCGATGGGGTCGATCACTTCGATGCCGGGGAAACGGTTGAAATCCGCGTCATGGGTGTAGATCGTGCGAATGCCATGTTCGCGCATGAGGACGGCGGTGTGGGCATAGAAGACGAGATTGCCTCGAACCCCTGAACCCGTCTGGACAAGCTCGGCCAGCAGGGCTTGGTGGCGCGGCGTCTCCGTGAGCATTTCGACCGAGGGCGAGGCGAGTAGTGCCGCGAGGAATTGCCAGGCATCGCCCGGCGCCAGCGGTGTGCGAAACACATTGGGGTGGGTCGCCACCCGAAGGAATTCGTAGACAATATTCCAGGTGAGGTACCAGGGGCTCGGCTGGACACGCCATTGAAGCGCCAGGTCGCGGCACACGGCGTGCCCCTGCGCGTCCCGATCCACTGCATAAAGGAGAATGTTCGTATCTACGACAAACACCGTTAGCGTTCCATGACGTCGTAGAGCATGTCGCGATTGGCCACATTGACGCGCGCGCCGCCGGTGCCAAACTCGGGAAGCGGGGGGAGCTCGGTCTCGATGGGTTTCGCATGAAGCGAAGCGCGCAACGCCGTTTCGACAAGTTCGCTCAGTGTCTTGCCCTGGCTCGCCGCCTCGCGCTTCAGCGACCGCATTACCGCATCGCTTATACTCAGCGTTGTCTTCATATGGGAAACCATACCATAACTATGGAAAGACGTCAATTCCCGCCCTCATTCGCTCATTCGCTCATTGCAAACCCGCTAAGAATGGGTCTATGCTACGTCAGGCAAAGGGGAAGCGACATGGCTGCGCGTACATAACTGCCAGGCCGCCCCTCCGCTGCTTCGCGTTGAATGGGTCTAACGCAAAGCCGCGAAGTCGCTTAGCCGCAAAGGGATCGGCGTATGTGCGGAGCGGTTATCAGACATTGTTTCAATAATTGGTTACTGTCCCTATTTAGTTGCGTCGTGCTGTGCGCGGTGGCGTTTCATTACGGCCACGAGGCCACGGCGGAACTCGACTGGCCGCACTACCATGACGCGTGGCGTGATATCGCCATCGCCCAGTCCATCCTCGATGGACGCTATCCGGAAGACCCGATCCTTCTCGGCGAAACGCTCTGGTACAATCCGCTTGTCGGCGCCATGGTTGCCGCGGTATCGCGCATCACGGGCTTGCCCCCGTATTTGGTGGATACGCGCCTCGGCGCCTATGTCAATGTGTTGATTCCGATTTCCTTCTTCATCCTGTTGGCCTGCTTATTCGACCCATGGGTGGCGCTGGCCGCGCTGGTCTTCTTCCTCGCAGGCAATTCGCGCGACCAGAACTATGGCGCGTGGTTTGTCACGCTGACGTATTCCCCCCTGCTGTGGTCGCCAACCTTCGCCCAAGCGCTCTTCTTCATGACGTTGCTGCTGTATTGGAAAGCGCGCCGCGCGAACCGATACGTTTGGTATGCCGCCACCGGTGTCCTGTGGGGCGTCACTTTCATTGCGCACACCGCGCCCGCGATTCTGCTCGGGTGCACTTTCGCACTGATGATCTTCATACGCCCAGGGCGTTCCATCAAGACCCAGACCCCCGACGACATTGCCGCACCGGGAGAAACCCAGGGGGGCGTGCCCGGAACCCGACGCCTGGCGCAGTTCCTGCTCGCGAGCGCCGTCGCTTTCCTTATCAGCCTGCCCTACACGTATTCCATCTTGATCCACTATCAGTTCCGCATGCGCAACATCCGCCCCACCCTCTATGTCGATCCCGCGCTCGCCTTGTCGAATCTGCCCCACTTCCTCACGGAATGCGCCTCGATATCGACCGCTATCGCCGTCCTAGGCCTGGTGTTCATGCTCTTTCGTGAGCGCAAGCGCGTTGCGACTTGGCTTGTCGCATGCTGGCTGTTCTCCGTGCTCGCTTTCCTCGTGCAACTGTACCTGAGCCAGGCGATGAAACAGGCCTGGGGCGTCGAACTCCGCCAACTCGTTCCCGGTCATCACTTCCTGATCAGTCTCGCCGCCCTGAAAGCCCTGTTGTTTGGCTTTGGCCTCGTGACTCTCAGCCGCGCGGCGGAAACGCGCATGCGTGCGATATGGAAAAAGGCGCCGGTGAAGGAAGGCCAAGACGAGGGCCTTCGCGAAATCCCCCTTTCCCCCTTCTCCCCTTCGCGGAACGCGTTCGGGATCACGCCCCTCGCGGCGATTATCGTTACGTGCGCCGTCCTCTATCCTTCCTATCCGACACGCCAGCAGTTCAAGCGCGCGTACGACGGAGGCTGGCAACACACCTGCTTCTTCGAAGATCGAAAGAAAGCCTACCTGTGGATTCTCGACCATACGTCCCCGGCCGACGTGTTCCTCTGCGACGAGCTACTCGCCAACCGGATTGTCATGCCCGCCGCCCGCAAAGTCGTCGTCACGATCGACGTCTTCTTCAACCCCTACGTCGAATTCAACTCCCGGCGTGACGACAAGCTCGCCATGTTCAAGGCCCTCGACGCGCGCGACGGACCTACCTTCCGCGCCCTTGCCTCGAAATACCACGTCACCTATCTGCTCATGACCGATCAGGCCATCGTCGAGAAGAACAATTGGCTCAATGTTCCGTCGTACGAACGCATCCAAAGCCTGGCGCTCCCGTTTCTCGATCTCGTCTATCATGAAGACGGTCTCGCCATCTATCGCCTTGTCCCGGCGGGAGAAAGCGGATAGCTCGTGGAGTAAGTCAGTCCGTGTCTTTCGCAATCTCCAGCCGCCGGCAACTAGCCACTGACCACTAACCCCCGTTTGTTCCCCTTTCCCGGCTCTGCTATGATCGCCGTGTCTGTTGTATGAAAGGAGAACGTTTCAGCGTGTTAAGCTCGATTTTGAAGGCGGTCTTCGGCACGAGCAGCGACCGCGAGGTCCGGCGGATGATGCCGCTGCTGGTGTCCATTCGCGAACAGGAAGCGGCGTGCGTCCGGATGACCAATGACGAATTGCGGGGGCAGTCGGCGCGGTTCCGAGCGCGGCTGGCCGAGGCGGAGGAGGAGTTCCGCGAGCAGCATTCGGGCGACGGCCTCGAGGATCAAGAGTTCGAGAAGGCCTTGCGCGGGCGCATCGCCGAGGAACTGGACGCGATCTTGCCCGAGGCATTCGCCGTTGTGCGCGAGACCGCGAAACGGGTCGTCGGGATGCGCCCGTTCGACGTGCAGATGATCGGCGGCATCGTGTTGCACCGGAAGGGCATCGCGGAGATGGTCACGGGCGAAGGCAAGACCCTCGTCGCGACGATGCCCATTTATCTGAACGCGCTGACGGGCCGCGGCGTCCATGTCGTGACGGTCAACGATTACCTGGCGCGGCGCGACAGCGAATGGATGGGGCCTATCTTCAAGTTCCTCGGCATGACCGTCGGCCTGATCCAGCACGACATGAACACGTACGAACGCCAGGTCGGCTATCGTTCCGACATCACCTATGGCACGAACAACGAGTTCGGGTTCGATTATCTGCGCGATAACATGGCCATCCGGCCCGAGATGCGCGTGCAGCGCGAACTGAACTACGCGATTATCGACGAGGTCGACTCGATCCTGGTCGACGAAGCCCGCACGCCGTTGATTATTTCCGGCCGCCCCGAAAAGAGCACGGACCTTTATTACAAGGTCGACGACGCGGTGCGGCAGTTGCGCAAGGAAAAGCATTACGAACTCGAAGAAAAAGGCCAGCACGTGATGCTGACCGAAGAGGGCATGGTGGCCGCCGAACGGTTGCTCGGCGTCGAGGACTTGTACGTGGACGACCAGTTGGGCCTCGTCCATATGGTCGAGCAAAGCATCCGCGCTCACAATTTCTACAAGCGCGACGACAAATACATGATCCGCGACGGCGAGGTGCTGATCGTGGACGAGTTCACGGGCCGCGCGATGGAAGGGCGGCGCTGGTCGGACGGGCTGCACCAGGCCATCGAGGCCAAGGAGCGCGTCGCGGTCCAGTTCGAATCGCAGACGGTCGCGACGATCACGTACCAGAACTACTTCCGGTTATACAACAAGATCGCCGGCATGACCGGTACGGCCGCGACGGAAGCGTCTGAATTCGCGAGCGTATACGGCCTGGACGTGGTCCAGATTCCCACGAATCTGCCGCTCGTCCGCAGCGATATGACCGACCTCGTCTTCGCGACCGAGCTCGGCAAGTTCCGGCACGTGGTCGACGAGATCGTGTCGGTCAGCACGACCGGGCGTCCGGTGCTCGTGGGCACGGTCTCGATCGAAAAATCGGAACTTGTCGCGGAACTGCTCGAAGAGCGGGGCGTCAAGGACTACCAAGTCCTGAACGCGAAGTATCACGAACGGGAGGCGTCGATCGTGGCCAACGCGGGCAAGCGCGCGGCGATCACGATCGCCACGAACATGGCGGGCCGCGGCACCGATATCAAGCTGGGCGAGGGCGTGCGCGAACTGGGCGGCCTCGCGATCGTCGGCACGGAGCGGCACGAGTCGCGCCGCATCGACAATCAGCTTCGCGGACGCTGCGGACGCCAGGGCGACCCCGGCACGACGCGCTTCTTCGTGAGCCTCGAGGACGAAGTGGCGCGGCTGTTCGGCGGCGACAAGGTAAAGAAGCTGCTGGACTGGCTGGGCAACAACGAGATGGACGACGAACCGTTGAGCCAGCGCATGGTCACGCGGACCATCGAGCGGGCGCAGCGGCAAGTCGAAGAGTACAACTTCGAGATGCGCAAGCATCTGCTCGAATACGACGGCGTTATGGACAAGCAGCGCAGCGTCATCTACGGCATGCGGCGCGACGTGCTCGAAGACCGCGACGTGACGGAGCAGTTGCGGGTGATGTTCGAGAACGTGATCGCGGACATGACCGCCGAATATGCGCCGGACGAATCGGACCCCGAGGATTGGGATCTCGAAGCGCTGTCCACGCGGTTCAAGCACTTCTTCGGCATCGAACCGGACATCGAAGGCACTGGGGAAGCCTCGCCCAAACCGATCTCGGAGCGTTTGCTCGATCAAGTGCTGGACGAGTACGCGCGGCGCGAGGCCCTGATTGCCGACGAGACACGCGAGAGTTTCCGGCAGCAGATCGGCGGCGACGATTCGCACATCGACTTCGCGATGATCGCGCGCAAACGCGTCCACGATCTCGAGTTGATGGTGTTGTTGCGCGCGGTCGACGATCGCTGGATCGACCATCTGTACTCGATGGATTACTTGCGCGAATCCGTGCGCCTGCGCGCGTACGGCCAGAAGGACCCGCTTATCGAGTACAAGACCGAAGGCTTCGAGATGTTCCAGCAGATGATGAAGAACATCGAGGAGAACGTCACGCAGAGCCTGTTCCGCTTGACCGATCCCGAGTTGCGCCGCACGCGCCAGATCCAGGCGCGCCGCGGCACGCTCACCGCGCAGGACGATCCGTTCGCGCAACTGGCGCAGTATCAATATGTCGCCGCCGACAAGGAGCAGGATCGGAGCTTCGCCTCGTACGACACGAGCCGGTTCAGGCTTGCGGGCCAGGAATCGGAAGCGCAGGCCGCGGACGGCGGTGGCGCCGATCGGCCGAGGCCCAAGATGAAACCCATCCGCGTGGGGCCTAAAGTCAAGCCCAACGACAAGTGTCCTTGCGGCAGCGGAAAGAAATACAAAAAGTGCTGCGGCGCCCAGATCGAAAACTGATCTCGCTGGCCGTCATCGCGTTCTGGCTCGTGATGATGAGCCTTTACCTTGCCCGCGAGAACAGGCTGCCTTTCATTTCCACGGCGTCGCAGTCGTTGCCGCCGCGCATGATCCGCCCGAGCGATTCGTGGATGGGCGTCTTCATGGGCAACGCGCGCATCGGGTTCGTCAATACCAACACGACGCCCGACTCGCGCAACGGGCACTTCGGCGTCGCGTACACGGTCACGGCGAAGCTCAAGCTGCGTCTGCTGACGGCGCCGCTCGAAGTGTTCATCTCGGGCACCGCGTGGATCCCGCAGGACGACAGCAAGGCCGAGTTCGACTTTAAGGTGCGTTCGGCGGACCACGCGATGCGCGTCGCCGCCGCGCTTGTGGACGGTTCGTTGACGGGCCAGATCCACACCGCGGGCGAACGCATCCCGTTCCAGTTCCCCGTCGGCAAGAACCTGCTGGTGAGCGGCGCGATGGGCACGACCTCGTTCAATCTGCCCGTGCTTCAGCCCGGCCAGGATCTGTACGTCGACACGCTCGACCCGATGACGTTTTCCGTGGGCAAGGCGCACATCGAATGCCTCGCGGAGGAGACGATCGAGGTCGCCGGGCAACAGGTGAAAACAAAGGTCGTCGCCACGACGCTTAATGGGCTGGCCTCAAAGGCATGGGTCACCGACGAAGACGAAATCGTCCGCGCGGAGACGCCGTTCGGGTTTTCGCTGCGGAAGATTACGCCGCAGGAAGCCCTCGCGCCGACCGACGGGAGCGACACGACGAACGTGTTGCGTTCCGTCTCTATCGAACCGACCGGGAAGAAGCCCCATCGCGGCGCGAAACGCATGGTGGTACGGCTGGCCGGAGTGTCCGGCGATCGCATGCCGCCGGTCGACGAGACTCAGACCGCCGAGGGGAATGTCTATACGATCACGGTTCCGCCCGAACCGGCCCCGGGCCAGGCCATCGGTACGCCGCCCGAGGGATCTCTGGAAGGCGATGCGTTCATCCAGATCCACCACCCGAGGATTGCGGAGACGGCCACCCACGCGGTCGAAGGCGAGAAGGACCCATGGCAGCGCGCCATGCGCATCTATACGTGGGTCTTCAGCCACATCCGCAAGACGTCGGTGTTCAGCATCCCTTCCGCGCTCGAAGTGCTGGACACGCGCGAAGGCGACTGCAACGAACATACGGTACTCTTCACGGCGCTGGCGCGCGCGGCGGGCATTCCCACGCGCATCGCCATCGGCCTCGTGTGGAGCGACCAGCTTGCGGGGTTCTATTATCACGCTTGGCCTGAGGTGTATATCGGCCGCTGGATATGGATGGAGCCGACGCTCGGCCAGCCTATCGCCGATGCCACCCATTTGAAACTCGTCAATGGCAACATCGAAAACTGGCCGCAACTGCTGCCGTACTTGGGGCAATTGCAGATCGAGGTTATAACCATTGAGTAATACGATATCGTGTCATTGCGAGGAGGGCTTCAGCCCGACGAAGCAATCCCCTGATCTTCTGGACATAACAGGCCGGGAGATTGCTTCGTCGGGCTGAAGCCACTCCTCGCAATGACACACAATGTGACATTACTTGGCAACAACCGAGTGCATACGCATGATTCTTACAGAAGACCTGACCAAACGGTTCGGCGATAACGTCGCCGTAGACACGCTCAACCTGGACATCAAGGACGGCGAGTTCTTCTGCTTTCTCGGGCCGAATGGCGCGGGCAAGACGACGACGATCAAGATGCTCACCGGGCTGCTGCATCCCACGCGCGGACGGGCGCTCGTGGGCGGCTTCGATGTCCAGAAGGACCCGATCAAGGCGAAACAACTCATCGGTTACATCCCAGACAGTCCCTTCCTCTACGAGAAGCTTACGGGGCGCGAATTCATGCGGTTCGTCGCGGGCCTTTATCAAATGCCCGATCATCAGGTGAACGGCTACGGCGAGGAACTTCTCGAACTCTTCGGCATCCGCCACGTCGCCGACCGCCTGATCGAAGACTATAGCCACGGCATGCGCCAGAAGCTCTCGTTCGCGTCGTGCTTCCTGCACGAACCGAAAGTTGTGGTGGTTGACGAACCGTGGGTGGGGCTGGACCCGAAGAACATCCGCTTCGTGAAAGACTTCCTCAAAGAGCGCACACGCGAGGGCCTCACCGTGTTCATGTCGACGCACACGCTGAGCATCGCCGAAGAGATCGCCGACCGCATCGGCATCATCCACAACGGCAAGCTGCTCCACATGGGCACCGTGGCGGAGATCCGTTCCCTCGCGCAACGCCCCGGCTCTCTCGAGGACATCTTCCTCGAATTGACCCAGGGAGACGAAGCGTGAACCAGGTGGCCGTGATCGTCCATGCGAAACTCCGCATGGGGAAACACGCCATCGCGTCGGTGCGCAACGAGTCCAAACTCAAAGTCGGCGTCATCACCGTGTGCGCTGTTGGGTTTTGGTTCGGCGCGTATCTCATGTTCCGGCACGGATTCGACTACCTGGTCGCGTTCGGCGGCGATCTGACCGGAAGCGCGCGCGGGATCGGCAGCATTGTGCTCGTGCGCATGTTCGGTGTGCTCGCGCTCGCCGTCTTCGTCATGCTTGTCTTCTCAAACATCCTCGTCGCGTTTTCGACGCTGTACCGCTCACGCGAAGTCCAGTATCTCCTGCACACGCCGATGACGTTCCGCACGTTCTTCATCGCGCGCTTTATCGAATGCGTCGCGTTCAGTTCGTGGGCGCTCGCGTATCTCGGCACGCCGCTCATTCTCGCGTTCGGCCAGACCAACGGCGCGCCGTGGTTCTTCTACGTGGCCGCGGCCGCGTATTTCATCCCGTACATCGCTCTGCCTGCCGCGATGGGCGCGCTGATCACGCTTGTGCTTGCGCGCATCTTTCCGCAACTTAAGATGCGTATGATCGTTCTGTTGAGCGTGCTCGCCGTGGGAATCCTGTTCCTGTACTGGAGCCGCGCGTTCACGTCCACGCGCCTCTCGGAGGACACTTTCCTTCCTGCGTTGCTCGACATGTCCTCGCAGACGCAGTCGCCGTTCCTGCCGAGTTATTGGACGTCGCGCGGCTTGCTTGCCGCTGCCGCGGGCAATTGGCGTGAATGCGTCTTCCACTTCCTGCTGCTGGCGTCGAACGCGATGATGGCGCTGCTCGTCGTCGCGGAAGTGGCACAACGGATCTTCTATCCCGGCTGGTCGTCGCTCGTGGGCCAGGAACGCACGCGAATCCGCCGCCCAGGCCGCGGGCCGCTCGGTTTTCTCGAACGCATGCTGCGTCCGATCCCGAATCCGACGCGGGTGCTCGTCATGAAAGACATCCGGCTGTTCTGGCGCGACCCGACGCAGTGGTCGCAGTTCGTGATCTTTTTCGGAATCATGGCCGTCTACACGGCCAACCTGCGCAACACCATGAGCCACTACCAGCAGGAGTTCTGGCGCAGTTGGATCGCGTGCCTCAACATCGGCGCGTGCACCTTGATCCTCGCCACGCTGACGAGCCGCTTTGTCTTCCCCCTCGTGAGTCTCGAAGGCCGCCGCTTCTGGATCCTCGGGCTGGCGCCGCTGTCGTTCCGCAGGCTCGTCTGGCAGAAGTTCTGGCTGAGCGTCTCGACGACGTCGCTCTTCACCGTCGGCCTCGCCGTGCTTTCGGCCTACATGCTTCAACTCGAACCCATCTACTTCGCGCTGTCGGTCTACAGCGTCGTTATCACCAACTTCGGTCTTGCGGGACTCGCCGTCGGCCTCGGCACGCTCTATCCGAACTTTCAGGAAGACAACCCAGCGCGCATCGTGTCCGGCATGGGCGGGACGCTTAACTTCCTGCTCAGCGTCGCGTACATCACGATTATCGTCGGCGGGCAGACGCTGATTCTGCAATGGCGCGTGCTCGGGTTGTACCATTCCGATCGGGGCTTCTACGCGGCGCTCGTCGTCGTGCTGTTCATTGTCACCGCGATCAGCGCCGCGTGCGCCGTCGTGCCTATTCGACTCGGACTCAGGAATCTGAACCGGATGGAATTCTGAGGCAGGCTCTGCCCACGGCCCACGCATCCCACGAGCGAATAGATGTCCTTATTGTTCTGAATGTAATCGTTCTGTCTTTGCTTTTTGTCTGTACACAGGACGATTGAGAACAGGACGATTCCATAGGGTACGGGATGACAGAACGATTGACGACAGAACGATTGATACGAAGGTGCAATCAAGAACTAATGCACCTGGACCGTCGAAAGAGAAGGGCACTACCGTGTTGTCGTGATTGTGATCGTGATCGTGGTCGTAGTCGACTACGAATCTTCCGATTACGATTACGACTACGATCACGATCACGAGCGGGGGCGCGATACCCGTTGATTTGTACGCTTTTGGTCGCGACTTGGTATGAGAACCTGTCAAAGCGAGGATCGCAAAGACTCTGCGTTCCTTCGCTGCCTCTGCATCTCTGCGTTGAAAAGATGCTGATATGCGCGTTTGCTGATAACCCGTAGCTCAAACGGCTCTCTTCTGCGGCGTTTCTTCGTGCTCTTCGTGGCCTTCGTGGTAAATGAATCGAACTGACAGAACGATTAACGACAGAACGATTGCGAACTAATCGGAACCCGGCGGTACTGCGCGCGTACGGTCTGCCAGAAACACTGCCTGAAGACCTCTTCTTGTTCTTTGTGGAAGCTGAGGATTAAGGTACTGATCGCACGGCTAATCGGCCTGAAGGAGAATGATGGATGAATCGATTCACGGTTCGCACGCAGCACCATACCCAATTCGTGCGCATCGACCACGAAATCCAGCGCATTGTGTCGGAATCCGGCGTCAAGGAGGGCGTGTGCCACCTCTTCATCCCGCACACGACCGCGGGCATCACCATCAACGAAAACGCCGATCCCGATGTCGTGCGGGATATCATCATGACGCTCGACCGGCTCGTCCCTTGGAAAGCCGGCTACGCCCATTCGGAAGGCAACTCGGCCGCCCATGTGAAAGGCAGCCTTATGGGCTTTCAGCAGACGGTTCTCATCGAACGCGGCGCGCTTGCCCTCGGCACGTGGCAATCCATCTACTTCTGCGAATTCGACGGCCCACGCACCCGGGAAGTATGGGTAACGATTTGTTCTTAATGCGCCAACTCGGAGTCAATTGATCTCCTATTTGAACAGGATAACAGGATGAACGAGATGATTTGGAAGTGATGCAGGATGCGCAGAGAACGGCATACGTCTAGTTGTAATGGGTCATGCTGATGGCGTCTTGGCTTCGGTTGCGATGGACGCGAAAAGTAGGGACAGACACGCTTTTCAAACTGCCGAAAAGCGAGTCAGTCCCTGTTTTTCGCTTAGCCCTGTGCTGCTATAGTATATGTTGGTATATTAATCTCGAAGATCCTATTTGACGTAGGCACCAGTGCCCGTGCGGTTGCGGGCGATTGGCCGAACAAGGAGAACTGCCATGCTTTACGCGAAGAAGACCGAAGCGCCGATTGACCATGTGTGCGACGCGTTGCAGAAGGCCGTCGAGGCGAACAAGTTCGGCGTGCTGGGTGTGCATAACTTGAAAGAGAAGATGGAGGCGAAGGGCGTGAGTTTCACGCGCGAGTGCCGGGTCTTCGAGGTGTGCAACCCGATGCAGGCCAAGAAAGTGCTCGAAGGGAATATGGCCATCGCCAACGCCCTGCCTTGCCGCATCTGTGTCTATGACGATGCGGGCAAGGTAGTCGTCTCAACCATCAAACCGACCATGCTCCTCGGCCTGTTCGGTAGCCCTGAATTGCAGCCGGTCGCGCAGGAAGTCGAGGATACGTTGATTCGCATCATCGACGAGACGTGTGGGTAGGTTTCTGGTTGCTAGTTTCTGGTTGGTGGTTTTGAGATTCTCTTCGGCCTTTTCCCCTATTTCCCTTTTTCCCTTGGCGAAATTGACATCGTTTTCCAGGGTTGCTAGAATAGTGCTTGTAGATCAGCCTTCGGGATAGGGTGTGATTCCCTACCGGCGGTGAAAGCCCGCGAGCGCGTGATGCGTTGAGCCGGTGTAATTCCGGCGCCGACGGTATAGTCCGGATGGGAGAAGGCGGAGCGAGAAAAGCGCACGAGTGTGCCCGTTTGTGGGCGGATTCGGGCGCGCGTTCCAGTTTCCTGGAGGGTGCTCCGGGATGTTTTGTTTTATGCGGAATGACGTAGAGTACATGCGAAGGGCGCTGGACCTGGCGGTCCAGGGCCGGGGGCGCACGAGCCCGAACCCGATGGTCGGGTGCGTCATCGTCCGTGATGGGCGTATCCTGGGAGAGGGATTCCACGCGAAAGCCGGCGGGCCTCACGCGGAGGTCTGCGCTATCGAGGCCGCGGACGATATCGCCGACGCGACTATGTATATCACGCTCGAACCGTGCTGTTTCCAAGGCAAGACGCCGCCGTGCACGGACCTTATCCTCAAACATAAGCCCGCGCGCGTGGTCGTCGCGATGCACGATCCGAACCCGCGGGTGTCGGGCGAGGGCATCTTTCAGTTACGCAACGCGGGAATCGAGGTCGAGACCGGCGTGCTCGAAGACGAGGCCCGCGCGCTCAACGAGGTGTTCTGCAAGTTCATCACCGCCCGCATGCCGTTTGTCATCGCGAAGTGCGGTATGTCGCTCGACGGCAAGATCGCAACGCGCACCGGCGACTCGCGCTGGGTGACGTCCGAGGCGTCGCGCAAGATGGTCCACGAACTTCGCAACGAGGTCGATGCGATTCTTGTCGGCAGCCGCACGGTCATGCTCGACGATCCAAGCCTCACCACGCGCCTCGAGTCCGGCAAGATCAAAGACCCGGTCCGCATCATTTGCGATGCCGACAGCTATCTCGATCCGAGCGCTCATGTGTTCCACAGCGACAGCAGCGCGCCGACATGGGTTGCCGTGCCGGACGACCGTTCGTTCGATGGGGCCGACGAGGTGCTCCGGATTCCTTCGGGCACCGGCGGACTCGACATGCGCCTGCTTATGAAAGAACTCGCCGCGCGCGATGTGGCTTCGGTCTTGATCGAGGGCGGCGGGACTACGCTGGCCTCCGCGTTCGACGCGGGCGTCGTCGACAAGGTCATGTTTTTTGTGGCCCCAAAGATCATCGGCGGACGCGACGCAATTACTGCCGTCGAGGGCGAAGGCGTTGCGCGCATGGCAGACGCGCTGCCGCTAGAACGAATGAGCGCGCGGCAGATCGGCGAGGACATTTTGATCGAAGCCTATGTGAAGCGAGACTAGACGCACGGACGAACACGGACATACACGGACGAACACGGACAACTGATAGCTGATAACTTATGTTCACTGGATTGATAGAGGAAGTTGGCGCGGTCGTGCGGCGGCCGGGGTCGGAACTTGCCATCATGGCGAAGGTCGTCCTCGAAGACCTGGCGCTGGGCGACAGCATCGCCATCGATGGCGCGTGCATGACCGTGACGGCCATTCATGCCGACAGCTTCGTCGTGCAAGTCTCGCCGGAGTCGCTCGCGCGGACGACGCTTGCGAAGCTCAAGCCCGGCGACGCGGTCAATCTTGAACGCGCGATGACCGCCGGGAAACGTTTCGGCGGCCATTTCGTGCTGGGCCATGTTGATGGCGTTGGGCGCGTGGCGGCGATCCAAGATCAAGGCAAGTTCGCGTTGTGGCGCTTTCAGGCGCCCTCCGAGGTCGCTTGCTATCTTGTGCCCAAAGGGTCGGTGGCTATAGACGGGATCAGCCTGACGGTCGTCGAACCGGTCGGCGATACGTTTGGGGTCGCGATTATCCCGACGACGGTCCAGAAGACCACGCTCTCGGCCAAACGCCCCGGCGATCTCGTGAATCTCGAAGCGGACGTCATCGGCAAGCATATCTACCACTACGTTAAAGGTAACGCCACCGGCGGTGGTATCGATAGAGAGTTCTTGGCGCGGAATGGATTCTTATAGATTGAGTAATTGAGCAATTGAGTAAAGGAGGAGATAGTGAAGTCTGAAAGAAGTATCCGAAGAACCGACGCAGGCTCTCTCCGCCTTTTCACTTTACTCAATTGTTCCATTGCTCAATTACTTAATCCAAGGAGTTTTTGATGTTTGCTTCGATACCTGAGATTCTTGATGAGCTTCGCGTGGGGCGGATGTGCATCCTTGTGGATGATGAGGACCGCGAGAACGAAGGCGACCTTGTCATTGCCGCGGAGAAGGTGACGCCGGAAGCCATCAATTTCATGGCCGTCCACGCGCGGGGGTTGATTTGTCTTGCGCTGACGGGCGAACGCATCGGCGAATTGCACTTGCCTCCGATGGCCCCGGAAAACACGTCGCGATTCCAGACGGCGTTCCACGTGTCGATCGAGGCCGCGACCGGCGTAACGACCGGCATCAGCGCGCACGACCGCGCGCGCACAATCCAGGTCGCCGTGGATCCAAAGTCGGTTCCGGCGGATCTCGTGCGGCCGGGCCACGTGTTTCCGTTGCGCGCGCGCGATGGCGGCGTATTGGTCCGCGCGGGCCAGACGGAAGGTTCGGTGGACCTCGCACGCCTGGCCGGGCTGAATCCGTCGGCCGTGATCTGCGAGGTCATGAACCCTGACGGCACGATGGCGCGCGTCCCCCAACTGCTCGAGTTCGCCAAGCAGCACGGCATCAAGATGTGCTCGACGCAAGACTTGATCGAGTATCGCCGCCGCAACGAGAAGCTGATCCGCCGCGTGGCGGAAACGAATCTGCCGACGGAATATGGATCGTTCAGGCTGCTGGTCTACGAAACGGATGTCGACGAGTTTCAACACCTCGTGCTGGTGAAGGGCGACGTAGCGCATTGTGACGACGTGATGGTCCGCGTGCATTCCGAATGCTGCACGGGCGACACGTTCCATTCATTGCGATGCGACTGCGGGGCGCAACTGCACCGGGCCATGGAGATGATCGACGAGACGGGATGCGGCGTGATCGTGTACATGCGGCAAGAAGGCCGCAGCATCGGCCTCGTCAACAAGATCAAAGCGTACGAGTTGCAGGACCAGGGCAAGGACACCGTCGAGGCCAACGTGCATCTCGGGTTCGATCCCGATCCGCGCGAGTACGGCATTGGCGCGCAGATCCTCGCCGATCTGGGCGTGACGCACATGCGTCTCATCACGAACAATCCGGTCAAACGCGCGGGGCTCGAAGGATACGGCCTGCAGATCACGGGGCGCGTGCCCATCGAAGTGCCGCCGAACGACGTCAATCGCAGATATTTAAGGACGAAGAAGGAGAAACTCGGGCACCTGTTGTCCGAATAAGACGCGGCGCCGCCGGCGTTGAGGAGCAAAGACATGCCGAATGTGATTGAAGGGAAACTCGTATCCAAAGGCAAGAAGTACGGGATCGTGATCGCGCGCTTCAACGAGTTCATCTCGAACAAGCTCTTGGGCGGCGCGCTCGATGCGCTCGGACGCCACGGGGTCGCGGACAACGAGATCGCGATCGTATGGGTGCCGGGCGCGTTCGAGATCCCGGTTGCCGCGCAGAAGATGGCCGAGTCTGGGAAGTACGACGCGGTGATCGCGCTCGGCGCGGTGATCCGCGGCGGGACGCCCCATTTCGACTATGTGGCCAACGAGGTCTCGAAAGGCGTCGCCCACGTGGCTCTTGCCGCCAAGATCCCTGTGCTGTTCGGCGTGCTGACCACCGACACCATCGAGCAGGCCATCGAGCGGGCGGGCACGAAAGCCGGCAACAAGGGCTTCGATGCGGCGGTCGCCGCGATCGAGATGGTCAACGTCATGGAGCAACTCTGATCGTGCCGGCCACCAGCGTACGCCGCAAAGCCCGCGAACGCACACTCCAGTTTTTGTTCGGACTGGAGTTTACGCGCTATGCGTGGGAAGAATCGCTTGAAACCTTCTGGCCCATGGCCCCGTCGCGGGAGAGCGTCATAGAGTATGCGACGGCGCTCGTGAGTGGCGTATGCGAACATCAGACGGATCTCGACCGCGAGATCGACGGCGCCCTGCACCACTGGTCGCCCGAACGCGTCGGACGGATCGAACGGGCGATCCTGCGCATCGCACTGTTCGAGATGCGATTCATGTCCGACGTGCCCAACGCCGTCGCCATCAACGAAGCCATCGAACTGGCAAAGCTCTATGGGGCGGAGGACGCGCCCAAGTTTGTTAATGGAGTCCTGGACCGGCTAAAAGAAAGGGAATAGGGGTTAGGGATTAGGGGCTCCGGATACCCCAGAGCTTTGATGCCAAATCCCGTGGGCGTGACGCTTGTCTGACTACGTCGATTTGCATGTTCATACGAATCACTCGGACGGTTCCGATGCGCCGGAGCGGGTAATCGAGCGCGCGGCCGCTTGCGGGTTCGCCGCAATCGCCATCGCCGATCACGATACCGTCTCGGGACTCGATCCCGCCGAACGGGCCGCACGGCGCCAAGGTATCGAATTCCTGCCGGGTGTCGAGATCAGCGCTTCGTACGGCCGGCTCGAAGTCCACGTGGTGGGGCTTGGCATCGACGCGAAATGCGTTCCGTTGCTCCAAACGCTGCACGACTTGCAGGCGTCGCGGTCGACGCGCGTCGACCGGATTATCGAACGGCTCGACGAGCGTGGCGTTCCGCTGGCGCGCGCCGAAGTCGAAGCCCAGGCGCGGCTGGGCAGCGCGCTCGGACGCGTGCACGTGGCGCGCGCTTTGCATGCAAAGGGAATCACCACGACCGTCCAGCAGGGGTTCGACAAGTATATGCGGCCCGGCGGGAAGGCGTACGTGCCGAAGGCGCTGATGCCGTGCCGCGCGGCTATCGACCTCATCCATCGCGCGGGCGGGGTCGCCTTTATCGCTCATCCCGGCGTCGGCAAAGCACTCGCCAAATTGCTGCCTCGTTTGCTTGACCTCGGGTTTGACGGCATCGAGGTCTACCACACGCAGCACACGCCCGGCCAGGTGACTCAGTTCACGCAGGCGGCGCTTGAACGCGACTTGCTCATCTCCGGCGGGTCGGATTGCCACGGCACGGCGACCAAACCCGATCCGGATCTCGGGAAGATCCGTGTGCCGTATGGCCACTACCTGCGCATCAAGGACGCGCTGGCGCGCCGCTAGCGTATTGACTCATGGGTGAATCGTCTTAAGCGGTGTCTTCTTGCTCTTGCTTGTGCTACCTCGAAAATCGGAACCCGACTACCTGTCATTCTGAGAGCTTGTGAAGAAATGACAAGGTCCCGCGATTTCGTTTGTGGGCTCCGTCATATCTGTCATCCTGAGCGCAGCGAAGGATCTCGCTATGTTCATAGGCCTCTAATGCTTATGAGATCCTTCGCTGCGCTCAGGATGACAGAAAGGGCGAAGCCAACAAAGGAAAGCGCAAGCCTTGGTATTCCTTCACACGCTCTCAGGATGACAGAAAGGGCGAAGCCAACAAATGAGAGCGCAAGACCTTGGTATTTCTTCACACGCTCTCAGTTCAGTACACTAGTTCTATTCGGATGGGGGGGCGGGAAACACGATGGTGTCGCCGGGCTGGATCGTATCCGTCTTGCCAAGCGAGGCATTGTTGGCTCGCACGAGTTGCAGTAGGTCATCGTTGCCTTTGCCGTAGACCTCGCGAATCATCTTGAGGAGATAGTCGCCCCGTTTCACTACGCGCGTAACCGGAAAGGCTTTTACGTCGGCAGGGGCCGTATCCTCGACAGGTGAAGAGAGGGCTTCGACCTCGGGTTGCTTCTCGGCTTCAATCTGCGGCGGGGGCGCTTCCGGCGCCGATGTCTCCTCTGCCCTCGGTGGCGCAGTTTCCGGTGGCTCTTGGGCTTCAGTTTGGGGCGCGGGAGTTTCCGGCGCCGGTTCTTCCTTCTCTTTCGGCGGCGCCGCCTCCGATTCCGTCTTCACTTCATCGGGCTGCGCTTGGGCTTCGGGAACTGTCTCCGTCAGCGAATCCGGGGTGGCCTGTTGTTGCGGTTCCACAGCGTTGACTACGACCGGCACGGCCTCTGCTGCGGCCTGGGCCGCGAGGTCTTCGAGGGACTTCGTGGAGAGTTCCTCCTTAACCTCGGAAGATGGAGGCAACTCAGGCGGCGCTTGCACGACCTCGACGGGCGGTCGAGGCGGAGGGGTTGCCGGCGCCCCGGGCGCTCCGCGCGGAACCAAGTCCATATACGCGATGCCGCCCGCTATGATCGCTGCGGCCAACACCGCGGGCACGGCCAGAGGCTTCCACTTCCGTCCCCTGCGCCCCGGTTCGCTCCGAAGATCGGCGATGACCTGGCGGACGAGCTTCTTCGTGATGGGGCGGCACCGGCTTCCGAATCCCGCAATCAGCGCGTTGCTGCAAACGACGTTCAACATCCGGGGAATGCCCTGTCCGTAGCGCACAATCTCGGCAAGCACGGGCGGCGGGAACACGTCTTCGGGATGGGCGCCGGTGTGTTGCAGGCGATGCTTCACATACGCGGCGCTTTCCTCGCGCGTGAGGGGCAGGATATTCGCACGGAGCGCGATCCGCTGTTTGAGCTGGCGAAGGCTATGCAGGTCGAGCTTCTTGTCCAGTTCGGGCTGGCCGACAAGAACAATCTGGACGAGTTTCTCCTTCGGCGTCTCGATGTTCGACAGCATCCGCAGTCTTTCGAGTGTCTCGACGGGCATGTTCTGCGCCTCGTCGATCACGATGGCCACGTTTCGCCGGGCTTTGTAACGTTCCACCAGAATCCATTGAAGCGTCTGCAACATCGAGGATTCGCTGCCCACGTCCGCCGCCTGGCCGAGTTCTAAGAGCAGCGCTTTTAGAAGCTCTTCGAACGAGAGGTTGGGATTGAACAAATAGAGGCATTCGGTCTCGGTGCGGTTCAGCCGTTCGAGGTATGCGCGCAGGATCGTCGTCTTGCCTGTGCCCACCTCTCCCGTGAGCACGACGAAGCCTTTGCGCTGGTCAATACCGTAGGTTACGGTCGCGAACGCTTCTTTGTGGCTGGGGCTGAGATACAGAAATTCCGGGTCCGGCGTGATGTGAAACGGCTCTTTGTCGAGACCATAGAACCCTAAGTACACGCCCTCGGACCTCCCTCGGTTTCCCACGCGTTAGCTATGATAACGGCGAGTACGGGCTTTTTCAATGGCGCGCCGCCGGGAATAACGCCCCTACTCCAAATTGTCAAGAATAAACAATGCGTTTGATGGAGGACTTTGGCCGCACCAGATCAAAAGAGTGCTGGCGCAACCCGTGATAATGTGGTACAATCAGCGTTTAGAAGTGCCATGATTTTACTGATGGAGAAACGAAAGGGGGGCCTTGTCGATCATGGCCTACTCGGGGCCGGATACGAAAGGCCGGTCGTAGTGACGCGCGCAGGCTGCATCGCGCTCGTTGCGATAGCCATCGCGTTGCCGGGACTGGCGTCCGCGGCGATTCCAGACAGCCTGTCGGTGGTCGCGAGCGCGAAGTATGTTCGTACGGGCAACACGGTCGCTCTGCATGTCGACCCCGCCGGCAGCCTCCAGCCGGGCTGGACCTATGCGTGGAGCGCCACCAACGGTTCGATCTCCGGCGCCGGACCCTCGGTAACGTTCACTCCTTCCTCAAACCCGGGCTGGGCCATTGCCTCGGTCACGATTTCCGAATCCGGTTCGCCTTCGTTGAAGCGTTCGGCCGCTATGCTTGTATACAAGCAGTTCGTGTTGATCCGCGCGGACGACTACTTGAGTTGGAACGGGGTCCTCGGCAGCAACTGGCAGTACTTTCTCGACTACGTTGCGACCGAGAAGAAAGTGAAGTCGTCGGTTGGAATCATCTCGATATGCCTGACCTTCTACTCGGGTGACGAACCGTTTATTACGACCACGCAGGCCGCCGTACAATCGGGCTATGTCGAGATGTTCCATCACGGCTACGACCATGACTACGACCGTTACCACAACCCTGCCGATTGGATGGAGTTCTGGAATACCGATTACACGCATCAAAAGACCCACCTGCAAATGGGCGAGGACCTGGTCAAGAACCTGATGGGCATCACCATGCACTCGTTCATGGCGCCGTTCGGCGCGAGCGACAGCGTGACGACGCAGGTGATCGACGAAAGCCAGGATATCAACGTGTGGTTCTATGGCCAGCCCGATACCCAGAAACTCCTGGTCAACGACATTTGCTGGGTGGAGCAGCCGGCTGGCACGCCTCTGCTTGCCGTGCTCCAATACAACTATAATCCCGCGCTGCCGGTGTTTCAGGTTCAAGTCCACCCGGGCGAGGACACGTTTTACAGCAACTTCGATCAGTTCAGGCAGATCATTAACTACCTTCTGGCCGCGAAAGTCACGTTCATCCTGCCCTCGGAATACTATGGCCTGGTCCACGACGGCGTCTTTCCTCTCGACCCGGCGGCCGATTCGGACGGCGACGGACTCCTCGATGTAGACGAAGGACAGAGCGACCCGGATCACGATGGACTGCCCAACTTCCTTGACACGGACTCGAATGGCGATGGTGTTCCCGACGGCGGATCGCCGCCAACGGTGACGATCACGTCCGTCGCGTCCGACCCAACGAATGCGAATCCAATTCCGATCACGATTACGTTCAGCCTGCCTGTGACTGGCTTCGACGCAAGCGACCTCGTCGTGACCAACGCGGCCGTTGGCAATTTCAGCGGCAGCGGCGCGGTGTATCAGGCCGCGCTGGTTCCGATCAGCCAAGGGACTGTGAGCGCGCAAGTGCCGGTGGCCGCCGCATTCAACGCCGCCAACGAACCCAATCTCGCGTCGGCGCTGTTCACGCGAAGTTTCGACAGCGTTGCGCCGACCGCAACGATGGATTCCGCATCCTCGAACCCCACGAACGCGTCTCCGATTTCCGTCGCGGTCACTTTTAGCGAACCGGTGACCGGATTCACGTTGAGCGATATCACGCCGCGGACCGCCACGTTGAGTTCGTTCGCGGGAAGCGGGGCCAGCTATAGTTTCTTGTTGACGCCCTCGGCGCAAGGCTCGGTGGGCGCGGATATCGCCGCGGGCGTCGCCGCCGATGCGGCCGGCAACGGCAACGCGGTGGCGTCCTTCACGAGGACCTACGACACGGTCCGTCCTTCCGCGCTGCTGACTTCCGCCGCTCCGGATCCGACGAACGCGAATCAGATTCCCGTCAGCGTGGCATTCTCGGAATCGGTAACCGGCTTCACCTCGGATGACGTTAGCGCCACCGGCGCCACAGTAAGCGACCTCTCGGGGACGGGCAGCACCTATACGTTTGTCTTGAATCCTACGGCTCAGGGATCGGTTAGCGCCAGCGTTGCGGCCGGTGTTGCCACGGATGCCGCGGGCAACACGAACACCGCGTCCAACGCGTTGAGCCGCGTGTTCGATTCCGTTCCGCCCATCCCGTCGCTCCAGTCCTCGGCATCCGATCCGACTCGCGACAGCCCCATTCCGCTCGCGATCACGTTCGATAAGGCCGTGACCGGATTCGATGCGGGCGATATCCATGTAGCCAACGGTTCGGTGGATGCGTTCAGCGGTTCGGGCGCGTCGTATCAGTGCGAGCTTGTTCCCGCGGGCCAAGGGCCGGTCGAGGCGGACGTGCCACAAGGCGTCGCGACGGACGCCGCAGGCAACGCCAACGCGGCGTCGGCCGTGCTGAGCCGAGTCTACGATACCGTCGGACCTACGGTCGTGCTCGACTCGGCGGCGCCAGCCGTGTCGAACCTGAATCCGATTGCCGTCACGGTCACGTTCAGCGAACCGGTAACGGGGTTCTCGCTGGGCAGCGTGACTGCGAACACGGCGACCGCGACCTCGTTGAGCGGGTCTGGCGCGTCGTACTCGTTCTCGTTGTCGCCTTGGGGCCAAGGCACGTTCGGCGCATCCGTGGCCGCGGACGCCGCGCACGATGCCGCGGGCAACCCGAGCGCCGCCTCGAATTACCTGGAACGTGAGCATGATTCGGTGCGGCCGGATGTGGTCCTGAGTTGCGCAGCGCCCGATCCCACCAATGCCAGTTCGATCGAGATTACCGCGACCTTCAGCAAGAGCGTGACCGGATTCGGCGCGGATGACATCGTCGCATCCGGCGCAGCGGTGGGCGCGCTTTCAGGTTCCGGAACCACGTATACGTTCCAACTCTTGCCCGCCGCGCAGGGCACATTCGGCGCGTACGTCACTGATGGCGCGGCCGTCGACGCGGTGGGAAACACCAGTACGGTGTCCAACACCCTTACGCGCGTCTACGATACGACCCCGGCGACGGTAACGCTCGAGTCGGTCTCGGCCGACCCGACGCGCGACAATCCCATTGTCGTGACGGCGACCTTCAGCAAGCCGGTAACGGGCTTTGATGCCAGCGATATCGCGGCAACCAACGCGACCGTCGAGGGGTTCAGTGGGTCGGGCGCGGAGTACACGTTTGACTTGGCCCCTGCCGCTCATGGCAGCGTCCAGGCAAGCATCGCGGAGGGGGCCGCTACCGACGCCGCCGGGAATGGCAGCGCGGCCTCGGACTTCTTCTCGCGCATGTACGATATCGTGGCTCCGACGGTGAGTATGACTTCGCCTTCGCCTCCGCTGACTAACGACAATCCCATCGCGGTCTATGTCACGTTCAGCGAACCGGTCACGGGGTTCTCGGCGGGGAAGATCTCGGCCAATACCGCCACCATTACGAACTTCGCGGGATCGGGCGCCGAGTACTCCTTCGACCTTGTGCCGCTGGCCCAGGGATTCGTTGGAGCGACGATTGCCGGAGGGGCTGCCATCGACCTCGCGGGGAACACAAGCCTTGATGCCGCTCCGTTCGTTCGCGAATACGACAGCGTGCAGCCTATGGCGATTATGGCTTCCGACGCGCCTGATCCGACGAATCAAAGCCCGATCATCGTGACGGTCACCTTCTCGAAGCCGGTTATCGGCTTTGTCGAAAACGATGTCCCGCCTTTGGCCTCGTTGCTGAGCGGCTTCGGCGGTTCGGGCACGGAGTACAGTTTCGCCTTGACGCCTACCGCCGAAGGAACGGTGGGCGCGGATGTTCCAGACGGTGTCGCGCTCGACGCCGCGGGCAATGTCAACACGGCTTCGACACCGTTCCGCCGTACCTACGACATCACCCCGCCGGGCGTTATCATCGAATCGACGGCGTCCGCAGCGACGAACGTGAACCCGATTCCCTTTACGATTGCGTTCAGCGAAAACGTGTCGGGATTCGACGCGAGCGGAATCACCGCGACGACCGGGACGATCACGGGTTTCAGCGGCGCAGGCGCGAATTACGCGTTCGACCTTGTGCCCTCGGCGCAAGGCCCCGTCGAGGTTGGCGTGGCGGCGGGCGTGGCCACCGATGCCGCCGGCAATCCGAACTTGGCCGGCGCGCCGTTGCAGCGCGAGTACGACTCGGTCGCGCCCACGGTGGAGATGAGTTCCGCGTCGCCCAATCCGACTTTCGACAGCCCCATCCAAGTCGATATCACGTTCAGCGAACCTGTCTCGGGATTTGAGGTCGGCGACATCACGGCGAACTCGGGATCGCTCAGCGGGTTTGCAGGCTCGGGCGCTCTGTATCACGTCATGCTCACGCCGTTGGCCGATGGGTTGGTGGAGGTCAACATCCCCGCAGGAGGCGCCACGGATGCCGCGGGTAACGGCAACGTACAAGCGCTTCCGTTCCAGCGCATGTGCCATCCGTTCATGGGCGCGCTCCATGTCGTCCTGGAACCCGCTGAGGTCCGCGATGCGGGCGCGCGCTGGCGCGTGAATGGCGTGTGGCACGAAAGCGGCGAAACCCTGACCGGACTGCCTGCCGGGATGCACACGGTTTCGTTTGGCGATGTAGCTGGATGGGATACGCCGGCCGATCGCACAGCCACAATTGAAGCCGATCAAACGCTCGAACTGACCGAGACGTACCCACTCACGGTCGGTAGCGCGAGCGTGACGATCGAACCCGCGGAGGCGCGCGCGGCAGGCGCGCAATGGCGCGTCGATGGCGGCGCGTGGCTGGACAGCGGCGCAACGGCCGGTGATCTTGTTCCTGGCGCGCATGCGGTCTCTTTCAGCGCGATATCGGGCTGGGACACGCCTTCGGATCGTAGTATCGATGTGACCGCGCACGCGACGGCTACGGATACGGCAACGTATCAAGTGTCGGTCGGCAGCGCGAGCGTCACCATCGAACCCTCGGAGGCCGTCGCGGCGGGCGCCCAATGGCGCATGGACGAAGGCGCATGGCAGGACAGCGGCGTGACGCTGCCGGGGCTTTCGCCTGGGTCGCACACGATTTCGTACAAGACCATCGATGCGTGGGATAAGCCCACGAAGCATTCGATCTCGATTACTCCGAACGCGACCACGACGCACAACGCCACGTATCAACTTTCTTTGGGTAACGTGCGTGTGACGATCGAACCGGCGGATGCGCGCACGGCGGGCGCGCAGTGGTGTGTCGACGGCGGCGCATGGCAGGACAGCGGCGCGACGCTCTCCGCGTTGCCCGCGGGAGTCCATGAAGTCTCGTTCAAGGATCTCACAGGCTGGTACCGTCCGCCGGCGATATCCGTCAACGTGTACAGCACGTATACCACGGCGTTCAGCGTCACCTACGCGCCGCAGCTTCCCGGTGGCATCACGGTGACCATTGAACCGCCCGAGGCCCGCACGGCGGGCGCGCAGTGGTGCGTCGATGGCGGCGCGTGGCAAGACAGCGGCGCGACCGTAAGCGGACTGTCCGTGGGCGCGCACTCCATAACGTTCAAGAGCGTGACCGGGTGGTATCGGCCGGACGCCGCGACGGTGGGCGTGTTCAGCAATACGGTCAGCACCTACTCGGCCTCCTATGTGCAACAGCCTCCGGGCAGCTTCCAGGTCACGATCGATCCCGAAGGCGCGCGCGCGGCGGGCGCGCAGTGGCGCGTGGACGGCGGCGCGTGGCAGGACAGCGGCGCAACAGTGACGGGCCTCGTAGTCGGCCAGCATGAAGTCTCGTTCAAGAGCATTACGGGCTGGTATCGCCCTCCGAATCTCACTATCGATGCCTATACCGGACACACCACATCGTTCGGTGTGACGTACGTGCAGCAAGGCCCCGGCAACATCAGCGTCACTATTAACCCGGCGGCCGCAGGCGCGGCGGGCGCCCAGTGGCGCGTGGACGGCGGCGCGTGGCAAAACAGCGGCGCGACGGTGAGCGCGCTCGCCGTGGGCACGCATGAAGTCTCGTTCAAGGGGCTGACGGGCTGGTGGCGTCCGCCCAATTTGACCGTGAACGTCTACAGCGGCTACACGACGGCTTTCGGGGTGACCTATGTGAAGCAGCCGCCCGGCAACCTGCAGGTGACGATCGCGCCATCCGGCGCGAGCACGGCGGGCGCGCAGTGGCGCGTGGATGGCGGCGCGTGGCAAGACAGCGGCGCGATCGTGACGGGACTTTCCGTTGGCACGCACTCGCTCTCGTTCAAGAGCGTCTCCGGCTGGATCGCGCCCCCGACGTTTGACGCGAGCGTGTACACGAGCTACACGACCTCTTACAGCGTGACTTACGCGCAGCAGACGCCTGGCAGTATTCGCGTGACGATCGAACCTTCGGGAGCGCGCGCGGCGGGGGCGCAATGGCGCATCGACAGCGGCGCGTGGCAGGATAGCGGCGTCACCGTGTCCGGAGTTCCTGTGGGCACGCATGTCGTGAGTTATAAGGGCCTGACCGGCTGGACCTCGCCCCCCGCGATGAACGTGGGCGCTTACAGCAACTACACGACCGCCTTCACTGTGACCTACGCTCAGAACTAGAGTAGTGAGCCATACTGGCGGCATCTCATCTTTGGGGCCGAAGGCCGCGAAAAGCAGGGACAGACACGCTTTTCAAACTGCCGAAAAGCGAGTCAGTCCCTGTTTTTCGCTTGTTCTTGGAATTCTATTCAAGATGTATTACTTAGGACTCAGTACGCTAGAGCCTATCAGCGGATCGCCAGCATGCGATCGATCGGCAGCTTGGCCTGCTCGATGATCTCGGGGGGGAGCACGATTTCGTACTGGAGTTTCTGCAAGCTTGCCAGAGTCTCCTCGAGCGTAATCGTGTTCATGTACTTGCAGCGCAGGCTGCACGCGCGCACCATCTCGCGATTCGGGAATTCCGCGGCGATGTTGTCGCTCATCGTGCATTCGGTCAGTAGAAGATACCGCGGCGCGTCGACGTTGCGCACGTAATCAATCATCCCCTTGGTGCTGCCCGCGTAATCCACGATGGCAATGACCTCAGGGCTGCACTCGGGATGCGCCAGCACTACGACGTCCGGGTACTGCTTCCGCACGTTCATGACGTCCTCGACCTTGTACAGTTCGTGGACTTCGCAACGCGCCTTCCATCCCACGACCGCCGGCTTGCCCTTTTCGAGCCCCGCGTTCTCCTCGGCTCCCTCGTGCGGGTCGGGCGCCATCACGAAATCGATGCCGAGTTCGCGCGCAGTGTTCCGCGCCAGGTACTCGTCCGGAAGGAACACGATGTGATCATATCCATGTTCGAGCAGGTAGCGAATCACCGCGCCCGCATTGCCCGACGTGCAGCAATAGTCGGACACCGCTTTCACTTCGGCGTACGTGTTGACATAGGTCACGACCGGCGCGCCGGGATAGAGCGCTTTCAACTGCCGCACGTGGTCCGCGTTGATCCCTTCCGCGAGCGAGCATCCCGCCTTTTCCGCGGGTATCAGCACGCGCTTATTCGGGTTCAACACTTTGGCCGTCTCGGCCATGAACTGGACGCCACAGAACACGATGGTCTCCGCATCGGTCTGGGTCGAGATGCGCGACAGTTCGAGCGAATCGCCCGTGTAGTCCGGCACCGAATGGTACAGGGCCGGCTCCATGTAGTTGTGGCCCAGGATGACGGCGTTGCATTCGCGTTTGAGTTGGTTGATCTGAAACGCGAGTTCGGCTTTCAGGACGAGTTCGACTTCCGGGACGATGCCGGCCAGTTTGGCCTTCATCCGTTCCAGCGTTTCTTCTACGGAGGAGGCGCCTTGAACACCTCCGACGATCTTCGGCATGGATGATGGGTTCCTTCGATGGCCAAGGGCGCGTTGACAGACTTGATTCGCAAAACGATGCGCCACACATTAAGCGATGATCGTAGCACCTGTTCTCGCGAATAGCAAACTCGTGCTTGTGCGCGTAGTCGTAATCGGGTTGCTCGCAGCCGAGTGTTGGGAGGGGCCGAAACTCGCGCCAAAACAGGTACCTCTCCGTCTGGGAGATTCTTCGCTTCGCTCAGAGCTTGTGAAGAAATTGTGAAACGCGGGCGCTT
>CAYOCT010000072.1:0-34075 GCA_964402555.1 uncultured Nitrospiraceae bacterium | reverse complement strand
GATGAAGGATGAAGGATGAAGGATGAAGGATGAAGGATGAAGGATGAAGGATGAAAGGCGAAGGGCGAAGGACGAAGGGCGAAGGGCGAACGGCGTTCAGATGAAGGGAAAGACTGAAGTCGTCAGCTTTTCATCCTTCATCCCTCATCCTTCATCCTTCCCTTCGTCCTTCCACTTGGATTGCCCGGCGTCTATGGAGTATGATGGGGTAGGATGCGGTGGGTAACGAATATAGGGACGAAGTTCACATGAGACTCGTATTGGCTGCTCTGGTTATTGTGTCGTTGGGTGCATGGGCGCAGAATCCGCCTCAGGTCGAGGCGGCTCCGGCAACTCCCGGGGGGGAGGCCGTGACGCAGGACGTTCTCAAATCGTTCGAGACCTACTGGGCCGAGGGCGAAACGGACCCGGCCGCGCTGCATCTCGACGTGGACCAATGCGTGCAAATGGCCTTGTCACAGAGTGCGCAGGTTCAAGTGGCCCAGGACAACGTCGACGCCGCGAACGCGAAGGTTGGACAGGCTAAATCCGCGAGGATGCCGCAGGTCAAAGCTCAGACCGCCTTCACGTATATCGATGGCTTGCAGACGTTCTCGTTTGCCGCGCCTTCCGGGATCTTTGGTTCGTTAGTCAGCAGTATGTTCGGCAGCGGCTCCTTCGACCAGTTCCAAGGCAAGAAAGACCGCCGGACCGACCAGGTGGGCGTTACTCAGGTGCTGTTCGCGGGCGGACAGATCCAGGCCGCTATCAAGGCATCGAAGTTCTTGGCCGATTCGCAGGAATGGCAGAAGCAGGCTAAGCTGAACGATCTGGCTTTTGAAACAAGAAAGGCCTACTACGATTGCCTCCTTGCGCGCGCGATGGTGCGTGTGGCGGAAGAAAGCGTGGCGACATTCAAGCGCCACTTGGCGGACGCGCAGCAGATGCTCGATGTCGGACTGATCAGCAATTTCGAGGTCTTGCGCGCGAAGACCGAGGTAGGCGCGCGCGAAGCTGACCTCACCACGGCCCAGAACGCCGTGCGGCTGTCGATGGTCAACTTGCGCCGGATTCTTGCCTTGCCCGAAGACAAGCCGCTTCAGCTTGTGGGCAAGATGGATTGGACTCCGATCGAACTGCCGGTCGACGAGTTGGTGCGCCAGGCGAACGACACGCGTCCGGAACTGCTCGCGCTCCAGAAGGGGATCGATGCCGCCGGGCAGAACGTCAAACGCGTTCGGGGCGAGTACCTGCCGAAAGCCGCCGCGAATATCAACTACTCGGCGACCGATAACGGCGGTATCGCGCAGCCCGACGGATGGACATTCTCGGTCGGCGCGGAGTGGGAACTCTACGCAGGCGGACGCCGCAAGCACGAAATGGCCGAGGCCAAGGCCCAGCGGAGCGGCCTCGAACATCAGATGGAAGACGTGCGCCGTCTGATCGAGCTCGACGTGCGCGCCGCGGCGATTCAGAAGGAAAACGCGCTGGCGCAGATTAGCCAGGAGAAGGGCACGGTCGAACTAGGCCGCGAAGGCCGGCGTCTCGCGCAATTGCGGTTCCAAGAAGGGGTCGGCACGCAGGTGGAAGTGCTCGATGCGGAACTGGTCCTCAGCAGCGCCGAGAGCCTGCTCGTCAAAGCCGTGCACGATTGCGCCGTCGCCCATGCAGCGATCGAGAAGGCCATTGCCAAGGGCGTGCCTAAGCCAAACGAGGCGCCCGAGAAAGCGCCGGAGAAGTAGCGCGTCCGCTTGACAGGGCGAGTTGCTCGATGGTCCCCATCACATCGCGGTAGTGCAGGATCTGGTTCACGAGATGCTTGACCGGGTTCTCCTTCCGATACGTCTTGAACGAACTCGGCACTCGAGTAACCGCCTCCCGGTTCACTTCCACGCGTTCCTCTTTCCATTGCACGACGCGGAGCGTATGCAAATACCGTAGGGTGCGCAGGACTTCCTGTTCGGGACGGCGTTGCGCTTCCGGGTCCACATGGCGGTCCCGGATTCTCGATACCGCGATACAAACGGATTCGGCCAGCGTGTCGAGTTCGACCGTCGTGGGCAATCCGTGCAGGCACCGCACGTACATAAGTCCCGCCAAAATCTGCGGGACATTGACCTCGACCAGATTCGACATCGCGACGACCAGCCGATAGTCGAACTCGCGTTGCGCGTCCCGATCCGGGGTTCCGGGCAACGTCAGCGGCGTCCCGAAGATCAGCGCGCCTCGCTTCGTGACGGGGTTGAAGGTCCGCGCCATGGGGATGACCGGCACTTCGAGGCCCGGCTGGCCCGCCTGCGCCTGCGCGACGAGAAACGACGTGGCGCCGGGGCTGTGTATCCAGTCGCGGTATTCCATGAACAGCCCGCTGCGCGATCGCGTCCGCCCGGGATAGATGAAGAAGATCTCGCCGCTCCGCAGCAGCTCGATAAACGGTTTGATCTGCGTGGGCTCGACATGCTCGCGCGTGATCTGGATCGCGCCGATGAATCGCGACACCTCGTCCGGGTCCGCCAGACGCTTGGCCCACGGGGGCATGCCTGTGAAAAAGTCGTCGCGCATCATCGCGCGCGGGCGCACCTTGCCCCCGGTGGCCAGATGGATCGCGTTGCCCATCACGAACGGATCGTCGAGCAGGATGTGATTGCCCGCGAGGATCGCGGGGCCTCGACTGGGCACGTGTTCTTCGCCCACCATGCGAAGATGCCGCGACCAGCCAAACAGATGATCGAGCGCGGCCAGGCCCTGGCAATAGTACTTCTGTACCTCGGGTTCCTTCGTCCGGCCCCACCGGTACAGGAAGTACTGGGCAAGCAGCCTGCCCAGCGCCGCATAGTTGCGCATGACTGCCATGTGCCGATTCTATCGCAAAACCGCCAAAAAGGAAACCCCCGATTCTGTATCGGCAGGTAATTCTCTTTCGTACGGCCATCATTCATCTTCCATCGACTGTTCGAGGAATCGAATCGTCCTGTGTACAGACAAGAAACGATGACAGAACGATTTGGGGCAGAACGATAAGGACAGCATGGTGCGTGTCAACTCTCGTTACTTCGTGCTCTTCGTGTTCTTCGTGGTAGTGCGGTTCCTGTAATTTGTTTACCACGAAGGCCACGAAGCACACGAAGCACTGAAAAACCTCTTTGATCTGCGGGTTGTGGGCAGAGTCGACCTCAGACTCTGGACTTTAATTTCTTTTCGTCTCTTTGGTTGTGGTTCTGCCGCGCTGTGCATGTCCGTGTCGCGCGTTCCTCTGATTCTCGTTGTTGGCATGCCCTGCGCAAACCTGCTATCGTCGCCAAAACACGCAGAACCTCGGGAGACGCCGCACGCCATGAAGTACACGCACGACACCATCCTCATTCGTCCCCAATCCTGTCCCGACGACCCGGGACGATTCCTTTCGATTACGCCGGAGTCCGCGGGATGGGAGTATCTCTCGTTTCAGGCACGCCGTTTGGACGTGGGGGAGACGTGGTCCTTCGGTTCCGGCGAACACGAACTGGCTATCGTCACGCTGAACGGGCGCTATACCGTGCGTTCGAATCGCGGCGAATGGACCGGCATCGGGTCGCGGCCCAACGTATTCGCGGGGCCCGCGCACGCGCTCTATTTGCCGCGGCGCACGGATTTCACCGTCACCGCCGAAGAAGCAGGCGAGTTCGCGGTGACGTGGGCGCCGACCGATGAAGACCATGAGCCGTGGCTCATTCGTCCCGAAGATGTCCCGATTTCCGTTCGCGGCGGCGACTCGGCGACGCGCCAGATCAACGACCTGCTTCCGCCCGGTTCGCCCGTGCATCGGCTTGTGCTCGTCGAGGTCTACACGCCCGGCGGAAGCTGGAGCAGCTATCCGCCGCACAAGCATGACGTGCATGTCGAGGACAACGACGGGCGCATCGTCGAGGCCGACCTCGAAGAGATCTACTTCTTCAAGTCGGATCGCCCCGAAGGCTACGCGTTCCAATGGGTCTACACGGACGAGCGTTCCCCGTTGCAGCAGGCCGGCAATCCGATCGATGCCGTCGTCCGTCCCGGGAACAATTGCGCCGTCCTCGTGCCCGAAGGCTATCATCCCGTCGCGAGCCCGCCCGGATACACGACCTATTACCTGAACGTCCTGGCCGGCAGCGCCCAGAGCCTCGCCAACCAGGACGACCCGCGCTACACCTGGGTCAAAGATACGTACAGGACGCGCGACCCGCGGGTACCGATCTACTGAGAGCGTTTCAACACAAAGACGCGAAGGCGCGGGGACGCCAAGACAGCAGGGCACGTGGAATGCACCAATCCGCTTGTCAACTTCAAGATCGGATTGTTTTGAAGCCATCGCGGTATCTCAGGGAGTAAGTAGCCATGAGTAATGTTCAAAAGATGCTATATCACTACACGACATTTCATGCATTTAGAAAGATCATGGAGTCCCAGACTCTGCGTGCAACGCACTGTTCCGAACTCAATGACTGGAGCGAGGTCAGAATGGGCGTGAGTGTCGTATTGCGTAGCCTGCAGGCCAATGCCTCAGTGATTCAGCAGGACACCATGAAAGTCCTCCTCACCTCACTGGATGAATTCAAGAAGGGCCAGAAAGCTCCCTTCGTCTTTTCCTTAAGCGAGAATGGTGACGTACTCGGACAGTGGAGGGCGTACAGCCGAGGTGGAGGCATAGCGATTGGATTCATAAGGGACAAGATCGAGACTCACTTCCGTGATGTCAACGAGCAACGTGTCGTTCTTGACAGCGATTCAACGGGACCTTTAGTGGGAAATCTTTCAGTTCCCTGGCGGCTGATGCAATGTCAGTATTGTACGCTAGAAACGACAATTGACATATCAGAGCTAGTGGCACATACAGACGAGCTAGTCCATATACAGTCTAGCAAGAACAAGGATGCAGTTGCGCAGGTCGCTAACATTATTTGCGGCGGGCGGGTTCGAGCCGCGGTTGAACAGCTGTGTTGCAGAATTAAACACAGCGCCTATCAAGAGGAAAGGGAGTGGCGATGCTTTTTCGTGTCGGAGGACGACAATCGCCTGCCTATCGAACTTGACGAGAGGAATAGGCGCTTTGTAGAGATCAAATTCGATCCAGGAGATGTAATCGGAGAGGTCGTTATCTCCCCGCACGGGGATAAACGTCAGGGAAACAACCTTGCGCACTACTTCAAGGAAACGATGTGTCTGGACTACAGAATCAGTAAAAGCCTTATTCCGTTTCGTGATAGCTCTCGGGATTGAACTAGGCGTGATTTGGTTGAGCGGAAGCGCCAAAGGCATGGCATTGCAGAGCGAAGACGGTCTCTTTCAAGTTATGTTGAGATACCAGGCCGTGAAGTATAGTCTGTTGCTCTTTGCGCCTTAGCGCCCTGGCGTCTTTGCGTTGATTCGAAGCGGAAGGAACCCGGATATGAGCAGTGCACCCAAGGTCTACGACTCGCTCCACATGGGGCGGTCGTCGATCGATCTTTACAGCAACGACGTCGGCGCGGCCTTCGTCGACATCGGGAGTTTCGCGGCGTACGTCGGCGGGTCGCCGACGAACATCAGCGTCGGCATGCGGCGGCTTGGCGGCAAGCCCGCGCTGCTGACCGCGCTTGGCGAGGACCCTGTCGGCGATTTCCTGCTCAACTTCCTGGTCAAGGAAGGCGTAGAGACGCAATGGGTCCTGCGCAAACCCGGACATCGCACGAGCGCGGTGGTCCTCGGCATCGAGCCGCCAAACAAATTCCCGCTGGTCTACTACCGCGACAACTGCGCGGACGTCGAACTCGGCATCGACGACGTGCTGGCCGCGCCGGTGGCATCGAGCAGGGTATTTCAGTTCGCGGGCACGAATCTGAGCCGCGAGCCGAGCCGGAGCGCGACGATGTTCGGCGCGGAATTGGCCCGGAGCGCGGGCACCGAGGTCGTGTTCGACATCGATTTCCGGCCGGACCAATGGCACGACCCGCGCGCGTTCGGCGTCGCGGCGCGCGCGGTGATCCGGCTCGCGGACATCGTCCTCGGGACGGAAGACGAGATCAACGCGGTGATGTTGACGGACCCGGCGCAGATCAGTCTGACGCATTCGCAGGTCTCGGACACGAAGGTCAGCGGCGATATCGACAAGGCGATTGCGTCGATCCTCGATCTCGGACCGAAGGCCGTAATCCAGAAACGCGGGTATCAGGGATGCCGAGTGCATCTTGCCGAAGCCACAGGACGCAAGGCCTTCGACGTGCCCGGGTTCCCGGTCGAGGTGTACAACATCCTCGGCGCGGGCGACGCGTTTGGCGCGGGCTTCTTGTTCGGATACGTGCAGGGTCGCGGGTGGTACGAGTCCGCGCGCATCGGCAATGCGTGCGGCGCGATTGTCGTCACCAAGCACGGCTGCGCCAATTTCATGCCGACCTACGATGAGTTGATGGCGTTTGTGGAACCCTATGGCGGACTTTGACGATTTTGGATTTTGGATTGTAGATTTTGGATTGATGACGAGGACGGAACCTGAGTGCAAATGACATGGCATGCGCACGGAGCAGGCGCGAAGGGGTGGAAAGCGCGGTCGACGGTATACGCCCCTCTCCTTCAAACGAGGCGTAGGAGTTAGAACAATCCAAAATCCAAAATCCAAAATCCAAAATTCCCCCGAAGTAGCCCACGCGAGCGGTCTTCTACCCAGGCTCGGGTTGTTCACGGCGATCATGCTTGTCATGGGCAACATGATCGGATCGGGCGTTTTCAAGAAGGCCGCGCCGATGGCCGACGAAGTGCAGTCGCCGGGGCTGCTGCTGATGTGCTGGCTGATCGCGGGGATCATCTCGCTGTTGGGCGCGCTGGCCAACGCCGAGGTCGCGGGGATCATCGCGGACCCCGGCGGGCAATACACGTACTTCAAACGCATGTACGGGCGGGCCTTCGCCTATCTCTACGGTTGGGCGGGATTCGTGGTGATCCAGTCCGCGTCGATCGGCTCGATCGCCTACGTGTTCGGCCAATCCGCCAACACGCTGTTCGCGTTTCCACGGCTCGGCCCGGCATGGGAATCGTTTTCCGTGCTTGGCCTGTTTCAGCCCTTCGACAATCTCGGCGTCAAACTCTTCACCATCGGCACGCTCATGTTCATCACGATGGCCAACTATTTCGGCGTGATCTTCGGCGGCCTTATCGCCAATGTGTCGATGTTGCTGAAGCTGGCGGGCATCGCGATAGTCGTCGTGCTGGGGTTATGCTGGGGGGGCGGCTCATTCGACCATCTGTCGCCAATGCTTGCGAATCCCCACGCCGAGTACGCCAATCCGCTCGGCCTGTTCGGAGCGATGTTTGCGGCGATGCTCGGCGCGTTCTGGGCCTACGATGGCTGGATCAATATCACGTTTCTTGGCGCGGAGGTCCGCAAGCCCAACCGCAACATTCCGCTCGCGCTCGGAATTGGCGTCGCGGGCGTCATCGTCATCTACCTTCTCGTCAACGTTGCGTACCTTCACGTGATGCCGGTTGAGGAAATGCGCGCCCTCGCGAACAACGACAACAGCATCGTCGGCGTCGAGGTGATGCGCAAGGCCTTCGGACCGGCCGCGGCCAGCCTCGTGGCGGTCCTCATTTTGCTCTCGACGTTCGGAGCGACCAACTGCCAGCTTTTGCCGCCGTCGCGCATGTACTTCACCATGGCGCGCGACAACCTGTTCTTTCCCATGGCGAGCAAGTGCCATCCCAAACATCACACGCCTTCCACGTCGCTAATCATGCAGGCCACCTGGACGTCGCTGCTGGTCTTAACCGGCACCTTCGATCAACTGAGCGATATGGTGATCTTCGCGGGCTTCATCTTTTACGGCGCGGGAGCGTTCGGCGTGTTTGTGCTGCGCCGCACAATGCCCGATGAGAAGCGGCCCTACCGCGTCCACGGCTATCCGATCCTTCCTGTCTTGTTCGTGCTGTTCTGCGTCACGCTCGTAATCGTCACGATCGTCGAACGGCCGCGCGATGCGGGTATCGGGCTTGCCCTCATCCTTTCCGGGATTCCGTTCTACTTCTATTGGAACCGCAAGGCGAAGGCTGAAGAGTAACTACCTGCCATCGGACGGGTCTCATTGTTGGCGGACGGAGCGGAGTCGTATCGTGCTCGTGCTCGTAATCGTGCTCGTGAGCGTGATCGATATGAACATAACGGGAGTATCTGAATCACACGTCGCTAAGAAGAAGAAACATAAGGCGGCTGGAACGATTAGAGAATAACGTCCTACTTCATTTTCGAACACGATTACGATTACGAGTCGTCATGGAGTGTGGCTTCACTCGGGAGGATGAAAATGCGGCGCTTCTTAAGTGCGCACCGATACATCAAGCAACACTGCCCCCCCTGTCATTCTGAGCGAAGCGAAGAATCTCCTGGTAGGCGTGGCCTCTGCCGCGGGTGAGATTCTTCGCTTCGCTCAGAATGACAGGGGGTCGGGTTTCTGTTTTCGAGGTAGTACGAGCACGACGCACGAACAAGGAGTCTCGTCTTGAAGCATCGTATTTCACGCCGGCGTTTCATGCATGCCGCGGCGGCCGCGTGCGCAGCGAGCGGTTGCGCGACGCCTTCTACATCGGACTCGAGAAGCGGCCCGGCGTCGAGGCCAAATCTGCTGTTCGTGTTTCCAGACGAGTTCCGGCGTCAAGCCGTCGGATGCATGGGCGCCGATCCCGTCATCACGCCGCATCTCGACCGGTTTGCGAGCGAGGGCGTCGTATTCACGCATGCCTTGAGCAACCGGCCCGTGTGCAGCCCGTATCGCGCTTCTCTGTTGACCGGGCGCTATCCCTTCTCGACCGGCGTGACGACCAACTGCTGGTCCGGGAGCGTGGCCTACGATATTCACCTCCGCGAATCCGAGCGCTGCATTTCGGACGTACTGCATGACGCGGGTTATGCATGCGGCTACATCGGCAAGTGGCACCTCGAAACGCCGCAAGAGCCGTACCTGTTCCCGCGAGGCGCGGGCGGAGTGTGGGACGAGTACACGCCGCCCGGGCCGCGCAGGCATGGGTTCGATTTCTGGCATTCCTACGGCTGCCACGATAACCACATGAAGCCGCATTACTGGATCGGCGATGCGCCGCGCGACGGATATATCGAGTTCGACGCGTGGTCGCCGCGCCACGAGGCCGATACGGCCATCGAGTTCCTGCGCAATCGCGGCGCCCAGAGGCCATCGGATAAGCCGTTCGCGCTGTTCGTTGCCATGAATCCCCCGCACATGCCATTCCAACTCGTGCCCGAAGAATATGTCGAGCGTTACGGGACGCGGCGTCCCGAAGACTTGTTGAACCGGCCAAACATCAATCTCGAAACGAAGGAAGGCCAGATCGCCAAACGCTGGGCCAAGCACTACTTCGCGGCGGTCACCGGCGTCGATGAGCAATTCGGTCGTATCCTGGCGTGCCTCAAGGAAGAGGGGCTCGAGGACAATACGATCGTCGTTTTCACTTCGGACCACGGCGAGATGATGGGCTCGCATGGCCGCATGTACAAGGGCATTTGGTACGAGGAATCTCTTGGGGTGCCGTTCTTGATCCGATGGCCGAACCGCATCCGGTCCGGACGTGAAGACCTTCTGCTCAGCGTGCCGGACGTGATGCCGACGCTGCTTGGGCTGGCAGGATTGCATTCCAGCATTCCCACCCAAGTCGAGGGCGCGGATTACTCGCGCGCCCTGATCGGCGGGCATGTCGCGAAACCGGAGTCGGCCCTGTATCTGAACCAGGATCCGGATTCGCCGGACCGCGGCATGCGAGGCGTCCGCACGCCGCGCTATACCTACATCGTCGACCGGCACGACGGACACGAAGAGCGCCGCCTCTTCGATAACGAAGACGACCCATTTCAAATGCGCGACTGCATGGGCGAGCGGCCCGCGCTCGAGAAGCGCCTTCAGGCCGAGCTGGATGCCTGGCTCGATCGCACGCGAGATCCTTGGCGCGAGGCCAAGGGCGCTTAGAGCCGGGTCTAGGAAGCGGCTCGCGTGTCATTCTGAGCAGCGCGAAGAATCTCTTCGGCGTCGATGACTCACGCCTCACGCGAGGAGATGCTTCGCTTCGCTCAGAGTTTGTGAAGAAACTGTGAAACGCGGGCGCCTTGCCTCTTGACTACGTATTGCCTGTCATCCTGAGCGCAGCGAAGGATCTCATAAGCATAAGAGGCCTATACGCATAGCGAGATCCTTCGCTGCGCTCAGGATGACAGAAAGGGCGAAGCCAGCAAAGGAAAGCGCAAGGCCTTGGTATTTCTTCACACGCTCTCAGGATGACAGAACGGACGGAGCCGACAAAGGGAAACTCAAGACTTTGACATTTCTTCACAAGCTCTCAGCATGAAAGTCGAATCCTCTCGACTACGATCACGACTACGACCACGATCACGATCACGATCACGATCACGATCACGATCACGATCAGCATAGCTATAGCTACGTATATGGTGTGGCTGTTCTTTACTTGGGGAGATGGCCCTCCAGGATGTACGCGACGTCGCTGTATCCCATGATCCTTGCGAGGGTGAGTGGACTCAGCCCGTCAAGATACTCGTTAGGGAGATTGGCGTCGGCGCCGTGGGTAAAGAGCAGTTCGGCGAGGTCAGCGCGGCCGTTGAGGGCGACCCAATGCAGCGGCGACAGCCCGAAGACGTTGACGGCGTTGACGTTCGCGTTGTGCGAAAGCAGCAACCGCGCGGTCTCGATGTGGCCGTGGCGTGCCGCTTTGTGCAACGGGGTCTCGCCGTACTTGTCTAACTCGTTTGGGTCGCTCCACTCGGAAAGGAGCCGCTTGACGGCTTCTTCGAGACCGAGCGAGGCGGCCTTGTGAAGCAAGCTTGAACCTTCCAGGCTTGCCATGCGGTCTTCGATCTCCTGCCGTAGCAGGAGTTCGGTCAGCGCCATGTGATTGCTGCGAGCGGCACGGCTGAGTGGCGTCTGGCATTCCTCGTCCGTGGCATAGAGCCAAATATTCATCATCCTACGACGCCTCCACGTGTCCTTGTCGTGAGGACAAAGCTAACGAGTTTCTTTGCATATGGGATGCCAGTCGACCCGGTCTTGGTGCATAGCGCCTCAACCAGCCACGGAGACACGAGATAGCGATGGTCTAACGGGTTTGCGAAACAAGGGGGGTGATGTTCATTTTTGTCGAAGTGTCAAAGTCCGGCCAAGATGTCAATCGTCAATCTTGCAGTTCGGCGCGCAGCAGACCCTTGCGAATCATCCAGGCCAAACTGTCGCGGAGCGACTCGCGGAGGTCGTAGCGAGGAGCGTAGCCGAGGTCGCGCCTGGCTTTGCCACTGTCGATGCACATGTGCTCGCAGAGGAATCGCAGGCCGCCTTCGTTGGCCTTGCCCGTGGCGAGGATGGTCTCCATTGGAGCGCACGTGAGTTCGGAGCGGGAACCGAGAAGGTCCTTTGCGCATTGAGCGTAGGCCGTGAGTGTCGAGGCGCGGGCCGAGGACAGGTTGTAGATTTGCCCCGAGGCGGTGTCGCGCTCGATAGCCGCGCGAAAACCTCGCGCGAGGTCCTCGACATGGACCGGCTGGACGAGCGCGCGTCCGTCGTTAGGAATCCAAATGGGATGATGATCGGCGAGGCGCTGGAAGTAGGCCGGGTTGCGCGCACCCCAGATGTCGAGGGGGACATCGCCCGCGCCGATCACGTTGCTTACGCGCAACGAGCAGACCTTGAATCCGGTTCGCGCGTGGAACGCGAGCAGGGCCTCGTCCTGGGCGAGCTTCGCGCCGAATCCGCCAAGTTCGGGTGGACAGGGCGTCGGATCAGTTTCGACCGAAGGCGCTTGGGCGGCCGGGGCGTAGACGCCCGTCGAGCCGCAATGGACCAACTGGCCCGTGTGCGCCGCGAGGAGCGGGAGGTACCACGCGAGGTCGTCCGCCTGCAAGATGGTGTCGACCACCGCATCGTACCGGCCTTCGCGCACGCGCGCCTCGACAAACGCGCGGTCGCGCGCGTCGCCGAGTAGATGCGTAACAGACAGAAGAAGTTCGCTTTCCGTCCTGCCGCGATGCAACACATCGACGGTATGGCCGTTGGCTGATAGCTGGTTAGCAATGGCCGCGCCGAGGTAACGTGTCCCGCCGATAATGAGTGTCTTCATGTTCCTGTCCCGGTCAAAATGCGCCTGAGGTTTGTTCCCTGCCGACACGAGGTGGTAGGATCTTATCATTGGAGGTGAGGATGTTGCGACACCGAACGTTGCTAGTAGCGGTTCTTTCTTTGTGCGCGATGGCGGGCATCTGTGCAGCCGTCTTTTGCGTCTTGAAAACACCCCGCGTTCCAGCAACAGTCTCTCAGCGCGCCGGCGCCAACCCGGTGGACACTTCTGAAGAAGCGTCCATTGCGCCCGACGGATCGGCGACGACCGGGATGAACCTGTCGCCGCCGGCCTGCTATCGACTGGACGATCACGTAGGTGAAGCCACCGTCGAGTCGACGTCCCCGAATACGACGGATAACGGGTCAACCCTGTCCCTTGTCACTCCTGAAGCGAAGTGGAGCACAGGGAACGAATCCTCCGTATGGAGATTCGATGGAGGTCTGCTCCAATTTACCACGCAGGGACGCGATTATATTGAGACGCCAAGCGACTTCAATTATTACGGGCCGGAAATCGACGCGGTTGTGTTGCGTATGACGGTGAGCGGCGCCGACGAAGTGCAGTTATCCTGGCGCTCCATGGGCGTGGAACAGAAATGGTGCGATGAGGGAGGCCGCGCCTTGACTCCCATCCACATTCCAGAGCAAGGCAAGGAACAGGAGTACCTCATCAAGTTGGGCGGTCTCCCGACGTTGCAGGGGCGGAAGATTGATGGCATGCGCCTAATTGTGCCGAAATCCGCTACAGTGGCTATCCGCACGTTTGACATCCGTGCGCGCGCAAGTCTCTTTAGCGGCAATTTCGGCTCCGCCGGGTATCGGCTCGGGAATTCCCTGCGGCGATGTCTTTACATGAAGGGGCCATCGCAGATTGCCTATGCCCTGCGCCTTCCCGAAAACGCGCGGTTTTCGGCATCACTGGCCACTGTTGCCGACAGCCAACCTGTAACCTTCTCCCTGTCTGTATCGACACCAGAGGGCGATGTGCGTTGTTTTACCCAGCAGGCGGCTGGATGTTGGAATGATATCAGCTACGATTTGAGCCGGTACGCGAATATGCAAGCAACCATACGGTTGCGCGTTGAATGCGACCCGCCTGGCGCGTTCGGTTTGTGGGCAAACCCTGTCATTTACCGCGACGCGTCGAGACAGGAGGCGGCCGCGCAGCCCAACATCCTGTTTTACGTAGTGGATTCGCTGAGGGCCGATCACCTGGAATTGTACGGCTACGAGCGCCCGACCGCGCCCGCGCTGAACGATTTGGCGCATCGGGGGCTGTGGTTTAAGAAATGCCTGTCCCCGGCCACCTGCACGCGCCCCTCGATGGTGTCCATGTTTACGGGGGTGGAGGCGATAGTCCATGGATTGGATTGCTACGATGCGACCGAACCGGTATCGCTGGCCGTCTTCCCGGAAGCGTTGCGCGACGCCGGTTACGACACTGCCGCTTTTACGGAAAATCCCAATACCCCGCCGGAAATGCCGCAACGACACGCGTTCTGTTACATCGAAGATTTCGATGCCGTGACCGCATCCCAAGACGGCAGTACCTTCAACGCCGTTACCGGGTTCATGAAGAAGAACCGGGGATGTCCGTTCTTTGTGTATGTGCATACGATGGAATGCCACGTGCAAGCCCGATCGTTTCTTGATTACCAATACGATCCGCCTCCCTCGTACGAGAACCGCTGGGCAAAGAATAAGAGAGACCACGCCAACCGGTATGATGAGTGCATCCGGTTTGCCGACGATAATTTCGCCCGCATCCTTGCATCGTTGAAGGAATCCGGCCTCGACGCCAACACGCTTGTCATCTTCACATCAGACCATGGCGAGGGGTTCTTGCAGCACCTCGGTGGAATCTGGCACGGTTACGAACCCTACGATGAGCTGGCTGGCGTGCCGCTGGTTATGTACTGGCCAAAAGGAATTGTCAAAGGCCACGCCGTAGACGCGAACGTGCAGGGCATCGACCTGCCGCCGACCCTGTTTGAGATTCTGGGGTTGCCAGCGCTGGATCAATTCCAGGGAACAAGCCTCTTGCCTTTCTTGAGAGGAGAGTCCCCCAAAGAATTGGCGCACCGAATCTTGTTTTCCTACCAAGGGCTGAGAGCCAATCCCGAAACCGTTTCGATCTGCGTAATGAAAGACAGCCAAAAGTTGTTAGGCACGTACGCAGACAAGAAGAAAGCCCTTTATGACCTTGCTCTCGATCCCAAAGAAATGAACGACCGCAGCGCCGATGACGCCAGCACGAAAGCCGAGCTGGAATCGGCTCTCCAACAGCACTGGGCGCCGGTGTTGAAAAGCCGCGAGAAATACCTAGTCTCGCACGAGGTTGGGGGGGTGCAGACGATCGATCCGGAACTGAGGGAGAAGTTGGATAGCTTGGGGTATTTCAAGTGAGGGTCGAAGAAGACCCCCGCCGCACGGAACTCGCGCTCCAAATCCTGATGTAGTTAGACTGCGCGGCCTGAGGATATCCAACGAAATAAAGCCGCCCAGGCTTTCCAGGCGGGTGCGCGTGCGTTAGGCTTGGGCCGAGGCGAGCTTTCGTTCGGCTTTCTTGCGCCCTTCCCAATCGAGGATCGCCTTGCGCACGCGGATGCTTGCGGGCGTCACTTCGACCAATTCGTCCGGCGCAACCCATTCGAGCGCGGCGTCGAGCGTGAGCACGCGCGGCACATCGAGTGTGACGGTCTGCTCCTTGGTGGACGACCGGTGGTTGGTCAGGGCCTTGCGCTTGGTGGGATTGCAGACGAGGTCGCCGGGGCGCGAGTTCTCGCCGACGACCATGCCCGTGTAGATCGGACTCATTGGGGCGATGAACAGCGTGCCGCGCTGTTGGAGGTTTTCGAGGCTGTAGCTGGTCGCGTCGCCCGTATCGAGGCTGATCATCGACCCGCGGCTGCGCGCCACGATGTCGCCGCACCAGGGGCCGTAGCCCGCGAAGCGCGACACCATGATGCCGTTGCCCTGCGTATCGGTTAGGAACTCGTTGCGGTAGCCAATGAGGCCGCGCGTCGGAATACGGAATTCGAGCCGCGTCATTCCGGTGCCGCCCGCGTGCATCGAGGTAAGTTCGCCTTTCCGCTGCGCGACTTTCTCGATGACGACGCCCACGCTTTCCGTCAAGACGTCGACCACCAAGTCTTCGATCGGTTCGAGCAGGCGTCCCTGCGAGTCGGTATGCGTGATGATCTCGGGAGCGGATACGCAGAACTCGATGCCCTCGCGGCGCATTTCCTCGATGAGGATCGCGAGATGGAGCTCGCCCCGTCCCGAAACCTTGATTGCGTCCATGCGTCCGACATCGTCGACGCGCAACGCGACGTTCGTACGCAATTCGCGCAGAAGCCGGGTCTTGAGCTGGCGCAAGGTTGCGGCGCGGCCTTCACGTCCCGCAAAGGGGCCGTTGTTGACGAGGAACATCATCGAGACCGTCGGCTCTTCGATATCGAGCGGAGGCAATGCGGGATTGTCCAGGGCGGGGTCCGCGAGGGTATCTCCGATGTTGAGTTCTTTTGGGCCGGCGATGGTGACGATGTCGCCCGCGGACACTTCGTGCGCAACGACGGTTTCGATCCCGCGCGTGACCCACGAGTGCGCGGCCTTCTCGGTCGTGGATTCGACGACTTCCCAGGGCCTTGGGGCGTCGCTGGAGTCCAGCAGGCGGTCGCCGATCTCGCGCGTTACCCAGCGCGTCAACGTCATGCCTTTGCGCAGGCGCCCTTGCAGGATGCGTCCTGTTCCCGTGCGTCCGATGTGGTCGCGCCAGCCCAGCGTGCTGACTTGCATCAGGAACGGCGCCTCGGGGTCGCCATGCGGCGGCGGGACGTGTTCGATGATCGTCTCGAACAGCGCTTCCATGCCGTGATCGGGGCCGCCCTCGGGTTCGCGCGATACCCATCCGTGCAGGCCCGACCCGTAGAGCGTCATGAAGTCGCACTGGCGCTCGTTGGCGCCGAGCGCAAAGAACAGGTCAAACGTGTCGTTGAGCGCGCCGAGGGGGTTGGCATTGGGGCGATCGACCTTGTTGATGATGACGATCGGGTGAAGCCCAAGGCGAAGCGCGCGCATGAGCACGTAGCGGGTCTGGGGCATCGGGCCTTCGTTGGCATCCACCAACAGGAGCACGGAATCGACCATCGAGAGAATGCGTTCGACCTCGCCCGAGAAATCCGCGTGGCCAGGCGTGTCGATAATATTGATGAGATAGCCGTTCCATTCCACCGTGCAGTGCTTCGCGCGGATCGTGATGCCCCGTTCGCGTTCGAGTTCGTTGCTGTCCATCACGCGTTCGACCACGCGCGCGTTTTCGCGGAACACATGCGCGCCGCGGAAGATACTGTCAATCAGCGTGGTCTTGCCGTGGTCGATGTGGGCGATGATGGCCACATTCCTGATCTTGTCAATAGGGGTCATTGTCTGCTCGATCCTATGTGAACGTGCTGCGTGCTGAGCGTACCGCGCGGAGTCAAAATCGCGCGCCGAAGAAGGTACGCGCGCGGCGCCGGCAGGAATCGCGCCTCGGCCCTGCCGGGGCCTTCGGGGGATTCGCCTAGTATGATACCTGGTTGGTTCGGCGAAGGCAAGTTCTCGAATCCGAACGCCAGCCAAGCGGAATCTGAGGCATTGCGCCCCTAGTTATCGATAAGAAAAGAGATTTGACTCTGCCCAGGGTTTCGCGGCAGAGTTAGCCTCCGTTTCGGGAAGGAGGACCTAATGCCTGCTGGCAGCCACCAAAGTGGAGGCAGGGCCGCGCCAAACGCCCAGGCCGACGAGGCTGCGATCATGCTTAGCGGGAAGAGCGCGTTGCGCGACATGGCGGAGCGCCGTATTTCGCTGCATCCCAAGAACTATGCGGTGTGGTTCGAGTATTACGCGGGCGCCAACGCAGACCTTGTAGACGACCTCAATCAGTACATCGATTCGGGCGCGGAGTTGTCCAACGAGGTGCATGCCTACCTGTATGAAAAACACGTCCTCAACCAGGACGAACGCGAGGCCGCCCGGCGTGCGGCGGATGAAGCTCGGGACATTCTACGTGCGATTCTCGAACGTCTAATGGAGTCGACAAACGCGTCGGGGCACTATCGCGATGAAATGAAACAGTACTCCGACGAACTGCGCGCGGCGCGGGACCTATCGCAAGTGCGCCATGTGGTCAATCAGGTTATCGACCACACGGACGGGATGCTGAGTTCGAATCAGACCTTACAGCGTCAACTACAGGAAGAATCCGAACGCGCCAGGTCGCTCCACGAGCGTTTGGAGCAAGCGCGCCGCGAAGCCTTGACCGACTCGCTTACGGGCCTGTCGAATCGCAAGGCGATGGATGCCCGGCTTTCGGAGTTGATGCTTGAATCCGAGGCCTCTGGCACAGTGTTCTCCGTGCTGATGTTGGATGTGGATTTCTTTAAGAAGGTTAACGACGAGCATGGCCATACCGTCGGCGATGCGGTGCTCCGTATAGTGGCCAAGACCATTTCCCAGTGCACGCGCGGCGGCGACTTTTCGGCCCGGTACGGGGGCGAGGAGTTCGCCGTGCTGCTGCCGTCCACGACTTTGAAAGCGGCTGCCGTGGTCGCGGAGCACATCCGAAGCAAACTCGAAAGGATTCGCTTCAAGGTTACCACCAGCAACGAAATCCTGCCGCCGATCACTATCAGCATCGGGGCGGCGCAAGTGCGCGGAGACGACACCGAGGAATCCCTTGTGCGGCGCGCCGACCACGCCCTTTACAAGGCGAAACACGCCGGCCGCAATAACGTCAAGACCGAAGACTGAATACGGATTCTTCCCGCTCCTACGTTCCGCTGACGGTGAGGCCTGATACAAGCAATGAAGGCGCGCCGTAGGCCCCGAAGAAGCGGAGATCGTTCCCCACTGCGGCTATCGCCGCAAGCACATCCTTGACGTTGCCTGCGATGGTCACACCACGGACGGGCCATGCGCGCCGGCCATGCTCGATCATGAGACCCGAAGCGCCGAAACTGAAATCGCCCGATACCGGGTCGGCCGTATGAACGCCCATCGCGTCAGTGACAAACAGGCCGTCTCCAGCGAGGACGCACAGTCCGTCTTGGGTGTGAGATCCGGGGGAGAGGTACGCGTTTGACGGGCCGACTTCAGGGGCCGAACGAAACCCGCCGCCGCGCGATGCGTTGGCGGTGTGCGCCGCGCCCATACGGTGTGCGGTGTATGCGTTGTGCAGGAAGCCCTTCAGCGAACCTCGCGAGACCAGAATCGTTTCTTGCGCGGACACGCCCTCTGAATCGAAGGGGAATCGTTGCAGGCCGCTCTCGAGATCGTTGCGATCGATCAGGGTGACGTGCTCGGAGGCGATGCCATCGCCGATTCTGTCCGCGAAGAGGCTCTTGCCTTTGAGGACGTTGCTGGCCATCAAGGCGGGGCCGATGACGCCCACAAAACTCGCCGCAACCGCGTTGTCGAGCACGACAGGCATCGTGCGCGTCGCACACGGTTTGGCGCCGAGGGCTTGGACTGCGCGCGTGGCGGCGCGTTCGGCTACCCAATCGAGGCGAAGGGCGTCGAACCTCGGCGCGACGTCGAACTCCCATCCCATTTCGGAGTCCGCGCCCGGCGATGCCGCCGCCGCGACTACGGAACACGACCCGGAGGCCGTCTGATGCCTGCGAAAGACGCCCCGGGTGTTCGCAATGATGTATTCGAGACGCGAATCGCCATACGAGGCGCTGTCGACATGTTCGACGCGCGTGTCGGCCGCGAGGGTCTTGGCTTCCAGATTGCGGCAAAACGACACTTTGTCCTGCGCCGAAATGTTCGCAAATCTGTCTTGAGACCAATCGCTTTCCGAAACGACGGACCCGTCCGGCAGGACGTTATGGGGATCGGGCGCGTTGATGCAGGCGTTCTGCCACGCGGCGTCCATAAGCCACGCGAGCCGTTCGCCACACGTTGCGAGCGAGGGCAGTGCTGCGTACGCGAACCCCATTCGATGGTCATGCGTCAGGACGCGTGCGCCGATGCCGATGGACTCGGCCACTGCCAGTGTCTCGACTTGGCCCCTCGAAACCTCGACTTCGAAGGTCGTGTCGCGAATGAGCAGGGCTTCGGCATCCGCGGCGCCGAGATGCAGTGCGGTATCGAGCGCGGTTTGGAGCAATTCGCGGTTCATGCGGTTCCTCGTTCTGGGACACGGGCTAACACGGACCTACACGGACGGGCATGATTATAACCGCGCGAACGGCGGCATGCATCAAGGAGCAGTTTGAGCTTTGCCGCGTGGACGGCGACAATAGGGCAGGCCACGGGAGCGCCCGGACGTGAATCCTGTTGTACGCGAGACTCCTTGCAAGACGATCTTGACCGTATCGGGCATCGGCGATTACTCGCTGAATTGCTACGGCGGTTGCACGCACGCCTGCGCGTATTGCTATGCGCGGTTCATGCAGCGGTTCCACCCGCACGTCGAACCGTGGGGGCAGTACATCGACGTCAAGACGAATGCGGTCGAGGCGCTTGAAAAGCAACTGCGGCGCGCCAAACCGGGCAGCGTCTTCGTGAGCAGCGCATGCGACGGATGGCAGCCGATCGAGCGCGAGCGGGGCCTGACGCGCGCGTGCTGCGAACGTCTGATCCAGCATGGGTTCCGAGTCAACGCGCTCACCAAAAGCGACCTGATCTTGCGCGACTTGGATGTGTTCGCGGGATCGTCTTCGCAAATCGGCGTGACGGTGACGACACTGGACCAGCGCGTGGCGGACGCGTGGGAACCGTTCGCCAGTTCTGTCGAGAACCGGTTCCACGTCATCGCGGCGGCGCGAGAGGCGGGCATAGCCACCTCGATTATGTTCGGCCCATTGCTGCCGTTCCTGTCCGACGATCTCAAGTCCGTATCGGCGCTGTTGGAACGTGCGGCCGATCTGCATGTGGACACGATCTGGGTGGATGCGTTCAACCCAAGGCCGAAAGTGTGGGAGGCGACCAGGGTCCTTCTCGACGCGCAATTTCCCGAACTGCGCGAGCGTTACGCGCGCGTCTTGTTCTCAGCGCCGGTCCGCGAGGCCTATATTGCGGGGTTGCATGATCGCGTGATCATGGCGGCGGAACGGCTCGGCATTGCGAGCCGCGTTTCGGTGTGTGGTTAACGGCCCAGGATGCGCTCGATGTTTCCGTGCGCGATGGCGCCGCGCGCATCGTCGGGGATGGCGGCGCGCTGGAGCATCATCACATAACCTCCCGGGTAATTGCGTGGCAATCCCGATCCGAATACGAGGTGATCCGCGCCCAGCCGCTCCACGATGCTTTCGATCTGCCCCGCGGTTTCGAGCCGATTGGTGGCGAGGAAGAAACTCGGGTAGCGCTTCATCAGCGGGCGGAAATAGCGGTCCTCGCCCCAGCAGCCCGATTCGGTCAGAATCAACGTAAGGCGAGGGAAGTCGCGCAACAGGCGATAGACGCCGTCCCATCCGCCGGGGATTTCCGGCAGGGGCAGAATGACGGGGAGCGCGTGGGCGATGAAGGCCTCGAATAGATCGCCGCACGCGAGCGGATCGAGCAGGAAATGGTGATGCACGGGAAACGCCCGCACAGCCAGGGCGCCGGCGGCTCGGACGCGCTGCACAAAGGCTTCCGCATCGGGCATTTCTTCGCAGCACGTGGGGACGAAGGCCAGCGTGGGATGCAATCCCTGATGCGATCGCAGTTCTTCCATTCGCTCGTTGCCGAGTTGGAAGTCGCGCTCCCATACGTCGCGATGCCAGACCAGCGCCTCGCCAATGCCCGCGTGTTCCAGTTCAGCGGCAAGGGCTTCTGCGGTTTCAATTTCGCGCGGGAGCGCGATCGCACCGCGTCCGTAGGCGGCATCGCAATCAAAGATTGTCAAACGTTACGGTCCTCGATTCGGTAGGGGGTTCGGGATTCGGCGGAGGCGGGGCTTGGTCCGACGGCGCTTCATCGGGGAACTCCGAGCTTTCGGTCTCCGGCGAAGGCTCCATGAACATCGGCGCTTCGCGCAGCGGCGCGGTACCCGTGATGAAGGCCTCGCGGAACGAACCGCCCGCGCGCCCCGTATTGCGGTCGATATCGAAGAACGTCACGCCGTCCGGCACATCGAAATCGCGAACGGGAAGTCCTTCCTCGGCGGCGATCATGAAATTGGTCCAGGCGGGGTTGGCCAGCCTTCCGCCGGTGAAATCTTTCCCTTGGCCCAGCGATCGGTTGTCGCGATAGCCGACCCACACAACGCACGTGAAATCGGGCGTGTAACCGCAGAACCAAGCGTTCCGGCTTTCGTTGGTGGTGCCCGTCTTGCCGGCGCGCGGCCTTCCGGGCTCGGCTTTCTCCCACTGCGCTTGCGTGTTGGCCGCCGTGCCGAACCGGCAGACGCCCTGCATGAGATACGCCATGACATAGGCCACGTTGGCGGGGATGGCTTCTTCGCGCGACACTGGCTTGACGAAGCCCGGCACGGCGACGCCGTCTCGATTACGGACTTCCGTGATCATAGCGGGGTCGTAGCGCCAGCCGCCGTTCGGGAAGATCGAGTAGGCCACGCACTGGTCGAGCACCGTGACCTCCGGCGTGCCCAGCGCGATGGTCAGGCCTACGGCGTTGGCGATGGGCGTGCGGATGCCGGCGCGTTCGAGGCAGGTGCGCACGCGCGGCATCGTCAGCCGCTCGACGAGTTTGACCGAGACAATGTTGATAGACTTTTGGAGCGCGTTGCGCAGGGTGATGGGACCGGCATAGGTCGCGCCGAAGTTCTGCGGCCGCCACACGTTGCCCCAAGCGTCCACGCGTTCGTAGGGTTCGTCGACGATGATGTCCGAAGGTGTCATGCCGCTGGCAATGGCCGTCGCCCAGACAAATGGCTTGACGCTCGATCCGGGTTGCCTGCGCGCCTGGGTCGCCGTGTTGTATTTCTCGTTCTCGAAATCGCGCCCGCCGACCAAGGCCCTCACGTAGCCGCGATATCCGGGGCGGTTGTCGATGCAGACCAGCGCGCCGGCCACGGGAGTGAACTCGTCCTCTTTGCCCTGGCGCTTCAGGGATTCGCGTTTCTTCGCATCGAACTCGTCGAGCGCTTTCAGTAGATAGGTTTCCGCGGCGCGCTGGAGCCGCATATCGAGCGTGGTGTGGATCTCGAGGCCCGCCTCGAATACCTGCGCCCTGTCGGACTGCGCGAGGATTGACTGGCGGATCTCTTCAACGAAGTAGGGGGCCTTGAATTTGTTGGGAGTCCAGATTCCCTCTTTGCCTTGCGCTTCGCGCTGCGCCATTTCCTCCGGCGTGACCACTGAGTCTTCAAGGGTTTCCGCCAGCGCCGATTGATATTCCTCTGCCGTGATGAACTTGTTGTCGAGCATCTGCTGCAAGACGATGTTGCGGCGCGCCAGCGCGTTTTCCGGGTATTTGAAGGGCTGGTTCCGGTTGGGCGAACGCGTCAGACCCGCGAGGGTTGCGCTTTCACCCAGCGTAAGATCCCTGCAATGTTTGCCGAAGTACTGTTCCGATGCCGCTTCGACGCCGTGGGCGCTGATCCCGAGAAAGATCTGGTTGAGGTAGAGTTCGAGGATCTCGTCTTTCGTGAAGTCGCGTTCGACCTGGAAGGCCACGATAGCTTCATGCAGCTTGCGTTTGATCGAGCGTTCCTGGCCGACGCCGAGCGGCTCGATATTGCGCACCAACTGCATCGTAATCGTGCTTGCGCCGCGGCCTCGGCCGCTCTTCAAGTAGTCTACGAAGGCGCTTGCAAAGGCCAGGGGGCGCACGCCGTGGTGTTCGTAGAACGTCGCGTCTTCGGTGGCGAGAAAGGCGCGCTGCAGGTGCAACGGAATCTCGCTGAGGCTGACCAACTGCCGCTGTTCGATCGAGAATTCGCCGAGCAACTCGCCGTCAGCCGAATAGACTTTGCTTCCGACTTTCGGACGGAACGTTTCGAGGGCCTGGATGGTGCTCTTCGTGTCGTCAAGCACCCAGACGAAGGCGCCCAGCGACGCGCCCCAAGCTACGGCGCACAGCAGCATCGCGCCAAAAAACAGCCCTGCACATCCACGCTTGGTAGGGGCGCCACGATCGCGCCCTTCGGATTGGACGTTCGGGGATTTCGTCAAGAAGGCCATGGCTGAAGCTTATCACCTCCGAGGAAACGCTGCAAAAGAGTAATCCCCCGAGGGCCGTTTTAGTTGCACCGCGGCAAGGCTGGGGCTAAGGTTCGCGTGGCACTTCGGTAGGTTGGTCGCCTTGAAGCAGGACGATCTTGTCTCGTCCGCTGGCGGCGTGTTTGGATATGCTCAAGACGCGGTGGGCGGAGCTTACCACGTTACGCCCCTTGAACGTTTCCGCGGCTTCACGCTGGTCGAAGACTTCGATGTTGATATTGTCGTACGCATCGTGTTTATTGCGCAGTTCGCGCCCCAGCGCGACGAGATCTTCGGTGGCGCTGCCTTCGGGAACCACAATGATCATGCCTTTCAGCGAGGCCGTCTTCGGTCCGCTGGCGGAGGCTTCTTCGGGAGTTCGTCCCCACTCGGCGACGGTCTCGTGCGTAAACTCGACGGGAGGCGCCGGTTTCTTGGCAGCCTCCCGATCGCCCTCATCGGCCCGAGGAGTTTCGGGGGTAGCGCCGGCATCCGGCTCGGCAGGCGTTTCGCGTTGCGTGGGACGCTTGCTGTCTTCATACAGGCCCTCGAGCAACGCTTTGTCGGGCATGGGCACAGGCGGGAGCGCTTGTTTCCGCTCAAGACTCAGATCGCGGATTTCCTTGCGCAGCCGCTCGTTCTCGATCTGAAGATCCGCCACTGTCCCGTTCATGAACATGTCGAGCGTCTGCTGCATGCGCAGGACCTCGTCGCGAAGCTTGGCCACTTCGGCCATGACATCCTTAAGCTGAGGGTCGGTGGCGGCGGCATCCGGTTCCGGCTGCGTCTCTACGGACGCCGCATCCCGAATCGGCGGCGTGCTTTCCTGGGCTTGGACCGCCCTTCCGCCCAGCCCGCCGACGGCCGCGACTATCATGACGATTGCTATGCGACGCATGCGCAAGGCCTCCCGTGTTGCTCAGACACGTATCATACCACGTACGGTTGCCGTCTTCTCATTGGCAGTGGTACTTCGCAGAACGTTCTCGGGACAGCCCCGCGATGACACCGGCGCCGCCTGCAAGACCGCTTCGTAACCTCGCTTCCGGTACGAACTTTTCACTTCGCACCTCCGCGGACACTGTGCTATACTCTGGCTTTCTGTAGGATGGCTGCGATCGGGGAAGGCCGATTGCGAAGGATATTCGGGAGAAACTCTATGTGGAAACAGACGATGGTTAGGTTAGTGATCCTTGCCGTACTTGTGTCGATGCCGCTGGCTTGCCAGGAGCCCGCGCCGCAAACGCCGCCGCCGGCCGCGCCGGTTACGACGCCCGCTCCGGTAGCTCCCGCCCCGGCACCCGCGCCGACGGCTGCGCCTGCTCCAGCCGCGCCGGCCCCCGCGTCCGCTCCAGTGGCTCCGGCCCCGGCACCCGCGCCGACGGCTGCGCCTGCTCCTGCCGAGCCCGCGCCCGCTCCGACGCCCACGGCTCCGGCGCCCGCGCCGACCGCTGCGCCCGCGCCTGCCGAACCGGCGGCTGCGCCCGCGCCCGCAACTCCGGCGCCCGCGCCCGCTCCTGGGGAGACGGCTCCCAACTCGCTTTCGGTTCCGCTGACCGGCGGAGGCAATATGTCCAGGGAAGCGTTGGTGGCGGAGTGGACCAAGCTGGCTCAGACCGCTACCCGCGAGAAGCCGAATGTAGAAGAGGCCGTTGCGGTCGCCAACAAGCTTGCGGAGACTGGACCGGACGCCATGAAGCCCATCATGGACGTGCTGGCCGACAAGGCGTCGACGCCGTTCGCGAAGGCGGTTGCGGCCATGAGCCTGCGCGGCCATCTCGACGCCAAGCAATTGCCGGAACTGATGGCGATGGTCAAGCCGGAAAGCGATGCAACCACGCGCGTGTGCACGGTCAGTTTGATCGCGTTGATTCAAAGCCCCGAAGTCGACACCGCGCTCAACGGCCTGAAGGCCGACGCGAATCGGCAGGTCCGATTCCAGGCGACGCGAGGGCTTGCCTCGCGGGGTTCCGTCGAAGGCCGCAAGGCGCTTGGCGAATGGTGGAGGCAGCCCGACGCCACCGTGGCCGAGCGAAACGACATTCTCAACGTCCTGTCATTCGGCACGGTCAGCGACAGCCTGAACGTGTTTCACGATGCGGTGCGCGATCCGAAACTCGACGACGCCTCGCGTATCATGGCCGCGCAACTTCTTGGCCGCGCGGGCAACCAGGCGTCCATCGCGCCGCTGACGGAATGTGCCGAGAAGGACCCGAGCGAGCAGGTGCGCGCTACGGCCAAGACGGCCTTGCAGGCGCTGACGGAGCGTTTGCAGAAGAGCGGAGCGCTCGCGACGCAATAGGCGCTTGCGCGAGTCCGGTTGCCGGGTGATGTTGGCGCCGGTATAATGATGACGTGTAACTGAACGGTTTATGAAGCGGCGGCACAGCGTGCCGGCCGATTGCTGTGAAACGAGGTGGATTCGGGTTGTTCTTTTTTCGACGTTCGAAGCGGGGCGTTCCGCCGTTTTCTCCGTCCGAGGAGAGCGCGCCTTCTCAAGCGAGCGCTGCGCAGCTATTTCAAATCGAGTTTGACATGATGCTCAAAGGCAGCGTGCACAAGCGGCGTAAGGGGCCCGTGCGCCAGTACGGCGTTACGGTGAACGGTTCCACCCGGCTGGTGACCAGCGGGGATACGGTCGACCGGGAAACCTATCAGGCCCTGCTTGCGGCGGGCGCGATTCGTCCGGCTACCGCAGGAAGCGCGGCGCCTTCTTCCAGAAATCCGGCCGTGGTGGACTATACCGCGGTCGAGGCGTCGGACGACGGCCGTTGAACGTTTGTTGCGAGCGAAGCAGGTACTATGAATGACCGCCGCGGGGGCAGGCCTTCCGGCTGACCCTGCGCGCGTAGAGGTAGTAGGCTGTGGCGCGAACCATCTCTGTGGCCATGATCGTGAAGGACGAGTCCGAACAGCTCGCCGAATGCCTGGCGGGTCTGCGAGGGCTGGCCGATGAGATCCGCATCGTCGATACCGGATCCCGCGATAACACGGTCGAGATCGCCCGCCAGAACAAGGCGTTCGTAACGTTTTTCATCTGGTGCGACGACTTCTCGGCCGCGCGGAACGAATCGTTGCGCGGATGCAAGGGGGACTGGGTCCTGGTGCTTGACGCGGACGAGCGCCTGGCGCCGGAAGATCTGGCGAAGATCCGTACCTTGGCCGACGGGCTTCCTCAGTGCGGCTACCGGTTTGTCACGCGCAACTACACCAACACGGAGTCGGTCGACGAGTTTCACCGGTGCGCGCCCGGCGACCCGTTCGCGCGCGGATTTGCGGGATGGTACCCGAGCGTGAAGGTCCGCATGTTCCCCAACAACGCGGGAGCGCGGTTCGAGGGCAAGGTGCATGAACTCGTGCACAAGTCGCTCGAGTCGCGCGGACTGCGGATCGTGGACTGCGACGTCCCGATCCACCATTATCCCTACACAAAGAGTCCCGATCGCCTCGTACAGAAACAGGCTATGTACATTCAACTCGGCCTGCAGAAGATCGCCGTCGATCCGTCGGACCCGAAGTCGTATGCCGAACTGGGCAATCAATATGCCGAAATGAGCGACTACGTCGGCGCCGCGGGAGCGTATCGCGATTCGTTGAAACGCGACCCCTCGAATCCCGTCGTGCTCAAAGACCTCGGTGGCGTGCTGCATCTGCTCAAACGCAGCGAAGACGGGAAGCGGGCCTTGAAACTGGCGTTGGAGCTCGATCCAAACCTGACCGAGGCGTGGCGCAACCTCGGGGTCATCTACGCGGACGAGAAGGCGTGGCCCGTCGCGATCGAGTGTTTCGAACGCTGCCTCGCGCTGGATCCGGAGTGGACCGACGGGCATCGTTACTTGAGTATTTCGCTTGAAGGGGAAGGGCGCATCGAAGAGGCGGCAAAGGAGTCGCGGACGGCCCTCGAGGCAAATCCCGCTTCGGCCTTGGCGCTGAGCCTTTACATCCATCACATGCTCAGGCTCGAAAAGCGTCCCGAGGCTCGCGAATGCATCAAGGCGTTGATCGACAAAGGGAACGACAGCCCGGCGATGCTCAACGCCCTGGGCGAGTTGTACTACTATGACCACCTGCTCGATGAGGCGGTCGAGCATTTTCAGCTCGCGGCCCAATCCGGGATCGCGCCCGCATACAACAATCTCGGGGTGGCATTCTACCGGTTGCAGCGCTACGCCGAGGCGCGAGACGCGTTCGAAAAATGCCTTGCGATCGATGCCACCCACCGTGGCGCGCGCGCGAATCTCGAGAAGGCGCTCAAGCACCTCCACTAGCCGCTACGGCGTTATCTTCAACGGGCTTGTAACGGATGCGTAACGTTTCGGAAGCGTGGCAAGCAGATCCGGCAGGTCATACACGCGAAGCGCGCCGTTAACCGTCGAGAGAAGCTGGTTCTTTGCCGGCGGCGTCTTGACGACATCGGCCCATGACGCCAACGATCGTTCCAGCCTGAGCGATGCGAAGACGCCGGGTTCCAGCGCCGCGGCGTGGAGCGCGACGGGCCCTGCCTCGCCGATTGCGATGAGATGGATCGGGCGGCTCGCATCGTCCCGCAGTAGAAGGCGCGCGCACGCCAGCAGGTCTTCCGCGCGCATGCCGACGTACGATTTCCCCAGAAGATACGCACGGAAGAAGTCTTCCCATCCGCCGCCAAATCGAGCGTTCCAGTCTTTGTTGCCCGTTGCGGACGCGGTCTCGCCGAATCCGCGCAGGTCCGGCGCGAGCACCACGTGCCCTTGCCGCGCCAGTTTCTCGATCAGCCCGCCGGGAGCGGCGTCGGCCGCCTTGCCCTCTCCGTGGACGTACAGATAGGCATCGCCGTGCGCGTTGCTCGGGACGAATTCCAACGCAGGCACGGTAACACCGGGTTCGGTCTGCAATGCCAGTTTCGAGATGGAATATCCGTCGCGCTCGATGGCTCCCGCATTGCGAACTTCGGGCTCGGGGATCTCTGCGAAGGGACGGATGCCCGCGAGCGCGCGAACCTTCTCCAGCGATGTCTTCCTTGAGCGCGCACCCCAGAGTTTCTTCCGCGCTTTGGCGAACTTTCCTTCCATGCTGGCGTTTATGTCAACGACGGAGCGAGCGCCGTCTATGAGCAACACTTGGCCCTTCGGAGTGCAACGCATCTCCTCTTCGGAGAGCACGGGAAACTCCTTCTCCACAACCGGCTCGTCGACGCGCATCAACCAGCGGCGCATCCAGCGCACCATGCCTTGCCGCAGTACCGGGGTGAATCCGTGTTTCTCGTTCGCTTCGACGAGATCGACGCGTTCAGGAAACCCGAGCTTCGAGTAGACGCGCTTCGCCTCGCGGAACGAATCCCACGCGCCGCGGATGTCGAAGAAATCGCCCGTTGCGCAACACATCAGCGTGGGCTTCGGCGCGCGCATCACGAGGTAGTCCGCGTGATCCATACCGAACGCGATCTGACCGTAGATATCCTGTTCCGCGTCCTGCGGTCCCGCGGTTTCAAGCAGACGGCGCATCGACGTCAGGTAGCAGCCCGGCGCCGCGCACTGAATGCGCGGGTCGAGCGCCATGAGATAGCTGGTCAGCGTGCCGCCCCCGGAATTGCCTGTGCATCCGATGCGCTCCGGATCGATGTCGGGCCGGCTCGTGAGGTAATCGAGCGCGCGCATCCCATCCCATATGCGATACGCGGCGGTATTCGTGCCGAGCAGAATGCAGCCGACGCCAACGAGCATATGCTCCGTCGTCGAGCCGAATTCCGGTTTTCCGTTCGCATCGAGGAGTTGGTAGCGCTCGCCCTGTCCGATCGGATCGTAGATGAATGCCGCCATGCCGTTCATGGCCAGAAATATGCAGGCGCGTTGATACACTTCGTAGGCCTTGCCATTGGCGCTGTGCCCGCACGGCACGAGCACGCCGGGATAAGGCGGCGCGGTCAAAGGCAGGAACATGACGCCGGAGACGAAGAAGTCCGGACGGCTCTCGAAAAGTACTTTCTCGAATCGATACCCCTCGCGCGATTCCCCGCCCACGACTTGCGCGTTAAGCGGCGTCCGTTCAGGGAAACCGCCCAACTGCTCGATAAAGAACTGTCGCATGCGGTCCTGATATGAGGCGATCTCCTCCGGGGTCTTCAAACCCCCGCGCACCGTGTTCGCGCGGTCCAGCGCCTCGTCCGCGAGACGGTTGAGAAACGTCTTCATCATCTGGTCCGAAGATGGGTTGTCCATGACGGTCAGGTTTTCTGCTGCCAGATAGAACGCAAGGCTGAGTGTCAGAATGGTCATCATGCAGTTTCCTTCTCGCTGAACGCCATTTCGGTCCTTGGCTCTGCAAACATAAGAAGCCGCCTATCCGTCGAGTCCGTTTCTACGACTGCTCGGCACTCAACGGGATGTTCAGTGACCGTATGGAGTCTCTGCTTCCTGCAACCACTTTGGCCCTAGAGGCGTCAACGGTCAGTTCCAATAATGGAACGGCATCGCATTCGAGCGACACCGAGCCGATCTTCAGTTTGGTTCCATTGCAGAGCACGATACGTTCAGGGCCATTCGCGCCGAGCGTGACGTATCCAAGGGCACCGGAAACGGAGAAGCTATTCGCGGGATCGATGGCTTCCGAACCGGATTCGGGGTCGGTCATGATGCAGAGGTCGCGGTGTCCGTCTTTGAGTGAGATCTCGATGCCAACGGCGGTATCGGGGAGTGGCGCGCCTGTCGCGGATACGAGCGGGACTCGGCGGATCGACACAAGTTTGGGGGCGTTTTCATAGGGTTCGATGACCGCTGCGAAACTGGAAAGGAGGGGCGCGTCGTCCTTCGAGGCGCGGCGTGTCATGATGCACGGGACATACGTGCCGCCGGAGCTGCCATAGAGGGCTTCATCCACCCACATCTCGGCCACATACGCCGCCGCGTCCTCCGTGAGGTCGGTGTAGCGCAGATGGATGTTGCGCGGCGTATCGAAGAACTTGTAATGGTCGTCAATCGTCCAGTCGACGGACCAGCCCTCAGCCGGTTTCTCGTCTCTCTTGAAGCCGCGCATCTCAGTGCCGAATCCGTAGTCGTCCGTGTCCGTCAGTGTCAGTCCGTGTGTTTCGACAGACCCGAAAAAGGAATGAAAGAATTTCGCGTGGTCCTTGCCGCCGTGCACGACGAAATGGTCGATCACGTAGGAATCTTCATCGTCGAGGTCCACGAGCGCCACGGTACGCTCGTAGCGCGTGCCTTCAATCATGGCGGGGTCGGACACCTGGATAGCGTGGAACCGCTTGCCGTCTGCCCAGAGCTTCGTAGCGCCGTCGCCGACGCGTTCCTGGTTCTTGCCGTCGACGGTGACCGTTACGTGAGACGCTGTCTTCGAGTACCAGCGCGATTTCTGCGATTCCCAGCCGCCGTAGCCCACGGGCGGGTAGCCGAGTTCTGGGATGAGGTCCATGCCTTTAGCGAACAGTCCGATGTTCATGCCGTCGGCATGGCTGTGCCGCTCGTGCGAGTCGTAGTCGATCCACAAGACGCGTTGATGGGCGCCTTGGCCGCTTCGCAACAGGGCCAGATGCCACTGTTCCTTGTTGACGCTCGGCGGTTCGATCGCCGTGCCCGCCTTATCGATGACTGCTTGAACTTGTGTCTGAAACGCATGCGGGTCATCCGCAAACAGGCTATGCGGCAGATCCGTCACGGCGTGGTCGTTCGCACGATACAAGACCTGGACGAACGCCGTATCCTGCGTCAGCGTGTAGAGATCCCAGAGAAACGCAAACATCGACGGTCCCGTGCCAGGATTCTTGCTGAAGGAAACGCCCTCGTAGACGGGGCACTTCGCGCCGAACCGGCCGCTGTCGCCGACTTCAGGGTAGAATTGCTCCATGCACCACGTGTCGACGTGGAACAGATACATCGCGTGCAGCGCGGGGCGGCGTTCGTACACGGCGCGCAGGAAATCCGGTTCGAGGCGGCCGAACTGGCCGAGGATCTCGGAGACGGCGCGCGGCGCGATACTCGAGTAACCGGCCAGGCCCTTCTCGCCGCTCAGCCCGTCCACGGCCGTTGCCTTTTCGAGGATGCCGTCGAGCAATGCCATGACCTCGTCGCGATTCTTGGGCCAGCCCAGGACCGTCTTTATTGTGAGCATCGTCCGGTCCGTCGTCGGGTAATTCGATTCGATGCGCTCGCGATGCGCCAGCGTGTCGCGCAGGATATTGTCTTCGATGTTGCGCTGGATGTCGGACCAGCTTCCTTTTGGATTCGGAAGCGCGAAGTCTTGCGCCTTCTTCGACAGAAAGGCCGTCAATTCTTGTTCGTGCGCCTTTGCGGCCTCGAAGATCTGATCGTATCCCTGCGTCAACATGCGCACTTCTTCGCACGCGTCGTGCCACGTGGACACCTGGCCGCGCAACGGGCCGCCTGTGCGTCCTTCGTAGACAAAACCTTGCGAGCCGAAGTCGAACGAAGGAAAGAGGTCGGCCACGCGGTCGAGGAGGATTGCGGCCTTCACGGCGTAGCGCGCATCGCCGGTTGCCATGTAGGCATTGCCCAGATGCACGACACCGTCAACGATAGCCCTCTTCCATTGTCCGTAGATCAGGTAACATCCGATGAAACGCCAACGGTGGCCTTCGTCATCCACATACCCGTCGCCGTCATCCACGCCGAACGTGTGCAGCGGGTCGGCCGGATCGGGGTGCTCCGCATTGAACAGCAACGAACGATCTGCTTTATCGGGCTGAAACACGCGATGCTCGTCGAGGCCGCTTTTGTAGAACGCGAAGAAGTCGTTCTTGGGAAAGAGTTCTTTGCAGTGCGGGCATCGCGTCTTCCAGGGGAACTGCCACGGGTCCATTTCCCAGGTGTACATCTTCACGTCTTGTTTGCACGCGGGACAGAACCCGTCCGACCACACCATCCACGAGCGCTTGATCGTCGCCCCGAACATCAATTCCCACAGTTCGTCGTCCGACAGCTTCATCCAAGGGGCCGCGCCGTCGACAATCTCCTTTTGCATAGCCGCCGCCCACGGTTCCTTGTCGGCGTTCGCGCGCGCGCGTTCGACCAGCGCCGCGGGATAGAGCACGCTCTTGGATTTCATGACCGGGGTTTCCTCCGCGGATACCGCTAACGCGGCCAGCATGGCCAAGCAGATGATGCGAATCAGGCTCATGATTCGGCCTCCTTAGGTTCGTGAAGGACGATGTCGTCGGACCGTTGGCGTTCGGTGGCGGTATCGTCTTGCTGGTTGGGACCCGTGCTCGCGAGGATGTAGTCCTGGTCGGCATGCCGATAGTGGAAGGCTTTGCCGCTGAACGGATCGCTGGGCACGGATGGCAGGAGGTCCGGCGCGAGCGCGTCGAGAGAATCGGGATACCCGCCGTGGGCGATCCGGTACAGTTCGAGCGCCGTCATAATCCGTGCGCCGGCGTAGGCGGTATCCAGGCGCGCATGCATGCTCACCATACGGTTGACCCATGCCATCGGGTCGCAGGGCCATGCGTGGCTGCTCGACGCGAACACGCTCCCGTGCGACGTCTTCCAAACCGCGTAGTCCGGATACGACATCTGGACTGTTTCCGTGAGAATTGCCCGATTCTCGCTTATGAATCGATGGGCGCGGCGCAGATGCGTTGTAAAGAACAGCTTCCGTGCAAACTTCTCATCTTCGTTGTGCTCATCGTTCTCGCCGCGTCTTCGCGGCCCGCTTCGATCGGGGATCCTCATCCAGCCGGCCGGCGCCGTAGATTGGTCAATCATGCGTTCGCCGAACTCGAGGTTTGCCGTCATGGGTGCGGCCGCATCGAAGATGGCCTTCAACGCATCGAGCGCGGCGCGCAGATCCGGCTCGCTCGACGCGTGAGCCGCCTCGAACCAACGCGGCAGGGCTTGCGAAACGATGGCGTCGGTGGCGATTGGCGTGTCGCCGTCGCCTTGTAGAAGCACCGCAAGGCGGAACGCATCGAGCAACAACGCCAAGGCGTTCCGCCCTTCTTCGTGCCTTGCGGCAACCACGCTCCGCGCCGTCAGGATAGCGCCAAGCTGCGTGAACTGTCCCGTCCCGAAGAACGCATCGCGCTCTTGCGTAGACAACGTTGCCATCTTGTCCCAGCGGATCGGCAGAAGGAAATAGGGTCGCGCAAGCGCCTCGCGCACTTTGGCAACCAGGGGGTCGCAACTCAAGACATAGTGGACCATCCCCGGATCGTCGTCGGAACGGTAGACCTGCACCAGTTCGCCGAGCGAACCACGCTCGAATCCTTGAGCGTTGCGCGGCTGCGGAGGAGCGTCTGCCGCAGGCGCTAGCGGCGCGGGTTTCTCCGGCGCGAGCGTGCACGCCTCGATCAACACCTTATACGCATTCTCCGGAGCAAGCCGTTTCGCCTGGATCTCTTCGGATTCGGGAGGGAGAAGCGGCTCGTTCGACCTCAACCGCGGAACGAGGACGATCAAAGCGCCCGCAAGGACGACTATCAAGACCGCGAGCAAGACATTGCGTTTGGCGCTGGCTCGTTTCGGCATAGAATCACTCCCATGATGCGCCATCATGGCACTCGATGGCGCGGCGTTGCAATCCTGGGAATTCCACCAGTGAATTGTGGCACAATACGCGAGGCGTGGTATTGGCAGGTGTTGAAATACGAAAGGACTTCCCATGAATCGACGTACTTTCTTGCAGATGGGCGCGGGGACCGGTCTGGCCCTCACAGCGGTTTCCTCGGCAGCGCAGGATCCCAAGAAATACCAGAAGGGCACAAGCCCCTGGCCCATCACGCTGAACGCAAGCACGATCCGGCCCACGCCGCTTAAAGACAAGATTCGTATTGCCGCGGAAACCGGCTACGACGGCATCGAGTTGTGGATCAACGAACTCGATGAGTACGAGAAGGGTGGCGGC
>CAYOCT010000071.1:0-34729 GCA_964402555.1 uncultured Nitrospiraceae bacterium | reverse complement strand
TGCCTCGGCAATCTCCCGGAGCCTAAACTTGTGCACAAATTCTTGTGAGGAGCCAGTCTTTTATTGTCGTAAGAGAATTATACGACGACAGCGGGTCGAAGCAAAAGGACTTTCAGTCTGAACTCACCAATAATGCCGAACATTCTCGAAAGCCCTCTCACCTTGCTCGCAAGACAAGCCGGCTCGTCGCTTTCTCCTCTTTTGCGTGCGATGACTTCTCATGAGGCAAATAGAGAAGCCAATAATGGATGGCTTTCCCCCATTTCTCCAGGTCATAACACCGGATTATGCCAAACGATGGTTTTAGTCCTGCGGATATATTGCGTCTCAACATTACGATTCTCTAAACCCTCCCTCCACTACCGACGGCATGTGGGGGAAATCCACCACATGCACATGGGGGAATCCCCCACTCAAAATGCAGGCAAAATCCCCTGCATACAAATTCCCTTTTCGACGCTACGCTACTGACGTGCCCAGGGATTTGGAGTCGACACCCGAGTGCACGGCAGACGGCATTGAGAGAGGAGCACCGAGAATGAGGGGAAGAATAAAGCATTGGACCCGCGGTTTCAGCCCATTCACCTACACCGTGGTCGATTCATCCGGAGCGGCCGCGACGGCCACCGCTACCGTGACAGTGAGCAAGCAGACGGCTGGCGCTTGGAGAGGGTGCTCCGTGGGCTTCAAACATGAAGTGCTTAGCGAGGTTTACCAACGGCCGGGCGCCGGACCGCAAACCCGCGCCGGCCAACTGACATGAGCGTCTGTATCCCTTAACGAAACAGGAAAGGAGAACGAAAATGAAACCGCACAGAAAGATGATTAGCGCAGTCCTATTTGCCGCGGCACTGGCCATGGTCATGTCGACCGGTATGGCACAAGCAGATGTCCTCTATAGCAATCTCGGCTCAGGAGACTCGTTCAGCACCGCCGGTTACCCGTCAGCCCAGTTCGTCCGATACAGCCAATGGCCTGCCGTTAGGTTCACTGTTGCCGGTGGAGACTACCAACTCGGCACGGTGGAACTGCCGCTCAAGCTGGGCTACGCTTACACGGGCATGAACGTCTCGGTGACTCGGGATGCGGGAGGCATTCCGGGAACAACACTGGAGACCATCCTAGTGCCGGCGGCATCCATTCCCTCGACTCCGCGGCTCGTCTCCGTGGCGTCCGTCTCCAAACCCGTTCTCGAGGAAGGGAACACCTACTGGGTAGTGGCGAGTTTCAACGAGTCCGCAGAGGCCCAATGGTATGCCAATAACACGGGCGCGATGGGCATGGCGTATATCCTCGTTGGCTTGCAGGGCTGGTTCTACAGTTCGTACTACGCCACCCCCGCCCTCCGCGTCACCGGCACTCCAGCCAACTCGGCGCCCACGCTAACGGCTCCTTCCAACATCACTGCCGTTGTCGGGACGGCCGTCGCTTTCACCGCGGCCGCGTTCGACCCCGACGCCGGCGACACGCTCACCTTCAGCCTCGAGGGCGCGCCGGAGGACGCCAGCATTGACCCGTCGAGCGGAGAGTTTACCTGGACGCCCACAATGGGCGGTGACTATACGTTCATCGTGAAGGTGACCGACGCCGGCGGACTTAGCGCCTCCATGGAAGTGACGGTTACGGTGTTGGCCCTCGCCGTTTCGGACGCAACGATTGTCCAACGAGGGGTGACCACCATTGTAACGGTGATGATATCCAATCCCAGCGCAACCGACGCCGAGGGCATTTTCGTGGACGCGGCCAGCTTGGGCGGGGTGGACGCCGCGACTGAGCTGCCGCTCGTCTATGATAAGATCAAGCCGGGCGCAAGCAAGCGGTGCACGCTGATGTTCAAGAACGCGGCGCCGGGCGACACGACGTTCGAGATTTCCGGGACCTGCTCGCTGGGTGACTTCTTCACGGTCCAGGCCGTGAGCGTGCCGTAGGGGCCCTTACCTCGAGAAGGCGGTAATGATAAGTTGCGGGCGGCGGCTACGATGTGGCCGCTGCCGCCCCGCTTTTGGGCGAGTTTGCCTTGGGTATTGAGCAGGTCTCGCAGGCGCATCTTGTCGCCTTCTCCTCTTTCGCTACGATGCCTTCTCATGAGGCGAATAGAGAAACCAGAAATGGATGGCTGTCTCCTATTTGTCCCTATTTGTCCCCGGGGCATTCTGCCCGCGTCGAGATTCACGGCTCGGAAGGCAGCGCGGTCCTGGAAGCTCAAGTTCTGGCGTTTCCGCAAGGAAACCAAGGCCGACGCCAAGGTCCGCTCATCGTTCAAGTCGGAATCGGCGCTGGGCTCCGGCGCGGGCGACCCGCTGAGCGACCTTACGTGCGAAGGGCACCGGCGACAGATTGTCGATTTTGTGCAAGCCGTCCGCGACGATCGTCCGCCGATGGTGGATGGCCACGAAGGCCGCCGTTCGGTGGCGCTCATCGAGGCGATCTACAAGTCCGCGTCTACAGGAAGAGGGGTACGGCTTTGAGCGGCCCGAGCATTTGCGTCTGGCCGTAGACTTGAGCTATGCTTGTAAAGTGGCCGCCGGCCCATGTGGGCTCGGCGGCTTATTATGTCCCTCCAAGGAGAATGGAAATGCGCACAACGATGCTAGCAAGTGTTATGGCGGTCGTGTTGGTAGCCGCGGCACTGGGTTGCGGTGGAACGGCCCCCGAACCGGCCAAGGTTACGAAGACCGACTCGGCTGTTAAAGAAACCCCAATTACCCCCGTGACCGTTGCCGAGAACAAACCGGCCGCGGAACCCAAGAAAGACGCAGCCGGCGCGACGACTCCCGTTACGGTTGGCGATTCGGCAGAAGCCAAGGATGAGCCTCCCAAGGAAGAACCTAAGGAAGAAGAGATCAAACTCCCGGACGTCGTGGCGAAGGTCGGCGACGACACGATCAAAGGTTCGGAACTTGCGCGTCTGCTGAAAGGCCAGCAGAAGATGATGGCGCAGTTCCACGGCGGAGGCAGCAAGATCACGCCAGAGCAACAGAAGCAAGCCCTCGATAACATTATCAGTCAAAAGGTCTTGCTTGGCGTGGCCAAGAAAGCCGGCGTCGAAGTTAAGGACGAGGAAGTGAAGGCGGAGTTCGAGAAACAGAAAGCCAACCTTCCTTCGGATGAGGTGTTCAAGAAGTACCTCGAAGAACAGGGTCTGACCGAGCAGGACCTGCTTGGCCTCATGAAAGATGGAATGACCATCAGGAAGTTCGTCGAGGAAAAGACCAAAGACGTCAAGCCAAGCGATGAAGATATTGCAAAGCGTTTCGAGGAAATGAAGGCGAACGGTAATTTGAAGCGCCCGGAAGAGACCTACGACGTCGCGCACATCCTCGTGAAGGTCGACAAAGGCGCCGATGATGCCGCGTGGGCCAAAGCCAAAGAGAAGATCGATGCCGCGCGCGAGCGCATTGTGAAGGGCGAGAAGTTTGCCGACGTGGCCAAGGAAGTTTCCGACGATCCGGGTTCGGCACAGAACGGCGGCGTCTATAAGGACGTCGGCAAAGGCAAGATGGTCCCCGAGTTCGAGGAGAAGATGCTCTCGACGCCCGTCGGTGAGGTCAGCGAACCTTTCAAGACGCAGTACGGCTGGCACATCCTCACGGTGCTTGCAAAGCACGAGGCCGGCGAGAAGACCCTGGACGACGTGAAGGACGACATCGCCAAGACGTTGTCACGCCCGAAGCAGATGGAAGTCGTCAAGCAGATGATCGAGGACGCCCGGAAGGAAACGAAGATCGAGACCTTCTTGCCTGAGCCGCCTGAAGCCCCGAAGCCTGCCGAAGCTGCGGCCCCGGAAGGCGCCGCGCCAGCCGCTCCCGCCGCCCCCGCGGCAGGTGGAGAAGCGAAGCCTGCCGAAGCGCCGCCTGCCCCTGCGGCTGCTGAAGAGGCCAAGCCTGCTGAAGCGCCCAAGGCCGAGCCGCCGGCGTCTTCGTGATCGATGCGCCGGGCGTATCCCGGCACGTGAACAGTTAAGTTAGCCGGTGTTGTCCATGGTTCGTCCCTGGTGGGAAACGGGAAATGGACGAAGGACCTGCATATTCTTCGGCAGTACGCGAGATGCCGCAAGAAGACCGCCCTCGCGAACGCCTCGCCCGTCTTGGGCCCGAGGCGTTGCGGGACGCGGAGCTTCTTGCGGTATTGTTTCGTACAGGCACGCGTGAAACGGGCGCGGTGGCGCTCGCGGAGCGGGTCATTCGCCATTTCGGCGATCTCCGCTCGCTGGCGCGCGCCTCGATCGAAGAGTTGCAGCAGGTCAAAGGACTCGGCGCGGTCAAGGCGATTGAGGTCAAGGCGGCGCTCGAGTTGGGTATGCGTCTCGCGCGGCATTCCGACCATGGACGCGCGAAGATCCGTTCCGCGCAGGACGTGGCCGATCTGCTGATGATGCGGTTCAAGCATTGCGAGACGGAGCAATTCAAGTGTCTCATCCTGAGCGCGAAGCATGACGTGCTCAAAGTGGTCGAGATCTCGCAAGGCGGGTTGGACGGCACAGTGGCCATGCCGCGGGACGTGTTCCGCCAGGCCGTGCGCGAAGGCGCCGTGGCGGTGATCGTATGTCATAATCATCCAAGCGGCGATCCCGAACCGAGCCGCGACGACCTGCTCTTGACGCAACGGCTCGCGCAAGCGGCCGAGGTGTTGGGCGTGTCGTTCTTGGACCACGTGGTATTCGGCGATGGGCGCTTCGTGAGTATGAAAGAAAGGAACCTGATGTAATGGGTTCGTTCAGCGCGTGGAAAGTGGGGTTGCCGTATTACCTGCCCCTGTTGTTGCTGGGTATGGCCTGCCTGGCCTTGGCTTGCCGCGGTCATCGATGGGCATGGGCGGGCGTGGCCGTCTTCTTCGTGTGCGGACTGTTCGCGCTGTTCTTCTTTCGCGACCCGCCGCGCGGCATCCATGCTGCCCCAAACGAAGTAGTAAGCCCTGCCGACGGCACGATCGTAGCCATTGAAGACCTCAAAGAATCGCCGCATTACGAGGGTCCGTGCCGCCGCGTCTCCATCTTCCTCTCCGTGTTAAGCGTTCATGTCAACCGCGCCCCGTTCGAGGGCGTCGTCAAGGACATTCGCTACAAACGCGGCGAGTTCCTTAACGCCATGCGCGCCGATACGACCGACCGAAACGAATCCAACGCGGTGTGGATGGACACCCCCCGCGGGCCGATGACGGTGCGTCAGATTTCCGGCGCGATCGCGCGCCGGATCGTGTGCCCGGTCCGTGTTGGAGACGCGCTCGAAAAGGGACAGAAGTTCGGGATGATTAAGTTCGGGTCGCGCACGGAACTCTATCTTCCACCGGACGCCGAGGTGTGCGTTAAGGTCCGCGACAAAGTGGCCGCAGGCACGTCCATTGTGGCGAGGTTCTCATGAAGAGGTTCCGGAGGCAGCGGTTCAAACGCGAACTCAAACGCCGCCCGATCAACGTGCTCGCGAGTTCGATTACCGCGTTCAGTCTGTACTGGGGGCTGGTCAGCGTGTTCCTGACCATGCGTGAGCAATACGAAATGGCTGCCGGCGCGATCTTCCTCGCCATTGTCTGCGACATGCTCGACGGCACTGTTGCGCGCCTGACAAAGAGCGTCTCCGAGTTCGGCAAAGAACTCGACAGCCTCTGCGACCTCGTTTCGTTCGGCGTGGCCCCGGCGATCCTCATTTACCATGCGTATTGGCGCGAGGAGCAAATGCTGGGCGATTCCGAAGGCCGGACCGGCGCCATCATGGCGATTTTCTTCGTGCTGTGTGGCGCGCTGCGTCTCGCGCGGTACAACGTCTATCAGAGCGGCCACCGCGAATCCTTCACCGGCCTGCCCATTCCCGCGGCGGGCGGGACCGTAGCGGCGTTTGTCTTGTTCGCCGACTACTTCCACCTGAAGGTTGCGTTCTGGGTGCTCGGACCGCTGACCGTTGCGCTCGCGGGCCTCATGGTCAGCCCCGTGCGGTATCCGAAGGATCGTATGAAGAAGGCGTTCGTGCTCGCGCCGCGCAACGCCTTTCGCATGTTGATTACCGCTTCGATCGGCATTGCGGTGTTCCACTACGCCATAACCTACTCGCCCGCGATCGTGCTGTTCCCCCTTGCGATGGCGTATGTGCTCTTCGGCATCGTGGACACGTTATGGAACCGGCTCGCCGCGCGCAGACATCCCGTCCCTGCTCAACCGCTGCTTTCCGAATCGCCTCCACCAGCTTCTTCCGAGAACACCGAAGAACGCCTGTAGTACGCCACGCCCTCCATAACGAGGACTTTCAATGCCGCCGCGATGGGCACGGCAAGCAGCATGCCCAGGAACCCGAGCAGGCTGCCGAACACCATGATCGCGAGGATGACCCAAACCGGGTTCAGGCCGACCTGCTCGCCCACGATCTTCGGCGTAAGCAGCGTTCCCTCGATCGAGTTGGCGATGCCGAAGGTTGCCAGCACGGCGATGAGATGCCAGTCTGCTCCGTGCTGAAGTAACGCGAGGAATAGCGCAGGCAGGATCGTCAATGAAACGCCGAGGTACGGCACGAAACTGGCCACACCGCCGAAGAGTCCCAGCAGCACGGCAAAGGGCACGCCCGAAATGAGCAGCCCGACTATGTACATCGATCCCAGGCAGGCGCAGACGACCACTTGCCCTCGCAGGAATCCGTGAATCTGCGCGTCAATCGCTTTGACGATCCGCACCACTTGGGGGCGCCACTTCGGAGGTATCAGATCGTGCGCATTCGCGACCAAAGTGTCGAAATCGCGCAACAGATATCCCGCCACGAATGCGAACACGACGAAGTTGCCCAGGAACATGACCAGCGCCGCCGTGCCCCGGCTCAGCGACCCAAGCACTTGCGCCGCAGTCGCCCCGGCCCATTGGCCCGCCCCTGCCACCTGCGCCGCCGAAGACTTCAACAACTGGACCGCGTTTTCTTTGACGTAGGTCCCGACCCGTTCGGCGAGGATGGCCCGCGCGTCGATTTCCTTGGCGTCTTCCGGCGCCCACCCCAGTTCGCGCACCAGCGCGTCCAGCGGGATCCGGTCGACAAGCCGGTCAGCCCAACTCGTGACCACGCCTCCGGTCGCGCCTTGCGACGCCGCCGCGATCAGGCGTTCCGACTGCGAGACCATGCTCGGAATGAGCAGTAGTGGAATGGCCAGCAGGACAAGCAACGCGGTCACGGCGAATACGCCAATCGATATCTCGCGGCGAATGCGCCGGACCTCGAAGAAGTCGATCACCGGATCGAGCGTATACGCTACAAGAAACGCGAAGAACAGCGGCACCAGGACGGGTTTGAGCACGTAACACAGCAACGCCAGCGCGACCAGGCATGCTACCAACGCCCCCGCGCGCACCCAGGGATTCGCCGTTACGGTCTTCAGCATGGTTGTGCCTCCTCTGGCAATGCTACCACGGCGCTAGCGCGCAGGCAACCGGCGGAATCATCGCTCCATGTACAGACGAAACACTTCCGTGTCATTGCGAGCGTAGCGAAGCAATCTCCCGAAAACAAGAGTCCAGAACAAGCGAGATTGCTTCGCTGCGCTCGCAATGACACGGAGGTCATAGGCGCCTATGGTTTACCGCGTTAGATCCTCACACTCTTGAACTGCGGCAAGTATGCCTTGTTCTTCGTGAGCATCTCGGCGACCATCTTCTTGATCTCGCCAAGCGAAAGCACGGCCGCAGTCAGCGGATCGTAACAGATGGCCTGGTAGACGAGGCGCGGGTCGCCGCTGAAGCAGGCCTCAACGGTCATCTCTTCGAGGGCGACGGTCACGTTGTTGAGCGCGGCGCATTGGATGGGCAGCGCGCCTACATGGATTGAGTTAAGACCGCGCCGGTCTGCAAGCACCGGGACCTCGACGCAGACGTCGTTCGGCAGGTTCGTGATCAGATTCGTGTTGGGCACGTTGCCGTTGAAGAGGAACGATTCGCCGCCCAGGTACGCGTTCATAATCGAAGCCGCATACTCGTGGCCCCGTTCGAGCGACATCGGCGCGCCTTCGTCGAACCACTTCTTGATGTCCTTCTTCCACGACTTCTCGCGGCGCAAATACTCTTTCAGGATGTACGCGTACTCGCCCGGATTCCATCCGGTCCCGTGCGTGCAGTGTTTTTCAATCAGGTCGGGGCGCTTCCGGAACCACCAGTTGTATTCTGAGTTGTGGCCGCTGGACTCCGTCACGTAGTAGTCGAGCGCGAGGAACATTTCGTTGCGGACATGTTCCTCGTTGTAGATCTTCTTGTTCGTCGTGATGGCTTTCCGGATTGCAGGATACGCGTCCTTGCCCTTGCGCTTGAACTCGACGTACCACGCCTGATGGTTGACCCCGGCGCAGACGTACGTGATCTCGTCCATCGGCGCGCCGATCCAATGCGCGAGCATGTGCGCCGTGCCCTGGACGCTGTGGCAGAGCCCCGAGATTTGCAGTTTCGACTTGCGCTGCATCGCGCGGCACAACATCGCCATTGGGTTCGTATAGTTCAAGAGGATAGCGTTCGGGCAATACCGTTCCATGTCGCGTACGATATCGAGCATGACGGGAATCGTCCGCAAGGCGCGAAACACGCCGCTGGGACCGCGCGTGTCGCCGACATTGGTGTCGATCCCGTATTTCTTCGGGATTTCGATGTCGTGACGCCAGACCTGAACGCCGCCGCTGAGGATGGTGCACATGACCCCGTCCGCGCCTTTCAGCGCTTCCTTGCGGTCCATGGTGGCGATGACCTTCGCGGGATAGTTGCCGCGATCCACGATCGTCTGCACCGCCCTGCGCGCGAAATCCAGCCGCTCCTTGTCGATGTCCACCAGCGCGATCGTCGCGTCGCGCATCGTCGGAAACGTGAGGATATCGCGCACCAAGCCGCGCGTAAACCCGAGACTCCCGGCGCCAATGAATACTATCTTCGCCATGAACCATTCTCCTTCCGTTGAGGCGCAAACGGTTTGCTCCCGTGCGCGAAATCATCTAGCGATACGTGCGAAGCCGCAATTAGTCCTGCAACTCGCGGACCCAGATATTACGGAACAGCACCGGATTGCCGTGGTCCTGCAATTTGATCGGGCCTTTGTCCGCGTGAGGCGCGTACTGTGAGATCGAGTGCGGCCCGCGCCAATCCGTCCCGCCGGTCAGTTCCGTGTGGTCCTGCACGAGCACGCCATTATGGAAGACCGTGAATGTGGCCCGCTTGACGACCTTGTCGCCCTCGAAGATCGGGCGATGGAACACGATGTCGTAGGACTGCCATTCGCCGGGCTTGCGCGACGCATTGACCAACGGTTTCTTCCGGCCGTACAACGCCCCGGCTTGTCCGTCGGGATAGGTGGTGTTCTCATAGGAATCGAGCACCTGCACCTCGTAGATGCCCATGAGGAACACGCCGCTGTTCCCACGCCCCTGGCCTTGGCCCTTGACCTCTTTCGGCGTGGCCCATTCGACGTGAAGCTGGCAGGAACCGAACTGCTCCTTGGACTGAATCATCCCCGACCCCTTGGTCGGCGACATCGCGCCATCCTGCAAGATCCACTTCGTCGGCTGGCCGGTGACGGAGGTCCAGTTCGACAGGTCTTTTCCGTCGAACAGCACGACCGCGTCCGACGGAGCGGTTCCCGGTTTCTCCTGAGTGCTTTCCGTGCCCGGGGTAACAATCGGCGGCTGGGGTTGGATGGCGGGGTCCGTTTCATGCACGGTGATCCCGTCAAGGCTCATGTACTTGACTTCGACATCCTTGCCCTTGTCATTCTTCTCGGTCTGTGTCCATTCCTTCACCACCGGCGAATCGAAATCCGCGAAGGCGAACGAAACGAGACCAACTACGAATGTGGCGCAAAGAACGGATCTGAGGAACGTGTTATTCATGGTGGAGTTCTCCTTCGCAACAATGTGCCCAAGCTCAAAATCGCATGATTGTAGGCATGCCGCCCAGCTTTCGTCAATTCCTTAGCGTGACCGCACTCTCATTCATGCTGTCTTGGCGATGGGAGCGCTCAATTCTAACCTTCCGCCAACGTCTTGAACCGCTGGCGCCGCCTCTGCCATAGTGGCGCGGTCAGACTGTGGGGCGTATGCCATCACAACGAGAAGGAAGGGAACATGAAGACTCAAGGGATCGAACGCAGGACGTTCTTGAAAGGCGCAGCGGTGGCCGTGGGCGGATTGATCACGGCGCGAGCGGTGGCTGAAGAAGCCAAGCCCGAAGCCCTGTTTAACGGGAAAGACCTTACGGGATGGAAGCCCCAAGGCAAGGCGGTGTGGACCGTCGAGAACGGCTGCTTGGTCGGCGTACAAGGCCCGAATGCCGCGCCGGGCGACTTGTTCACGGAGAAGGAGTACGGCGACTTCGAGGTGACCGTTGTCTACAAATTACAGTGGCCTGCGAACAGTGGCGTGTGGTTCCGTTACCAAACGCCCGACAAGTCGTACCAGGGCGACATTCTCGAATACAAGAATCCCGAGGCCTATTCGGGCTCGATTTATTGCCCCGGAAAGATGTTCATTTCCGTCAACAAGGACCCCAAGCTCGAAAAGAAGGACGATTGGAACACGATGGTGATTCGCGCTCAAGGCGATCACTTGACCATTTCGCTCAACGGTGTCGTGACCGGCGATGTGCATGATGCATCCTTTGCCAAAGGCCGTATCGGGTTCCAGGTGCATCCAGGCAACGAGTTCAAGAACATGAAGCTGACCGTCAAAGAGGTTTCCCTCCGCGCGCTCTAAGCGGGGCTCGGTCTGCTCGCCCTTTACGCGGATGCCGTTTTCGATTAGACGGCATCCGCGTACTTCATTTTCGCCTCGCGTGACGCCTGAAACCTTCGCTACCTCGTCCGGAGTCTTAATGTTGGTTTGCGAGTCGAGGAATGGGGAGGTTGCCATGGCCACACTATCGAGAAGGCTGTTTCTTCCAGGCGTCGGCGTAGCGTTGACGTTGTGGGCCGCTTCATTTTGTGGATCGGCGTGGGGCGTCGAACCGACGTTTGCCGACGTGGCCTACGGTCCATACGACAGCAACAAGCTGGATTTCTGGAAAGCGCCGTCGGACAAACCCACGCCGGTGATTGTCGAAATCCACGGCGGCGGATTTTACGAAGGAGACAAGAGCAGCTTCGGGCGCCACCAATCGGACAACATCGAGCGGTGCCTTGGTATGGGCGTGTCCGTTGCCGCGATTAACTATCGTTTCATCAAGGACGCGCCGCTGCAAGATATCGAGCGCGACGCGGCGCGAGCGATCCAGTTTCTTCGTTTCAACGCTGCCGAGTGGAATATCGACAAAGACCGCATCGCGTCCTATGGGGATTCGGCGGGCGCGGGGACATCCTTGTGGCTGGCGTTTCACGACGATCTGGCCGACCCGTCGAGTTCGGATCCGGTGTTGCGCGAATCGACCCGCCTGAAAGCCGCGGGCGCGCTCGAACCGCAGGCGACCTACGATTTCGCGCGCTGGCCCACGGTGCTGCATATCCCGCAGTACATCTGGTACATCGCGATGTGGAGCATCTGCCCGAAGTACTACCATTTCAGCCCGCTGGGCGCGTACATGCGAAAAGGGCTTAGCGCGCGCGCGGACCTCGACATGCTCGCGATGCTGGACGCGCATGATCCGCCCGTGTACCTGCGGTGCGACCAGGTCAACACCAAGATGACCTACGCGAATCTCGGGCGGCTGGGTCTGCAATGGGCAGCGGAGCAGGCTGCGCACACGAAGACTCCCAAGGGAGCGCGGCTAAATTTCGACATCCTGCATCATCCCCTGCACACCTACACACTCGAAGCGGCATGCAAGCGCGTGGGCGTTCCATGCGTCGCGAATTACCGCGACACGCCGGCGGGAGAGAGCATGAGTGTGTTCGACTTCCTGTTGCGCGAGGTGACGCGATGAGAGCATTGAAAGATGAACGAGGTGCGCAATGGAATTGCTGAAACGGGCCGTGTGCGGCAGACTCACGCGTGCGGAACTGCGCCGATACGTGGCGATTGAGGCAGTGGCGTTTTGGGGCGTCATCTTCGTGGCGTGGATGCTGTATCCCGCCGAGCATCACTACTCGATCATGACACACACCTTCAGTTTCCTCGGCAGTTTCGACCCACAGCACAATCCGCAATACTGGTGGGTCTTCTCGATTGCGATGTATTTCTGGAGCGTGGCGACGCTGCCGCTCGTGGCGCACGCGTATCGGCGTTTCGCGGGTATCTCTAAATGGGGGGCGCGCGCCGGAGCGGCGCTCTTTGTTCTCGGGTCTTTCGGTACCGCGATGGTCGCGGCCTTTCCTGACGCCCGAGGGAAAGTCATCGGTAATTACGAGTGGACGCAGATCCACGAAAAGGCCGCGGTGCTCTCCGCGGCGGGATACACACTCGGCGTACTGCTGCACGGGGCGCTGCTTCTCAAGCATCGCGTCTTTGGGGCAAACGGCATGGGCGGCTTCCGCTTCAACTATCGCGCGTTGTGCCTGCCCTACGCGTTTTGGGCCTCGATTACCGGCGTTGCGGTGTATCACTTGGTGAAGTGGGACCACATGTACGCACGGATGAAAGCTGCCGCCGCGGCGTCGGGCGCGCACATCGGGAGTTCGTGGTCGGAGGCGCTGAATACGCGCTACTCGTTCCCCTTGTGGGAGAACATCGTTATCTACACGCTCTACATCTTCATGGCGTGGTTCATGCTGGCCCTGCCTGCCGAACCGGAAGTCACATCACATACGGCGCCCGCATCGCGCGCGTGAGCATGCGATTCGCTTCCGCATCCTCGGGGAAGCACTCGCGTTCCGGGTCCCAGCGAAGACGCCTCTTCAACCGCATGGCGATGTCGCTCAAGTGGCAGATCGTGTCCGCGCGGACCGCCTCATCGACGGGGCAGATGGGAGGTTTGCGCGTGCGGACGCATTCGAGCAGATTCCCGACGTGATTCACGCTCTTGTACAGGCGCGGCTCGCCGGGATCGAAGACGGTCTTGAGGAGCGACTTGGGATGCGCATCGATGCCGTTCAGATTAACGAAGACCCAGCCCTCGTCGCCTTCGAAGCGGATGCCCTGCGGGTTCTCGACGTCGTCGGTCAAATGCATGACCACACCATCGGCGAAGGTGTGACGCACGTTGTACGCGATGGCGCAGTCGCATAGGCCGTCCTCGGGGAACACGCCCCAGCCTTCGACCTCCACCGGCCCCGCATGTTCGAGACCCGCGCCCCACAACGCGATATCCCCGAAATGGATGTTTTGCCCGGCGACAAATCCGAGCGTGTAATCCGATATATGCCACCAATAGCGATTGACGATACGGTTTTCGGTGAACGGCGCGACGGGCGCAGGGCCGAGCCAGCGATCGTAGTCGAGCCAATCGGGAACCGGCATGGGGGGGAAGTTCGGCGAGCGTTTGCTTGCGTCGAGCGCCACGCGCATCGTATGGAGCTTGCCAATCCGGCCATTGCGCACAAGCTCGCACGCAAACCGAAACGGGGCCTCCGAGCGATGCTGCGTTCCGAATTGAAAGATGTTGCCATAGCGGCGAATCGCCGCGCGCAACGCCTTGTCCTGCTCGACGCTTAGGCCCAGAGGCTTTTCGATATACATGTCCTTGCCGGCGCGCGCGGCTTCGAGGGCTACGAGGACATGCCAGTGGTCGGGTGTCGCACAATGAACGATGTCGATATCGGGACGCGCGATCAACTCGCGGTAGTCGCCGTACACCGCGGACGCGTTCGCGCCGTACACGTCGTCGACACGTGCCCGGGCCGCCTCGCGCACGCGCGCATTGACATCGCACACGGCAACGACCCGCACTTCGTCGAACCCCATGAACATATCGAGGACGCGGCGGCCCTGCGGGCCAACACCGACCGAGCCGATGGTGATGCGATCGTTCGCGCCAAATGCGGAAGACGGAACGATCCAAGGCCCGAGAAAAGCCGCAGTTCCGCATTGCAGCGCACGGCGTCGCGTAATACGTTTCATCGTGGCCACAACGAAGTCCCCATCCAGATCCCGAGCTTAGCGGTCATTCTGAGAGCCTGTGAAGAAATGTCAAAGCCTTTCATTTTCCTTTGTCGACTCCGTCCTTTCTGTCATCCTGAGCGCAGCGAAGGATCTTGCTATGTGCATAGGAATCTTATGCTTATGAGATCCTTCGCTGCGCTCAGGATGACAGGCAGTACGTAATCAAGAGGCAAAACACCCGCCTTTCACAATTTCTTCACACGCTCTGAGCGAAGCGAAGAATCTCATACTCAAGGCAACCTCGATCTCTCTCCATGCAGGTTACGGGCGACTTGTCTCAACACGTAAGACAGTACCTCCGTACCCGGCGCGATTCAAAATCGGGTCGGCAGGCATAGAACGGCCCCCAGAGAGGGTCTCTCTGGGGGCACGCATAACTTACTTGGGAATCGCCGATCGCTGAGGATCCTGAAGCGTCAGGTTGATCGCCTGATGCTGATTCAGCGAAATCGTTTCCGGCAGGCAATCATGGTACGTCATGATGTTCGTCCACGGCGGCGTGAAGGTATAGCCGTTGACCACAACGCTGCCGCCGGCACAATTCAAGCTCGCAGTCGGCGCGCAGTCGGAGTTGGGATCGGGCGCGGTGTCTGACACGTCATCGGCCGTCGTGTTCGCGTCCTGGCCACCGGCGTCACCGTCGGTGTTCGACAGGGTTGCCTTGTTACACGCTACGCCGGTAAACGTATGCGCTAGCCCCAAGTAATGCCCGGCCTCGTGCGCGAGGAGAGTGTCGTTCGGATTCCACTGGCCCGCGTTCGGCTTGCTGATGCCGGTGTGGTTGTAGCACGGCATCGATATGTATCGCAGTTCCGGCGGCCCCCAACTCCACCCGCCTCCGCCGTTATTGCGAAACAGCACGACGACGTGATCGGGATAGCCCGCGGCAATGCTATTGGCGAACATGTCGTAGATCTGCTGATTGTTGAAGTAGATGCCGTGGAGCGGGTCCGGCGTCCACCCTTCCGGGACCACGGGCACGCTATTGAGCATCGTCGACTTCACGTTGACCACGTCCGCGTGATTGAACGAAAACGTGTAGTTGATGCCGGAATAGGTCTTGTTCGCCGCATCCACCCACGTGTCGATCTGGCCCAAGGTAATGCTTGCCTTGTTCGAGCCATTATCGTCGGAGAGAATCACCGCCATGATCGGCAATTGTTTCGGGCATCCCGCCAGGGCCAGGACCATCATGGCCATCAGAATCGTCAGGTGCTTCGCTTTCATGGGAGTTCTCCCGTACCAACGCCCGCGTGACAAGCGTCGATGTTCGACATGACCGTGATCGTGTTCGTCAACGGATTGACAACCGCAGTCAGCCGGCCCTGTGCCGTATCCGGGATTTCGTCCGGCAGTTCGGTGTAGACCGCCAGGAAGCCCGCCACGTTCTGCGCGGCCCAGATGACCGGCGTATCCAGAACGCTCGACGAACCCGACAGCATGCCGCGTTCCCGAAGGTACACGGCGAACTTCGAGCGCGCGGAGGCCCGCGTGTCGCTATTGGACGGAGGCGGCGTGGGCAATACCGACGTGTCGAACAGCCGCGCCTGAACCCGGCGCAATTGATCTCCGCCGGCCGAGTCGTTGCTCACGAAATCGCCTGACTGTACCGCGTCCAAGATCAACGCGCCTTGATATTCTTGATGCAGGAGCACCGTCCGATGCTGCTCCGAATCGCCGATCACGGATTCGAACTCGGGCGCCGCCGCGACAAACGACATGCCGCCCGCCTTCAACGTGATGGAACCCAGTTCGAGCTGATACTGGCCCAGGAAATCGCTCAAGATGTTGAGCCGTCCCTGGGCGTTCGTGGCCAGTTGTTCGGCAAGATTGCCTTTCGTAATCGAGACGATGTGCTCGGGACCCAGCGTTCGATTGACGAAACCCGAGTTTCCTGGCCTGGTGGCGAGTGCCGCCAGCGTTCCCGAGGGAGGGCAGCCGGGCCATACCATCAGCCCGAGCGCAAGCCCGAATCCCATCAGGAGAGAGACTCTCAATTTGCGATGCCGCATTCACAACCCTCCTAATCCAAGTCGACTACACTCTGCCACGTCCAGCCATGCAGGTGTACTCATTCCACCCACCTACACTAACGTTCCGAGAAAATTCCGTATTCCGATTCCGCCTAAGGCCCACTGCTCAGCAGAACTGATGCAGATAGCGCGCGCCGCGAATAAACCCCTCCTCGCGGCTGAATGTGTTGTCCTCATGCTCGATGCTGAGTACGCTTTCATATCCGTTCGCGCGCAGATGCGCGATGTACTCGCCCCAATCGATATTCCCGAACCCCGGAATGACATAGCGCCACCATCCCCGCGCATACACGCCTAACCGCCCGCGCGCATCCACGTCCACCAGCGCGTCCTTGGCATGCGTATGGAAGATCCGATTCGCGAACATCGTTACGGGCTTCAGGTGGTTGCACTGCTGATGGTATAGGTGCGACGGGTCGTAATTGAGGCCGAAATTCGCATCCGGGATCGTCTCGAACAGACACTCGAACGTGTCGAGGCCCTGCAAACACGTCTCGAAATAGTTCTCGATGGCGATCTTGATGTTCTTCTCCTGCGCGTACGAAACGATCGGCCCGAAGATCTTCGGCAAGACCTTCTTGATCGTGTTGATCTTCGTCATGCGCGGCACGGGCATCCCCGTGATCAGACAGACGACCGGCACACCCAGTGCCGCGGCGGCGTCAATCGTCTTCTTGACGAACGCCTGCCGCTCCTCCGTCTTGTCCGGCTCCGTCATGTTGTCATAGTTCGAGAGCGCGCTGATAAACAACCCGCGTTCGTCCATCATCTTCTTGATGGCATCGACCCGCGCCGCGTCCAGCGTCGTCGGATCGAAGTGCGGGCTTCCCGCATCCGCCACCACCTCCATGCACGAGATACCCGCCTGCTTTGCAAAATCCGCCACCTTCTCCAGCGGCTCACCTGCCATGGGCGCCGTCAACATGCCCACACACATTCCCTTTGCCTTCTCCGGCACAGAGCCCGGCGCGTCTCCTGCGGCCAAAACGGCCGTGCTCACCACGCCAGTACCCGCGCCACCCGCCGCCGCGAGCGTCGCCGAAGTGCCCAAGAAACTTCTCCGAGTCAGTCCATCCATGATTCCCATCCTCTTCACAGTGAAAGCCAGCCTGCAACCAGCCTACAAGCGCAGCAACGCAAATACAAGCTTGGCGTTCACCCAATACGAGCGCAGACAGCGTATCGCTTCATGTCGTGCGCGCATTCCTTGAAATCGTTTTCAGCGGCTGCTATAATCTTTTCGGTAGTTGCACTGAACATTCCGCGATAGCTCAGTCGGTAGAGCGGGTGGCTGTTAACCACTAGGTCGCAAGTTCGAGTCTTGCTCGCGGAGCCAGTCTTTTCCCGAGGCCATTGGCCTCGGTTTTATTTTACAGCACGCCCCGGTCAGAATCTGGCCGGGGCGTCGTCGTATCCCCCCGCCACCACGCGACTTGCACCGGCATATACATCTGCCGTACTCTCACGTTATGAGACCGTTGCGAACCTGCAACCGGGAGGAACCCGGCAGGTTCCCCGCGCTGAGGCGAAAAACTCTCACGAAACCAGAGAGTTTGCGCTTAACAACTTCGAGTTAGTAAACAGCGGGGTTGGGCATGGGGTACCCAAAAGAAATAGGATGTTAACGAACATGGACGGAACGTCATCCATGACAATCAACCAGCCCACGTTGGACAGGACTATTCTGCCCGTGCTCTCCGTCGTTACAACCACCGACCGGGAGGTCAGAACATGACCATAAACACACCAGACAGAATCACAGTACGAACCTTTTCCCCTATTTTCGAAAAGATGTGCAACTTCATCGCAGTTGCCAAGACAGGTGAGCCGCAAGCGACTATTCGAGGATTGCTGACGCTGTGCCTCCTCGAGTTCCCAGAGGAAAAGTTGGATGTCGCGGAATCATTCCAAGACGTCATCGAAAAGCTGTTCGGGCTGGCAATACCCGATCATCAGATTGAGGCGGCTCTTGAACAGTTGGAAAAACAGAATGTCATCATACGACCAGGTAATTCAAACTGTCGGTTAGACCCTGCCACAATCGCTACTCTTAGGCAGGCTATTAATGATTCCAAGGGGCTTGAGGATCGGGTTAAGGACAACTGGTTTCAGCAACTTAAGGTCAACCACCCGAACCTTCCGCTCAACGAGGCGTGGCAGGTGTTGCGCGCATACCTCTGCAGAACTTTCCGGCGGCATGGTATTCAGGCTGCAGCTCTGCTTGACCCAACGGTAGACACACCGGCGGAACACGAGGCTAGCTTGACTTCGATTTTGCAGCAAGCTGTTGAAGAGTGCGGTTGCTTGGACGTGAAACTTCAGAAGGAAGCAGAATATGCAATCTCAGAATTTATGGCGGCGTTAGGCACTGATCCTGACCGCATCAGGTACATTACCCAGCTTGCAGACGGAGCGTTTAACTTCTACACGCTGGAAGTCCCCGCCGATCTTTCAGAACAACTCCGCCAGCAGCTACACGAGTTGACGCTATTTCTTGATACAAACTTTTTGTTCGGCATTCTCGACCTTCATCACAACACACAGGTACAAGTGTCACACGACTTGTTACGGGCTATCAACGAGCATAAGCTTCCTTTCAAACTGCGATTTCATGAAGAGACGCAGAAAGAGATGCTAAACACAATCTCTCACTATGGGGGGATTTTGCGATCTAGTGCTTGGACGCGCTCACTAAGTCGTGCCGCAGCCAAATCACGCAATCTTTCCGGCATCGAGCAGAAATTCCACGAGCGTAACGCGGGAGGCTCAATCGATGTTGACGAATTTCTTCGGAGCTATGAGCATTTCGACAGTCTCTTGGCAGAGAAAAGCATAAAGGTGTTTCGACCCCATGCGAGACGGCTCGATGCCCAGAATGATCTATTTCATGAGTACAAGGCCTTTTTGGAGAAGAACGGACGCGGCGACAAACCGTATGAGACGGTGATGCACGATGCGAAAGTACTTGAGGAGGCCCGAAATCTTCGAACAAACGCAGCGTCAAGCCTCGAGGCCGGCGCGCTACTAATTTCATGTGACTATTTCCTTTACCGATTTGATTGGGAGACATCTCGCAGAGATAAGCGACGAGCATGTGTCTTATTGCCAAATGTGTTCTGGCAAGTACTAAGACCCTTTATCCCTGCGGACCAGGATTTTGAAAAAGCCTTCGCGGAGACATTTGCGTTGCCTGAATTCCGATCCCTTGGGAGTGGTGGGAGCCGAGCTTGCTCGAAGATGCTCCAGATTCTAGCAACTTATAAGGAGGTACCTGAGCAGACAGCGATGAAGATGCTCGCTAATGACTTGTTGCTGGATCAATTGCGCTCAGAGCATGACGAGGGAAGATTCGAAAAGCAGGTTGAAGTGGCATTTGTTGAGGAGAATCGAAACCTTCTCGAAGAAAAAGCAGCACTCGAACGTGAACTACAACGGCAAAAAGAGCTCGCTGAAGAAGAGAACCACAGACGACAAGAGGAACGTATAGCATTTGAGAACAAGCAGAAGGAGTTGAGCGAGACGGTCAAGGATACTAGCAAGCAATTGGAGATGGCAAGCCATGCTGTGAAGCGGCATGAGCAAACTGCGCAGGAGGCAGTCCAGCGAGCAAGGGCGGCTGAAGAATTCGCCGAAGAAGCGCGCAAGAAGGCGACCGAGGAAGCGGCCCATAAGAAAAAGGCTGAACGTGAAGCGTTTTTCATGAGGGTGGTCGCAGGGATATCGGTTGGTGCAGTGATTGCCGGTCTTTTCGTGGTCTTAACGCACACAATTCCGTGGACATGGCTGGTGTCGCATAAGAACGCAATTCCGCTTCAGATTGGCGCTTGCATGACTCTCATATGTGCATCAACAGGTCTCTTCGTCGCCATATGGCGAAAGTGGTGTTGGGGCGTGGGTGTGCTGACCCTATTTGCGACGCTGCTGTCGCTGATGGGCAAGTAACAATTGGAGTGCAAGAAGGAGGTTACATAGACGAATCAACGAAGCCAAGATTGAGTTCGTGACTATCGGCCACTTTGGCGAATCCTTAGTTGATTCGATTTTAGCGGAAACTGTTACTTAAGAGATGCCCATTTTCTTCGTTGCCTGGCCCAATCAGATTCGACGGTGAGGGGTCGGACATCGGCGTACTTGAGCGCATCGCGGGCGGCGTCAGTCCGGGGCAGGAAGAGCAGGTCTTCCTGGATGTCGGGGGCGAGAAGGCGGAGGTTCATGATCTGGGTAATGCGGGCACGGCTGACGTGACCAAGGCGGGCTAAGTCGGCCATGTCGGTGACTTCGCCATTGGCGAGCAACCCCTCGAAGTGGATTGCCAGGGCCATGAGCCGGGACAGCCGCGGTACGCGGCCAGGCTCGAATCCTTCTGTTTCTTCGGGCGCCTTGCCCTTTACCAGGCGCTTTCTTCCATGCCGTGAATGTTCAAAGTGGACGTTGAACTCAAGGGTCATTCCGCTCATCACTGCTCTCCTACATGTTGACGGTGTGTTCCTGGGCTAGGGCGTGAATTCCGTTGGGCCGGAAGGTCAGGGCGACGGAACCGGCCTCGCCGTCGTAGCCGACGCGCTCGACGATCAGGCTCATTACCCGGCATTGTTCGCGCGGCGTGAGTTGGTCCCAGATCGGGCTGAATAAGGACAGGGCCGCAGCCATCTCGCGTTCCGTGACGAGTTCGCCGGCGACCGCCACGACCTCCTCGCGCAGTTCCGTGCTCCGGCGGCGGATTTGTTCGATACGTTCCTGTACGTCCGCGAGTTGACGGGTCTCTGCACCGGACATTTCCCCGACATCCGCCATCGTCTTCACCAGCTTCCGTTCTTGCTCGGACAAGCCGTGCAACTCGCGACGGAGCGTCTCCTGGTCACGTTGCAACACCCGCAGCCGTTCTTCGTTCTCCGCACGCGCCTTGGTCACGGCCTCAGCAACGAGGGCGTCGTCCGTGCCTATACGATGGATCTGTTCAACCACGAACTGCTCGATATCATGGGCGGGCACCGACCGTGTCGGACAGGTTTCCCACCCGAATTTCTGCGCGTGGGAACAAACGTAATAGCGGTAACGGCGGTTGCCTCGTGAGGTGTAGGCGTGAATCATGGCTGCGTTGCAGGACTCGCAGACGAGCAGTCCCTTCAGAAGCGCGCCATATTTGTTCCGCACGCGCGCGCCGCCCTCGGTGCCGTTCTGCTTGAGCAGCGTCTGTACCCGGTTCCATATATCCTCGGAGACCAACGCCTGTTGCTGGCCTTCGTATATCTCGCCTTTGTAGTTGACCTTGCCGATGTAAATGATGTTCGTGAGCAGTTTGAAGAGGTTTGTCTTGTTGAACGCGAGGCCGCCGTGTCTCTTGCTGCGTTTGCTTGTCCAGCATTTGGTTGTCCAGCCGCGCCGGTTCAGTTCCTGTGCTGTTCGCACAAGGCCCTGATGCTCGAGATAACAGGCGAAGATTTCGCGCACTTGTTCTGCCTCGGTCTCATTGACAAGGATACGCCCGCCGGCAGGATCGACGTCATAGCCGAGGACTGGGCTGCCCCCGACCCACCGGCCCTTCTTCCGAGCGGCGGACATTTTGTCGCGGGTGCGCTCCGCGATAATCTCCCGCTCGAACTGAGCGAAAGACAGCAGGATGTTCAGGGTCAGACGCCCCATCGAATGGGTCGTATTGAATTGCTGTGTTACCGACACGAACTTGGCGTTGTTCTTTTCGAGTGCTTCCATGATTCGGGAGAAGTCGAGGAGCGACCGGCTGAGGCGGTCCACCTTGTACACCACGATGCAGTCGACCTTGCCGTCCTCGACATCCCGCATGAGCCGCTTGAGGGCGGGACGGTCCATGTTCCCGCCCGTGAAGCCGCCGTCATCGTACAGGTCCGGCAGGGCAATCCAGCCCTCGTGACGCTGGCTGGCGATGTAGGCTTCGGCGGACTCGCGCTGGGCGTCCAGCGTATTGAATTCCTGGTCAAGCCCCTCTTCGGTCGACTTGCGGGTGTAGATGGCGCAGCGTACACGTGCGGGCGCGGAGGATTGATTCGTTTGCGTCTGTCTGGACACCTTCTTCTCCCGTTACTTCTTCAAGCCGAAAAAGTCGAAACCGTTCCAATTTGTGCCCGTAATGTCACGCGCGACGGCCGACAGGGATTTGTAGGTCTTGCCTTCGCAGCGGAAACCGCCATCGATTACGCGCACCTCGATATCCTTTCCCTTATAGTTCCGGCGCAGGATTCCACCCGGCGCGGGAAGCCGGTTATCCCTGGGGGCGAAAGAACGCACCAGGGTGCGCCGCGGTTCGGCTGGCCGAGGCGCATCGAACGTGCCGCGTGGCGCCCGCACCCGGAGATCGGCCTCGTTGGCGAGTTCGGCGGCGCGTTGACGCGCCCTCTCGGAGATGTCGCCCTCCGCAAGTGCCTGTTTACGCCAAACGATGCGTTTCACAAGGTAGGCCTTGTTTCTGGCCCTGTTCTCTTCCCCGGTCAACCGCACGAATTCCCGTTGCAGTTGCCCCACGGTCATTTCGTTGAGCCGTGCGACTTCATTCTGGATGTTCAGCGTCATTGCGTTTTCCTTCCCGGCTCTCGGCCGTGTTAATTCGTGTCGCAATGGACGCTTGGTTGGGCGGGCGGAATCAAGTCCACTTGAGAGGATTCTTCCGGGCATGAATCCGGCCGGGCGATGGCACTCTCGGCATGGGCGCGCCGGATGATTTCCGGGTAATCCACGCGTTTACGGAGACGCAGAAAGCCCTTCGCAAGGAATTCGGCAATCTCCTGACAACGGGCTGTTGGGGTCATCTCTTCCGGCTTCTCGATTCCGAACATCTTGCGCTGCTCCTCGGCGGGTTCCTTGCGGGCCGCCAGACGGCCCATGCTGTTTACTTACCGGAAGCAGTCGTAAACTGTCGGATATGAGAGCGGAGATAACGTCAGCGCGAGGTTATTTCCTCAAAGGTTTTTCAAAGGCGCGATACCGCCCCGCCGCGCGCCGGGAAAGCGCGGACAACCTCTCCGTACGAAAGATCAATGTCCCCTTGACCGCATCGTATGCGGGGTCGGGATAGCACCTCTTCAGAAGGAACAAGCCCAGGTCCGCCGCCATCTGCGCGCCGACAAGGGTGCCGTGCATGGGTGAAACACGTATGTCGAAATCAATCAGCTCCGCGAGCGTTCCCAGCTTATAGTCCGCGACATCCAACGATAAAGAACGCGCCCATTCCTGGGTGCTTATTACGAGCAAATCCCCGTCGGCCTCGCATGCCTCGGGGACAGCGGCATGCAGGAAGCCCGCCTCGAACACGCCACTGTGCGCAACGAACCACGCACCGGGTCCGGCCCATGCAAACAAATCCTTCATGACCTCCGCCGGAGTTCTCGCCCCCTCCAGCATCGCATCCTGAATTCCGGTCATCCGGGCGATAGGCTCCGGAACGTGCATGCCGGGATTCGCCCGCTCCCAGAAGGTATCCAGAAGCCTGCCCTCATAGTCGAAGCGCAGGGCGCCCACCTCCGTAATTCCATCCCGCAGTGGATTAAGTCCCGTGGTCTCAAGACTTACGGCAATAAGCCGTTCTGGCGCGGTGGTTCCAATGGACATGGACCAGAGGGCTCCTTCCTGGTTGTTCCCAACACGATTTGGAAAAAGGAATTGACTGAACATTATTTCAGTAGTATAATCCCCGGTCGGACTGTTGTCAATCTTGGGCGCATTCTCATTGAGCGGGATTGCGGATTGACCGTGCGCCGGGAAAGGAGTCTTCAATGGCCACACTTAATCTCCGTCGTTTTTCGAAGCCGGAAACGTTGTATGCCATTGCGCGGGAACACCTCATCGCGTTTCTCGAACCATACAGGGCATATTTCCTGAGCCGGGGGGTGCCTATCCCTCTTCCGGGAACGGAAGATTCTCTGGAGTATGGCGCGCTGAGTCTGGCGCTGCTCAGCCCCGACGCCACTATGCCGCGCGAGCTGATCGATGCCCTGTTTTTCGTCAACGAGTTGGCGATGCCGGAGAGCTTCGACACGCTCCATGACGCCATCGTCGAATCCGGTCTGCCCATAGAAATCGTCGAGGAAACCTCGCCCACGGACCTCGCCATCCAGATCTGGATGAAACGCCCCAAACTTCTCGAACGGCTGCATTCCGAACATTTCCTTTCCAGGCCGCGCAGCTTCGAGTATTTCCGCTCGACCAGAGCCAGCGTCCCCTCATTTTGCAAACCGGATTTAGCCACTCTTCGCGCTATCGAACGTTCCCTCGACGAGTGGTTTGTCCGCAAGCATCGCGGTCGGACAGCCCGCGTCACCATGTTCACCGAGCCGGATTTCGTGTGGTTCCTCGTCCGGCACGGTGAACCGTTCTCGCGCGAATCGGCGATAAAAAAAGGCGAATCCACCAGCGTCGCCTTCCGCCCGGCCAAGTTCGACGTGCTCGTATATAATCCGGTGACCGGAGAGATCCGTATCAACGCGACCGGCAAAGTCTTGAAGCAACTCTACCGGGAAGTCTTCGGCCTGCGCCTTTTCGGAGACGGCAATTTTTTCAATGGGCAGCGCCGGTTCACGTTGGAACCGCTCCGCCGCGATGGTAAAAACTCCCTGGTCTGTTCCGACATCGATGGGCTGGAATGGGTCAAGCTCAAGGAGATCCATTTCCATTGGTTTGGAGAATATCGGGAGGTCGAGATTCGCAAGGCCGAGGACGTATTCGCGGCCATGGAACGCCGCGGCGCTTCCATCCCCATTCTGGCGAAGATTGCGCGGGCTACTTTCGAGGTCAAGTTCGAGGATTCAAAGTCGGCGAGAATGGTGTGTATCAGTTCGGAGAACAAGGCACAGTACAAACGGGACGATGACGCCGAGATTATCGAGCGATGGATGCTCCAGCGCGGTTTCATCAATTTCGAACAGGACGCAGACTATGACGACCTCGAACTCTTTATGGCGGCGTCTTGAACGCTCATCCGGGCAGGCCGGGGTGATGTTCGAGTGGCGAACCTTGCTCGGGCCTTGTCTCGACCGCTTCGCACGCTATCTCCGTCCGACGGACCGCGAGGCCACGGTCATCCTGTGTGCGGACAAATGTACCCGAGGATGTTCCCGGCGCATCGTAAGACACGGCAAGCGGGATATTATCGCAGTATGTCCAGAGGGCGCTTCCTCCATTTCCCTGGCGCCAGGGGATTGCATCATCCATGAGATTGATACAAGCAAGCTGCTTGGTGATCTGGGGCAAGTGCTTGGCGTTGAGGTCCAGCAAGAGTCCCTCACAGATTTTCCCATGACGTTTCGTTTGGGAACGCTGTTTCTGGCGCCGGCATGTCGCGTGCCGCTCATTGCCTCGCTAAGCGGCGCGCCGGACATTGTCGCAAAGGCAGCGGCTTCCCTCCTCTTATCGGAAGATACACCCTTCATACTGCTTGGTCTTACGCAACGTGTTTGCCCACCGGCCACTGTAGCCCAACTCCGCCGGCGCGGCGCGGCGTTCGTGGCGCTCGATGGATATCTGGAATGTTCCGGGACTGGCTTTCTCCCCTGTTTCCCGCTCCGGGAAGTCATTCCGGGGAAAACAGAAGCATCAACACTCCCCGAAGTCGTCGAAGGCGCTACGGTCGTCGCACGCATTTCCGACGGCCGTGACTTCCGTTGGCTGGTGAACGGCGCGGACAAGGGCATTTTCTACAGGCAGGAGAAGGCCATCAAGGCGAAGATCCTCAATATCCTTTACGACCAAATCGGCATCGGCTGGGTTCCCCACAAGACCTTCCAGCAGGCCGCCGGCTGGACGCGCGGAGAATACTTTGGGTCGAGCACCGAGCCGGGCCGCATGCAGAAGCAGCTCACGGAAATCCGCAAGTTTCTGGGCGTGGATATACTCTTCAGAAAACGCGAAGGCGTGCGTTTCGCCGAGGGGGTTGTCAAGTCCAGAGAATAGTCCAGAGAACAGTTTCTTGGGGATTTCTTCTTCCCTCCATCGTGGGCCGCTGTCATTGCATAGCGGCCTGTTTTCTTTTTGTGTTGGGCCGTTTCTGGAGAGTCCAGAAACCAGTCCAGACCCATTTTGCCGAGAAAATTTCGGGATAAATTGCCCTCGCTTCGAGCGCAAAAGGCGGTGTCGCCTGAACGCTCATGGAACCAACCCGAAGGAGGGCATACAACATGCCAGTCAAAAAAACAGACCTTTCCGCCGGACGCAGACGCCTCGTCGACATGATGCAGGAGGTGAACTTCGGACGGATTCACCAGCTTCAGGTTCGCGATGGCGAACCTGCATTCACACCGATGACCCGGGTGGAACGGCAGATCAAGTTCGGGGGCGAGAACCAGCCACGCCCGGAGGCCGCCCTGGACGATTTCGAACTCAAACGCAATGTCGTCGAAATGTTCGAGAGCTTCGAGCGGCTGGGCAACGGAATCATCAAACAGTTGGAGATCAAGGCAGGTCTGCCCTTCGGGATGACGGTCGAAGAGCAGGCCGTCTGACTACGAAGACATTTTAACGACACTGGACAATTGACTGGCCGCATGGCGGAGGTCGTTGTGGGTGTCGCCGCACCGGAACACACCGGTTGACAGGCGATTCCACAACGGCCTCCGCCTTCTTCGTCTACCCCTGCTCCCGGCCTGCCGCGACACCCACGCGCCTCCTCCTCGCGCCGAGGAGGCGACTCATGAACACCAAGAATCACTATGACGAACTGGGCGGCTACGCCCGCAATCTCATCAAACATAAAGCACGGCAAATCATCGGCAAGGCGGGGTTTCAGGCGTCCGATCTCGAGGATATCGAACAGGAACTCGCCATAGACCTCTATATCCGGCTGCCGAAGTACGACTCGCGGCGCGCACGCGAAACGACTTTCATGGCTCGCATCGTCGAACACAAACTCTCCGCCCTAATCACGGAACGGCACGCCCAGTGCCGCGATTGGCGGCGTTGTCGAACCTCGCTCGATGAACCGCCAGTCTCCGGCGATAACCCCAACGACGATCCCCTTGCCGAGCAGATCTCCGATCAAGCAATCGGCTCGGATGAGGTTTTGAACCTCATGGTGGATCTCCGGGAAGCGCTGGACACGATGCCGGACGATTTGCGCCGCCTCTGGGATTGCCTGCTCACGGGAAATATCCGGCGCGTATCGAAAGACCTGGGGATTCCCCGCACCACGCTCTATGGGCGCCTCAAGAAACTGCGCGCACTTCTCGCCGAGGCCGGTCTCGGCGACTACGTGGCCTGACACCCGACAGTTTCCACGAGGCTCCGGTAAGTAACCAGTGAGCGGTGTCAACGCGGCGCCGCTCAGCGCCGAGGCCTCGGGCGAAACACGGAAATCTCTGAAGGGAGTACCCATGAAAAATCACAGCTACCGTTACCGCTTCGCCCGGGCGGTGCCCGCGCGCGACATCGAAGAAACCCTCACGCTGGCTTTGATGGCCGTCGAGAGCCTCCACGGCCGGGCGCGCGTCCGGATGGATGGGCGTTTCCGGCTGGACAAGGACCGGCGCATCTGCCTTATCGACGCGGGCACGCGCATCGGCGCGGACCTCGCGAAGATTTTCACCGGCTATGTCACCCGCGAGTATGGCGAGAAGGCCGTGGACATTTCCAGATGCGGAATGCGGAACACGGAATGCGGGATGGAACACGGAAAACCGAACGGGGAAGGCCGGCGCGCCTCATCATTCCGCAATCCGCATTCGGAAATCCACATTCGGATGGGAGCGGCGGTATGAGCGAGAAGATGCGCACTACCTATTCGATGTGGTCCGCCTTCCGCAACTGCCGTAAGGCCTGCGAATGGCGGTACCTGAAAGAGCTCGTGCCGCTGGAGAGCGACCACAATCTGGCGTTTGGCGCGGTGATACATACGTGCCTCGAACTCTGGCACCGCCATCGCGACCTCGACCGCGTGCTCGAACACCTTGATCGCACCTACGCAAACCGGTGCGGCGACGAAAAACTGCTCGCGGAGTGGCACCTCGCCACGGCAATGGTCAAAGCCTACGCCGAGCGCTATCCCGAGGAAGACTTCGAGATCGTCGCACTGGAGAAGGGCTTCGAGGAAAAGATCGTCAACCCCGCCACGGGCGCACCCTCGCGCAGTTTCTCACTCGCGGGCAAGGTGGACGGCATCGTCCGTAAGGACGGCCAATACTGGCTCATTGAACACAAGACGGCCTCGCAGATCGATTCCGGCTACCTGGAACGGCTCTGGGGCGACTTCCAGATACAGCTCTATTGCTGGTACATCGAGCAGACCTTGGGCTGGCGTATCAGCGGCGTCATCTACAACATCCTCGCCAAAGCGAAACTGCGCCAGAAACAGGGTGAAACCGAGGCCGAGTATGAGGCGCGCTGCGCGGAACTCATCGCCAAGTCCAAGACCGGCAAGACCTCCGCGAAACGCCGCGAACCGGAGACGGACGAGGAGTTCCAGGCGCGGCTGGCCGAGTGGTACGCACAGCCGGACGCTTTCCATCGCGAAATGCTGTTCGTCAGCCGCGACCAGTTCGACACGCTTCGCGCCGAACTCTGGGAACTGACGCGGTCTTTCCTCGACGCGCGCCGCCGGGGCGTCTTCTACCAGAACACTTCCCAATGCTTCACGTACGGCCGCCCCTGCCCGTATTTCGCGCTATGCCGCTCGGGCGGCAACCCCAACGTCATCGAAAACTTCTATCGCCGCGAGGCGCCGCACACCGAACTGCGCGGCGGCGAGGATGCCCAGGACAAACCCATTTTCTGACCAAAGGAGACTCATGCCATGCCATTGCCGACCGCGAAGACAACGCCCAAGAAATCCCTGTCGGATTACACAATGCTGATCTACGGACGCCCCAAGACCGGAAAATCCAGCATGTGCGCACAGATTCCCGACACGCTGTTCCTCTCATGCGAACCGGGCACGAATGCGCTGTCCGTCTTTGAATCCAGAATCGCGTCCTGGCCCGAATTCCTCGAGGTTTGCAGGGCGGTCGAGCAGGAAAAACACCCCTTCCGGACTATCGTTATCGACACCATCGACGCCGCACTGCGCTATTGCGTCGAACATGTGTGCCGCCAGAACGGCATCAAACACGAAAGCGACCTCGGATACGGAAAGGGGTACGCGCTGGTGACAAACGAGTTTTGGCGCGTCATCAGCAAACTGGCGGCATTGCCGCCGGGACTGATCTTCGTCTCCCATGCCGAGGAAAAGGAATTGGAAACGCGCACGGGGCGCATCACGCGCATTGTGCCGACCCTTCCCGATCGCGTGCGCAAGCAGATCATCGGGATGACGGATTTCGTCTTCCTGTTCGACGTGGAACCGGACCCCGAAACGAAAGAATCCCGGCGCGTCATCCGCACCAAGCCGAGTACGGCGGTGGAAGCGGGCGACCGCACGGGCCGGTTGCCCGAAATCATACCGATGTCATGGGACGCGCTCAACGGCGCCCTGAAAAAAGCGATCGGCGGCGAGTAGCGCGCCGGGTTATCTTTTCCAGGGCACGGCCTGGATAGGCATGGCTCGCTTTGGATTGGCATCGCAGGCCCCGGCTGGGAATGGCATGCCAAGGCATGGATAAAGGAAAGGAAACGTCATGAAACATCTTCACGTGGTCATCGAGGGGATTACTCCGCTGCTGGTGAATAAGTTCACCGACGCGGCGCAGCTTAGCGCGACGAACGGTTCCACTGCCGCCTACAAGGGAGCGGCCAACCCAAAAGAAGAAGCCTTTTCCAGGTTGCACCTGGACGAGGAGGGCCGCCCCATCATGCCCCAACCCAACATCTTCCGGTCCATCATGGAAGGGGGGCGCTTCTTCAAAGCTGGAAAAACGAAGGTCACCACGCAACGCAGCAGCCTGATCGCCGCCTGTCTGAGCTTCGACGACATTTATTATCCGATCCAAAGCAAAGGTTCCTGGGCCGTGGACTCGCGTCCCATCCGCAATCCCGCAACGGGCGGACGCCTGTTGCGTTACCGGCCGGTTTTCTTCGACTGGCGCATCGCTTTCTCCATGACGCTCGATGACGAGATCGTCCCGGTCCCGCTTCTTCGGGAGATCGTCGATACCGCGGGGAAGCGTATCGGACTGGGAGATTTTAGACCCGATTGCAAGGGACCTTTCGGCAAGTTCCTGGTGGTCGAATGGAAAGAATCTTGAACCGCGCAAACAAATCGAGAGGAGAAACTCGCATGCAAACCGACGGTTACCCCAACAACGAACACGACGATTTCGACCTGGCCCAATACGACGACGACTTCGCCGGCGCGCCGGTCGAGGAGAAGGAATTCGATGAACCGCCCGACGGCAAGTACCAGGTGCTGGTGGACAAGGTCGAGATGGCCCGGTCCAAGCAGACCAACGCTCCCATGCTCAAGTGGCAACTCAAGATCGCCGGGCCGCGCTGCGCGGGGCGTTATCTCTTCCGCAACAACATGATCGCCAGCCCGGAGAACGTGAAGTGGCTCAAGAACGACTTGGCCATCTGCGGTATGGACGTTGCCGGCTTGAAGCTCTCCAGCCTACCGAACAGGCTGGGCGAGCTGCTTGACGTTCAGTTGGAGGTCAAGAAACAGACCCGCGGCGAGTACACAAACGTCTACTTCCAGCGGCGCATCCAGATCGATGTGCCACCCGAACATACCGCGAGCCGGGGAGGCGGTTCAGACGACGTGCTGCCGTTCTGATGGGCGGTCCTTGTTCGGGCGGATGCCAGAAACCAGCGAGACCGAGGGATGCGTGGCACGGACTGGCGAGGCGTGGACAGGCAAGGCTGGGAACGCCGGGGTACGGACCGGCCAGGATCGGCACGGACAGGCATGGCGATGCAGGGCAATAACTGGCTGAGCAGGGAGAGGCAAATGCTCGAATCTACGTACACGATTGTCGTCGATACGCGCGAGCAACATGGCTACTCGTTCTCGAGGCCGGCCATCACTCGCAAGCTGGACGCGGGCGACTATTCGATTGCGGGACTGGAAGGCAGAGTGGCCGTCGAACGCAAATCCCTGCCGGACTTCGTTCAGACCGTCACCCATTCGCGAACGCGCTTCCGCGAGGAACTGCGCAAGCTGGCCGCCTACGACCACGCCTGTGTCGTTGTCGAGGCGCCGCTGCGCGATGTGCTCGAAGGCGCGTATCCATCCGCGGCGCATCCAAACGCTGTTCTCGGAACAATCCTGTCCATCTGCATCGACTATCGCACGCCGGTTTTTTTCTGCGGAGACCGGCAGACGGCGCGGCAATTTGTCGAGGCGTATCTCGAGCGGTGTTGGCGGGCGAGCAATGTATGTATCGAGTGAGAGGAACACAGCAGGCTTCACATATTAGGGAAGCCGCCTTGGGGGGCGCGAAATCTATCACGTTCGTCTGGCTGCGCAGCCTATCCAACTTAGCAAGTTTTGGGCGATGTCCCCATAGGCATCCGAGGGATTTGGATCGAAACATGGAACATACTGCGCAAGTGTAGCGCCGTTCTGCAGTGTTACCTGCGCGAATGGATTTGAACCTTGTGCAGATCGCCCGTAGTAAGGTGGCATGTTGGGAGTTCGCGGATCTCGCAAGTTGTGAATGTAGATTCCAACAACACCTTTTCCATCATCCCAGCCCTTTGCGATTTCATAACGCACCCAGGGGCGGAGGTATGTTTCAGAACCGATCAACACAACTACGCATGACTTGTACTTCATGTTAGTGTCGATCCATCGCTCAATGCCGCCAGGTGTTCTGCGTGCTTGTTCCCAGTCGTTTTTGGAGACCGGCTCGTTGCCCTCAATAACTCCGATATTACGTATCTGTTGAACCCGGAAGACGTCGTTGTCAAAGTGAAAGCTGTAGAACACTTGAGGTCTGTGCACCATCATATCCCTGTACCTCCGCATTTCAGATATACTCTCACGGCAATCATCGCAAAGGTGATCAACGTTGGGATTCCATAGAACCAACGTAGCGAAATCGACCACATAGTCTTTCGTGTACTGTCGACGCCCGCCGCAAAGCGGTCTGGGTTTAGATCGTACAGAAAACTGTTATCGCCGGCACATCGCTTTTCAACAACCCACTCATACATCTTGCGGTACATTCTCTCTGTTCTGAGAAAAAACGCATCAAGATACCAAAAGCTAAACAAAGGTATAAGCACAACTGCGCTGAGTAGCGCCGGTTCCAGTGCCTTGTCAGCCAAGGCCAAGATGACCGCAATGATTGACACGGTCCATCCTTTGAGCAAGAAGGAATTACTCGCCATTCGTGTAATACATGCCTGTATGAGGTCTATCTCCTTGTGAAGCACATCGGTTTCCATATGCACCTCCTAGCGCAATGATTTCGTTGAGAGCCACTCGCCTCTTGTCGTGCCTGCATTGAATATGGCAAGCCCAGATTGGGTTTCGCCCGTGCCCATATCGATCTTGGCATAGAGCTGAAGATACTCGTTTCCGTATGTTCCCGCATTATCGCTTGTCGGGATGATGAATATCTTGCGCTGGCTCGAGTCTGCGTATCCGATCTCCCAAGGACACCAACGAGACGCCTTCGCATTTGCCGTGGCTAGAAAGAGAAATATTTCACGAGTCGTGATCGCCTTCTGAATTCTCTTGGCAGTTTCAGAGTTCGGAGTGTCAGGCATGGAGTGGTCCTTCCAGTCGATGTAGAGATCCACGTTCATTTCTTGAAAGAATGCAATCAGGCCCTTGACCAAACTCTCGTCCTTGTGGCTATGGCAAAGAAAGGCCGATTTGGCTTTGCCGAGAAATACCGACTGATGCAGGCTTTCGTGAAGGACCTCCCGGTACTCCGTGGACTTCTGAATTAGTACCGATTGACGAATTGCCATGCGATTCCTCCTTTCTGTCGGACCAATGCTAGAAATTAGTGACAGCGGTTACCTGGTGGTTCTTCAATTGCCTGTATCAATTCCTGATACGTCCTTGTGTTTTCTGCTTTGGCTTCTGTTCATCTTCCGAAAATATTGCTTTCCCGTCAGTATTCCCTTCCTTCCGGTATGTAACCAGAGGTGGGCAGCGCGGTGTCGCGCCACGTCCAAAATGGTACTGGGAGTGAGCATTGTGAATCAAACGCGAAAAACGATCCTTCGTGGAAACATCGAGAAGGTTTTCTACGCCGGGCCAAAGTTTTCGGCGGGCCGACTCCGCGACGTGGACGGAAGGTCCCGCTCTTTCGCAGGCAACCTCTTCGCCGTGGAAGGGCAGCACGTGGCGCTGGCCGGGCATTGGGAAACCCATCCCGACTATGGCCAGCAGTTCAAGGTCGACCATGTCGAGGTGGAGATGCCCGGCGACCCCGAAGGCTTGGCGCGCTATATCGCGAACCATCCCGAGGTGAAGGGAATCGGTCCGACGCGCGCGGCGAAGATCGCGCATGCCTTCGGAGAAGACTTCGAGGACGTGCTCCTGCATTCACCGGAGCGCATCGCGGAGGTCGCGAAGGTCCCCGTTTCCGTCATCGAGAATTTGCGCACCGTGTGGATGACCTCGCGGCGGTTCAACGCGGTGATGACATGGTTGTCGGCCTTCGGGCTGACGCATCATCAGGCCGGGACGCTCATCGAGAAACTCGGCAACAACGCGCAGGCCGTGCTGGAGGACAATCCCTACCACATCCTGCGCGAGATCAAGGGGCTGGGCTTCAAGAAGGTGGACCAGATTGCGCGCAAGATGGGCACGCCCAAGGAACACCAGCCGCGCATCCGGGCGGGCATCCTGCATTGCATACATGACGCCGTGAGCCAAGGCGACTGCTGGGTCGAGTGCGAGGACCTCATCGACCGCGCCAATACTCTGCTCATCATGGATTGCCTGGACAGCCGCGAACGTATCGAGATGGAACTCGACGCGCTCATCCGCGAAAACCAACTCGCGTGCGCCGATCTGGGCGGACGTCTCGTGGCGGCGTTACCGTTCATCCATGAGCAGGAAACAATGCTGGCCCAATGGTTCGCCCAAGGCGCGGAAGAGGTCGCTCGCGTTGACGTCCCTGACCTGGATACCGTACTCGAGCGCGTCTGCCCCAGCCTCAACGCCAAACAGGCGCAGGCCGTGCGGACGGCGTTGACCCGGCGTATCAGCCTCATCTCCGGTGGCGCGGGCGTCGGCAAGAGCTTCTGCGTGTCCGCCATCGCGGCAGCCAGTGAGGAACTGGGACTCGATGTGGCGCTGACGGCGCCCACGGGTAAGGCCGCCAAGCGTATCGAGGAACTCTCCAGCCGCGAGGCCAAGACGATTCACCGCCTGCTCGGTTACGACGGAAGCGCCTTCGCCAAGGGACCGGATGACCCCATCGAGGCGGACCTGCTCATTGTGGACGAGGTCTCGATGACGGACGTGTCGCTGGCGTGGCATCTATTCCAAGCCATCGACCTCAAACGGACCGCCGTGGTGCTCGTGGGCGACCATAACCAGTTGCCGCCGGTCGGTCCCGGCAACATCCTGCGCGATCTCATCCAGACGCGGGCCGTGCCCACGACCATCCTCGACGTCTGCGTGCGTCAGGCCGGCGTGCTCAAGGAGAACTCGGCGGCCATACTGACCGGTGACGTGCGCAAGACCAGCGACAAGCGTCCCGACGGGCGTTGCGCGTGGTACCTCGTGGACCAGTTCACGGACCCGATGGGCGTGGACAAGTGCCTGCGCGAACTCTTCGAGAACGTGCTCGAGGAGAAGCTCGGCTTCGATATCCTGCGCGACGTGCAGGTGCTCACGCCGACGCATAAGGGACCGCTCGGCACAACGGCGCTCA